>NZ_CAXHZC010000005.1:0-398294 GCF_964021845.1 uncultured Arcticibacterium sp. | reverse complement strand
ACCTTAGCTCTCTAAAGTATCCTTATTGTTTTACACCTTATTCCTGGCTGTCCTGCCGCCTGCCTGTCGGCAGACAGGGACGGGCATTCATTTTTGTTTGGGCAAAAACGAACCAAAAACCATTAACCAAATAAACTTGTACAATTGGAATTTCGATTGATATAATCTATTTGATTAAAACAGTGAAATCCGAAATTACAACTGTCCTTCAAACAGTATTTGGTTAGTATGGAATTTAATTATAATTGATTTCTTTTTGGCTCCAGCGGAGCGATATATTAATAGAAACAAATAGCAAAATTTAATTCGTTTGGCGGGATTTTGGCGTGTTTGCCAAAATCATGACAAACTGTTCTTTTAGATATAAATAATCATACCTTAGCTCTCTAAAGTATCCTTATTGTTTTACACCTTATTCCTGGCTGTCCTGCCGCCTGCCTGTCGGCAGACAGGGACGGGCATTCATTTTTGTTTGGGCAAAAACGAACCAAAAACCATTAACCAAATAAACTTGTACAATTGGAATTTCGATTGGCATAATCAATTTGATTAAAACATTGAAATCCGAAATCACAAATGTCCTTCAAACAGTATTTGGTTAGTAAGAAATTTAAATATAATTGATTTTCCTTTGAGCTCCAGCGGAGCGATATATTAATAGAAACAAATATCAATAATTTAATTCGTTTGGCGGGGTTTTGGGCCTTTTGCCAAAATCATTACAAAATTGTCATTAAACAGCCACCTTCCCTTTTATCAAGGGATATGGGTCGTAGTTTTCTATTTTGATATCTTCAAATTTGAAATCGAAGACTGATTTAATATCAGGATTAAGCACCAACTTAGGTAATGCTTTTGGCGTTCTTGTTAATTGTTCGTTTACCTGCTCAAAATGATTTGTGTAAATATGTGTATCTCCACTTGTCCAAACAAAGTCACCTACTTCTAAATTACATTCTTGAGCTATCATGTGCGTAAGCAATGCATAGGAGGCTATATTAAATGGCACACCCAAAAACACATCGGAACTACGCTGATATAGTTGGCATGACAGTTTGCCATCAGCCACATAAAACTGAAATAATGCATGACAAGGCATCAGAGCCATTTCTGAAAGCTCGCCTACATTCCATGCCGAAACTATGATTCTTCTGGAGTCTGGTGAAGTTTTGATTTGTTCAATAACCGTTTTTAATTGATCTATAGTACCTCCATTTGGTTTTGGCCATGAACGCCATTGTTTACCGTAAACAGGTCCTAAATCACCGTTTTCGTCAGCCCACTCGTTCCAAATTCTTACTTTATTCTCTGTAAGGTATTTGATATTGGTGTCACCAGCAATAAACCAGAGCAACTCATGCACCACAGATGGAATGTGAATCTTCTTGGTCGTTACCAAAGGAAAACCTTCTTGCAAATTGAAACGCATCTGATAGCCAAAAACACTCTTAGTACCTGTACCAGTACGGTCAGTTTTCATGGCACCTTCTGCCAGAATATGTTTTAGGAGGTTTTGGTATTGTTTCATTTGTTTTTTTGTCTGTTGCTCGTTGTCTGATGTCTGTTGTTTTTTCGCTAGAAAATTATATTTAATTAAAAGTACTTAATAATCGCGAAACGGTTTGTGTATGAAACATGGCTTATAAAAAGGCACAAACTTTTTAAGTTAGCACTTATTAGCTATGATTTAGATCTAAATTATCCATCTATAGAAACACCAACTTGTTTGTTATTCTCAAAATGAACATTGAAGTAATAATAAGGGTCTTTTTTTTCCTGAAATGCTAATTCAAATCCACTGTCTCCTACTGAAATACTATTCACGTCGAAATGTTTTTCAATCGATACAAATTTCATTTCCGCATTATAAAATTGTTCTTTTAAAGCGTTTTCAGATTCAGATTTGATTTTCGACTCTTTATTCAAAGCATTTTTTAAAATCCTTTTTTGATCTTCAGATATACTTTCTTTAGTTCCATCAATTAAAATTTCAACATCAGAATCCAAAAAACGTTTTTTAAATTTCCAACCCACATTATTTCCGCGAACGCTAAAACTCTCAATTTCTCCAAAATCAGAGTCAATCATTTTTAGTTTTTTACTTCCAAATATGTTTCCAAATATTCCCATTCAGTTTGTTTTTAGTTCAGTTGGTTAAATTATCCATAACTTCTGACATCAAACATCCTACCCTCTCAAAATCTCAAAACTATGCGTTATCTCAGCTGAACTCTGGAATTGGGCGGTAGCCGAGCAGTATTTCTCCATTGACATGGTAATCGCCTTTTTCATTTTCTTAGCATCTATCTGCCCTTTCACTTCAAAGTGCACATTAATACTTCTGAAAGGCGACATTTGCGTTCCTTCGATGGTCTCTCTCTCTCCAGAAATAATGACATCGAAATCCTCTATCACTTGCTTTTGCTTTTGCAAAATAATCACAACGTCTATAGAGGCACAACCGCCCAAGCCCATCAATAGAAGCTCCATTGGTCGGCTACCAGCATTATGCCCACCTACTTTTTCAGAGGCATCTATATGTACTAAACTATCTGATGAGCCCTTGCCCGTTAAGTGGAAGGCGTCATCTACTCTTGTTAATTGTACTTTCATTTTTTCCTTTTTTAGACTTTTCAGACAATAGATACTAGACTCGCAATTGACCAGAAAAATCTTTTGTCTTTTGTCATTAATCTTAACTCTAGAATCTCATTTCGACCCTAAAATCGCCTGCTTAAAATCTTCTATTAAATCATCAATATCTTCTAAACCAACGGAAACCCTCATAAGCCCCTCTGTAATGCCTAACTCATCTTTAATCTCCTGAGCCACTTTTGAGTGAGTTGTGGTGTTAGGATTTGTGATGGTAGTTCTGGTATCTCCTAAATTTGAGGTTTTACTTGGTATGGTTAACAATTTGGTAAAGCGAACAATTCGTTCAAAGCCACCTTCTAAATCTATAGTTACCAGTGCACCTCCACTTTTCATCTGTTTCTTAGCCAAAGCCGACTGTGGATGCGAATCTAAAAAAGGATAATTAACCTTTGACACTCCTTCCAAACCTTGCAAAGCTTCCGCAAGTTTTAAAGCGTTATCACAATGCTTATCTACTCTTAAATGTAGTGTTTCCAAACTTTTAGAAAGTACCCAAGCATTAAATGGAGAAAGAGCAGGACCCGTATGTCTACAAAAAAAAGTTACTTTTTCCATACGCTCTGGCGTACCTACTATGATTCCACCCATTACTCTACCTTGCCCGTCCATGAATTTGGTAGCGGAATGTACTATCAAATCTGCTCCAAAATCCGCAGGTTTTTGAATTACCGGAGTAGCAAAACAATTATCAATATAATATATCAAATCATGCTTTTTAGCCACTTTACCTAGCATTTCTAAGTCTACCAAGTCTAAACCTGGGTTAGATGGCGTCTCGCAGTAAATCATCTTAGTGTTTTCCTGCACCGCATTATTCCAGTCCTCTTCGGTAGCGTTAACTTCCAAATAAGTATGCGTGATACCCCATTTAGGAAGTATTTGCGTAATAATTTGATGAGCAGAACCAAAAAGAGCTTTGCTAGAAATTAGATGGTCGCCTGACTCCAAATGAGCAGCAAAACCAGCAAAGACCGCTGCCATTCCTGAGGCGGTGGCAAAACCAGTTTCTAAACCTTCCAGCATACAAACCTTATCAATAAACTCTTGCACCGACGGATTAGAGTATCTTGAATAAATATTCCCTTCTACTTCATTATTGAAAAGTGCTTTGCCATGCCCAGCATCTTCAAATGTAAAACTTGATGTCAAAAACATTGGCGTAGAGTGCTCTCCATGCTGTGTTCTCTCTGTCTGTATCTTGATTAATTTGGTAGTATCTTTCATTGAAAGTAAACGTAAGAATTGAGGTAATTTCCCTCAAATACTTCCTTAAAATTGTTCTGTAATTAATTATCAGGCAAATATGCCATTTTCATAATTCGTAAGCCAATCTTTTTTGACATTATGTATTGTCTTAAAGAAAGGTACAAAGTGTTTTTTCATATCCTTTTCAAAATCGCCAGTTGGCATAAAAGGTTCGCTAATTATTACTTCTTTTCTTTTAAAGTCGAAACCTACAGGAATAATCGGTATTTCACCCCCTACGGCCATGTAGTAAAAACCAGTTTTTAGTTTAGCTACATTTTTCCTAGTTCCTTCAGGAGCCAAAGCAAAAAGCATGTCATCAGCACCTTTAATGGTAATGGCGTAACTTTCTACCATATTCATGTTAGCGTTTCTTATAACGGGCGTTCCACCCAGCCATTTGAACAGAAAGCCAACTGGTGAATTAAACAATTCTGCTTTACCCAAATAACCAATTTTACGCCTCATAGCTCCCCTGGCCATAAGACCAACAGGAAAATCAAGCCATGAGGTATGCGGACATACTGCTATAACCCCCTTTTTAAGGTCTATTGGAATAGTACCAATAAGTTTCCATCTAAATAAGGCAAAGAAGAATCTAGCTATCACTGATTTAATAAAATGGGTAAGGGCTGAAGCAAAGTACGAAAATTAAAAGACTAATCCACCCTAATACTACTCGCGTGGTATTTAATGGTTTCTTATCAATTACAGGAGGATGATATATGCCTAAAAACCTCCCCAAGAGAACAGAAAAGGCCAAAAAACCTGAATAACCCTCTATATCAGGAAACAAATAAGAAACACATAGCTGTAACAATATCACCGATAAAGCTATGATAAGGTTGGTTTTCACGTTTGGAGTGACTCTGCTAAAAGACACATAAACGGCAAACACATAAAACAAGAAATTCCAGAGAGCCTGAAAACCCTCTTTATAAAACAGCTCGTTTAATTCATCTACTTTATAAAAACCTAAACCAGCAAAAAACACGAAACTGGTGAACAGAACGGGTGAAACCTTATTAAATTTTTTTTCTCCAATCAGGGAAAACAAGATATGTCCACCATCTAACTGACCAATAGGCATTAGATTTAAAGCCGTGAAAAATAGGCCTAGAAAACCCGCAAGAATAAAAGGATAATGTATTAACTCATTAGGGTGTGGTAGTAATTTCTCATCAGCAAAGGTGTCTTTTATCAATTTGCTTAAAATACTGTCTCCTAACTTAAAAGCCCCTACCTCTACTAGCTGAGTGCTGTCTACTTTCCCATATTCATCCAAGGCATAAACTGGCTGATAGGCGTATTCTCCATAGTTTTCGCCATACTGCTCATATTCAGGATGTATGTCAAAAATAAATTCCTTCTCTGGTAAGTTTGCATAACCATAAGCTAGAAAGCCAAAAGCCACCACAAAACCTGCCAAAGGCCCTGCCACACCAATATCAAAATAATTAAGCTTAGTCTTTATAACTTCTTTGATACGAATCAAGGCCCCCATTGTTCCGAAGGAAACACCTGGAATCCACATGGGGATGTAATACGGAAGTGTCACTTTTACTTTTCGCCATTTGGCCACAAAATAATGCCCAAACTCATGCACCGTAAGAAAAGCCAAAAATGGAAAAGCATACCAGATAAAACCCTTTTCTAACAATTCCCAGTCTAAGCCTTCTACTATGACCGTTTTACCCGTTACCCACTCCATTCCTGCAAATGTGGTGACTATGACAGTTACTATGAATAAGGTTAATTGAATTATAAGCGTTTTATGCTTCTTCATTAAATTTTAAAATGATTGATGACATCGTCGTTTTTTGGGTCCATCAATATAGTTTGAAAGCCCATTTCTGCTGCCGAAGCTATATTGGCGGCATTGTCATCTATAAACAGTACATCCTCCGCTTTTTGTTCAATATCCCTCAAAACGGTGTTGTATATTTCTTTATCAGGTTTCCAAAGCCCCATTTCGTAAGAATAGAAAGCCTTTGTAAATAGAGCCTTCACATTTGGTATTCCAAACTGGTCTCTAAATATTTGGTCGCACTTTTTGATATGAATGCTATTGGTATTGCTTAGCAAATAAACGGGATATTTATCTTTCAACTCTAGAATTAGGCTTATTCTATAAGGCGGTAAATCTTGCAAAAGGGCATTCCAAGCGTCATCCACCTCTTTATCGCTAAATGGATAACCGATGGTTTGACGTACTATTTCTCTAAACTCCTCATCCTCAAAAAGCCCCGTTTCATACCTTCTATTAAGCTGGCTCATTTCCAGTTTGTCTTTTACTCTCGCAACAGACTTACCGGAAATTTCAGAAAAAGCTTTTAAGGTAAGTTCAGGGTCAATATTGATAATGACATTACCGAAATCAAAAAGAACAGCCTTGTAATTCCCCATCCTTACTCTACTACCACTCCCATGGAGCAAAATTTATCAATTCTTTTACTAATTCTCTCCTCTGGATTAAGCTTATTCAAAGCTTTTATTTCAGACAAAATGGTCTTTTTAAGTGTTTTACCCATAGTTTCAAAGTCTAAGTGAGCTCCCCCACGAGGTTCTTTCACTATATCATCTACCAGACCAAAACCCATCATGTCTTCTGCAGTAAGTTTTAGGGCATCAGCCGCTTGCTCCTTAAAGTCCCAACTTTTCCAAAGTATAGTAGAGCAGTTTTCTGGAGAAATAACCGAGTACCAAGAGTTTTCTAACATCAAAACTCTATCCCCAATTCCTATCCCTAAAGCTCCACCTGAAGCTCCTTCTCCTATCACTATACAAATAACAGGAACGTTCAGGGTCATCATTTCTTTTAGGTTTCTGGCAATGGCTTCCCCTTGACCTCTTTCTTCCGCTTCTAATCCTGGAAAAGCACCGGGAGTATCTATCAAAGTAACAATTGGAATATTAAACTTCTCAGCCATTTTCATCATTCTGAGTGCTTTTCTGTAGCCCTCAGGATTTGGCATACCAAAATTCCTGTATTGTCTTTCTTTAGTTTTACGGCCTTTTTGCTGGCCAATAATCATAACAGATTTTCCATCAATATTAGCTAAACCACTGACTATTGCTGGGTCGTCTTTAACGTTTCTATCACCATGAAGCTCGTGAAACTCATCACATAGCAACTCTATATAGTCTAAAGAATAAGGTCTATCTGGGTGACGTGAAAGCTGAACTCTTTGCCATCTAGTCAAATTACTGAAAGTGTCTTTTCTCAACTCCTCTATACTATTTGAAAGATTTCTTACAGCCGAGCTAACATCTACGTTATTTTCCGAGGCCAGGGTTTTCATGTCTTCCAATTTAGATTCAAGCTCCGCTATTGGCTTTTCAAATTCTAATAATGTTCTCATTCTTTATTATAAGTTCACTTTATTTTCTAAACGCAATTTATGCATACAAAGGTTGCCTCAAAGACTTTTGGCAACATTTCAAATTCAAAATTAAATCAAATTTCAAAGACTTCCCCCTTTTCCGGAATTTCAATGTTTTTAAAACCTTCTGACTCTAGCACAGTTTTGAAATTTAACATAGAGTCTATTTCGCCATGAACCAGAAATACTTTCTTCAGTTTTTCTGGATTTTGCTGCTTCGCAAAATGTACCAAATCTTCTAAATCACCATGCCCGCTAAACACATCCGTGCTTCTAATATTGGCATTCACATCTTTTCTAGTTCCACGAATAGTAATCTCCGAAATCTCTTTATTTCTGAGACGGTAGCCAATAGTTCCTTCCGTAGCATAGCCTATAAATAAAACTGTAGCATAAGGATTTTCAATGTTTTCCGCTATATGATGTTCTATCCTCCCACCCGTAATCATCCCTGAAGAAGATATAATTATGCAGGCTTCATTATGATAAGCAATACTCTGAGACTCTTGATTGGTTTTTAAATAATGTAAGTTTTCAAAATCAAAAAGCGTATCATCTAAGTGTTTTATTTCTCTAGCCTCATCATTTAAATACCTACTATATTTTTCGTGTATTTCTGTGCTTTTTCTTGCCAACGGGCTATCTGTAAACACTTTGATAGGCTCTATTTCATGTTTGTCATAAAGCTTATTCAGCGTATAAAGTAGTGCCTGTGTTCTTCCCACACTAAAAGTTGGGATAATTAACCTTCCGGGCACATCAATACAGCATTCTTGAATAATCTCTTTCAGTCTTTTTTCGGCATCTTCATTATCTTCATGCTGCCTATCTCCATAGGTAGTTTCACATACCAAATAGTCGACATCAGGAACTGGGTAAGGGTCTGGCAATAATGGATAATTACGCCTTCCTACGTCACCAGAAAAACAAATGGTCTCCATTTTTCCGTTATTTTCTACTTCTAATAAAATATGAGCAGCTCCTAGTAAATGGCCTGCTGGTAGAAAAGTAACCCAACCTTTATCTTTAAACTTAAAACGGTTATTATAAGACAGCGGCACAAAATTATCCATGGCATGATTAACCTGGCTAGAAAGATAATATGGCCCTGATTTTATAGCTTTTCTCTTTTTAGAATACTTTTTATTCTTCTCTATAGCCTTTAGCTTTCTTTGATAAAGTGAAGCCGCATCATAAAGCAAAATTTCAGAAAGGTCTAAGGTAGGTTCAGTACACAAAACCTGTCCTTCATAGCCTTCACGGTAAAGGTTAGGAATTTGACCACTATGGTCTATATGAGCATGAGTAAGCATTACCAGGTTTACCATACTGGCGTCAAAAGGAAACAAACCAAAGGAATCCTCAGATTCTTCTTCTGTCTTTTCTTTTCCGCTTAAATCAGTACCACAGTCTATAAGGATACGGTAGTCGTCGTCTAGTTCTAATAAAAAAGTACTTCCGGTGACCTGTCTGGCCGCTCCATAAAAGGAAAGTTTCATCAAATTGTTTATCGCTTGTTGAAGGATTGCAAGAAAGCAAAGGTATTGATTTAAGTTTTAGTAAATTATTTATTGTATCAAGTATTATGGAGTTATGACCCATTAAAGTCTAGATAAATTCTCAATTCTTAAGTAAAAGTGCGACTTGACAAGTATATTTAGCCCTATTACAAAAGCTTATCAAACTGATAAATGACAATTTTCGCATTAATTCTACTTCAATTTTCTGCCATTCAAAGCGACCTTCTTACCGAACTTAAAAGGTTTCAGGTAAGTGATGGAATAGAGCATGGTATAGTAGCGGCATCTATACACCGGGTTTCTGACAATAAACCTGTACTTTCTTTTAATGAAGACAAAGGCGTTAACTCCGCCAGCACTTTAAAACTGATTACGACCGCCACTGTTTTAAATAAACTTGGTTCCAGTTTTCGTTATAAAACAGACATCCTTTACTCTGGTGAAATAAGAAATAACATATTGACTGGTGACCTTATCATTGAAGGAAACGGCGACCCAAGCTTTGGCTCTGAAAGAGGCCGCAACCCATATAATCAAGTATTGGATGACATTTTCCAAACATTAAACACATTAGGCATAAAGCAAATTGACGGTAATGTTATTATTAATGATAACACCGCTTTTGAGTTTGACGCACCTGACTCCTGGATATGGGGAGACATGGGGAATTATTATGGAGCCATCCCTCATAAGTTTAACATTAATGAGAATTACTTCAAAGTTTATTTTAACCCAGGAAATTCCATTGGAGCCAATTCTTCAGTAAAAAGTCTAGTTCCTTTTGACCCCGATTGGCAAATAATAAATTTGGTAAAAACCGGACCGTCAAACAGCGGCGACCAAGTTTACATTTATAGCAATCCAAACTCTGAGGTACTAGTTTTAAAAGGTACCGTGCCCTTAGGAAAAAGGAATTTCCCGGTAAAAGGCTCTATTCCGAATCCAGCAAAACTTTTTAGAATAGAACTTATAAGGATGTTAGAAAAGAACGGAATAGAGGTGGCCGACAAACATTTGACACCTTTAGCAACAGACCTGCCAAGTCCGCAAGTAGAAAAGCATCTTATCAAAAGGTTTCTCTCTCAAACCCTAGGTGAGCTAAGCCAAGACTGTAATTTCTCTAGCATAAACCTCTATGCAGACGCTTTTCTTCATACAGCCTCTTTAGCTGATGTCGGTTTCGAGAATTTCAATGACGCTATAAAATCTCTGAAAACTCACTGGGCAGAACGTGTACCAGACCTAGCAGGTTTTAACCCTAAAGACGGAAGTGGGCTTTCTCCCTCAGGTTATATTACGGCCACAAACATGACCAATATTTTGACGGCAATGAGTAAAGAGAAGGAATATGATACTTTTCTAAACACAATTCCTGTTTTAGGGCGTGAGGGAAGCGTACGTTATAAAGACCGACAAAAAAGAACGGGAGGAAGAGTTCATGCTAAAAGTGGCTCTATAGAAAGCACCAGGGCTTTCGCTGGTTACTTTAAAGATAAACAAGGCGTAGCTTATGCTTTTATGATAGCCGTAAATCGCTATGAACCAGAATCTTCTTCGAAGGTTCGTAGTTTTCTGGATAATTTTTTAGTAAAAATGGCAACTCGATAGAAATGCCTTCCGTATCTCTATTGATTCTTCTAATTTGATAAGTTCAAAATCGAAAGAATTAATCTAGATTTGCGTTTTATTACAATTCATCAATAAAGCATCATTTCCATGGTGCATGCTATTTCATTACATGCTAAATAACAAAGAAATGCAAGAAGTTCTTCTTTTGGCAGAGGAACTTCAAAATGGCTCTAACTCAACAGAGAAAAATGATTTTGCCGACAGAATGGACCCCATCATTAAGTCGCCATCTTCTAAACACTTTCTCATCAGATTGATGGACGTAGCCTTTAGGTCTAAAAATAACAAAAGAGTTTCAGACTATGTCTTAGGCCTTTTTAATTCAGGAAAGGACCACAAGGGGCTTTTTAATTCATTTGAGCGTATTCTGGTGAAGCTATATAGAAGTATAGGTCATTACTTCCCGTCTATTAGCATGCCTTTAATGCTTTCACAAATCCAGCAAGTAACAAACTCCATTGTGTATTTTGTGGGTAAAAGCAGATTTACCAAACATGCCGCTCAAAGAAAGAGTGAAGGTATACAACTTAACGTCAACCTTATTGGCGAAGCTTTAATAGGAGAAAACGAAGCAGAAGAAAGAATTCAACAATACAAAGATTTACTTCGTCAAAATGATGTAGATTATATCTCTATTAAGATTTCTACAATTTATTCTCAAATTACGTCTTTGGCTTATGAGCATTCCGTGGCTCTTTTGGTAGAAAAACTATCTACCATTTATGACGAGCTCTATTTAATTCACCAAGAAACGGGTGTCTGGAAGTTTGTGAATTTAGACATGGAGGAGTATCGTGATCTTCAAATGACAGTTGACACGTTTACCAGAACTCTCTCATTAGAGAAGTATAAAAACCTTAGAGCCGGTATTGTTTTACAAGCTTACCTTCCTGATACGTTTGATGAGTTAGTAAAACTTCAAAACTGGGCCACTGAAAGAGTAAAACAAGGTGGTTCGCCAGTTAAAGTGAGATTGGTAAAGGGTGCCAACATGGAAATGGAAATGACCGAAGCTTCGCTAGAAGATTGGGAAGTGGCTCCATATACCCAAAAAGTACATACTGACGCCAATTTCAAGAAACTACTCCTCCAAGCTCTTTCGCTCGATAAACTAAAGGCATTAAACCTTGGTATTGCGTCGCACAATATCTTTGACCTTGCTTTTGGCCTTCACTTCGTTCAAAAAAAGAACCTTTATGATTATGTAGATTTTGAAATGCTAGAAGGCATGGCAAACGAAACTGTAAAGAGTTTAGCTTCACAAAAAGCCCATATTTTACTTTATACGCCTATTGTCAAAAAAGAGAACTATAACTCTGCCATGGCATATTTAGTAAGAAGATTAGACGAAGGAACACAAGACGGCAACTTCCTTAAAGAAGGTTTTGGTCTAGAAGTGGGTTCTGACAAATGGAATGAAATTAAAAGACAATTTTTAAGCTCCGCAGAACTTATAGAAACGGTGTCTACCACAGCAAAGAGAGGTCAAAATAGAAACACGGAAACGTTTATTCCACAAGAGCATTTTTATAACGTAGCCAACACTGACTGGACTTTACAGGTGAATAGAGACTGGATAGAAGCTGTAAGAATTAACTGGAATGAGAATTTGCCAAGCTTAATTCCTGTGGTGCCAAACAGTGATAGTAACAATACTGTTCAGCTGGAAGGTTGGAACGGCATGCCAAACTGGTCGTACCAGATGGCATCAGAAAATGATTACCATAATTTCCTAAAAACGGAAACCAACTGGCATAATGAGTCTGTACATACAAGAGCAGAAATGCTACGCAAAGTGGCTGTAGAAATAGAGAAAAACCGTGGATTACTAATCTCTGTAGCAATA
Organism: uncultured Arcticibacterium sp.; assembly: GCF_964021845.1. Classification (NCBI taxonomy): domain Bacteria; kingdom Pseudomonadati; phylum Bacteroidota; class Cytophagia; order Cytophagales; family Leadbetterellaceae; genus Arcticibacterium; species uncultured Arcticibacterium sp. Next base: position 386,016 of record NZ_CAXHZC010000005.1, on the reverse strand, counting down.
GCCGAATTAGGGAAAACTACTGCAGAAGTAGATGTAGAAGTTTCTGAAGCGGTAGATTTTGCTAATTATTATGCAGAATCTATTTTACAGCTTTCTAAAGAAATTGAAATTACTCACAAAGAAGGGGTCAATCTAATCCTTTCGCCTTGGAACTTCCCGGTTGCTATCCCTATTGGTGGTGTTTTAGCATCTTTGGCAGCGGGTAAAAGAGCAATTCTTAAACCTTCTTCTAATGCCACGGCTACTGCCTATTTGACCAGTAAATGTTTATTTGACGCAGGTATCTCTACCGATATTTTCGCCTTTCTACCTACCGAGGAAAGCAACCTTGACCCGTTTCTAGCAAGCGGAAACACTTTTGACGCAGTCATACTCACAGGAAGTACAGATACTGCTCAGTTTCTCTTAAACAGAAACCCTACGCTTAACCTTTTTGCTGAAACTGGTGGAAAAAATAGTACCATAGTTTCTGCATTAGCAGATAGAGAGCAAGCCATTAAAAATGTGGTTCAAAGTGCATTTGGAAATGCAGGCCAAAAATGTTCTGCCACTTCTTTGCTTATTTTAGAAAAGGAGATTTTTGAAGATGAACATTTCAAAAATCTTTTGAAAGATGCTGCCGAAAGCAAGTTTCATGGCAACCCTTGGAATCTAGAGACTCAAGTTGGCCCATTGGCTGTTCCTATTCCCGAGAAAATCTTGCACGTTCTTGAAAACACTGCGGATGAAGACTGGTTGGTTAAACCAGTAAGAAAAGGAGACTTCTTTTTAAGTCCTGGTATTAAATGGGGAATTACCACGGAAAGTTATGAATATCAAAATGAGCTTTTCGGGCCAATCCTGTCTGTAATGAAGGCAACAAACCTAGAAGAGGCTATTGACTTGGTAAATGGTGTGGACTATGGTTTAACTTCTGGACTAGAATCTTTAGACAAAAACGAGGTGGCTTTCTGGAAAAGCAAGATAAAAGCAGGTAACCTTTATGTAAACAGACCTACCACAGGTGCTATAGTAGAAAGGCAACCATTTGGTGGCATGAAAGCATCTAACTTTGGTTTTGGAATGAAAGCGGGCGGTCTAAATTATGTTCTGCAGTTTCTAACTCCTGCTAAAAAAGAAGCAACTTTGGCAGAAGCAGAGCAAAGTTATAAAAAATGGGCAACCGAGCTTTTTGAAAAAGAAATAGACTACGCCAAACTAAGGGGGCAGTATAATCTTAACAGTTATATGAAGCCTGAAAAGGTTCTAATTTTGGCTGATGAAAAAACGAACGAACACGATTTAGATTTAGTCAAAATTGCGTGTAAGGTGCTCGGTCTAAAAACGGAAACTAAAGCTCCTTATGACCTTTCTGAAGAAGAAATAAACCATGATACGGTTATTCGTTCTTTGGCTACAGAAAACATGGAAGAGCTAAGATTACTATGTCACAAGAAATCTGTTCAGATTTATGATGGTAAGCCAAGTCCAAATGGAAGAATCGAACTTTTAAACTACTTGACAGAGCAAAATTTCTCATTTAATTTTCACCGATATGGCAATTTATTGGGCGAAGCTTAATAATGACTTGATCAAAAATGATAAATTGCACAAAAAACAACAAAGTCACGTATGGAGTTATTTGGAATTGATGTAGGAGGTTCGGGAATTAAAGGTGCACCTGTAAATGTAGAAACAGGTGAATTAATGGCAGAAAGATTTAGAGTAGAAACTCCCAGACCAGCACTTCCAGGAACTATGGCGTTGGCTGTTAAAGAGGTACTTGACCACTTTAACTGGAAAGGCCCAGTTGGTGTAGGTTTTCCTACCATTGTAGCAAATGGCCAGTGTAAATCACAAAGTAACCTTCATAAAGACTGGGTGAACGTACACATTGACAAGCTTTTCAAAGAAGTTTGTGGAAATGATTTTAAAGTCATAAACGATGCTGATGCAGCTGGCTTAGCCGAAATGCATTATGGCTCAGGAAAAGGAAAAGATGGCTTGGTGGTAACGGTTACGCTAGGGACGGGCATAGGTTCAGGAGTGTTCTATAATGGGCAGCTGATTCCTAATTTCGAACTGGGTCATTTACGTTACAAAAAAAATACGCCTGTGGAAAAATATGCTGCGGATTCTATAAGAAAAAATAAGAACCTCAGTAATGACGAGTGGGCGGAACGCTTAAACTATTTTTTCAAATACGTAAAAAGAGTGTGCTCGCCTGACTTAATGATAGTGGGTGGCGGAGCCAGCAAAAAATGGGATAAACTATATCCTCATTTCTCTGATGATATAAACTTGGTAGTAGCTGAAACCAGAAACGAAGCTGGTATTATAGGTGCTGCTATGGCCTCCATTGGGATGGCTAAAGACGCTTAAGTAGTTTAGAACTCCTGCTTCTTATGGCAGGAGATTCATCTCCATATTTCAACATTAGTTCTTCTAAAACTAATTTAAATTCTTGCTTTAACTCAGGATATTTTTGGGCCAATCGATTACAAGCGTACATGGCGTGTGCCTTTATGGCTATGGATGAACTATCTTGAAGATATTTTAGACAAACATCATAGACATCGCCCTCTATATCTTCTGGAAAGCCATGCTCTCCCCAATGCCTACAAATAGCTCTGACAACGGCATCATGAAGGTCTGTTTCCTTTAATTTATTCAGAAAGTCGTTCTGATAAACCTCTACCATTTCTGGTGTTTCATCGGTAATAAAATGCAATACCCAAGCGGCCTTTTGACTTAAAATAGAATTATTAGAAAAGAAACAATCAGCCCATTCTTGACATTTTCGAGTATCGTAATCAATATAAGCTACAATTCGCTCACATGTAGCTTTTGACCTATCTCGTAGTAACGTTTCTTTAATATTCATTTATTCTTCTTCGTCTGAAGGTTCCACTATATTATGCATTTCCATTAAATGCTCCAGTAGAGCTTCATTACTTCGCCAAAGGATTTTATAGACTTCTTGAAAGGCTTTATGTGATTCATAATATGGGTCTGGCACTTCCTGAATTCCCCTGACTTCTGGGTCAAAGTCTCTTATCAAAAACAGTTTTTCTGCTGGCGGCGGCATGTTTTTGGCTTTATGATACATGTTATGTACGTATTCAAAGTTAGCCTCGTCCATGACTGCGATATGGTCAAAAACATCAAAGTCTTCTTCAGACAATTTTCGGCCCACATGACTTGTCACCAAATTATTCTCTTCTAAAACCTCGAGACTCCTTCTATCAGGCGTTTTTCCAATATGATAACCAGCCGTTCCTGCAGAATCGACTTCAAAAAAATCTGAAAGCCCTCTCCTTCTCACAATTTCTCTGAAAGATGCTTCCCCTAAAGGTGACCTACAGATATTACCCAAACACACAAAAAGTACTTTTACCATAATTATTATTCAATCTTGAAATTAAAGATAAGCTTATGCTTTTTAAAAAATAAAGCCTTGTCCAATGAAATCAAAAGATTCCTGACAAGGCTTATAAATTCTTTATATAAATCAGTGTTTAACTACTCCACTTCTTCCATCAAATCACCGTCTTCATCAACTAAAACAAAAACTGTTTCCCCCTCCTTCTTCATCAAATACTTTTCACGACCGAACTTCTCTAGGGCATCCAAGTTATTCAAAATGCCTTTTTCTTTAGCTTTAACTTTGACTAACTCTTCATCATAATACTCAATCTGGCTTTCGTAGCTCTTTAGTTTTTGCCAATACTTGAATTGTGTAATTAGGTTAGCACCGTCAAAAAAAGTGAGCCAAACCAACAAAAAGCCGAAACTATACACGTAGAAACTGTTCTTTTTAAGGAACTCTGGAAGGTTATTATTCATTGCACGTATTTTTTATTAGGAAATCAAATTTACGTAAAGATTAACAAATGCGTAATAGCACCTAATTTAATTTCAAGTCAATCTTCTTCACCAATGAAATCAAAGATATATTTCTCCTGATAACCAGCGTTAGAGCTATTTAGAAATTAAATATTTTCTGTTTTGAAGATTGACGTGATTTTCGTCTTGGTTTTGGCCACAAAAAAAACCATCTGATTTCTCAGATGGCTTTTTCTCAATTTGAATTTGTAATTCGTTTACACGAATTATCCTCTAAATTTCAAACCTGGGAAATTAGCAGAAGCTCCTAATTCCTCTTCAATTCTTAATAATTGGTTGTATTTCGCCATTCTATCAGAACGAGAAGCAGAACCAGTTTTGATTTGACCTGTGTTAAGAGCTACAGCTAAATCAGCAATTGTAGCATCTTCAGTTTCACCAGAACGGTGAGACATTACAGATGTATACTGGTTTTTATGAGCCAAGTTTACAGTATCAATAGTCTCTGTTAAAGAACCAATTTGGTTAACTTTAATTAAGATAGAGTTAGCAATGCTTTGCTCAATTCCAGTAGAAAGACGTTTCACGTTTGTTACGAACAAATCGTCACCTACTAATTGAATTTTCTTTCCAGAAAGTCTAGTATGCTCAGCCCATCCAGCCCAGTCATCTTCATCCATTCCGTCTTCAATAGAAACGATTGGGTATTTATCAGCCCAACTATCCCAATAAGCCGCCATTTCTTCAGAAGTCAATTTCTGACCAGAAGATTTTTTGAACTCATAAAGACCTGTTTCTTTGTTATAAAACTCAGAAGAAGCAGCATCCATAGCTATGAAAACATCTTCGCCTGGCTTATATCCAGCTTTTTCAATGGCAGTAAGGATAGTTTCAATCGCTTCTTCATTAGAACCGATATTTGGAGCAAATCCTCCTTCGTCTCCTACGTTAGTAGAAAATCCTTTCGCACTTAAAACTTTCTTAAGGTTGTGAAATACTTCAACTCCCATTCTTAAAGACTCAGAGAAAGTATCTGCCTTTGCTGGCATTACCATAAACTCTTGAAAGTCGATAGAGTTATCAGCGTGAGAACCACCATTAATGATGTTCATCATTGGTACTGGTAATGTATTAGCATTAACACCACCTAAATATCTATATAATGGTAAGTCTGCTTCTTGAGCTGCTGCTTTAGCTACTGCCAAAGAAACACCCAAAATAGCATTTGCTCCTAATTTCCCTTTGTTGGCAGTACCATCAAGGTCAATCATCGTTTGGTCAATTAAATTTTGCTCCAAAACGTTCATACCTAAAACAGACTCCGCTATCACTGTATTAACATTTTCGATAGCCTTCAAAACACCTTTACCTACGTACGTGTTTTTGTCGTTATCTCTTAGCTCTACAGCCTCATGAACACCTGTACTCGCTCCAGAAGGAACAGCAGCACGGCCCACATATCCATTAACAGTTCTTACGTCTACCTCTACAGTAGGATTTCCTCTAGAATCCAAAATCTGTCTGGCATGTACTCTTGCAATTTGACTCATTCTTATTATTTTACTTTAACAAATACAACTTTATATTGGAAAGCTTCTACTTACTAGCGGCATTTCCTTAAATCTGCACAAAGTAAATAAATAATTATTAATGCACATTACATAATAAGAATTGAGGAGCTTTGTTGTTAATTATTTAATACTGTCAAATGAAATATTCTATTGTTCTCCTTCTGCTGAGTTTAAGCAGTTTTGGTCAAGACCTAACCGGCTTAAATCCTTCCATTTTTCAAAAAGCGTTTAAGGAAAATCCTTCGGCTTCACTTTTAGACCTTCGTTCAGAAGACCTATTTCATAGAGGTCATATAAAAAAGGCTATTAACCTAGACTATGGACGCGTAGATTTTGACGAACTAATGACATCTAAATTTGACAAAAAACAAGCCCTGTTCCTTTATTCCTCTACCACCATTGATGCTAAAAATGCCTCTATTTTCTTAAAAGGCCTAGGTTTTCAGGAGGTTTACTATTTATCTGGAGGCTTTTCTAACTGGACAGCTTCTAGCAAACCTTATGTTTCTTCGAGACTTGACACGAAGCCCATAGCAGCTTTCACTTTAGAAAACCTTATGCAAGCTATAAATACGGATGACAAGGTTTTCGTTTTTTTAAGTGCTCCATGGTGCAGTCATTGTAAAGTTATGGAGCCTATTATCAGGAAAAATACGGGTAATAAAAGCGGAATAAAACTACTAAAAATTGACGCCAGTAAAGAACTAGCGATTACGGAACATTTTAAAGCTACAGAAACCCCTACTTTCATTTATTTCAATAAAGGCAAGCAGGTCTGGCGGTATTCTGGTGAAATAGAAGAAAATGAACTTCAAAAGGTCTTGTTCAGACCTGGGAGATAATTGACCTTACATTTTCATTATATTTGTGGTTCATATATTAACCGCTTTAAATGATTGCTTTTCTTAACGGTCGCTTGGCACACAAAGACCCCACACATGTTTTAATTGATGTTGGAGGTGTTGGTTATTTTGTTAAAATCTCTTTACAGACTTATTCGTCTTTAAAGGAAACGGATGAATTAGTAAAACTTCATACCCTTTTAATAGTAAGAGAAGACTCTCAAACGCTTTTTGGTTTTTCTAAACATGCAGAAAAAGAGCTTTTCGAACATTTAATTTCGGTTTCTGGTATAGGACCTAGTATAGCCATTGTTATGTTATCCTCTTTATCATCCGAAGAAATAGTACAGGCTATAGTCTCTGAAGATGTTAAAACTATTCAAGGTGTGAAGGGGATTGGTGCTAAAACCGCCCAAAGAGCCATTATAGAATTAAAAGACAAATTGAAAAAAGAGCTGGTTGCCACAGGTGTTAACCCAACAGTCTTTGCTTCTCAAAATTTAACCTTAAGAGGAGAAGCTTTATCGGCACTGGTTACATTGGGGATCCCAAAAAGTGCCGCAGAGAAAAATATTGACACTATTTTACGTAGAACCGGAGGCGATGTTTCGCTTGAAGAATTGATAAAACTTGCCCTTAGATAAAAAAGCAAGGCAAAACTCCCATTTGAAAAGAATAATGGCAGGATTTTAGTCGTTTAAACACAAAACATAGCAGGCTGACCATTTCTGTATGCTCAAAAACTATACTTCTTTAATTAAATTTATTGTTATACCGCTAGTAATACTAGCTTTAGGAAACTCTGCTTTTTCTCAGCAGATAAACCGAAGCCCTGCTGCCGCAGACTCCAGTATTTACAAAACGGGAACTAAACCTGCTTTTAGGTGGAAAGACAGTTATCTGGACAGATTTAACTTTGACCTTCCTAAGTCACCCCTATTAAATCTTTATCCTAAAGCTCTTCAAACTTCGGTCATTTATGAGCCTGAGAGTGACAAAATAAATGTTGACGAAAAAATAGGAGAAGATATAACCTCCAAAATACCCACTTCCATGAGTTTTAATGAATACTCTAGTATTCAAAATGCCATGGTAAGAAAAAGTATTTTACGTGACTATGAAAGACTTCAAGATGGAAATAGCAATACCAGCGGACGTGGCCTATCTCCTCTCTTAAAAAAATCTCCATTGGTTGATAAGCTATTTGGAGGAAAAGTACCAGAGTTTAAACCTAATGGTTTTATTTCCATTGATTTAAGAGCAGGAAGCCAATTTTTAAATAATCCAGAGACACCTCTTTTCTTACGTAAAAGACCAATTTTCGACTTTGACCAGCAAATTTCTATCAACTTTAATAATAATGCCAACGAAGGAGAAAACGACCTTCAGGGAGGACAAGGTGGTTTTGGTGGAAATAACCAAGGCGGTGGCTTAAGCGAATTAAAAAAACTTACCCAAGGTGCAAATGCCCTTGAAAACAGAAACCCGTACCGCGAAAAAATGGGTATCTTAGGAAATTTTGATACCAAGTCTGCCTTTAATTTTGAGAATCAGTTTAAACTGAATTTCAAATCTGACCCTGAAGATATTCTTCAGTCGCTTGAAGCTGGTAATGTGAGCTTCCCTGTCAATAGCCAATTAATTCCTGGTGTTGAAAACCTCTTTGGTGTAAAAGCAGGGTTAAGGTTTGGTAAACTAAACGTGTCTACCGTAGTAGCACAGCAGCGTTCTCGTACAGAGTCTATCTTAATCAATGGCGGTGCTCAAAATAGACCTTTTGAAATTCGCTCTGATGAATATGATGAAAATCGTCACTTTTTCTTATCGCATTTCTTTAGAGACAGGTATGAAGCTAGTTTAAAATCTCTACCGATGGTTACTTCGGGCGTTTTAATAACCAGAGTAGAAGTTTATGTAACTAACAGGACCAACTCCGTTAACAGTAACAGAAACTTAGTGGGGCTTACAGACTTAGGTGAGCCAAAACCATATAACAAGGTGGCAACCGTTTCTAACGGTGAGGGTAGTCCGGCATCAAATGACGCCAATTCTTTAAACCAATTATTAGTCAATGAAAACGAAGACTTTCGTCAAATTGACAATACAAACACCGCCTTAGAGTCAAGAGGGCTTAAAAAAGGTGAAGATTTTGAAATACTTAGAGGAGCCAAAAGACTTACAGATAGAGAGTTTGATTTTAACCAACAGCTTGGTTATGTTTCTCTTTTAACTCCATTAAGAAACGATGAAATCTTAGCTGTTTCTTATGAATATACTATTAACGGAGAAAGGTTTCAAGTAGGTGAACTAACGGAAGATTATTCTATTCGAAAAGAAGATGACGTCATTATGATGAAGTTGCTGAAATCTTCTACGATAAGAAATAAGCTTGACCATCCAATGTGGGATTTGATGATGAAAAACGTCTATTCCCTTTCACAAGGTCAAATTGACCGGGAGGGTTTTCAGCTAAGAATAATTTATAAAGATGACGCCACAGGAATGGACGTTCCTAACCTCCAAGAAGGTGTAAACCTAAAAGATAAACCACTTATTGCCGTTTTTGGACTAGACCGACTGAACTATAACAATGACCAGCAAATAGACGGAAACTTTGATTACGTAGAAGGTATTACCATTAATGAAAACCGCGGAACCATCTTCTTCCCCGTTTTAGAGCCATTTGGCTCTTATTTAGGCAGTCAATTTAACGACGTAACCGAAGCAACTTTAAAACAGAAATACGTTTTTGAAGAATTATATAACAAAACGATATCTGATGCTCAGCAGGTAAATACTAAAAACAAGTTTTACATAGCGGGTTCTGTTCAAAGTAAAAGCTCTGAAATCCCTCTTCCACTTGGAGCTTCAGGAGCCTCTGTAAGAGTTTACTCAGGTGGTACAGAATTACAACAAGGAACAGATTATATGGTAGATTCTCAAATTGGGAGAATCAGAATAGTAAATCCAAGTATTTTAGCTTCAGGTAGATCTATCAGAATAGACTACGAACGTCCCGATTTGTTTCAAGCTCAAATTAGAAGATTGTTTGGTTTAAGACTTGACTATTCCGTCAATAAGTCACTAAGACTAGGTGCTACCATGATGGACTTAAAAGAAAACACACCAGGTTTCTTAACAAGAACAGCCATAGGCAACGAACCAGTTAATAATACACTTTGGGGTTTTGATGTCAATTTCAAAAGAGAAGGAAACGGTTTCACAAGATTGCTTGACAAGCTGCCTTTAATACAGACAAAAGAACCTTCTTCTATAATTCTTAGTGCGGAATTTGCTCAGCTAATTCCAGGCGTTAACAATAAGAAAATCAATGGCAATGCTATGATTGATGATTTTGAGGCCGCCAGAAACATTAATGATTTAACCAGACAGCCTAGAAAGTGGAGACTAGGCTCTACACCAGATAAGTTTAAAGACCTTACTGTACCAACTTATGGTTATAATTATAAGCGAGCAAAGATGTCGGTTTATACTATTGACCAGTCCACTTTTATAACCTCCGGATTTGGAGGTGGAAATGGCTTAGTTCCCGAAGAAATCACAAACGAGGCTCAAGACAATTTATATGAAAAGTCTTATCAAATACAAGATATTTTCCCGGGTCGCTCTAGAGCCGTTTTAGGTCAGAATCTACCCACAGCTATTTTAGATGTATCCTACTTTCCAGAAGAAAGAGGAATGTATAATTACAATCCAAACTTAACTCCTGATGGACTACTTCAAAAACCTGAAGAGAATTTTGGAGCCATTTCTCGTGGTATTACTTTTGATGCCGATTTTGATAATTCTAATGTAGAGTATTTAGAATTTTGGCTTTTAAATCCCTTCCAAGACGAAGTAAAGGACGGTAGAACTGCTTTAGGAACAACTAATCAAACTGGTGGTGTTTTAAGTATACAATTGGGTGATATTTCTGAAGATGTTATTCCTGATAGCCGTTTCAATTTTGAAAATGGAATTCCGACATTCGCTGAAACTGCTTCCCAACCAGATATTACCAATTGGGGAAAAGCTCCTACCATCCAGTTTTTAACAGATGCCTTTGATAATTCTACTTCTGAAGAAAACAGCCTAAGAAAACAAGATGTTGGCCTTGATGGACTGAGTAATGAAGAAGAAAGAAACTTTGAGCATATCAAAGAGTACCTTGACAAGGTAAAAACAACCGTTACAAACCAAGAGGCTTTAGATGAAATAATAAATGATCCATCTGGCGATGATTTTAAATTTTTCTTGGACAATGCTTACGGTACCGACCAATTTATAGTAGAGCGTTATAAAAATTACCTAGGTATGGAGAATAACTCTCCTGCCATTAACCAAACAGACGTGGTTACGCCGGCCTCTTCTGCTGTAGCAGATAAAGAAGACCTTAACCAAGACAACACTATTAGTGACGTAGAAAGCTATTGGAACTATGATATCCCACTTGCTGAAGATGGTTTATCTGTAGGAAATGGTTACATCATTGACAAAGTTTCTTCCGGCAAAGCTGATTGGTATTTGTTTAGAGTTCCACTTAGGTCAGATTCTACCAAGGCTCAAGCTGTGGGTGGCATTACGGGCTTTAAATCTGTAAGGTTTATGCGAATGGTGATGTCTGAATGGAAAGAGCCAGTTGTCTTGCGTTTTGCAGCATTGCAGCTAGTTTCTAACTCTTACCGTGCTTACACTGAAGATTTAAATAACAACTCTTTTGTAAATATTCCTGAGCCAAACAGTAACACTACAGGGTTTAAAGTGAGTACAGTTTCTATTGAAGAAAATGGCTGTACAGAAGATGGAGACTGTAATATTAAAGATGGCCAAACACCATATGTGGTTCCTCCTGGGTTCCAAAGAGATAGAGATTTCTCTCAGCAAAGTTTCCGCCAGTTTAATGAGCAGTCTGTAAGTTTGGCTGTGGAAGCCTTAGAGCAAGGCGACAAAAGAGCCATCTTTAAAAACACCGATTTAGATCTTAACATGTACAAGCGAGTTCAGATGTTTGTACATGCAGAAAACGAGCAAAACCAAGATAATTACGCTGGTGCTTTCATGCGTTTGGGTACGGATAGCAAAACTAATTACTACGAAGTAGAAATTGAGAATTTAAAAGCAACGCCTATTGGAGCCATTATTCCAGAAGATGTTTGGCCTGAAGAAAACGAGTTTGATATTCCTATTGATGAATTTAGAGACTTAAAAGTAAGGCGAAATTCTAAACTTGGCTCAGACCCTGAAATAGCTTTAGACAAACCATACTCTGAGTATGTAACTGTAAATAGCTTACCAACAGATGCAGGAGCCATTATCCCTAGAACTTACAAAATTACGGTAGTGGGTAATCCTGATTTAAGTAACATTTTAGTTACTATGCTGGGGGTTAGTAACCCTGAAAATGCTTCTAAAATAGAACCAACAGCAAAGTTCACCGTTTGGATGAATGAGTTAAGAGCTAACGGTTTTGATGATACAAAAGGAGAAGCAGCGGTGTTAGCTGCAGATATAAAACTAGCCGACTTAGGAACTATCTCTGTAAGTGGAAACATCAATACGTTTGGTTTTGGTGGTGTACAAGATAGAATCTCTAGCCGCTCGCAAGAAACATCTCAAGGTTTTGGAATTGCTTCATCTTTAGAACTTGATAAGTTTTTCCCGCAAAGCTGGGGCTTAAGCATTCCACTTTTCATGAATTATGATATTCAAGAAGTGGTACCACATTTTGACCCATTAGACCCAGACATTGTATTAGAAAACGCCTTAGCTCAATTTGATACAGATGCTGAAAAACGTAGGTACAAAGACTTGGTAATTGACCGAAATGTAAACAAAGGTTTCAACCTAGCTAACGTTAGAAAAATCAAAACTAACCCTAACGCTAAAAGTCACATTTACGACATTGAGAATTTCTCGGTATCCTATGCCCAAAGCAGTATTAGTAGGAGCAATATCCTAATTGACGAATATTTAGCAGAGCAAAAGTCAGGGGCTTTATCCTACCAGTTTCAACCTAAAACCACCCTTTGGGAACCTTTTAAAGACAAGGAAAGCCTTGACAAACCTAAGTATGCTTGGATTAAAGCTTTGAACTTCTCCCCTATCCCGAACCTCATTGCATTTCGAACCGACTTCAATAGAAGTTTCACAAAAACCGCCTACAGAAGTGCAGAACAAACTGAAAGCCCAGGAGAAGTACTGCCAAGTATTGAACCGAACTATATCAAGTATTTCTTAACCAATAGGTATTATGACCTGCAATGGGATTTGACCAAGTCTATCTCCATGACTTATAATGCTAGAATGAATTCAATTATAGACGAGGAGTATGGCGAAGCACAGGAAAGTATTTGGCAAGGTATATTCTCGTCGGGCAGAGCCAAAAACTATACCCAAGGACTTCAGTTAACTTATAAACTACCATTAGACAAATTCTTTTTCCTAGACTGGATAAACGCCAACAGTAGGTTTAACACAGACTATCAATACAGAGCCAACTCATTTGATTATGCTAACAATGAAAGCTTATCAGATTTTAATGGTGACACGTATGGCAATTTCATTGAAAATGGACGTGAGTTAGCCATTCAGGGTAGAATTGATTTGGTAAAGCTTTACAACAAATTAAAGTATTTGAAGTTTGCTAACTCACCCAACCAGCCCAAAGAGCGTTTTACAAGAGCACCCGGAGATGATGAAGAAATCATCTTACCAACCTCTGATTTCTTAAAAACATTTACTCGCCTCTTAATGACGGTGCGTGGTATAAACTTTAATTACTCCATAGTAGAGACTACTATTTTACCAGGATTCTTGCCAGAAGTTAACTTCATGGGTCTTTCTAAAGACGGTGCAGTCCCTGGATTACCCTTTGCCCTTTTAGGAAGTCAAAAAAGAGATATTCATAGAACCGCAGGTGCGGAAGATTGGCTTTCACGCAGTGCCATAAGAAACGACCCTTTCACTCAAACTCGTCAAAAGAAGTTTGACTTTAGCACGAACCTAGAACCTTTCAAAGGTTTTAGAATGCAGATAAGAGGTAATTATAGCAAAGGCGATTCTTACCAAGAGATTTATCGCCCAACAGAAAGCGGTGGAGATTTCCAAGCTTTAAACCCTTTCAGAAACGGTACTTTCAGTATGTCTTTCTGGTCTTTCAAGACTGGCTTTACTAAAATGAGTAAAGATCCTAGTGACAATTACCAGTACGATATCTTTGACAAAATGAAAGCTTACAGATCTGAGGTAATCACAAAACTTCAAGATCTCAATACCTCAGGAGAAGGAGGTACTTATGACCCAAACTCACAAGACGTTCTTATTCCAGCATTCTTTGCAGCATATAGTGGTAAAGATGTTGACAAGCTTTTTGATAAGGTTACTAAAAAAGGACAATCAACATTCAATCCATTCTTACAATTTCCTCTGCCAAACTGGCGAGTAGACTATAATGGATTAGAGAAACTCCCTTTATTCAATAAGTTATTTGAGAATATCACATTAAGTCACAGTTACTCTTCTACATACAGCGTAGGAAACTTTACCAGCTCGCTCCTTTATAGCGATTATGATATGATTGGTTTAGATAATAACGGCTATTCACTCGGTTCTCAGTTGTCACTATATCAATACTTCTCTCCCGTATTTATCATGAGTAGCATTACCATGGAAGAGCGTTTTTCTCCATTAATAGGTGTACAGTTTACTACTAAAGCAAACATCAGTGGGCGTATAGATTTTAACAGAGAAAGAAGAGCAGCATTAAACCTAGCTAATTCACAGGTAGCCGAATATAATTCTAACGATGTAGTCTTTGGGATTGGCTTTAAGAAAAACAATGTCAAATTACCTTTTAGAGGGCGTGACGGTAACAATATCATTCTTACTAATGACCTGAACTTCCGTTTTGATGTTACTATAAGAGACGTAACTGCTCTTCAAAGAAGATTAGATGGCGATGCTGTACCTATCCAAGGAAATTATAATTTGCAGATAAAACCACAGGTGCAGTATCAGTTCAATAAGAAACTCAGCATGGGCTTCTATTTCGAACGATTTGTGAACAAACCTTTCACTTCCCTTTCTTACGAAACCAGAAGAACAGTAGGTGGATTAAACATGAAGTTTAACCTAGCGGATTGATAAAGCTTTAGCCTAAGTTCTGACCTTTAAAAGCTTTTAGAGCTTCAGAGATTAAAATAAAAACCGCTTTGCTCAAAACAGGAATTGACGTAAATTGCGGCACATTATTTATATCAACAGAATTATATGGAATTCCCATCGGAACTGAAATACACGAAAGACCACGAATGGATTAAGCTGGAAGAAGGCAACATCGCAAAAATCGGTATCACTGAATTTGCTCAAGGAGAACTTGGCGATATAGTTTTTGTAGAAGTAGAAACTGTTGATGAAGAACTAGCTGCTGAAGAAGTGTTCGGAACTATTGAAGCTGTAAAAACAGTTTCTGACTTATTTCTTCCTGTTGATGGTAAAATCATTGAGTTTAATGAACTGCTAGAAGACGAGCCAGAAAAGATAAATGAAGACCCTTATGAAGAAGGTTGGATTATCAAAATGGAATTAAAAGATGTTTCTGATTTGGACAGTTTACTGGACAGCGAAACATATAAAAATTTAATTGGTCAATAAATCATTTAGCCCTTAAGGGCTTTTTTTTTGATTAGTATGAAGGTTTTAATAAAGAAAGCCAAAGTAATAGCTCCAAATTCTGCTTACCATTTAAAGGTAGTTGATATTCTTATTGACAAAGGTGTCATTAAAGAAATTGGCAATATCAGTACAACTGTCAGTAAAACCATTGACGCCAAGGGCTTACATGTTTCTGTTGGTTTTATGGATATGCGAGCTTTCAGTATGGAGCCAGGCTTTGAGTCAATGGAAAGTTTGGAGAGCCTTTCGGCGGCAGCTGCCAAAGGTGGATTTACAGAAGTGGCCATTATGCCAAATACCACTCCTATCATTCAAAGCAAGGAGTCTGTAAAGTACTTTCAGCATTTTTCAGAAAGAAGCTTAACCTCTTTACTCCCTACAGCTGCTGTAACAAAAGATACCGCGGGAGAAGATTTTACAGAAATGTGGGATTTATTAGCCGCAGGCGTAACAGCATTTACTGATGGCTCCAAACCACTCTGGAATTCGGATATTCTTTACAAAACGCTGCAATACCTATATCCAAAAAAAGCTCTATTAATTAACAGAGCCGAGGAACCTACCTTAGCGGCTTTTGGCCAAATGCATGAAGGCATTACCAGTACCATGATGGGTACTAAAGGAATTCCTTCTGAGGCAGAAGAACTTATGGTAATGAGAGATTTAAAACTCTTGGAATACGCCGATTTAGAGCATGATAATTCATTGCTACACTTTTCTTGTATCTCTACGGCAGCAGCGGTAAAGCTCATAAGAGTAGCCAAGCAAAAAGGCTTAGCTGTAAGCTGTGATATAGCCGCACATCAGTTGGCTTTTACGGATGAAGATTTGGCAGGCTTTGATACTAACTTAAAGGTAAATCCTCCTTTCAGGTCAAAGAAAGACATCAAAGCACTTCAGAAAGGACTGGCAGACGGCACCATTGACGCCATAGTTTCTGACCACCATCCGCTAGACGAAGAGCATAAAAATATGGAGTTTGACCTTGCCAGTTTTGGTGTTATAGGTTTGCAGACTGCTTTTGCTGCGGCCCTTACCCACGGCGACCAAGAGTTAGAAACCATTATAGCCTCTTTCACAGAAAACCCAAGGAAGCTATTGAATAAAACGCAACCCAAAATAGCAGAAGGAGAATTAGCTAATTTGACCGTTTTTAATCCTGATGAAAAAATAAACTTTGAACTGAAAGACATCATTTCAAAATCGAAGAATTCGCCTTTTATAGGGAAAGAATTAAAAGGTAAAATATACGCTACCTTCCATAAAGGCTTCTCTGAAATCTTTTAAAACCAACGCACTTGAATAAAAAAGTATACTTATTCAGCCTCATTTTTGGCCTTGCTGCCGGAATTCTCTGTTTCTTATTCTTCTTAATGCTTTATGCAGGAGAAGTTAACCCTCTTCAAAACAGAAGACCTGATATTGTAATTAATGTCCTAATCATTTTTTTAGCCATTTGGTTTTACAAAAGTAGAAATGGCGGCTTCATACACTTCTATGAAGGTTTTACCATAGGTTTTTTGACCAATTTGATAGCAGCCCTAGTTACTGGCTTAGCCATTTATTGTTTTATAAAATGGATAGACCCTACACCTTTTGAAAGCTGGATTTCTGGAGGTAAAGAATTTTTAATTGGTCGTAAAGAAGAGCTAAGTAAATTTTTAAACGAAGAAAGTTATAAATTGCAATTAGAAGCCTTTGATAAAGCTAAGCCTTATCAAGTTATTCTAGACGACTTGATGTTCAAACAGTTTTCCATAGTAGCTATCATGCTTATATCTATGGCACTAAGAAAACAAAGAGACGCCATTTCTTAAACCCTTTAAAACTTTTTCAGACATGGAACAAAAACCTTCTTCTGCTAGAATTGCCCTTAAATGGGGCGTAATTTGTGCTCTAGCTACCATCATTTTAAGTACTATTATCAATGTCACGGGAATGTGGAAAAGCACTGGTGCTTCTCTCCTCTCAGTAATCCCATTAGTAATCTTTCTGGTTTTGGGCATGAAAGAATACAGAGAAGCAAATGGTGAATTTATGACTTATGGTGAAGGATTAAGTGTAGGTATGCTTATAGGAGCCATATCAGCCTTAATTAGCTCTTTATGGGGCATGCTTTATACCACTGTAATAGATAGTACGTTTTTAGAACAAGTTAAAGACTTCCAAATAGAAAAAATGGAAGAATCAGGCCTTGGTGAAGAGCAAATAGACCAAGCTTTGCAAATGACTGAAAAGTTTAGTGGCGGCGGCATGATGTTTATCATGGGCGTATTAGGCTCTATCTTTTTTGCGTTCTTAATTTCGCTAGTGGTGGCAGCCATCATGAAAAAAAACAAACCCGTTTTTTAATTTATGATTTCAATATTCAGAAAGGAGCTCAATGGCTATTTAAATTCGCTCATCGCGTATATAGTCATTGTGCTTTTTTTAATTTTCACAGGACTCATTCTCTGGGTTTTTCCAGATTCTAACATACTAGACTATGGCTACGCCGAAATGGGTTCATTCTTTAGTTTGACCCCATTTATCTTGGCCATTTTAGTACCGGCCATTACCATGCGTACTTTTTCAGAAGAGTACAAAACTGGCACCATAGAGTTCTTAATGACCAAGCCACTAAGTAGGTTAGCTATAGTGCTAGGTAAATTTTTAGCGGCATGGGTTTTAATCATTCTCGCTATTCTTCCTACACTGGTTTACTATTTTTCTATATCTAATTTGGGGAGCCCACAGGGCAATATTGATACAGGAGCTGTGATGGGCTCATATTTTGGTTTGATACTCTTAGCCGGCGTTTTTACAGCTATTGGCCTAGCTATTTCCTCATTTACAGAGAACCAAGTAATTGCTTTTATCATAGGAGCCTTCATTTGCTACTTTTTCTATGATGGTATTCATCAATTATCGCAATTGCTAAAAGGAACGGCACAATACCTTGTAGACTTCATAAGCTTACAGTTTCATTATTCATCATTAGGCAGAGGCCTTATTGACTCTAGAAACGTAATATACCTTTGCTCTTTAGGTGCTTTAATGATATATCTTACCACATTCAAACTAAGAAGAAAATGACACTAGATATCTATCAAGTAGACGCTTTTACTTCTAATCTATTTGGCGGAAATCCTGCGGCCATTATCCCCCTTGAGTTTTGGCTATCTGATGATATTATGCAGCAGATAGCCCAAGAAAATAATCTTTCTGAAACTGCCTATTTTGTCAAAGAAGGGGAATATTTCCATATCAGATGGTTTACTCCTGCGGTGGAAGTGGCATTATGTGGGCATGCTACCTTAGCAACAGCCCATGTTATTTATGAGCATCTTGGTTTTCAAGAAGACCAAATTAAATTCATGTCAAAAAGTGGAGAGCTAATAGTAAAAAAGAAGCATGGCTTTTTAGAGATGAACTTTCCATCTACTCCAGTAATTGACTCTGACATTCCACAAGTTTTTTTAGAAGGTTTTAATATTAAACCCTCAGAAACACTCAAAGCTGGGGAAGATTTCTTCCTCGTATTTGATTCAGAAGAGGAAATAAAGGACTTAGACCCTAATTTTGCCGTTTTGAAAAAGATAAAGTCCAGGGGTATTATTTGTACCGCAAAAGGAACAAAAGCCGACTTTGTAAGCAGGTTTTTTGCACCAGCGGCGGGTATAGACGAAGACCCCGTTACGGGTTCTGCACATACTTCCTTAATACCTTTTTGGGCTAAAAAACTTAATAAGAACAGTTTATATGCTGAGCAAATTTCAAAAAGAAAGGGAGAGCTACACTGCCAACTTTTAGATGATAGAGTTCTGATAGCTGGGAAGGCTGTATCTTACCTTCAGGGCAAAATAAAAATCTAATCCACTTTTTCAAACTTTTTTCTTCAATATTCGATTAAATATAGCCTTTTCCTTGACAACGGCTATCCCGATATCGTACCTTTGCACGCTGATTATTAAAACAGTAGTACCTCTGGCAATCCAGATTAAACTTAATATATAAGAATGACAATGTCCAATGTAACGCGAATGAAACTTTCGCAATTCAAATTTGATCTTCCTCAAAACCTTATTGCGATGCATCCTGGCGAAGAGCGAGATGGAGCAAAAATGATGGTAGTTCATAAGGACAGTGGTAAAATAGAGCATAAAATGTTTAAGGACATTGTTGACTATTTTGGCGAAGGAGATGTCATGGTAACTAATAATACCAAGGTTTTCCCAGCAAGACTATACGGTTCTAAAGAAAAAACTGGTGCCAAGATTGAAGTTTTCCTTCTTCGTGAGCTTAACAGAGAAATGAGACTTTGGGATGTTTTGGTAGACCCTGCCAGAAAAATAAGAGTTGGTAATAAACTATACTTTGGTGAAAGTGATTTAGTAGCTGAGGTTATTGACAACACCACTTCGAGAGGTCGTACTATTCGTTTCCTATTTGATGGCGATCATGATGAAATGATGCAAACCATTCATGAACTGGGCGAAACCCCAATCCCTAAAGAAGTTATTGACAGAGATGTTACAGAGTTAGATAGAGAGCGTTTCCAAACCATCTTTGCAGAAGAAGAAGGAGCAATATCTGCCCCTACTGCCGGAATGCACTTTACTAAAAACGTAATGCGTAGAATGGAAATTGAAGGTGTTACCTTCTCTCCTATTACATTGCACATTGGAATTGGAACTTTTAGAGGTGTAGACGTAGAAGATTTAACTAAACACAAAACAGACTCTGAAAACTTCGCTATTCCGCAAAAAACCTGCGATATAGTAAACAATGCTTTAGATAACAATAAGCGAATTTGTGCCGTTGGAAGTACCGCCTTAAAAAGTTTAGAGTCATCTGTTTCTGCTAAAGACAGACTAAACCCTATTGATAATGGCTGGACAGATAAATTCATCTTCCCACCGTTTGATTTTAAAATAGGTAATGCATGTTTAACTAACTTCCATTTGCCACAGTCTATCGTTCTTATGTCGGCATGTGCATTTGGTGGCTATGATTTAATCATGAAGGCTTACGCAGAAGCCATCAAAGAAGAATACAAATTCTTTACTTACGGCGACGTGATGTTGATTATTTAAGAAGATTTTCTTTTTATATTTGATAGCCTGCTTTTTACGAGCAGGCTATTTTTTTTGATAAAATGAGCAAATCTATATTTTCGGTTATTGTAGCGGGCGGTTCTGGAAGCAGAATGAAGAGTGTTATTGCCAAACAATTTCTCCCTCTATTTGACAAACCTATCTTATCTCACACCATTGAGAAATTTCTAGAAATTCCTGATAATAGAATTATTGTAGTGCTGCCTAAGAGTGATATGTTTTTTTGGGAGGAGATAATTGAAAGTAATGAATTACTAAAAAACGCCGTGGCCGCAGGTCAAATCAAAAGTGTAGCAGGTGGAGCCACGAGGTTTCAATCTGTCAATAATGGCTTAAACGCCATCAATGAAACAAGAGGCTTGGTCGCCATTCATGATGGTGTGCGACCGCTCATTTCTGTTGAGAAAATAGAAGCCTCTTTTAAACAAGCCGCAGAAGTAAATTCTTCCATTTTAGCCGTTGCGGTCAAAGACTCTGTTCGTCAATTAGATGAAAACGGTGAAAGTAAAGTCATAGACCGAAGTAAACTTCAGTTAATTCAAACACCACAAACCTTCAATTTAAAACTTATCAAAGAAGCTTACGACTTAGGCGAATTAGCACATTTTACAGACGACGCATCTGTGTTTGAACATGCAGGCCATACCGTACATTTAATGGAAGGTGAGTATAAAAATATCAAAATCACTACGCCAGACGACCTTTCTGTAGCAGAAGCTTTAATGAACAAATGAAAGTAATAGTAGCCTCAAAAAATCCTGTCAAAATTTCAGCCGCTCGAAAAGGCTTTGAATTAAACTTCCCGGGTGTCAATATTAATTTTGAGGGCGTTTCCGTTCCTTCTGGTGTACCTGACCAACCCATGGGCTCACAAGAAACGTATGATGGTGCTTATAATAGAGCCGTGGCAGCCAGGAAACTTCAGCCAGATGCAGATTACTGGGTAGGCCTAGAAGGCGGTAACATAGCCCATGGAGAAGAAATGGAAGTTATGGCTTGGATAGTAATCTTGTCAAAAGACAAACTCGGTAAAGGCAGAACAGCGGGATTCTTTCTTCCTCAAAAAACTATAGAACTAGTAAAGCAAGGCTACGAACTCGGCAAGGCCGATGAACTAGTTCACGGAATCCAAAACAGCAAGCAGAAAATGGGTAGTTCTGGTATTTTAACCGATAACCTCATAGACAGAGAAACCTTTTATGTGCCAGCCGTTATTTTTGCCTTGATTCCGTTTAAGAAGGTGGATTTGTACTAATTAGAGAATTGATATGCCTAAAGTTGAACTTCACACAAGAATAAAAGCTGACAGAAATGTGGTATTTGACCTCTCCAGGAGTATCGATTTACATAAAATATCTACTAAGCATACAAAAGAACAAGCAATAGCAGGAAAAACGAGTGGATTAATAGGAATGAGTGAAAGTGTAACTTGGAGAGCCAAACACTTTGGGGTTTATCAAAACCTGACTTCAATAATAACAGAATATGACCGACCAAAATATTTTGCAGACGAAATGCTAACCGGAGCATTTAAAGAATTTAAACATGAACACCACTTTACGGAGTCGAATGGCGAAACTTTGATGATGGATATTTTTGATTATAAATCGCCTTTCGGAATCTTAGGAAAATTAGCCGACAGATTATTTCTCAAAAAATATATCACAGAACTTCTAACAAAACGAAATAGAATTGTGAAAGAATTTGCCGAATCTGAAAAGTGGAAAACCTTAGTACTTGAATGAAAATACATTTGCTTTAAGGCATATAGAACTATAATTTAAACCAACTCCCATTTTTTCGTACCTTTGCAGCCGCCTTAAAAACCTAATCACTGAGTGTTTGCATGTCGTCTAAAAAGAGAATTCCTTTCTTTCAAAATTTCTGGGAAAAAGTAGCTGACCTAATTCTAAAAAATAGGATTGCTTGGATAGTGGTCATTAGTATCATTACGGGTTTTATGGTCTTCATGACCACCCAGCTGCAGCTCTCTTATGAGTTACCCAAAATCCTTCCCCAAACTGACGAGCACTACCAACGCTACGAAACCTTCAAGGACAGATATGGTGAAGATGGCAACGTGATGGTGATAGCCATTAAAACCGACGACATCTACAATTTACAGACTTATAATCAATGGTATGATTTAGGTCAAGACCTCAAAAAAATAGATGGGATTAAGAATGTAGCCTCTATTTGTAACCTATTTGAGATAAGACCAGATGAAGTAGAAAAGAAGTTTAACTTCATTAAAATATCTCCCGAAAAGCCAAGTTCTCAGGCGGAAGTGGACTCCATAAAAGCCAAGATTGACAAATACCCATTTTATAAAGGCTTCTTATTCAATGAAGATGGCACTGCTCACTTAATGGCCGTGACGTTTGACCAAGAGAAGATGAACTCCAAAAGCCGCATGTCAATCACAGGTGGTGTAGAAAAGCTTGCAAGGGAGTTTGGTGAAACTACTGGTATAGAACCACATTTCTCCGGAATGCCATTTGTCAGAACTAATTTCATGTCAAAAGTGAGTTTGGAAGTGGCTAAGTTCATGATTCTGGCTTTCTTAGTTACCGCCATTATCCTTTTCCTGTTTTTCAGGTCTTTCCGTGTTGTATTCTTTGCACTGCTGGTCATTGCTATTTCGGTGCTTTGGTCTGTTGGATTAATTCAGATTTTCGGTTATAAAATCACACTTTTAACAGGGCTTATCCCCTCCATCATAGTGGTGATTGGAATTCCGAACTCTATCTTCTTAATCAATAAATATCAAGAAGAATACCTGAAATGTAAAAACCAGATAGCGGCATTAAAGATATCCATTGAGAAGATTGGTAAAACCACCTTCATTGCCAATTTGACTACTTTCATTGGCTTTTTTGTATTCTATTTCACTGGTAGCCCGCTGCTGTTAGAATTTGGTTTGGTAGCGTCTATAGCGGTTATGGCTACTTGGGCTTTGTCTCTGGTGCTCATCCCAATTATTTTCTCTTACAATCCTAAACCAAAGGCCAAACATGTAAGACATTTAGAGAACAAAAACATCAGCAAAATCTTAGAAAAGGTTGACTTTGTGGTTCACCACAGGCGAACAAAACTCTATTGGATTATTGGTATTCTCATTGCTCTTTCGGTTTTCGGAATGACTAAAATCAAAAGCATAGGTCATATTGTTGATGATTTGCCTGCCAATGA
This sequence comes from uncultured Arcticibacterium sp., assembly GCF_964021845.1. Taxonomy (NCBI): domain Bacteria; kingdom Pseudomonadati; phylum Bacteroidota; class Cytophagia; order Cytophagales; family Leadbetterellaceae; genus Arcticibacterium; species uncultured Arcticibacterium sp. Next base: position 362,817 of record NZ_CAXHZC010000005.1, on the reverse strand, counting down.
CCCCGTTTTTACCGACTTAAAGTTTATTGAAGAAAACTTCAAAGGCATAGTACCAATAGAGGTTAGTATAGACACCAAAACAGAAAATGGTGCCTTAGACCCAGAAGTATTGACTAAGATAAGATTGGTACAGCGTGAGTTTGCTAAATACCCAGAACTAACCAAACCGATTTCGGTGGTAGAGGCTATTAAATTTGTTTATCAAGGATATAGAGGCGGAGATGAAAAATACTATAGACTACCAGGAGCCTTGGAGCTAAATAAATTAGCTGCCTACGCAGGAATGGCAGACGGAAACGAAAAACTGATGAGTTCTTTCATGGATAGTACCCGAAGGTTTACCAGAATAAGCTATCAAAGTGGTGATGTAGGTACCGTAAGAATGGGAGAAATGGTGGCGAACTTGCAAGCCAAAACTGATACCATTTTTAATTTTGACAAGGACTTTGAAGAGTGGCTTCCAGAAGAAGAGCAGATTGATGCTAAATTGACAGGAAATGGCGTAGTATTTACCAAAGGGAATGACTACCTCCTACGCAACCTGAGAGACAGTACCATTTTAGCTATAATTCTGGTTAGTTTGGTTATGGCTACGCAATTTTTAAATGTTAGAACCATCTTAATCTCTACCATTCCAAGTATAATACCCCTCATAATTACAGCCGGTATTATGGGCTTTTTTAGCATACCATTAAAGCCTACTACTATATTGATTTTCAGTATTGCTTTTGGTATAGCCTCTGATGGTACTATCTACTTTTTGACCAAATACAAAGAGGAAATTGAAAGTGGAAAAACCATTTCTGAAGCGGTAAGCCAGACTATAAAACTCTCAGGAATAAGTATGTTCTACACGGCCATTATACTTTTCTTTGGTTTCGGCATCTATGTGGTCTCAGGTTTCAAAGGCACGGTTTTCTTAGGATTACTGGTGTCAATGACCTTATTGATAGGCATGATATCAAATTTAGTACTGTTACCCTCCTTCTTAATGACTTTGGATAAGCGTCAAAACAAGAAAGAAGCTATAGCTAAGAAGTAGCCATTATTCTTCTATGACTGTATAACCCACCAGTAATTCAGATTTGGCTCCTGGGGGTTTATGGTAAACGAATATTTCGTAACTATTTCTAGTACTAGAAAAGTCACCTTCAAATACCGCGAAATTACTTTTACCTGATGCATCCACTAATGCAAACTGAAAGTCATACATGCCTTGTTTAAGCAAAAATGTTGTTTCATAAGCATCAATTTCAGGATTAAAAAACAGCTCACCTCCGTTGTCACAGTCAAATTGATTAAAGCCGCCTAAAAGGCAAATCTTATCGCTATTATTAATTTTATCTGTCAGAAAAGCCGCATGAACATGCATATAATCTGCATTAATTGAGGGCTCATCGCCATCAAGCGTTTGAATAACAAATCTTCCATTTAGGTCAACAGCCTCCAAGTAAGTTTTTTCTGACCTAGTTTTTTGTGGAACTAGCCAAATATTATCTTCATAGCCTTGCTGAATCTCGGCAATGTTACCGCCTTTATTAAAGTTGCTTCGCAAGTCCACATATCGAAATTCATTTCCTGCGGGGAAAGTGTTTTCATTATTGAAAAAACGATACGCTAAAGTTCGTGTGCCTGCATTAACCGAAGTTGCTTTGAAATTTGTTCTGGTAGTTTCTCCTCTATAATTCTGTCTTATGAAAATTTGAAAGTCGTTTCTTGGATTACTCACTTGATAGTTTCCATAATTTAACTCAAAGTTAATCTGCTCATGCGATTGCCATAAAGCGGGGTCTTGAGCAGTTTGAATGTTTCCAGAAATCCCAACTAAAGGATTAACCACAGAAAACTGTAAACTAGCTAAAGGAGCATCAGAGAGGTAATCTTCATACAATAACAGCGTGTAATTTCCCGATATCTTAAGTTCTGGTAAAATAAAACCATAATGAAAGTATGGAATCTTGGTGTTTTGCGAAATCTGATAATCGTTTATTATAAAATCGTTAAACTCGGTCAAATACTCCAATTCACTCAGCCTTGATTCCGTCCAATCTAAATTACAATGTTGAATTTTGACGTGAAATTGCCTGTAAGAGCCACTTAAATCATCAAACTCTAAGACCATTCTGTCGTTATTATTCAAACTTAAAACTCTTGAGCTTAAACCGGGCATTTGGGCTCCATTCCCAAAGGCATAAAACTGAACAGTTTTTATGTCTGCATCGTAAACTTTATTGTCTGTACGCTCGTAAGTTTGGCTGAATGCTTGAAAACTAATAATTTTAAGTATTAGTACACTGAGTATTTTGTTCATAGTGCTAGTAAAACCCCTTTATTTATGAAAAAGTGCTTTATACTGTTTTTTCTTTTTTGTGCATTCAACTTAAATGCTCAAATCCTCATTTTTGAATTGTATGGTGGAGGCGGAAATAGTGGTGCTACCTACAATAACGACTTCGTAGTTTTGTATAATTCTGGTGGGGCTCCTGCCTCTCTAAACAATCATAGCTTACAGTACGCCTCGTCCTCAGGTACATCTTGGGCTGAGCAGGTCTTACCTAATGTTTCTATTGCCGCTGGAGACTATTATTTTATAACTATTCCCACCACAGGAACTTCTGGTTTTGCCACGCCTACACCAGATTTAACATCGACGTCTTTTAGCTCAGGTGGTATAGCTGCTTCTTCAGGGAAATTGGCTTTAATGAGTAATACAACCTCTTTAGATGGTACAAGTGACCCAACTTTGGGCCCATCCGCTGGACTAATTGATTTTGTTGGCTATGGTACGGCCAATGCGTTTGAGGGTGGCTCGGCAGCCCCTTCTGGTAGTAACAACAGTGTCGTCTATAGATCAGGCGGAACTGATTCTAACGTCAATGGAACTGATTTTGCTTCAAATTCAAACCTTTCAACAGGTTCTTTCGCTGTTAATTACACTTCTTTCACTGGTAAGCTAAAAATTGACGCAATCAACCTAAACTGGCAAACCTCCACAGAGAGTAATAACCAAGGCTTCGAAGTTCAAAAAAGCAGAAATGCTGTGAATTTTGAAACTATTGCTCGTATTGATGGTGCAGGAAACTCCGAAGTCCTTAACAACTATGACTTTGTTGACACCAGACCATTTGAAGGGTCAAATTACTATCGCTTAAAGCAAACAGATTTTGACGGTACAGCAGACTTTTCCAAAATCATTCAGGTACTTTATGATGTGAATGGGAGTTATGTAAGCATATACCCTAATCCATTAGCCGCTGGTGAGACTTTGAATATTCAAAAGAGTGAATCATTAGAGCTAAAAGCTATTAAAAATATCTTAGGACAAAGCTTTCACACTTCTTCTGACTTAGAAGAAGGGTTGTACTTCCTACAATTTACAAGTTCAAAAGGAGAGAAAATTACTAAGAAGTTGGTGGTTAATTAATCCTCCAACTCTAGCATCTTTGCTTCCCAATTTTCATTGGTCTGTTTAAGGTTAAACTTTACCTTATCATATTTCTTATTTTCTTGGGCCAATTTATCTGGATTACTAAAGACTTCTTCAGTGGCAAGGTTTGCCTCTATTTTCTTTTTTTGCTCTTCTAGGCTCTCAATTTTTTCTTCCAGAGCCTCCACTTCTTTTTCTATTTTCTTTATATCGTCTTTGGACTTATCTCTGTGAGAGCTCTTTTTCTTTGATAATTCAGATTTTATCTCTGTAGCTGTTGGCTCCGAAACTATGCCATTAGCTTCTCTCTCTGCTATCCATCTATTATACTCGGCTAAGGTTCCTGGGTATACCTTTATTTCATTCTCGTCAATGTACCAAATCTTATTGGCCACTTGAGAAACAAAGTGCCTATCGTGAGAAACTACCACATAAGTACCTTCGTATTGACCTAAGGCCTGCACCAAAATGTTTACCGACTGCATGTCAAGGTGGTTGGTAGGCTCATCTAATAAAAGGAAGTTGGCTTCAGATATTAATACTTTTGCCAAAGCTACCCTAGATTTCTCACCACCAGAAAGCACTTTGATTTTCTTAAAAACATCTTCTCCAGTAAACAAGAAACAACCTAAAACCGACCTTAACTCCGTTTCTGATTTTGATGGGTCAGCGTATTTAAGCTCCTCTAACATGCTTTCGTTAATATGAAGCGACTCTAATTGATGCTGTGCATAAAAAGAGAAATTAACGTTATGACCAAGAATTCTCTTGCCTTCATGATTCTCTGTACCTGCTATAATTCTTAGAAGCGTAGACTTACCTTTTCCATTGGCACCTATCAAGGCAATCTTATCGCCTCTTTCTATATGTGCTGTAGTATTTTTGAGAATAACCTTATCGCCATAAGCTTTAGAAATATCGTCTAAACGCATGACGTGCCTTCCTGGCTGTGTACCAAATTTGAACCTAAAATGCACTTTAGCGTCATCGCTAAGCACTTCGTCTATCACGTCCATTCTTGCCAGAGCTTTCACTCTAGACTGTACTTGTCTAGATTTGGTGGCTTTTGCTTTAAAACGCTCAATAAAACGCTCTGTTTGTCTTATTTCAGCTTGTTGGTTTTCATAAGCACCTTTCTGAATTTCATTTCTCAGCTCTTTCTCTTCTAAAAAGAAAGAATAATTACCCGGATAATGAACTAGTTTAGCATTTGATACCTCTACTGTAGTGGTGGTGACATTATCTAAAAATGCTCTATCATGCGAAACCACTATTACCGCATTTTCATAATTTAATATATACTTTTCAATCCACTCAATAGTAGGTAAATCTAGGTGGTTGGTAGGCTCATCTAAAAGAAGTACCGAAGGCTTTTGTAATAAAAGCTTTGCTAACATTACACGCATTCTCCACCCTCCAGAAAACTCCTTAAGTGGTTTATTTAAATCGGCTGTTTTAAAACCTAAGCCCTCTAAAATAGCTTCTGCTCTGGCATGAATGGTATATCCACCAAGAATATCAAACTCTTCCTGTAAGTCGCCCAATTTCTCTACTAGCTGGTCAGAATAATTGACCTCCATTTCATGAAGTACTTGGTCAATCTTGCTTTGGAGCTCTAACTCTCTTTCAAAACCCTGCATAGCTACCAGTAAGATAGACTCTTCAGATTCGTAGGACAATAAATCTTGATTCAAAAAACCAAAAGTAACATCCCCAGCTTTTGAAATACTGCCGCCGTCAGGCTGGTACTCCCCCACTATGAGTTTTAATAATGTAGACTTACCTTTTCCGTTGAGCCCAATCAAACCTATTTTATCCTTAGGTTTAACTTGTAAACTTGCTTCTTCAAAGATGGCACGTCCTCCGAAATAAAAAGAGAGATTGTGAATGGTTAACATTCGCTAGTATATTTTTTGAAATGAGGGTGCAAAAGTAGGTATACAGAGCTGTAATTAAAAGCTCTGTATTTCTTTAACCGCTAATAAGCCAATTTACTCGTTAACTTTAGTGGGAATATAAAGCCCAATAACCCCTGGAAAACTTTTATTGGTATTGATTTCAACCTCTGGATATAAAAAACGCTGAGGTATGTTAGGAGCTGTACTACTCTTTACGGGTACTCCCACCAGATTGTTGGTTCTTCTGAGGTCACTATAAACCTGCGGAGAACCCACCATGGTAATATACTTTTCTTCTAAAATAACCCTCAACAAAGTATTTCCGCCGATAGAAATCTCTGGGAAATCTGCATTATATTTTACAGCTAATTCACGCCTAACAGCATTAAATGCAGCTTTAGCTCCTTCTTCGTTTCCTAATCTGTATTCAGCTTCAGCCAAAATCAATTGATTTTCATACCAATCTACTATTGGATAAGAAGCGTCTTTTGCAAAATATCCACCCTCATTATAATTTAACTCGTTTCCTGAGAAATAATGAGCAGTTCTTGCTTCTTCTCCTGGTGTATACAGAAGGCGGTCAACCGAAATATCTGAAAGGTTTATTAGTTTTCTTAGATGAGACCTTGTGGCTGTCAAATACCCGCCACGCTGCTCTATACCAAATTGATAATAAAGATTCTCTTGCCCAGAAATATCTGAATGAAACGACAATAAACTTCTTTGATTACCAGAAATTCCAAGTTTGGCTTCATCACGTGCGGCTGCATAGTTTTTTGTAATCAAATAATATCTTGCTTTTAATGTGTGAGCCACTTCTGCCCACGTGGCATTATTCTCTACAAAAATAGGGCTCCCATATAAATCGCTCACTTTGGCATTGCCTACATTCTCAATTCCTAAAGACAGTAAATTTTGAGCAGCTTCAAAAACAGCTAACTGATCATCAAAAGCAGGGTCTGGAAAATCTACTGGCAAGGCACTTTGAGAAAAAGGTACATCGCCAAACAATGCCGCCAAATCAGCACCCATCACAGCTTCCACTATTTGAGCTACACCTAACAAACGATTATTACCTGCGGCAATCGCTTTTTCCTGAACAATTCTGGTTTGAGCTATTCCCCCAGCATAGTTATTATTCCAGATTCCGTCAAAGTCAGATGATTTGACATCGTAAACGTTATAATTTATAAACTGATTACTAAAGCCAGTGTATTGGTCAGAAAAGATACCTGCCATTCTAGAAGCTTCTCCCTCCGTTATGAGTACCCAGGTAAGGTTAGCTTGCCCTATGATAGACTCTCCAGGAGCATCTGTAAAGTTATTTGGGTCTACATTTAAACCTTCTGAATACTTTTCACAGGAAAAAACAAATAAACTAAGTGCTATAATTACTAATCTCTTCATCTCTTAAATTCCTAATTTTAATGATATAATGTACGAACCCGTCCCTGGGTTGGTAAAGTATTCTAAACCTCTTCCTTTTGAGCTACCCGTTAAATTTACCTCAGGGTCAACATACTGTAGCGGAGACCATATAAATAGGTTTCTTCCTGATAAGGATAATGACGCTCTGCTCAATTTTGCCTTTGAAATTAAATTTTGAGGTAAATCATAAGCTAGGGTAACTTCCCTTAGCTTAGTCCAACTACCGTCAACAATAAACGGCTCCGATACCGTACCAAAACCACCACCTACACCTGTATACCATTCCGAATCCAGAAGTACATTCCCTGCTCCAAAATCAGTCACATTCCCTCTTACTAAAGTTCCAGCAGCTACTATTCTACCATCTACTGTTCTCATGTCCGTTTCTGTAAAAAACTCATTTGCCGTTTCAGGATGCACACCAAAATACTTTAAGATACTTTCAGTTCCAGCCCAAATGTCGTTTCCTTGGAATGTTTCAAATTGGAATGACAAGCTCAACCCTTTCCAGCTGATATTTGAGCCCAAACCACCTTTCCATTTAGGGTTTGGGTCACCTATAACACCTTCTTCCTCGGCTACTTCTGGAAAGCCATTAGCATTTAAAACAATATTTCCTCTATCATCTCTTGCCCATTTACCTCCCCACAATGCTGCAAAAGGTTCGCCTTCCACTACACGAGACGATGTGCCAGTAAAACCGTTAAGCGTAACAGATTTTACACCGCTGAGCGATTCCACCATGTTTTTATTGGTAGAGAAGTTAGCATCAATTCGCCACTCAATGTCTTTAAACTTAGCAATTCTAAAACCCATGTCTACTTCTAAACCTTTATTGGTAATTACCGCGGCATTATCCCACACACTGGTAAATCCTGTGGATGGAGCTAAATCAACTGCTAAAAGTGCTTTGTCTGTTTTTCTATCATAATACGTAACTCCAAGCGAAACTTTGTCATTGAAAAAACGAACATCAGTTCCTACCTCGTATTCTCTTACTCTTTCTGGTGTTAAGCCAGGGTTTCCTGAATTAGAACTACGCCCAAATGGGTTCCCGTAAACTGCAGCCGACAAGGCATCACCCCAAGAGCTTCCTCTGTCAAAAGCTGCATAAGAAGTTTGATTGGCATAAGAAATAGGTTCAATTCCCACTTCACCGTAAGAAGCTCGCACTTTACCAAAAGTTACCAAATTGCTATTAAATTGTTCAGTAAATACCCAACCAAGCGAAGCACTAGGATAAAATACTGGTTTTGTTAAAGTGGATGGCAATTCGTATCGACCTGTTAATTCAAAATAAAATTGATTCTTAAATTCAGAATTCAGTACTGCATAAACACCTGACTTCCTTTGACGAAGCCTGGTTAAACTTGGTGTTTCGTTGGCAGCTTCTGCATTACCGAAAGTTCTTAAATCACCCACAAAAGGATTAGTAAAGATGGTGGAGTTACCTCCTAAACTTGTATAAAAACCGTCTTCAAATTGTACTCCAGTAATCCAAGAGAAGTTCAAATCTGAATTAATTAGGTGTGTTCCATTCAGGAAAGCATTAACAGACGTATTTCTTTCGGTGGTTTCGCTTCTACCATAAGAACCTTCAAAAAGGTCTCCCGAAGAGTTTACAGGAAACCATGAATCTCTCGTTTGGTTGTAATAGTCAAAACCATATCTGGCTGTGAAACTTATTCCTTTCATAATGTTCCAGTTAAATTCCGGATTAAAAAGGAAACGATGCAATTCACTTGGGTTCTCTTGTTGATTAACTACCCAACCTGGATTTGGATAAAATGGAGCTCCTTCTCCCAAATAAGTTAAGTTTCTATCATTCCCAATGTACGAACGATGAGCATTTTGCGTAGCCACATTATCGTTGTCATAATAAGTTCCTATATAGTCACGGTTGTCAAAATCGGCTGGTGTTCTTAAGTAACCTAGATAAAAACCATTCAAATTAGACCCTTGCTGAATTCTGTTAGATGTAGAGTGCGTCACACTACTATTCACTCTTATCTTAATTTTATCGGTCAGTTTAGTTTCGTTATTTAACCTAGCCGTAGTTCTAGTGTAATCAGAGTTTGCTTTTAATATTCCTTTTTGGTCCCAATTAGAAAAGCTCATAAAAGTAGACCCCGAGTTTGTATTAAAATTTAAGCTAACAGACTTATTCCATGTAAAACCTGTTTGAAAAACTTGGTCTCTATTTGAGTCCAAATAGGTATTTGTTGAATTCTTGGTAAGAATAGGAAAATATACATTACCGTCTGCCGCTTCAAAACGCTTATTCCCTACCCTAACATCATCATCTCCTCCAATACGGTCTGCTATTCTATCTCCCCAAGAAAGTCTTGATGTAGGGTTCCATATATACGTGTAAGCATCCCTTGCTCTACCTGTTTCATGTAACAGAGGATTACCTTGTCCGAACTTATCTTGACGTTCAAACTCTCTATTAATGACATCAAAACTTGTCATATTGGTAAAGTCTACTGTCACTTTCTTTCCTCTAGGGTTCCCTCTTTTAGTTTGAATTACTATTACTCCATTCGCAGCTCCAGTACCCCAAACAGCCGCAGCTGCTGCACCTTTTAATACGGTTACATTGGCAATATCGTCTGGGTTTATATCATTTAATCTAGATTGACCCACTACCCCATCTACACCACCGCCAGAACTACTGTTTGAAATAGGAACACCATCAAGAATAATTAAAGGAGACGAACTCCCTGAAATAGTATTTTGTCCCCTTATTTGAATGTAAGCTCCTGCTCCCGGGTCTCCTGAATTTCTTACAATGGTCAGTCCTGATGTTTTTCCAGAAAGACCCTGTATTACTCCTGACTCGCCAGAACGCTTAATAGCTGCGGCATCTATTAAAGTTGATGAACTAAGGTCATCATCTTTTTTTCTTTCTAAACCCAATGCTGTTAAAACTACTACTTCATTTAATTGATTAGCCTGCTCCATCAGCAATACGTCAATGACGCTTTGATTTCCTACCAAAAGCTCCTTTCTTTCCATGCCGATAAAAGAGAAAACTAGGCTCTGACCTTTACTAGCCATAATCTTGTACTTTCCTTCCGCATCGGTTTGTGTTCCAGTTTGGGTACCCTGAAGCTGCACCGTTACACCGGGTAAGCCAAAGTCATCTCCTTCGCCTTTAACCGTTCCCGTAATCTGTGTTTGACCATACAAATGGTAAAACGGTAGAATCAAAAAGCTGAGTAAAAGTTTGTAATTCATAGTTTCTTATTAAGTAATCGTCCTTAAAAGTACGTAGCTGCAGTAAAAAAAGCTGTATTCTAACTACCATTTTTTGAAATTTGATTTTTTAGACAGCCGCCATACAATCCTTTTTAACCTTTCGTACAATAATTGGGTTGTATAGACTGACATTCTGTCAGCCATTTGTATCTTTGCATTTGAATTTGGAAAAGCAAGGATACATGGAAGATTTAAAAGGAAAAGCAAAGGTGCTCTCGGACGAAGAAAAAGCTGGTTTAGAACAAGCTAGATTTTCTGTGGATGAGGAAACTGTAGGGACTAAAAAGCTCTTTATTGAAAGTTATGGCTGTGCCATGAACTTTGCAGATAGCGAAGTAGTAACCTCTATACTAAGAGATGAAGGCTATACCACTACCTCAAAAGAATATGAAGCCTCTTTAATTTTGTTAAATACCTGCTCCATTAGAGATAATGCCGAGCAAAAAGTCAGAAAAAGACTTGCCCTTATAAATGCTAGGAATAGAGGACGTAAAGGAGTAAAAGTGGGTGTTTTAGGCTGTATGGCCGAAAGATTAAAAACGCAATTACTAGAAGAAGAAAAAATAGTAGACATGGTGGTAGGCCCAGATGCTTACCGCGATTTACCAAATCTTATTAATGAAGTAGAGGGTGGTCAAAAAGCTGTCAACGTTTTCTTATCAAGAGAAGAAACCTACGCAGATATAACTCCGGTAAGACTTGGTTCTAACGGCGTTACAGCCTTTGTGTCAATTATGCGAGGCTGTGATAATATGTGTAGCTTTTGTGTAGTACCTTATACTAGAGGACGCGAAAGAAGCCGAAGTGCCAGCACTATTGTAGCGGAAGCTCAAGACCTTTTTGATAAGGGATACCGTGAAGTAACCTTGTTAGGCCAGAATGTTGATTCTTACAAATGGAAAAACGAATCTGGCGAAGTTGAAACTAACTTTGCTCAGCTTTTGGCTTTAGTAGCGGATATTGACCCATTACTTAGAGTACGATTCTCTACCTCTCACCCAAAGGATATTACAGACGAGGTTTTATATACTATTAAAAAGTATGATAACGTATGTAATTATATCCATTTGCCTGCTCAAAGCGGTAGTAACAGGATTTTAGATTTAATGAACAGAACCTATACCAGAGAATGGTATATGGAGCGTATTGATAAAATTCGAGAAATTTTGGGTAACGAATGTGGTATTTCTCATGACATGATTGCTGGTTTCTGCACTGAAACAGAAGAAGACCATCAAGACACCTTAAGCCTAATGGACTATGTAAAATATGACTACGGTTATATGTACTACTATTCTGAAAGACCTGGTACGCCTGCTGCCAAAAAATTTGAAGATGATGTAACGCTAGAAATTAAGAAAAGAAGGCTGGATGACATTATTCAAAAACAGCGTGGCCATGCATTGGAAAGAAACAATCTTTCTTTAGGTACTACCCAGAAAATTTTGATTGAAGGTACTAGTAAACGTTCAGACGACTTTTTGCAAGGTCGCACGGATGACAACAAAATGGTTATTATTCCTAAAGATAATTTCAAAAAGGGTGATTATGTACACGTAAAAATTACCGAATGTACATCCGCCACTTTAAAGGGCATAGCCTTAACTGAAGAACTCGTTTAATATGACAAATAGCAATACCCCAGAAATACAAGCTGTTAAAAACAGATTTGGCATTATAGGTAATGCTTCATCACTTAACTACGCTCTTAATATTGCTGTTCAGGTAGCTCCTACTGATTTAACAGTTTTAATTAGTGGTGAAAGTGGAAGTGGTAAAGAATCTTTTTCTAAAATAATTCATGGCTTAAGCTCAAGAAAACACGGACCATTCATTGCTATCAACTGCGGAGCTATTCCAGAAGGAACCATTGACTCTGAACTTTTTGGACATACCAAAGGAGCTTTCACAGGAGCATTAGATGACAGAAAAGGTTACTTTGAAACTACAGATTCGGGAACAATATTTCTGGATGAGATAGGTGAAATGCCGATAGGTACACAATCAAGGCTTTTGCGAGTACTTGAGAATGGAGAATTTATTCAAGTAGGCTCTTCAAAGGTTAAGAAAACCAATGTTCGTGTAGTGGCTGCCACCAATGTCAACCTTATGGAGGCTGTGGAACGAGGAAAATTCAGAGAAGACCTTTATTATAGACTAAATACTGTGCCTATTTCTGTACCTCCATTGAGAGATAGAGGTTTTGACATGGAGCTACTATTTATAAAGTTTACTTCTGACTTTGCTGAAAAAAACCATATTGAGCCAGTAGAATTAACTGAAGCTGCTAGGAAAGTACTGACTTCATTTCGTTTCCCTGGAAATATTCGTCAATTAAAAAATATTGCAGAGCAAATAACACTTCTAGAACCTTCGCGTATTATCAATGCAGAATCTTTAGAAAAGTACATTCCTAAAAACCAAACAAGCCGTTTACCTGCTTTAATAAGACAGTTTGGCGGTCAAGAGAGTAGTGACATTTCAGAAAGAGAAATACTTTATAAAGTACTCTTTGACATGCGTAAAGATGTAACCGAACTCAAAAAACTGGTTTTGGGTATGCTTAAAGGTGGACATGTAAGTGATGAGTTTGTGCATGAAAATGCTGGACTGTTTCAAGAGCTCCAAAGTGAAGGCACTGGTTTGGCTACGGTTTCGAGCGAAATAGAAGAAGAAAGTCCTTACCCTATTTATACTAAAGAAGACGATAAAACCGTAGTGACTATTGACAACCTTCAAGGCAAGCGTAACAATATTGAAGACATTACACACGAAATGGAAGAAGAGTCGCTTTCACTAGAGAAAAATGAGAATGAAATGATTCTAAAGGCTTTGCGTAAAAACAACTTCAAAAGAAAATATGCTGCCATGGACTTAGGCATATCTGAAAGAACATTATATCGTAAAATAAAACAGTATGATATTGAAGATGAAAAATAGTACTCATAAAGCATCAAATTTGTCAATGTCCAAAATTTGTATTCTGCTATTCTTCTCTTTTTGTTTTGAAAGTTGTGGTATCTACTCTTTTACAGGAACATCCTTATCTCCTGATTTAGAAACTATTACTATTCAAAACTTCGGTGTGGCCACTGCCGGTGGACCTCAAAACTTGGCAATTGATTTTAATGAAGCATTGAAAGAATATTACCAGCGAAATACTAACCTTAAGTTAGTTCCGAATGATGGCGACTTGTTTTTAGCAGGTTCTATCATTACTTATGAAATGACACCTGTAGCTACCAGTGCTACTGACCAAGCGGCTTCTAACAGGCTTACAGTCGCGGTAGAAGTTACTTTTCAAAATACCCAAAACGAAGACGATAGCTTTGATAAAGAGTTTTCTTTTTACCAAGATTTTCCGCAGGAGCAATCTCTAAGTGATGTGGAAGGGCGTTTAGTTCCAACCATTATAGACCAGTTAGTTCTTAATATTTTTAACGATACGGCTGCACAATGGTAAAGAGCAATGATACGGAACTACTTCTCAAACTATGCAATGAACCAGAGAAAGCTACACCACTTGATTTTGAAAAATTGGCGGAGCTATTGGATAGATTTCCAGACTTTGACCTCTTGAGAAAGGCTTTTATTCTGGTTGGAGAACAATTTGGTGCAAGTGGAGAAAACTTTGAAAAGGAGCGGGCTATATGGAACGGCAAAAGAATATTTTATGAACCAGAAAGCGTCAAAGTAAAAACTATTAGGCAAGAAGAAATAGATAATTACAGCCTTGAAGAAAAAATCAAGCTCTTTCTCAAGCATTATAAAGCGGTAAACGCCCCTTCTTAAATCATTTCAGAATAAGTTATGGCTCAGGTGTAATGCTTTTGTAAGAAAAAAGTATTTATTTTGCAGCCAGTTTTAGAAAAACGAGAATTATAATTTTAGAATAGATGATAAATACAATCTTAATTTTGATGGTCATTGCAGCATTATTGCTGATAGTGGTAATTTTAGTTCAAAACCCAAAAGGTGGTGGATTATCAAGCGAGTTTGGTGGCGGTGCTACCTCACAAATGTTTGGTGTTCAAAAAACCGGTGATATCTTAGAAAAGCTTACTTGGGGTTTCTTCACATTCATAATTGTGGGGTCTCTTTTTACAGGTTTGTATTTACAAAACACTCAAACCTCTGCAGGTAATAGTGCTCTTGATGTAGAAAGTTCTCAAGCTGCTCCTACTGCTCCTACTTTACCAAGCACCACTCCTACTCCAGGTTTAACAGCTCCAATAGAAGCTCCTGCTGAATAGTCAAGCAAAAATATTTTATGAATAGCCCAAGCAGTGCTTGGGCTATTTTTTTTGTCATATAAATTATTTAAATGTGACATTATAGCATAATTAAACGCCGTCATGAGGAAGCCTGTCAGGTCTGAAACTACAAAGAAAGTACGCAACCTGAAAAAATGGCAGGAAAGTATACCTTTGTCACCCTTTGGCAGATAGTTTGTTCATCTGTTGATGTGTTTATAACCGATAAAACAATTTAAAACTTAATAAAAACTATGTCAGTAAACGTGAAACCCTTAGCGGACAGAGTATTAGTAGAAGCTTCGGCTGCTGAAGAGAAAACAGCATTCGGAATCATCATACCTGATACTGCAAAAGAAAAACCTCAAAAAGGAGTTGTAGTGGCTGTAGGCCCAGGAAAAAAAGATGAACCAGTTACTGTGAAAGTTGGTGACAATGTACTTTACGGAAAATATTCTGGCACAGAGCTTAGTGTAGAAGGAAAAGAGTATTTGATCATGCGTGAGTCAGATATTTTCGCAATAGTATAAGGTTTAGACACCGTTATAACCTGACCCAAAGGAAAGGAATGAAAAGTCGACCTAGTTTGTGCTAGGAAACTAAATTATTCAAAACATAAAATTTTAAAGAAATCATGGCAAAACAAATTCACTTCGATACCGAAGCTAGAGATAGAATGAAAAAGGGAATTGACACCCTTGCCAATGCTGTCAAAGTAACATTAGGACCAAAAGGAAGAAATGTTATCATAGATAAAAAATTCGGTTCGCCTGCTATCACTAAAGATGGTGTTACGGTAGCAAAAGAAATTGAGCTTAAAGATGTTATTGAAAACATGGGAGCTCAGTTGGTTAAAGAAGTTGCTTCTAAAACTGCTGACCAAGCTGGTGACGGTACTACTACTGCCACTGTATTAGCTCAAGCTATTTACACTATTGGTGCTAAAAACGTAGCTGCAGGTGCTAACCCAATGGATCTTAAAAGAGGTATTGACAAAGCTGTTCATGCTATTGTTGGAAGTTTGGCAAAACAGTCAAACGCTATCTCTACTTCAAAAGAGGTTACACAAGTAGCTTCTATTTCTGCAAACAACGACGCTGAAATCGGTCAAATGATTTCTGATGCGATGGAAAAAGTAGGAAAAGAAGGTGTAATTACTGTAGAAGAAGCTCGTGGAACAGAAACTGAAGTAAAAACTGTGGAAGGAATGCAGTTTGACAGAGGTTACCTTTCTCCATACTTTGTTACTAATGCAGAGAAAATGGAAGCTGAAATGGAGAACCCATTCATCCTTATTTCTGAGAAGAAAGTATCTTCTATGAAAGAACTTCTTCCTGTATTAGAGGCAGTTGCTCAAACTTCTCGTCCTTTAATGATTATCGCAGAAGATGTTGACGGTGAAGCTCTTGCTACACTTGTAGTTAACAAAATCCGTGGTTCATTGAAAATCTGTGCTGTTAAAGCTCCAGGTTTTGGTGACAGAAGAAAAGCAATGTTAGAAGACATCGCTGTTTTAACTGGCGGAACTGTAATCTCTGAAGAAAGAGGATTCAAATTAGAAAATGCTGACATCACATTATTGGGTCAAGCAGAAAAAATCATTGTAGACAAAGACAACACAACTGTTGTTAACGGAAGCGGTGATAAAGATGCTATTGCTGGAAGAGTTAATCAAATCAAAGCTCAGATTGAAACGACTACATCTGACTACGACAGAGAAAAACTTCAAGAGCGTTTAGCTAAATTATCTGGTGGTGTTGCCATTATTTATATAGGTGCAGCTACTGAGGTAGAAATGAAAGAAAAGAAAGATAGAGTAGACGATGCACTTCACGCTACCCGTGCGGCAGTAGAAGAAGGTATTGTAGCTGGTGGTGGGGTTGCCCTTATCAGAGCTCAAGCTGCTCTTGAAGGTCTTGAAGGTTCTACTCCTGATGAGGAAACAGGTATTGCTATCATAAGACAAGCTATTGAAGCTCCATTAAGAACTATAGTAGCTAACTGCGGCGGAGAAGGTTCTGTAGTAGTAATGGAAGTTAAAAACGGTAAAGGTGCATATGGTTATAATGCTCGTGAAGACAAATACGAAGATCTTATCAAGGCGGGTATTATTGACCCAACTAAAGTAACTCGTTTGGCTCTTGAGAATGCTGCTTCTATCTCAGGTTTATTATTAACTACAGAAGCTGTAGTTTCTGATATTCCAGAAGAGAAAGGTGGTGACCATGCTCACATGCCTCCTGGTGGAGGAATGGGTGGAATGATGTAATTCATTCTCACTTTAAGACTTATAAAATGAGGGGTTGGCCAATATTGGTCAACCTCTTTTTTGTTTTGGAATACTTTAGCACAATATTTGTGTAATAAGTTTCTACATGATAAAGGTCAACTTGCTTAAAATGTATAGAATCATATTATTCTTTCTCCTAATCACTACTATCGGCTGTAATAAAATAGTCGATTTAAATATTGTTCCTTTTGATGGAAATGAAGAGGAAGGCCCTACACTGAGTGATGATTGTAAAATCAAAACACTGGACAGTTCAGACGGTTTAACATTTGTGGTAGAGTATGACGAAGATCGTGCTCTCACCATCAAAGGAAACTTACCGAGTTTTGATAAACTTTTATATAACGGAAACCTTCTCACAGGTGCCGAACTGACTATTGACCCAAGTTCAAAAATCATATTCACTTTTGATGGAAAAGGTAATCTTTCTAGAATAAACTTTAAAGGGCAAGATGCAAGAGGACCGTTTGATTATCCTACCACCATGACATATGATGCTAAAAATAGATTAACGGCTTTATCGCTTAGTTTACCAATTTTTAACCAGCCTGCCGATGTGGTTCTAGAATACAATGAGAATGATAATGTAACTAGAGTACTGAGAAAGACAGATTTTACCGACGAGGTATTGCTAGTAAATCATACTTTTGACGATAAGAAAAGTCCATTTTTAGACCAACGATTAGGACAGATATTATCTTACTTTATGGTATATACGCTAATTCAGGGGGATAACAACTACACGAACTTTGTAAATAAAAACAATGTCACTTCGTCGACCATTACAAATGATAATGGAAAAACGGAGTTATCTACAGACTACACCTATAACTCAAATAATTACCCTACCAAGGCTGACATTGTAAAGGTTTTTCAAGGTAGAATCAGACAAGCTTCCGCCAATTATACGTATCGCTGCGATTAAAATACACTTACTTTTTCTTAAAACGGTAAAATATCAGTTTGTACAGCTTTGAGCTGATTTGGAAGATTTATCATCTCCTACGCCTCTTTTTTTAGTAGTAATATCTGAAACATGAGACATATTTAAGAATACTTATTCTTGGTGTAAAATATTTAAAAGTACTAAGCTTTGTGGTACCTAAATACATAGTTTTTTCACATCAAGAATCATGTCTAAAGAAAAAGATAAACCTTGAAAGAAAAGCGTGCAGCTAAAGCTGAAAAGAGAAAAATACTAAACACGAAGTTTAAGATTTTTTTTGATCAATAACACTCGCCTCCAAACAAACGCAAATCACGAATATTACTAAACTTAAATCAAGGAAGAAAGAGAAGACATTTGCGAAGCAGGTGATACCATTTACACCAAAGTACATCCAGATATCAAAATTCTTGTAAGATGGATATCGTAACAGAATTTACAACTGCAAATTTGCTAATGATTTAGAATGAAAAGAATTGGTTCTTTTCGAAAGAGAAATTGTAGGAAATTAAAAATTAGCTTAAATCCAATGCCATAAGAAGAAGTTAAACGGAAACAATACAAAAGCTGTTTTTACCAAAACAAAGAACCTTAGTTGTTATTTTACCCTTGCTAGCCCCTAATCATACTTTAGTTTCCAATTGAGTGTGTTCATTTTACTGTTAAGTCATCCAAGAAACAGTTTAATTGCAAAGCATATCCCTTATTTTCGTGCTTTAAAATGATTCTTGACTTTTCTTAACGCTACAGAATGACGCCAAACCATTTCTTAAATAATGTTTTTAAAGGTGCTGACCTTAGCTCGGAGGAGCTTGAAACCATAATTCCTAAGTTTAAAAAAATCACTTTCAGCAAAAACGATTTCCTACTACGTGAAGGTCAAACAGCCAATCATTACTGGTTTATAGAGCAGGGCTTTACTCGCTCTTATGTGATAGATACTGAAGGCAACGACATCACCACCAATTTTTTTTCAGTGGGAGATATTGTCATTGATTGGCCCTCTTTTTTTCTACGAAACCCAACTCGTGAGCATATACAGGCTCTTTCAGATTGTGTTTGTTGGCAGTTAGATTTTGACACATTTCAGCAGCTATTTCATAGCATTAAAAGTTTCAGAGAACAAGGCAGAACCACCTTAGTGGGCAGTTACTTTGCTCTAAAAAGTCATAGTATTTCTATGATTGCCGACCAGGCTAAAGACCGATACATGAAACTTCTAAAAGAAAAACCACACATCATACAAAACGTGTCTTTAAAACAAATAGCCACCTACCTGGGCGTTACAGACACTTCATTAAGTCGCATTAGAAAAGAAATAGCGGGCAAATAGGTTTTCTTGCCATATGACAAGATTTATAATTTGTTGAAACATCACCTTTGTTTCATCATTAATTAATAAATCTCTATATGGAACAGTTAAAAGAATTTATGCTGCTTTTCCGCTTAAATCCAAGCCACGCAGCACCTTCACCAGAGCAATTACTCCAAACGCAGAAACAATGGAGTGATTTCATTGCCAATATTGCTATGCAAGGCAAGCTTGTAAGTACACATCAATTAGGTTTTGATGGTAAACAAATAACGGCTGATTACTCTATCAAGGATGAAATTAATATTTGCCAGCATGAAAGCATGAGTGGCAATATGATTTTAAAAGCCCCCACTTTAGAGCGTGCTCTTCAATTGGCAAAAAAATGTCCTATTCTCTTAATGGGCGGTACTATAGAAGTAAGAAATATTATTCCTATGAATATTTAAAACAAAGTTAAAATGAAAACGATTTTTGATACGAATACACGTAAGGAACTGATTCAAAGAATCAATAATTTAACCGCAGAAAACCAAAACCTTTGGGGCAAAATGAACGTCTATCAAATGTTAAAACACGGCTCTTTAGGTGAAGAAATGTTCCTTGGAAAAAAGACTTACAAAAGACTCTTCATAGGCCGATTATTTGGCCCAATGGCCTTAAAAGGCATTTTAAAAGACGACAGTCCTGTTAAGAGAAATCAACCTACACACCCTGCCATGGTAGTAAAAGGTTCGGGCAATTTTAAAGCCGAGCAAGCCAAATGGATTGACCTTTTAGAAAGCTATAATTCCTTCACTACGGAAAGTTTTGTGCACCCTTTCTTTGGTAAAATGAATAAGGAGCAAATTGGTGTTTTTGTTTATAAACACACCGACCACCATTTGAGACAATTTGGGGTTTAACACATAGATTAAGAGACGGATTTAGCTTCACTTTCAGGAAGTATCAAAACCGTCTCTTATCTTATTTTGGCCTTAAAGCTAAGTTTCATAAGTCACCTAGTATATAAACACACAACAAGTCAAACATCCACCTAAGCGTCTATTTTCTTTCCCATAAGCTTATAAGAATTAAACAAGTCGCTAAAAAAAGAGCTTTCGCATACGCAAAAACTTCTACCAGTAAGGCAGGCTTCATTTTTGTAAACCAAAACTACTATCTTCGATACAAAATCTGTCTGTTACAAAACACTAAACACAACTAATGAAAAAGCTTCTTATTTTGCTTTCATTACTACTTTTTTCAATAACTGGAAATGCTCAAATTTCTTTTGAAAAAGGCTACTACATTACTAATGACAATCAAAAAATAACTGGATTAATAAAAGACCTTGATTGGAAAAATAATCCAACCGAAATTGAATTTAAGCTTTCAGAAAATGCAACAAGTCAAATAATAAAAATTGAGAATGCTTCTGAGTTTAGTGTAGAAGGGATATCCAAATATGTAAGAACCAATGTAAACATTGATCAATCAAGCGATGACATAAACCACCTCTCAAACAAAAAAGAACCTGACTTCAAAAATGAGAACCAATTTTTGAAAGTTTTAGTAGAAGGAAAAACTTCCTTATTTTTTTATGAGAAAGGAAACCAAAGACGATACTTTTTTAACCCTAATGAAGGACAAATAGAGCCGCTCATTTACAAGCGATATAGAAATTACCAAGAAAATGCGAAACACATTTTAATAAACAATAAGTACAGACAGCAGCTATATATACATCTTAGATGTTCCAATATTGATCAAAGACAATTTGAAAACCTTAAATACTCCAAAGACGATTTGATAAACCTTTTTGTAAAGTATAACAACTGTCAAAATACTGATATCACTAATTACAATTCGAAAGAAGTGAGAAAGGTTTTTAACCTTAATATTAGACCAGGACTTAATAGTACTTCATATATTCTCCGAAACACTTTCTCTACCAATTATAACGTTGATTATGGCACAAAACTAAGTTTAAGAATAGGAGCTGAAGCTGAATTCATTCTACCATTTAATAAAGACAAATGGGCCATTTTGGTAGAACCGACGTTCCAATCTTTTAGTGCTATTGAAGAATCAGAGGCTATGTCTTACTCTTCCGAGGTGAATTATAAATCAATAGAATTACCTGCAGGTATTAGACACTATTTTTTCCTAAACGAAAAGAACCAAGTGTTCACTAATGTTCTATTCGTTTATGACTTTCCTTTTAAGTCAGATATTACCTTTTCGCCTGGTCCCACTCTAAACATCAATTCAAAAGAGAACTTTGTATTTGGCTTAGGCTTCAAACACAATAATAATCTTAGTATAGAACTACAGTATCGTACCAAGAGAAGTATTACCAAACTATACCCTGATTGGCCATCAGAATATAAAGCACTCTCTATAGTTTTAGGTTATAATATGCTGCGATAATTCTAACATTCAACTCCTTTTAAGAAAGTATGAAAATAGGCCTACGAGCCCAACATTAAATTTTATTCAACCTGCTTCTTTTCTTAAGACCTCTAGCGGTGGGCTATTTAAAACACTTCTGCTGTTGCTTAATCCTATTAATAATACAATACCCGTAATTCCTGGAAGCAAAACCAAAAACGGTACTAATGATGGCACAAAGGCTGCTTTAAAAACAAAAATGGCTAATAATTGACTAGCTACTAAAGATAAGAAAATCCCAATTCCAGTTCCTAAAACCCCTAGATATAAGTATTCTAAGGCTGTTATTTTCAAAATCTGCTTGCTCTTTGCACCTAAAGTTCTTAATAAAACACTTTCCTTAATTCGTTGGTATTTGCTCGTTCTCACAGAACCAATCAAGACTATAATACCTGTCAGAATACTGAAAAATGCCATGAAGTTAATCACCCAAGATATCTTGTCTAGAATGCCCTGCACGGTATCCAAAACTTGTCTTAAATCTAAGATGGTTACATTCGGAAAGTTAGAAACCAATTCCTGCTGAAGCTTGGCTGAAACCTGCTCGTCAGGAGCATTTGTACTCATTACCGTAAACTGAGGGGCGTTTTCTAAAATACCAGAAGGAAAAACCACTGAAAAGTTTAGCTGCATTCTTTGCCAATCTACCGTTCGAACTCCGCCGACATAGGTATTCATCAAAACGCCCTGCACATTGAAAACGACCGTATCGCCAACCGCCAAATGAGCATCCTTGGCTAAATTATCAGAAACCGAAATCGGAATTAATCCATTGCCCGCTCTTTTGATAGGCCATTCTCCTGATGCCATTGATTCTGAAGCAATCAGCGAATCTCTGTAAGTAGTTCTAAACTCATGGTTTACTATCCATTTCCCTCTTTTTGAAATAGTATCTTCTCTAATAATGTCTGCCGAAACGCCATTGATGCTGTGCACTCGCATGGTGATAATCGGGATATTATCAATTACTTGAAGTTCTTTGTTTTTGATGGCATCAGCCACCTCCGCCTTTTGATTATTCTGAATGTCCAACAAAATCATGTTAGGACTATCAGCACTATTTTCTAACGAGGTTTTAGCAAGCAAAATATCTTTAGAAAAGTAAAGTGTGCTAATCAAAAAGCTACCAACACCAATTGCCAAAATCAAAACCATGGTTTGGTTATTTGGCCTGAACAAATTCAATAAACTTTGGCGTGCCGTAAAACCCCAAGAATGAGGAAAATACTTTTTAATGCCTTGCATAAATAAATAAGAGACCGCTGCTAGGATAGAGAAAGTCACCAAAATTCCTCCTACAAAACCTAGGGCATATTTCCAACTTTCAAGAAACCACAAGGAAAACAGAAAGATAAAAACGACAATAGCCAAAAGCACCAATCCACTTGCATTTCTACTTTCAGAACTATCCTCTTCTTGCACCCGTAAAACCTGTAGAGGAGACACAAACCAAGTTTTCAATAAGGGAAGCAATGCAAAAAGCACCGACATAAACACACCCAAAAGCAAGCCCATAATAATAGGCTGAATGCTTATACTAATCTCCACATCAAAGGGCAATAAATCTTGAATAAACAATGGGAACAAGGCCTGCAAGCCCAAACCTGCCAAGGTACCTAAAATACCACCTAGTAAACCCAAGCCTGCTATTTGGATTAGGTAAATCAAGAAAGACTGCCTTCTGGTAGCACCTATACATTTTAAAACAGCTACCGCTCTTAGTTTTTCTTTGATATATATATGCACAGAACTAGCTATTCCTACACAGCCCAATAATAGAGCAATAAAAGCCACTAAGTTTAAGAACTTAGCAAAATTCTCATAGTTTCTCCCCAAACGTTCACTTACAGAAGTATGCGAATCAAAATCGGCATTTTCTGCATCTAATCTTGGGTCTACAGCATCATCTAAAGCGTCAATATCCAGTTCTGGAGCTGCTTTGAAATAATAGTTATAAGTTACACGGCTTCCTAACTGCAGCAAACCAGTCTTTTCCATAGCCTCATAAGGCAAAACCACAGGGGGTGCCATGGTGGTAGAAAAAACATTGCTCCCAGGAGCAGATTTTAGCGTGCCGATAATTGGGAAAGTGCTATTCCCCACTTTAACGCTATCCCCTACTTCTAAACCAAACTGAAGCATTACCGTAGCATCTACCAAAGCCCCGTTTCCACTTTGATAAGCCTTAGCGGCGGAAGCTGGCACAGTTTCCAGTTCTCCATAAATAGGAAAACCTCCACCTATTCCTCTTACTTGCACCAGTTTATTGGCAGACTTTCCAGGAAAAGCGGCCATAGAGGCAAAACTAACTTCATTTCCAACGGGCTGTAAGGAATCTATGATTGCCTGCACACTCTCTGTGGGCACTTGTTTGCTGTCAATCAAATAATCTGCTCCCATGAGAGCCTTTGACTGCAAGCCAATATTCTCCTCTAAGTTTTTACTAAAAGACTGTATAGAAACCACGGCAGCAATACCCAAAATGATGGACGCCATAAAAAGCAGCAGCCTTTTACCACTCGCCTTCCCATCACGCCAAGCCATTTTTAGCAGCCAATTAAAATTTGCTTTTGAATGCTGCATTAGGCTACTGAATTAGTTTCGTTTGATAAAATTTTACCGCCTTTTAGTCGCAAGACCTGCTGTGTCCTTTTAGCTAATTCTAAATCATGGGTTACAATTACCAAAGTTGTTCCCGCCTCTTTATTCAGCTCAAAAAGCAGTTTTACCACCTTCTCCCCGGTTTCTTCGTCAAGGTTCCCTGTTGGTTCATCTGCAAATAATATAGATGGTTTGGTTGAAAAAGCTCTGGCTAAGGCTACTCGCTGTTGCTCCCCGCCAGAAAGCTGTGACGGATAATGATGCACTCTATCTCCTAAACCTACTTTCTCTAAAAGCTCTTTGGCTCGCTCGCTTGCTTCTTTAGCACCTTGCAGTTCTAATGGGACTGATACATTTTCTAAAGCGGTGAGTGTGGGTAACAATTGAAAATCTTGGAAAATAAAACCTACTTCCTCGTTTCTTAATAAAGCTCTTTGGTCTTCATCTAGGCTTTCTAAGGCTTTGCCGCAAAGCTCCACGCTTCCCGTGCCTGCTTTGTCTAAACCTGCACAAAGACCTAACAGCGTAGTTTTTCCGCTGCCTGATGGCCCTACTATGGAAAAGGTAGCACCTGCCGTTACTTCAAACGAAATATCATTTAATACTGTTAGAGTCTTTGAGCCGCTGTTATATGATTTCCCAAGCTGGCTAACCTTTAATATTTTTGTCATAATTTGTAATTCAAAATCGACCTTCTAAATGAATAAGCTTCCATTATTTTTCTTTGCTCTAGTTTTAATCGCCTGCGGCTCAAATGAGAATACAGCGGAAACTTCAGAAAATGTTCAGGAAGAGAACATGATGGAAGAAGAGAAAAATTCCAAATCCATACTGTTTTTTGGAAATAGTTTGACGGCTGGCTATGGAGTAGGTATGGACGGTGCTTTTCCGGCCATTATTCAAAAGACTTTAGACTCTTTAGACCTAGGTTACAGCGTTATCAATGCTGGATTAAGTGGAGAAACCACGTCAGGAGGTTTATCAAGGTTAGACTGGGTGCTAAATCAAAAAATAGATGTTTTTGTATTAGAACTAGGTGCAAACGACGGATTAAGAGGAATTCCATTAAAAGAAACTAAGGCTAATTTGCAGGCAATAATAGACCTAGTTTGGGAGAAAAACCCAGACACAAAAATAGTTTTAGCAGGTATGCAAATTCCACCAAACATGGGTCAAGACTACACCGCAGAATTTAAAAATATCTGGACAGATTTAGCTAAAGTAAACGACGTCAAATTGATTCCTTTCCTACTAGACGGTGTAGGCGGAGTTCCTTCTCTAAACCAATCAGACGGCATTCACCCAACTCTAGAGGGGCATAAAATATTGGCCAAAAATGTTTGGGAGGTTTTAGAGGGGGTGATTTAGGGGTAGTGAAATAACTAAACTTCAAAAAGGACTGTTCTCCCAGCCTGCCGACCGGCAGGGGCTTCGCCCAAACTAACGGTGGGTTTCAGACGCACAAGCACATCAAATGTCAGGTCGGGCGTAGCGTTGGACGTTCCCGACGTATACCATGCTACATTTCTTAAGATAACTTTATACGTTCTTATAAAGCTTTACTTTTCAGCCAATTATGGGAAAACACAAAACTTGTTCTGAAAATTGATAGAATAGGCCAATAATCTCTAGCGGAAATATTCAAAAAGACAGCATTGGACAGTTTAGGATAGCTTAGGATGGAGTTAAAAGCCAGAATTTCCAAATTTGGATAGTCTATCTCTAGCTATTTTACAACCTATTGAAATATCTGAATATAATGAACCGTAAAGAATTTATCCAACGCTCTACCTTGGCAGCTATTGGCTTGAGTTTCCCACTTATTGGGTGCAATTCGCAAACAGACGAATCGAACTCATTAGCTTTTAAAAAACTTGCAGAAGACCTTTTAAAAGAATGGTGTGATGGCATGATTAAACATCAAGTAAATAACCCATCTGATGCTAAAGTACATGGTATGTTGGAATGTCCAGCATGCGAAACCATTCATGGTAGAAGTATGGATGCTGTATACCCTTTCTTTCATATGGCCACCGCCACGGGTGAAAAGAAGTACTTAGATGCCGGTATTGCAGCTTTAGAATGGGCTGAAATAGTAACACTGCCTGACGGCAGCTGGACAAACACTTTAGACCCTAAATCATGGAACGGTATTACTATTTTTGGTGCGATAGCACTAGCAGAAGCTCTTCATTATCATGGTAATTTACTTGACGACGTCAGGCGTGAAAAGTGGATGGAACGTTTGCAGCATGCTGCTGAATTTATTTATGAAAAATTTACAATTTCATTTACTAATATTAATTATCCTGCTACCGCTGTTTATGGCCTTAACCTTATAGGCAGGGTGCTTAAAAACGATACTTATATAGCACGAAGTAAAGAATTTGCGGAAGAAGTGAAGGCATTTTTCACCACGCCAAACTACCTACTATATGGGGAAGGAAAACCTAGTGATAAATTAAGCGAGAAAGGGTTAAATGCTGTAGATTTAGGCTATAATGTAGAGGAATCTTTAAATAGTTTGGTAATGTATGCTCTTCATGAAAACGATGAAGACCTCTTAACACTGCTTACCAAATCGCTTAACGGTCACCTAGAATTCATGCTTCCTGACGGAGGTTGGGACAACAGTTGGGGTACGCGTCAATTTAAATGGACTTACTGGGGAAGCAGAACTGCAGATGGCTGCCAGCCTGCATTTGGTATGATGGCTCACAAAAACCCAGCATTTGGTACTGCTGCGGTAAAAAACACAGAACTACTTAAACGATGCACCACAGATGGTTTACTGCATGGTGGTATTCACTATGTTTCGCATAGGATTAAGCCTTGTATTCATCACACTTTTGCACACGCCAAAAACCTAGCAGCTATGCTGGATAGATGGGACGAACTTCCTGAAATAAACACAAGAACGCCCCTACCAAGGACGCTAGCAAATGGAGTAAAGCACTTTCCAGAGCTTGACACTTCCCTTTTTGCTCGTGGTAATTGGCGAGGAACAGTCACTGCCTATGATGCCATTTATAAAGATGGCCATTACCGTCAGGCTACAGGTGGAGCTTTATCGGTGTTGTATCATAATAAAGTTGGCCTACTCGTGGCGGCCAGTATGGCTATTTATAAATTAGTAGAAGTCTATAATCAACAACCAAACCCGGGTGAAGATTTTGCACTTACACCACGTGTAGAAACCTTTAAAGACGAGGTATGGTATTCTAATATTTTTGATAGGGCCGCTACCATAAAAACAGAAGACGTCAATAATGAAATTAAACTAAATGCCATTTCTCAGCTTAAAAATGAATCAAACGAGGTAATAAAAGGTACTGCATCAGACTTTGAACTCTCTTACGAATGTTCAGAGGACAGCTTGTCAATTTCGGCCAAAACAAGACAGAATATTAAAGAACAAACGGCATTTGTTCTCCCAATTATATCTCAAAATGGAGAGGCTGTAAAACAGCCAAATGCTAGTCTTATTACTATTCAAAAGCCTGAAGGTTTAGTAAGTATTAAGTCAAGTGTTCCCTTAAAAATTAAAGAAACGCCTAAAGGAAGAACCTTCAACATGGTGCCTGGAATGGAAGCAGTGCCAATAATTGCCTACTTTGAGCAGGGCACAAAAGAACTGACCATAGCTATTGAAGTTTCGTAAATCGATGAATATGAAAATCATTCAAAAAATCATTCTGTCTTTGTTTGTAATAGCACTTTGTGCCAAGTGTACATCTGTTAAAAAGGAAAAACCGAATGTGCTATTTATAGCCGTAGATGACCTTAATACCATGCTTGGTGTTTTAGATAAGTTTTCTAATACCAAAACTCCAAATCTAGATAGGTTAGCGGCCAGAGGCGTAATGTTTTCTGATGCACACTGTCAAGCTCCATTATGTGGGCCATCAAGGGCATCAATAATGACTGGGCTGCGTCCTTCTACCACGGGTATTTATGGGATGATTGACGATAATAAAATTCGTTCTGAAAACCCGGCCACTAAAGAAATAATCATGCTTCCTGAATATTTCAAGAATAACGGCTATCATACCATGGGCATTGGAAAACTGTTTCATGACCATGCACCTAATGGTGTTTTTGAAGAATCAGCAGGAAGAGTAAAAGGCTTTGGTCCATATCCTGAAGAAAGAATTGTCTGGGATGGCTTTGGCACATCAGATAGAACAAAATATGGCAGAACAAGCACCGATTGGGGAGCATTTCCAGAAGCCGATTCTTTGATGCCAGACCATCAATCTGTTAACTGGGCCATGGAGCGGCTAGATACTGAATACAACAAACCTTTCTTTATGGGCGTAGGTTTTTTGCGTGTTCATGTTCCTTTATACGTTCCTCAAAAATGGTTTGACTTGCATCCATTAGACAGTATAAAAACATTGCCTTATAGAGCAGACGATTTAAATGATGTGCCCAATATTGCTCTGCAAATAAATGATTTACCCATGATGCCCACGACAGACTGGGCTATTGAAAGTGGCGAATGGCCAAAAATCCTACAAGCCTACTTGGCATGTATTAGTTTTGTAGATTATGAAATAGGCCGTTTAATAGAAGCTCTGGATAAGAGTGAATATGCCGACAATACGGTCATTGTTCTATGGTCTGACCATGGTTATAGATTAGGAGAAAAAGGAACTTTTGCGAAACATGCTTTATGGAATGCTGCCACCAAAACTCCTTTACTTTTTGCTGGTCCAAACCTCCCAAAAGGTAAAATAATTGATCAACCCGCTGAGTTACTCTCTATTTACCCTACACTGCTAGACTTATGTGAACTTCCTGCGTATGAAAGAAATGAAGGAAAGAGTTTGCTTACAACAATGATAGAGAAACAAGAGGATGCCTCTGTAGCCATTACCACATTTGGAATGAATAATCACACGGTAAAGTCAAAGGATTTCAGATACATTCAATATGAAGATGGCACACAAGAGTTTTATGATCACAGAGAAGACCCGAATGAATTTATCAATCAAGCTCAGAATTTAGCTTACCAAAATGAAATAGAAAAGCTAAAAAAGTATTTGCCTAAAACGAATGTAAAGTGGGACCGAAACTCATCTTACACCTTTCAGCCTTATTTCGTGGAGCAAAAAGCTAGAACAAGCGGCTCTGATCGAAAACCAGTACACGTTATAGGAGCACCAAACTAAAAGCTAGCATGAAAAAATGTTGGGTAGTTCGCTACCTAACATTTAACCCTTCAATGCTTTCAAAGCTTCTACCACTTCCAGTGCAGACATTCTTTGCGTATAATCTGCTTCTACATGACCTGCTACCACTTTCCCACTTTTATCAATAATAAAAGTAGCTGGAACAGGAAGTGTTTTAGAACCGTCACCGTTTTCTTTCGTCAAATCACGTCTTTGATGATAATCATCTCCTGGGTCAAACTGTAAATTATAAGCCTTTATTACTTCCTGATGGGCATCACTAAGTACTTCGTAGCCTAGTTCATTCTTTTGCGTAGCGGTAAGTGCATCATCAGGGCTTTGAGGACTAATAGCAAACAAAGTCGCACCCAATGCCTGAATCTCTGGCAAATGCTTCTGTATTTCTCTAAGGTCAAGGTTACAGATAGGACACCATTCGCCGCGATAAAACTTAATAATGACAAAGCCCTCTTTTAAGCTGTTTGATAATGAAACACTTTTTCCAAAAGCATTTGGCAAGGTAAAGTCGGGAGCGGTATCACCAATTGACAAACCTTTTACCTCTGAGGCATTGGCTATAACTAATTTCTGGAATTCTTGAAGGTCGCTCATGGCTGATATTTTTCTGAATTGATTTCTATAAAAGACTACGGAAGTATAAACGCTTTATGGGAATTGAAGGTTTGGGGAAAATGGAATTTGTAAGATATTTCAATATCCCTCGTTTTAAATCTACCACCTAAACTGAAAAAAAACGTATTTAGCAGCTAGGAGCTCGCAAAAAGCCAATTAAAAGGCATTCTCATCAAACTAATTACACGTTTTCTCTTAACTTTCCATTCTTATTCTTCTATCTTACTAATACGATTTTAGCATAGTTTTTGAAATCGTAAGAGTATATCACACGAAAACAGATAATGAAAACTAGAAACTTAATCCAGTTATTGATTCTTTTCCTACTTTTTTCATGCGAAAAAAAAGATATTGAATCAGAAAAATCCAACAATATTTTCACACTTTCAGTCAAACCTAGCTATGGTGAATTTTATGAAAAATGGGTATTTATTAATGATATCAACGGTGAACTCTTAGATTTTAAACAAATAGAATTAGGAGAAGAGTTTGAATTTAAATCTACACTTCCCGTCCCTAACGATAGAATAAACGTTACTTTTTTCAACTATTATAATAAAGGGATATATTTTGATTATAATCTAAGGACATTCGAAAATCTTTTAAGAGATTCTCGTTGGAATCTTCAAGGAAGCAGTGCGTTAGAAAGGCAAGAAGCAGGTGCTAAAATTGGTGACCTTGAGCTTGAAGTAGACTACTATGATGACCTCAGAATGGAAGTCCTTGGCAATAAAGACCACACGAATACCTCCATTACCAAACTATCAGGATATCCCAGGAGGTTTATTAAATGGGAAATATTCGAAAATGCAAATGATGCTTTCTATTCAGTTTTAGCTGATGGGAAATTAAAATATCGCTTTTGGGAGGGTTTAGATTCTAGTCAAAGCTTCAGACTAAACTTAGATGACTTGGAGGATTTTGACAAAATCCTTAGCCTCAATCTACCTAATGTAAATGACCCACGTATTAATGTAAAAGCCTATCAAAGTGACGGGTTAGAGTACTTCAATATTTTCAATAATTACTTCCAAGTACCTCCAATGGGTGAATCAAAAAACTATGGAAACTTACAGATTGGTTATTTAAATCGATTCCCAAAATATGATACAAGAATTTCATTTTCCGCGGGAAATTATCAATTTTTCTATCATAAAACAGGCTCAGTTCCTGAACCTTTCAACGTTCTGGATAAAGTTTCCTATAAAATAGCAGCCAAACCACTTCCTTCTTTTGCTATTGAGACGGACATAGATCATGATTGGAAAGAAATTAACTTCATCCTCTCAGATGCAGAACTTAAAAAAAATATATTATGGAGCTTTTTCAGTCCATTGAACGAATTTAAACCAATGAAACTTCCTGAGGAGTTTTTATCAAAGTTTCCATGGATAAGTCTTGATAAATTTTCTAACACCAGCGTTCGGTTTGTTAAATCTTCACAATCTTATGAATCGATGATTGAAAATAGTTCACAAGTGATTGAAAGCAATACTGAAATTGATTTAGAAACTATACAATACACTGTCGAATAAGCCCAAGACTTTTCCCAAAAATGGCAATAAAACAATCACATTTAAAGTAGAGCTTTTAAATCAAACAATGGCTTTTAAATAATGCCTGCCAGCTTAAGGTCTTTCTGTCTGATAACAGACAGAAATCAGGTGATAAAGATTCACAAAGCAAACATCCTACACACTCACCTCATAAGCCTCCCTAAGCCAAGAAATCAATTCTTCATCTACCTCTGTAGCTGTTTCTAATTTGACGCGATGCGTGCACATAGTCCCGAAAGGACCAGAGTTGCCCAATCTTTCTGTTTCCGGTTTTCCTTTTAGCTTAAGGCCTAAATCTATTCGGGTTTTGGTGGCTGGTTTTATGAGTGCAAACTGCCTTTTTCTTATCAAACTAACCGAGTCCTTTTTAGGTGTTTTGGTAATATCATTTCCGAATGCCAAAATCACTTCTAGGAGTTTATCATAAATTGGTTTTAAAACTTCTTTACCTGTGTATTGTTTGCTTACCAAGTCTTCAGGACTGTCCTGCTTGTCTTTTGAGAGCTGGATAATAGTATTGGCAAAACCATGGGTAACACCGTGTTCCTTTTTCAAAAAACTCATGGCTTCGCCGTGCTTCGCAAAGTTCTTTGATGCTAAAATTGTTTTCCATTCTGCAAGAGACTTACCTGTTTTTTCAGGCATATTGTCTATCATGGTTTGTAGTGCTGGTTCCATAGTTTTTATTTTAGAACTTCAAGATAATAAAACCTAAGATAAGTTCGACAAACTACCTCCGCGAAACACAAAAAAGACCCTTCAGCAAAGCCAAAGGGTCTTAATTAGCCAAACTTCGATAATTGGCATTATTTAAATAGAATAGATTTTCATCAATTATTCACCAAAACCGTCACCACAGATTCGGCTGGAATACTAAGTTCACCTGATTCCGCTATTTGCATTTCTGCCAAATCTGCAGTTTCAGAAGTGACATAAGCTTTAGAAGTTTTTGCCTTATTCCCATCAGTATTTAGGGCTATAGCCATGGCTTTGGTACCTGAATTCACAAATACATAAACCATTTCTTTAGTTTCTGGCTCTTCATAAGCAGACACCAAGAAGTCTTCGTTTTGGGTAAACTTCCCGTCAATAGAAACCTCCACTCTTTCAAAACCAGGACGGATAAATCGGCTATAATTTCCTAAAGCCCAAAGTATTTTAGACTCGTAATAATTTCCGTCAGTATTGTTCTTATCTACGTATACTAAGCCATCTTTATAATCATAGCCTGACACGGCAGTCCACCAGTTCCAAGCGGAGGCATTAGCCACGGCCAAATCATTATGAATAACACGAGCCACATATAATGCTGGGGTAATACCTAAATCTCTTCCGTTACCTTGTATCTCTCCACTATTTCCACCTAAAATACAGTACTCACTCATCCAAAGGCTTAAATCTGGTACTTTCTCTATTTCCGTTTTAAGCTTGCTTCTCATCTCCACAGAAGACTGAAAAGGCGATGTAGTAAAATAACTGTGAGCAGAAAGGTTGCGAGCCACATGCCTCAGATTGCCAATATAATCGGCAGAACTTTCATTGAAAAAAGCCTGAATTTGGCTTCCTATTCCTGGCTTATCAGCATCTTCAAAAAGGTAATTAATTTTCCCTGCTTCTGCTAAATCGATGGTTGTATTCAATCCGTCAGCTTCTAAAGCCGCATCTAATGCTCTTACTACACCCGCTATTTCATTATTGTAAAACGGCGTTCCTTCTTGATTTGGCTTTGACCAGTCCCACTGCGGTTCATTAATTGGGCTAATGTAATCTATCTCCAGCCCTCTTTCTTTTAAGTTTTTTAGGACTGTGCTTAAATACTTGGCAAAATCTTGATAGTTTTCTGCCGCTAAATTGGTTACACTATTATTGGCATAAGCCTTACCATTTCTGGTCATAGAAACCGGCGGACTATTCGTAAAAGCCAGAAGCTTTTCTACACCATACTTTTTTGCTTCTTCCGCAAACCAAACCTGACCAGCTTGGCGAGTCCAGTCATAAGTACCGTCAGCGTTTAAGAAGGACTCCCCTCTTCGCCATTCGTCTTTAATGTCTGATGCGGCACCCTGTTCTGCACTTCCTGCTCCTAAATTGAATCGCCAAAGCGATAGACCAATACCTTTCGGATTCCCACTGTTATCTAATTCTTTACTAAATAATAGCTCTGCAATGGCTTCTTTTTTTGCCGAAGGCCATTCTCCCACAAAAGCACAAGCCCATGCATCAGATGCACCAAAGTTTTCAATTTCTTGATACCGCCTATCGGTCAAGGCGTTTACTTTTATTGCATTATCTATTTCAGGGTTTATTACCGGGCTAGTTTGTAAAGAGTCTGAGCCACAAGAAGTAAAGCTAAAGAAAGATAGCGAGCCTAACAGAATAACACTGTATGCCGAAATCCTGAATTTTCTAATAAGTTTTAACATAAAATAAATTTATAAAAAAGGAGGACTTTCATCCCCCTTTTCTCTTTTTAGTTATATCCTGGATTTTGTTTCAACTGATTATTTGATGCCAAAACCTCTGCTCTAGGAATAGGCAACCAATAATGCTGCGTGCTAAAGCTTTTTCCTTGTAAACTCACCATTCTGTTATACGTCAAGGTACCATCTTCAGCTTTCACTATTTCAATACCATAGGCTGGCGTATTTTCAACTTGGTCAGCAATCATCCAACGACGAACATCATAGAACCTGTGCTCTTCAAAAGCAAGTTCAATTCTTCTTTCACGCTGAATTCGCTCTCTCATTTCATCTTGACTAAGTCCTTCTGGAAGGTTTGGCATTTCTACGCCACTTCTGCTTCTAATACTGTTTATGGCATCATAAACACTTGCATCTGGACCTACCGCCTCGTTTTGAGCCTCCGCATAGTTTAGTAATATTTCTGCATAACGGAAATAAATCCAGTTTTGCGTTCCTGCTACGTTCCATGGGTTTTGAATTGGTAAACGCTCATCCACAAACTTCTTTAGGTAATAGCCACTTTTGGTGGTATTCCAGTTTGCAGGACCATCTTTACTATCTCTTCCTCCAGGAATAAACGTTTCCACTTTTCTGTCTCTATAATCTGCACCATTATAAAGTACAGTCTCATAAAATCTAGGGTCACGGTTTTCATAAGGAGCGGCAGCTTGCTCTGGGTTATCCCATGAGAAATCGCTCCCATCCATCATTTCATAATCATCTACTAGATTTTGAAGCGGCACATTACCTGCCCAGCCATCATACCCGTTAGGGCCATTAGCTATCTCTAATGCAGTATGTCTAGAATTGATGTTATAGTATCTAGCAAAAATCATTTCTTCATTGCTATTTGGCGTTAAGAAAAGCTCGCCATAACCTCCTTGATATAAACTGTACTGCTGCATATCCATGACCGCTTTGGCTGCTTGAGCAGCTTCTTGCCATTTCTGTGTATCGTTTTGACCACCGGTATATAAAGGGCTGGCTGCATAAAGTTTAAGACGAGCATTTAATGCCAATGCTGCTCCTTTTGTAGCTCTACCCTCTTTCCAGCTATTAGAGTTTTGAGCAGGCAAATCTGCCGCTGCTGCGTCTAATTCTGCCGTAACATATGCTAAACCTTCTTCTATAGACGCTCTGGTGAAAAATGCTGGGTCAGCAAAGTCTTCTCCAAGTTGAGAAACCTTATCGCCCATTAATACCACTTCTCCATAATTTCTAATCAAATCATGATAACGGAAGGCTCTGATAAATCTTAGCTCTGCTGTCAAAATATTCTGATAAGACTGGCTCATTCCTACTTGGTCAATATTAGTAAGTGCATAATTACACTCTCTAATACTTCTGTAAGAACGACCCCACAAAGTACCTGCAATACCCGTATTTTCAGGAGAAAGTTGCCCTTGCTGAATAAACCAAGTGTTGTCGTCATTGTTATAGATAGACTCATCTGTCAATGAACTCCAAAGTGCATATTCAAAACCTCTACCAAAGCCAGGTACGTTTCCGTCGCCCTCTTTGTTAGTCAATCTTACGCCTAAGTATCTGTTAATTACATAACTTTCAAAAAGCGTAGAGTCATTTAATATAGATGCATCCGATACTCTGTCTGTAGGAACTACATCTAAAAAGTCTTCCTTACAGCTGATGGCTGTTATCGCTGAAAGCCCTATGGCCAATAGCGGTATTATAATTTTTTTATTTTTCATTTCTAATTATTCTAAAATTGAATGTTCAGACCTAGGTTAAATATCTTCTGTTGCGGGTAAAACTGACCGCTTTCACTAGAACCCTCTGGGTCAAAATCTTTAACACCTGTAAGTGTCAACAGATTAAAAGCATTGGTATAAATTCTTAGAGAGGCAATATTTGCTCTTTCTAAAATGCTTTCAGGCAATGTGTAACCAAGCTGAATATTTTTCAACCTTACAAAAGCAGCATCATTTAACCAGAAATTATTTCTGTAAAGACCACCACTAATGGCAGAAGAAGAACGCTCACTTACACGCGGGTAAGTTCCTTCCGTATTAGAAGGGCTATAACGGTTATCTGCCCAGCTGCTATAATAGTTCCCGATGGTTCCTGACTCAGGTAAAACATACTGATTAACCTGTGCTTGACCAGAAAGTATTGCAGAGAAATCGAAGTTTCTGTAAGCTGCTTGAAGCGTTAAGCCGAAAGTCATTTGAGGAATATTTCCGTACTCGGTACGTACTTGGTCATCTGCAGAAATATTTCCGTCTCCATTATAATCTTCATAAATTAAATCGCCTACTTGAGCTCCTGCCACGTGTGGGTAAGCATCTAACTCTTCTTGACTTCTGAAAATACCTATAGCGTTATAAAGCAAATATGTATTTAATGACCTTCCAGTTTCTCGTTGATAATCTAAAACACCAGGAGCTTCATCTTTAAAAACTAGCTCATTTTTAGCGTATGTAAAGTTTGCGGCTATGCCGAAACTGAAATCACCGTTCTTATTATAGCCAACAGAAGACTCTATACCACTACTTTTTACTTCACCAATATTCTCTGCCGGAACTAATGTTTCCGCATCATAAGGATTCACAATTCCAGACGTACCCGGAATAGAGGCATTTCTTGTGGTCAAAATATCGCTTCTATTTTGTCTAAAGTAAATCACTTCCGTAGTAAAGTTTTTCAACCAAACCGCGTTCAATGCAATATCTGTTTTCTTAGCTACTTCCCATGTAATGTTAGGGTTTCCTAATCTAGTTAGGTCAATTCCCGTGCTTACCACATCGCCTATCAGGTAACGATTATTGAAAGAATAGTTATCATAGTACTGAAACTGGCCTACATTATCATTACCTAGTTCACCGTAAGAAGCTCTGATTTTTAAGTCATTAAAGAAGCTTTGGTTGTTTTGAAACCATGGTTCTTCAGAAATTCTATACCCAGCAGAAACAGATGGGAAGAAACCATAACGACTCTCTTTAGGGAAGTTAGAAGAGCCATCAGCTCTTAACTGAATCTCTGCCATGTATTTCTCATTATAGTTATAAAGAAAACGGCCTAAATAACTCTTTCTAGTAAAGTTATAGCTGCTTCCGTAGTTATTATAATCAGAGGCTGCAGCACCACCTTGTGATAGTTCTGGAGTTTCTGTAGTAGGAAAATGAAGCCTTGAAGCTCCTAATGTGTGCGAGCTGTTTGAGCTTTGCTCATAACCTACAAACACATCTACATAATGACCTGCGAAGTAATTCTTATAGTTTAACTTAATATTACTTACAATCATTGATTGATTATAATGCTCTTCAAACAATGCCGCTTGCTGGTCTGCATCTCCACCTACTACCACAGGGTCATAAGCACCCGAGCCGCTGTTATAGTTATACAAAGTATACGGTGTCAGGAAATTGCTTTTTCTATTAGAGTTTTCATCTATGGAGTAAAAACCATCTACAGAAAGACCATCTAAAAACGGTAATTTATAACTCGCTCTTAATACCCCGTTAAATACGTAATTTGGGTTTTTATTAATTCCTGCTGTTTCTGTAGCCATTACCACAGGATTAGAGTTTTCTATACCAGACGATGGCAACCCATTAGGATATACTGCCGCTTGTGTAGGATATGCTCTGTAAATATTACGAAACAAATCATTTGCACCTGATGTAGGGTACTGTCTGTCTTCTTTTCTACCAGAAAGTGAGAAACCTACTTTTAACCTTTCGGTTATGTCGGCGTCAATGTTGGCTCTAAAGTTATACTGATTATACTCGGTAGCTCCATTCTTGTAAAGTCCTTCTTGACCAGACTTACCTAAAGAAAGGAAATAACTTACGGCATCAGTACCTCCCCTAACACTAAGGTTATGCTGATTTTGAAGAGCTACATTTTTTAAAGTGGCTGCTGCCCAATCCGTATTTGGGTAGTTAACCGGGTCAGAACCATTTGCAAAATTTGCAATTTCTGATTCAGAATAAACCTGGTTTAAACCGTTAGCGTTATTGTTATAATAAGCTATTTCGTTTCTTATTTGACCGTAGATAGCTGCATCCGCCATGTCTGGAAGACGTGTTGGCGAAGAAAAGCCTTGGTTAAAGTTATAAGATACCGTTGGTTTTCCACTTTTCCCTCTTTTAGTGGTAACCAAAATAACACCATTTGCGGCTCTAGAACCATAAATAGCAGCAGAAGCATCTTTAAGAATAGAAACACTTTCAATGTCGTTTGGCGACAGCCTTTCTAAACCTCCTATTTGACCAGGAACACCATCTACTACCACTAACACATCATTATTTCCTGTAGTAGCTAAACCACGAATGGTAAAACTAGAACCATCATAACCCGGCTCACCAGAGCGATTATTAGCAATAATACCAGAAAATCTACCTGCTAAGGAGTTTGACAAATTAGGCTGTGGGCTACTCTCTAGTGCTTTACCTTCTATTTGAGAAACAGAACCGGTTAGAGTAGCTTTCTTTTGCTCTCCATAACCTACCACTACTACTTCACTAAGGGTTTGTAAATCTGATTCTAAACTCACCTCTAATTGGGTTTGTCCGTTGAGAACAATTTCCTTTGCCTTATAGCCTATATAGGAAAAGGTTAATATAGGGCTTTCTATTCCAGAAGTGTTTAGCTGAAACTTCCCATCCATATCTGTAATAGTACCTGTGGTAGTACTCTTTATTAAAACAGAAACACCCGGAAGCGTTTCCCCTGTTTCGTCTAAAACAGTTCCGCTAACGGAGCTTGTTTGACCGTGCACATCTGGGCCTCTTCCTAAGAGTAATGCCAGTAGCATTACACAAAACGGCCAGACTTTCAATCGTAATCTTGTTGGCATCTTTTAAAACTTTATATGTTAAATAATATTTGAGGGTCTGTTAAGTCCAAATATTCCGCTATCACTATTTGAAGAATATTTGTGCTTTATTTCCTACTGCAATATTAGAGGGCTTGGCAACAGAACAGAGGGTACAAATCGTTATTAAAAGAGGGATAAATCGTTCATCTTTGCATTATTCCTAATTATAGTAGGATTTTTGACAAGCAAAAGGGCATTAGAGGCGTATGAGGATTTTAGTTAACATTTTACTTTTATTGATTTTTCAAAGTTCATCCTTAGCACAGAATCATAGTAGCTTGTTTAACACAAAGGGGCCGTCTGCCCTCACTTTCTACCTGATGGATGTAGAATCTGGCTTATCACATAATGTGGTAAACGATATAGAGCAAGACGCTCTTGGTTTTATGTGGATAGCCACTTCAGAAGGACTTAACAGGTATGATGGTAAAAATTTCAAAGTGATTTTGAAAAACAATGCTCTTCCCAACAAAGGTCCTTCAGATAACTTTATTGAGCGAATTGTCAAAAACAATGCAGGTCAACTGCTATTAACCGGCGGAAATGGCCTCAATATCTTTGACCCAAAAGTCAATCACTTTTATCAGCTCCACAAAAATAATGGACTCATAGGAGACAATATAAGTACGGTTATTATTGGTCCAGACAATGAACTCATACTTGGCGTTTATGACGATGGACTTCAAATTATAAAAGACAATAAGACCCTAGCCACTTTCAGACCCGAACTTGGAAATAAAAAAAGCCTGTCATCTAGTGAAATTTCTGACCTCAGCATGCAGGGCGACAGTATACTTTGGGTGGGAACGTTTAATGACGGATTAAACAAAATAAACCTTAGGACTAAGGAAGTAAATAGAATTCCTTTTAAAAGAATAGATGAGAATGTAAACTGCCTCTATACCGACAAAGAAGGAAATCTGTGGATAGGAACCGCCAAGGGCATTCAAATACTAACGTTAGAGGGTAAACTGATTACTGTTGACAAAACAAACAGTTCTAAAACTGGACTAAGTGACGACAACATACTTTGTTTTGAAAAAGACAAAGCCGGAAACCTTTGGATAGGAACCAGAAATGGAGGCTTAAACATACTGAAACCAGAAAGTATTTTAAACGCTAAGCAAGCATATCAAATCAGATGGTTTCTTCCTGAAACAGATGGCTCTAGCGTATTTAACAGAACAGTCTCTGCTCTTAAAATGGCGGTAGATGGTAATATGTGGATTGGTACTAGCACGGGTGTGAATTTTGTCAATCCTAATGGTGAACCCATCAAACTACTTACTAGAAACCTATCAAATACGAACACCCTCGCTCACAACAGAATTGCCTCTTTTGGTAAATCAAATACTGAAAACATTTGGATAGGAACCGATGGCGGTGGATTGGATTACTACAATCCTTCAAAAGGTGTAGTTAAGACCTTTCAACATAGGGAAGATAAAAAATCACTTTCAAATAACTACGTCCTGAGTTTATTAGAGGACTCAAAAAAACGTGTTTGGGTAGGGACTTACCAAGGAGGACTCAACCTTTTAAATCCAGAAACTGGAATTTGTCAATACTTTCTTCAAGGCCTACAGGCCGACGGAAATGATGTTAGAAAGATTGTAGAAAGTAAAGACGGCACTATTTGGGTAGGAACTAACCGAGGCGGGCTGTATAGGTTTAATGAAAAAAATGAAACTTTTGAATACATTGAAGAACTTGGTAAGCTTGATATCAGAGAGATATTAGAAGACACAGAACAAAACCTTTGGCTTGCCACTTATGGCTCAGGGATAGTCAAGTTTAACCCAAAAGATAACGAGAAGGAAATTTATAATAATGAGACTAATAGGAATATTCCGGGCACTGTAATTTACAGCATGTGCTGGCTAAGTGAGAACGAATTACTGGCAGGAACCAGAGATAATGGACTATTCAGGTTTGACACCCAAACTAAAAAAACAGATCTTTTCACTATAGAAGACGGCCTTAATAATAATACCATCCATAGTCTTACACCAGACAAAAATGGACTTATCTGGATTGGCTCTTTTAATGGTATCTGCTACTTTAACCCCGAAAGTAACCATATAGGAAACCTGAATACTTTTAATAATATTCAGAAAAGTGAATTCAATATTGGAGCAGGCTACTGCGACCAAGACGGTCAAATTTATATGGGAGGAAATAAGGGCTTAAACATTTTTGACCCACAAACCCTTCATCAGCAGTCATATAATTATCCTTTGGTATTTACCGACCTGCGAGTTTTAAATAAAACCATTATTGCAGGCGATTCTAGTCAAGCTACCTTTCTGCCAAATGACATCTCCTACCTCAACTCTTTAGAGCTTGCCTATAATCAAAGTCCTTTTTCACTAGACTTTGTCAATCTCAAATACCCAAGAATTACCAATGAGAAATATGCTTATAAGTTAGAAAATTTTCATGAGCAGTGGATAGAAACCAATGAGGTAGGAACGGCCAATTTCTCCAACATTCCGTCTGGTAATTATATCTTGAAAGTGCGGTCTTTAAACAATACAGGAAACTACATTGAAAACAGTCTAAAAATTAGCATCAAACCTCCTTTTTGGAGAACTATGTGGGCTTATCTGCTTTATGCCATCATAATATTGGCACTAAGTCGTATGATTTTCAGGTACTATAATGAGCGATTAAAGCTTAAAAACTCGCTGCTGTTTGAAAAGAAACAGCGACAATTAGAAAGCGAGCTGAACGAAGAAAGAGTTCGATTTTTTACTG
Organism: uncultured Arcticibacterium sp.; assembly: GCF_964021845.1. NCBI lineage: Bacteria > Pseudomonadati > Bacteroidota > Cytophagia > Cytophagales > Leadbetterellaceae > Arcticibacterium > uncultured Arcticibacterium sp. Next base: position 321,546 of record NZ_CAXHZC010000005.1, on the reverse strand, counting down.
GATTTTCGCACGAACTTAAAACGCCTTTGACTTTGATAATGGCGTCTGTAGATGACCTAGCCGAAGACCCAAAAGACAATGTACAGCAGAAGAGTTTTAAAATGGTTCAGCGAAATGCTCGCTACCTATACCACATGATTAGCAAGCTTCTAGAATTTAGGAAAACAGAACTAGACCTAAGCCAGCTAAAACCCACAAACTATTTCATAGTGGAAAAACTAAGTCAATGGGTTGAACTGTATCAACCATTGGCCAATCATAATAAGATTAAACTAAACACACATTTCCCTAAAAAGGATTTTGAAACGGCCTTTGACTTAGAAAAAATGCAAATCGTAGTAAATAATCTACTATCAAATGCATTGAAATATTGTATCGCTGGTCAGGAAGTTAACATATATTTAAAGGAAGAAGAAACGGTCTTTCAAATCATAGTACAAGACAATGGACCAGGAATAGAACTCGCTCATCAAAGCATGGTTTTTGACTGGTATTATCAGGCTGGCTCAAAAAAATCACTTCAAAAAGGTACCGGAATTGGGCTCGCACTTACCAAACGCTTCGTGGAAGAACACGACGGAAGTATAGAGCTAGTTTCAGAAAAAGGTGGAGGTTGTACTTTCACCGTAAGTATTCCAAAGTTTTTAGCCACAGAAAACCTAGTGCAGGAAACAGAAAATTCAAAAGCAGACTTATGGCTTCCTGAAATTACGGAGAATGATGAAACGAACTTTGAGAACTTACATCAGAATGATGGAAGACCGCTGGTTCTTCTTATTGATGATAATCCGCAAATACTCTCGTATTTGGCAGGTCTTTTAAAGACCGACTTCAACTTAATTTTCGCAGAAAACGGTAATATTGGTTTAGAGCAAGCCAGTAAACACATTCCTGACCTCATTATTTCTGACGTGATGATGCCAGAAAGAAACGGCATAGATTTATGTGGCGTTTTAAAGAGTCAAGCAGCCACAACGCATATTCCAGTGATATTACTATCTGCCAAAGACAGTGAAGAAAGCATTACAAGTGGTTTAGAAAAAGGTGCAGATGACTATATTACTAAACCCTTTAGCAGAAAAATACTACTAGCCAGAATACATAATTTATTAGATGCTAAAACTCGCTTAAGAACTTATTATAACAAAACAGAAGAGCCAGATGATACTTTGACCGAAAGGCAGAAAAATGACATTAAGAGAGAGCAACAGTTTTTAAGCGGCCTAGAAAAAATAATTTTGGAGCAAATAGCCAATCAAAAGGCTGATGTAGATACCATTTCTCAACTAATGGGCATGAGCCGAACCTCCATGTTTAGGAAACTGAAAGCTATAACAGGACAAAATATTAACCAATATATTAGAACGTATAAATTAAAGCGTGCCGCCAAACTCATAGTAGACGAGAAACTGGGTGTAGCACAGGCGGCTTTTGAAGTTGGCTTTAACGACCAAAAGTATTTCAGGAAATTATTCAAAGAGCAGTTTGGGGTATTACCCTCTGAAATGGCAAATAAAGGGCATTGAGATAGCTTCTTTATGTCTCAATTGGGTATTCAAATGGCTCATTTTACGCTTATCAGTTTTTGTCAAAAATTGTAAGCAAAGGCAAAATAATGCATTTAAAGTCTAGAAAAGCACATTCTTGATTGCCCCACCTTTTTTCTTAGCCAAATACAGGCACTGCTTGTTACTTTATATTGCATTAGCTTAGCGTTCATTACGCACTTACCAACCTCTCTTTTATCAATGAAAACCAACTGGCTATTATTTATTCTTATAGGTATTATATCATCATGCACCAGTACTCAAAAAAGCACTGAACAGCCTAACGTTATATTAATTTACGCCGATGATTTAGGAATTGGCATGCTAGGGCATGAAGGGCAAGAAAGCATAAAAACACCAAACATTGATAGACTTGCTGCCGAAGGTATGCGTTTTGAAAATGCTTACGCCAATATGCTTTGTGCTCCGTCCAGAGCTTCACTGATTACTGGTCTGCATGATTGTCATGAAAACAGATTCGAAGTGACACATGGAGGCATTTATAAGAAAGCGAACCAATCAAACCTAAACGAAATTGAAAACACCATCAACAGTGTGCTTTCGCCTATTCCTGAAGAACAAGTATTTTTAGGTGAAGTGGCTCAAAATATGGGTTACAAAACAGCTCAATTTGGTAAACTAGAATGGGGTTTTGCAGCCACTAATATGCAAATGAAACGCCATGGCTGGGGCCATTACTTTGGATATCTAGACCACGAAAGAGCACATGGCTTTTATCCTCCATTCCTTTTTGAAGATGGTAATTTGATTAAAATAGAGGGAAATACACTCTTAAATTCTGGAAAGTCAAAAGAACCAGAAACCAAAGAGGCTTTTGAGGAAAGATGGAATATGGAGGGCAAAAAGGTCTATTCTCAAAATCTATTTATGGATAAGGTGATAAACTTTATAGAGAGCAATCAGGAAAACCCTTTTTTCCTATATTTTCCTACACAGCTGCCACATGGCCCTGTTTCTATTCCAGAAGTACATTCTGACTTTATTAACGACAACCGTTTAACGCAGATAGAGAAAGAATACGCTTCCATGGTGAAAATGCTGGATGATAATGTAGGTCAGATATTGAACAAACTAGAAGCTCTAAATCTTGATGAAAATACTATTGTGATTTTTGCGGCTGATAATGGCCACGAAATTTATTATGGACTAGAAGGCCGCGTACTGAAACCCTATACCAACATGCAAACGGGAGAACGCTTTAATGATTTGGAGAATAAATACTACAGCGACTTAGGTGGAGATGTTTTTAATGGAAACGGAGGAAGAGCGGGTATGAAAAGAAGTAACCTACAGGGTGGCATTAATATCCCACTATTAGTGAGATGGCCAGGGAAAATTGTAGAAGGAATAACGAGCAAAAGACTGGTGTCCAATTATGATATAATGCCAACAATAGCAGAGATAACGGGCTTTGATAAAGATTATAAAACTGATGGGCTTTCTTTCTTTAAAGAGCTAATTGGTGAAGGAAATGAGCAAGAACATGATTATGTGGTTTACTCTTCTTTTACGGGGCCTACCCTCATCATGAACGACGGCTGGAAAATAAGAACAGACCTCAAAAGGGATGCGACAGCGTTATACTATCTACCAGATGATTTTAAAGAAGAAAATGACCTATCAACAGCAGAACCAGAAAAGCTGAAAACTTTACAAGCCTTACTTCTTAAAGCTTGTGATGGAGACCTAGCTAATGGCCATTTTCAGAACAAGAATAATATAGGATATAGAAAGTAGAATTAACACTTCCTAGCTAATGCTTCTAAGAGAGAATCCTGATATTCCTTATGTATAGCAAGCCCGTTTAGTACAAACATAAATTAAAAATATACGAGGCATGCAGGAACAAATCTTTTACTTTGTCATGGTTATGGTTTTCTGATACTGTTTTAACCAAAACCTCCGCTTATTTTCAATTTTATCAATTACTGTATGTCTGTATTACGCCTAGAATTACCAACTGACCCTCGATGGGTTAATATTGTTGAGAAAAACATTGAAGAGATTCTCTCTGACCATGCTTGGTGTGAACAAAAAGCGGCTACTAATGCCATTACTATAGTAGTTAATAATCCAGAATATCCGGATTTAGTTACAGACTTGCTGGCTCTTGCCAAAGAAGAAATTGAGCACTTTCAAATGGTGCATGAAATAATCAAAAAGAAAGGATTAAAGCTTGCTAAAGAACGTAAAGACCATTATGTAGGCGAATTAGCTCAATACATGAAAAGAAGCAATAATGGCACTAGAGTATCCGGTTTAGTGGAACGACTACTTTTTTCGGCTATGATAGAGGCTCGTAGTTGCGAGCGATTTAAAGTACTCTCACAAAACATTGCAGACGAAGAGTTATCAAAATTCTACTGGGAACTGATGGAAAGTGAAGCTGGTCATTATACCACCTTTATCACCTACGCTCGTAAGTATGGAGTGGGAATTGATGTGGAAACACGCTGGAGAGAATGGCTAGCTTTTGAGTCAGAAGTTATTGCTAATTATGGCAAGTCGGAGGGTATTCATGGGTAGGTTTTAGCTATGGCCGGGTAGCTATTTACTCATACCCTTAAGTCAGTACTAAAACATCAAAAACTTCTCAAATAAGCTCATTTAGTCAAAATTCTAGCTTAAGTCGAGTTCTTGTCTAGTTAAAATTCAATATTTTCATTCAATAATATCATATTCATTATTACATTCGTGGAATATAATATTTCATGAAAACCAACCGGAATACTTTTCTTTCGAAGTCGTTTAGAACCCGTAAAATTCTGCTCTTTTTGAGCTTGATTTTCTTAAGCTTTTCTAACCTCCAATGTAAAAGCAAAAATGAGCCTGAGGTTTTGTTACGGGCTAGTATAATTTTCAATGAGGAACATAATTGGTATAAAGCATTTATGTACTTTGGAGAAATACTGCAAGAACGCTCCCAAGGCAGAATAAAACTAGAAGTATATCCTTCTGAACAATTGGCCAAAGAAATGGAATCATTAAGGATGATTCAAGCAGAGGTTATTGAAATGACCATTTCAGGGTCATTACTTAGCAACTGGGTCGATATAGCCGCTTTTTGCGAATTGCCCTATCTTATCCAAAATTATGAAGAACAGGAAAAGCTCATTAATGGTCCGATAGGAAAGCGAATTGAAAAAGAAATAATTGAGGGTACCGGTCTTAGACCCATCACTTATTTTGTACGTGGCCCTCGTCAATTAACCTCAAATAGACCAATAAGGCATCCAGACGACTTAAATGGTCTAATTCTTAGAGTTCCTAGCGTGCCTTCTTTCGTCACGGCTTGGAGTGCCATGGGGGCCAAACCCACGCCAATGGCACTTTCCGAAGTATTTACTTCTTTACAGCAGGGCACCATAGAAGGTCTTGAAAACCCCTATTCTCTTATTTTGAGTGCCGGGTTTCCGGAAGTTCAAAAGTACGTTAATGAAACAGAGCATGTCATGAGCTGGGGGTATCCATTAATAGGTGAAAAGCAATTTCAAAGAATGCCAGAAGATTTAAAAGTGATATTTCTTGAGGCTGCTAAGGATATGCAAGCCTATGAGCACAAACTATTTCTTGAAAGTGAAGCTAGTGTTAAGGAAGAATTACAGAAAAGGGGAATGGAATTTATTAAGGTAGATAAAGCGGCTTTTGCTAAAAAATGTGAAAAGGCTATTTACGAAAGTTTATCGCCTGAAATGCAGGAAGTCTACCAAGAAATAATTGAATCAAAAGAGCAATTAGATGATTAAAAAAGTAATTGGAAAATTTCTGAAATATGGAACACTAATTAGCACATTTGGCCTTATTGCAAGCGTAGCTTTGCAAATTTATGCCCGATTTTTCATGTCTAATACTCCTGCATGGACAGAGGAAGCTTCTCGTTTATTCTTCATTTATACCATTTCATTTGCCTCAGGTTTAGCTTTGAAAGACAATTATTTCGTCTACCTAGATGTATTCTTTGAACGGTTGAAGCCAAGCATTCAAGACAAAATTTTGTTGTTTATACACCTAGTTATTTTTGTTCTATTTGGTCTTATGTTTTATCACGCAGTCTTATTCGTAAAGCTAGGACTCCCTGAAAAATCCGCAAGTATGGGCACATCAATGAGCCTAACCTTTTTCTGTATGGTTATAATGTCGGCTACTATGGCATATTACTCTTTCCTAGCACTATTAAAAAGATTGAAATGATTTGGTTAGTATTTATTGTTTTCCTTTTGGCTTTGGTTTTAAGATTCCCTATTGCTTTTGCCTTAGGCCTCGCTTGTTTGGTTTACATTATTGGTGAAAACATCCCTCTAATAATCATTCCGATGAAAATGTTCTCAGGAATAGATGTCTTTGTACTCTTAAGTATCCCTGGATTTATCTTAGCCGGAAACCTAATGAATCACGGAGGATTAACTGCCAAAATCATTACCTTCTGTAATCACCTTTTGGGTCATATAAGGGGAGGTTTGTCTTTAGCTAACATAGGTGCATCCATGTTATTCGCGGGTATTTCAGGCACCGCGGTTTCAGACACGGCAAGTATTGGGTCTGTACTCATTCCTGCAATGAAAAAAGAAGGTTATGATGAGGGGTTTTCTTGTGCTGTTACAGCATCTTCCTCCACTGTAGGACCAATAATCCCTCCTAGCGTTCCTATGATTATTGCAGCCACATTAAGTGGATTATCGGTAGGAAAACTCTTTTTAGCTGGAGCCTTTCCTGGCTTTCTCCTTGGAGTTGGGCTTATGCTTGTGGCTTATTTTATTTCTGTAAAAAGGAATTATCCTAAACATGCCAAAAATACTTTAAAGCAAATAGGCACTAGCTTAATTGACACCTTTTGGGCTTTATTAATGACTATAATAATTCTATTTGGGATTATTGGAGGAGTCTTCACGCCAACAGAGGCTTCTATTATTGCGGTTCTTTACGCGTTTATCATTGGACGGTACGTTTATAAAAACCTGAGTTTTAAAAAAGTACAAATTATTGTTTTAGACTCTATGAAGACCTCAGCCTCTCTAATGGTTCTTGTAGGTTTTGCCAATTTATTTGGATGGATTCTTATAACCGAAAGAATGCCTCAGTATATATCCAATGAAATTCTAGATTTTAGCACAAATAAGTATGTAGTACTGCTTTTAATAAACCTCTTGCTAATCTTTGTTGGTACTTTTATGGAGACCGTAGCTGCTCTGCTTATTTTGTTTCCCATCCTATTAAAAGTGGCCATTACTGTTGGGGTTGACCCAATTCACTTTGCGGTTATAGCCGTTCTAAATTTAATCATTGGGCTAACCACTCCACCTGTGGGCGTTTGTTTATTTGTAGCCTCCAGTATCGGCAAAACTTCTATTACAAAGGTGAGTAAAGCGGCCCTCCCATTCCTTTTTGTGAGTTTATTCGTACTAATATTAGTCACGCTAATACCACAGCTGTCATTATTTTTACCTGAACTATTTGCGGAATAATGAATTAAGAACACTTTTTCTACTCAAAGTTTGATGCTCAAAAAACGTGACAAATTAAGTTTCCATTGGTTTTAATTGGCTTGGTAAATATCCCATGGTTCTTTTAAAGGCGGTGGTGAAATGTTGGGGATGTGAAAAACCTACTTCATAAGAGGCCTGAGCTATTGGGACACCTTCTTCTGTTATTAACTTAATAGCACGTTCCATTCGTAAAGATGTGATGTGCTTAAAAATAGTTAGACCATATACCTTCTTGAAATCTCTCTTCAGTTTGGTGGCATTGAATCCCGCTAATTCAGCCAAGTCTATTATTCTAAGCTGTTTTTGAAGGTTTTTCCTAATATAGGTCTCCACTTTTACCAAAGCCAAATAATCCGAATTTGGCAGTTTTGCCCTATTCTTGGTTACCGCTATTGATTCCCTGCCAAGTAAAAACTCAATTAAGAGTAAGGTTAAGCTACTTTCTATGTATCGCTTTCTGACCTCTCCCTTATAAGGACACTGTAAAACCTCCAGAATTCTATTTCGTATGTGAGGTGGTATAAATGTGCTTTTATCCCAATGTAAATAAGTATTTGAATTCTTAATTGCCCCTTCTAATTTCTCTAGCCAACGTTTATATCCTGCTCCTAAAAGCTCCTTTAAAACAGACGGTTTTACATATAGCTCAAAAGCCTTTGTGTTTTCTTCATAATAAATCTCTCTCCCCTCTGTGGCTGGGTAATAAAACATGTTACAATGATTCTCTGGAATTTGAACCAAATACTTAATATGCGTTAATGGCTGATAGCTGTAGGTGCCTTCTAATGAGAAATGAATTTTAATCAATGCCTCATCACTTGAAATACTTATAGCGGTATTTGGCTTAAAGGGAAATTTGTTTGTGGTAAAATCTACTCCACTTATATAAGCCGCATTGTCATTTTTGGATACTTCTACGGTATTAAACCTGATGCAGTCACCTACGTAAGAATCTTTTAAAAGCTCCTTTACGCATACCTCTCTATACATTATGCGTTTACCATCTTCTTCTTCTATTCTCATTACTTCCTTTTGCGTACTTAAAAGTTCCTTTCGCGGTATTACAGCTGCCATTCTTCAGTTACTTTTGCAAAGTTATTTATTTAGACTTAGTATAAATAAGAATACTAGTGTTTTTTATTCAAATGAAAGGACTTTTTACAGCCATATTTCTCCTAATCTTCTGGAATGCTCAAGGGCTAGAAGCTACAGGAACCATATCGGGCACTATACATGATGCTTCAGGAAAACCAATGCCTTATGCCACGGTTTTGATAAAGAAACTGAACATTGGCATTAGTTCTGACGACAATGGAGCATACATCATTGACAAAGTCCCTTTTGGCGAGCATACCGTTCTGGTCAATTTTATTGGCTATAACACAGTGATGAAAACTATTAAGCTCAATAATAAGAACTTTCAAACTAAGGTCAATTTTGTTTTAGAAGAAAAAACAGAAAGCCTTGACGAAGTCAACGTTTTGGGCAAATCAGAAGAAACAGAAAAGGAAACTCAGGGCTTTGCGGTAAATATAATTAAGACTAAGGAAGCTAGTCTCAGAAATATTCAAACGAACGAATTGCTAAATACCACAGTAGGTGTCAAAATTCGTCAAAACGGTGGCTTGGGCTCAGAAGTACGCTATAGTTTAAACGGATTATCTGGAAATTCGGTACGTATTTTTATTGACGGAATTCCTATCTCCATTTATGGCTCTTCATTTAACCTAAATAGTATACCGCCTTCAATGATAAAGAACATTGAAGTTTACAAAGGCGTGGTTCCTGGCCATTTAGCAGACGATGCATTGGGCGGAGCCATTAATATAGTGCTTCATAAAAGTGCACAAAGTAATTTTAACGCATCGGCCTCTTATGGCTCTTTTAACACCTTTCAAACAAGTGTTAATGGGCTGTATCGCTATAAAAAATCTGGCTTTACGGTAAAAGCCTCTGCCTTTCATAACTACTCTGACAATGATTATAAGGTATCTGGAAGAAGCGTAGTGGTTACTGGTTTAGGCGGAGTACAAACGCCTATTACTGCTAGAAGGTTTAATGATGCCTATCGCTCCACCGGCGGAATGGCTCAAATTGGTTTTACAGATGTAAAATGGGCAGACCAATTTCTAATAGGCTTAACAGGCTCCGACGATTATAAAGAAGTACAACATGGAGCTTTCATGACCATCATCCCATATAAAGGAAGGTTTTTAGAATCAGAGGCTTTGTTAAGTACTTTAACTTATCAAAAGAGAGACTTTCTGATTGATGGCCTAGATGTTAATGTGAACGGCACTTATGGTAAGAGAAACCGAATTGTTAATGATACGGTAGCTGCAGCTTACAGCTGGAATGGTCAAAGAGCCATTGACTTTAGAGGAAATGAGTATAATTACTCTTGGGGTTCTCAGCAAGAAGGAGGACCTACACTGACCAAAATTGATAGAAATGTAGCATCTATCAGAACAGGGCTCTCCTATGCTATCAATAAGCATCACAAATTCTTAGTAAACCATGTATACAGTGGAGTAGATAGAGAAGATAGTGATGCTTTGCGTTCCGTTTTAGAAAACACCTTTAAAGGCACTAGAGATTTAAATAAAAACATCTATTCTTTAACCTACGAGCTATCTGCTTTAGATGATAGGCTTAAGACAAGCTTGTTTGGAAAATACTACCAGCAAGAAACCATAAGCATAGACCCCACTATTGAAAAAGGTGTAGATGGTAAAAGTAAAATAGTGGATGAGACAGTAAGTAGTAATAAGAAACATAATGGCTATGGTTTTGCTCTATCTTACGCTCTTAATTCAAAAATAACCCTTTTAACTTCCGCGGAAAAAGCGGTAAGGCTACCGAGTGAAACCGAAGTGTTTGGTGATGATGGCGACAATGTTATAGCAAATTCAAGCATTAATCCTGAACAAAGCCGAAACTATAATCTGGGATTTCGTTTAGGAACCTTTGCTATACGCAAACATAACTTTGTGGTTTCTACTAACCTTTTTGCTAGAAATATTAAAGATCGTATAGGCTTGCCTATTGAAACATCATTAAACGTGGATGATGAATTAATACTCTATGTTAATCAAGGTACAGCTACTTCAAAAGGAATAGATGCCCAGTTAAACTATAATTACAACAGAAACTTTGGACTTAACTTCAACATATCTCGCTTTGACCTAAAAGTAATTAATAGAGGTATAGAAATAGATGTACCAAACACACCATTTTTTACTATGAATGGTAGCTTACGCTACTCATTTAAAGATTTAATTCAGAAAAATTCTCGATTAAACCTTTTCTACACCATGTACTTTACTGATGCCTTTTCATACATCACATCACAGGGAACCAACACAGTAGGCAATGACTTTTTCAACGTTCCTCAGCAACTAGCACAAGATTTTGGACTTAGCTATGCCTTCCCAAAAAACAGGGTTGTAGCGAGTTTTGACATTAAAAATATATTTGATAAACCTGTATATGACAACCTGTCTGTACAGAAACCAGGAAGAGCTTTTTACTTAAAACTTAACTATTCGATTAATAAATTTTAATATTCTAAACAGCGATGATAAAAACAATTCTAAATAATAAAACACTGGCCGTACTAGCAACTTTTGGCCTTTTAAACGCCTGTACTACGAACGACGATCCCGTTGTTGAACCAGAGCCTGAACCAGAAGAAACTAGATGGATTACTGTAGCTGCCGCCAAAATGGGAGAAAACCCAGGTGATGGAAACGGAGGAACGCTAATTTATTCTATCAGCAGCGAAGACGCCAAAAACCCAAATATCTCTATAGACCCATTTAACAACGGATTTATAGCACCTTCTAACAGAACTGCAAGATTACAATCTTCTGAAGATGGTAAAACTATCTTTAACATTAGTTATGCTGGAGATACCGGTGGAAACTATACTAAATATACGGTAGAAGGTGGTCAAACTTTCACTCCAACGGGTTCTCCTGTGAGTATTGCTCCTTATGTAGGAACAGCACCAAGATGGATTAAGTTATTTGATGGTGATAAAACTGGAGCTGCTGTATACGTTTCTACAGAGCATGAAATCAATGACAATGGTACCCCAGATGACGCTACAGACGACACATACGTTCGTACTGATGCTAAGATTGGTGTGGTAACATTAGACCTTGAAAATTCTGTTATTAAAGAATTTCAAGAGCATAGTGTGCCTTTAACGGCAGAAGAGGAAGCTAATGGCTACTATTTCTCAAGAATTGACATGCCTACTTTAAATGCTGCTGGAGATAAATTATATATTGGTGCCCGTTTAAGTAAAGTAGATCCTAATACTGCTGAAAGTGATAGCGGCTATGAAATTTTAGGTTCAAAAACCATCGTTTTAGATTATCCTTCTTTACTAAACCCAACTGTAATTACCTCTACTGTAGGGTACGGAAACACCAACGGATACCGTAGTATCAATGCTTTCGAATACAATGGAAGTGTATACCAAGCAAACCAAAGCGACCCAGAAGGTTCTCATATCTTAAAAATTGATGCAAATAACCAGTATGATAACTCTTATGATTTCAACCTTGATGATGCCTTGGGCGTAGAAGGTGCTTACGTTTTAGCTTGGAGACCAGCAGCAAACGGAAAAGCAGTAGTAGCTTACCGTCATAATGGCTCTGCAGATGGTGTAGCTGGTGCTCAAGGATTTTTTGCTCTAGTAGACTTAAATACTAAAACTGCTCAAAAAATTGATGCTATTCCTTATGACCCTGATTTCTACTTATTCCAATACCAAGGTTTTGTGGTGGACGGAAATGACATCTACCTAACGCAAGCAGCCGTAGGTCAAAACGGAAACATTTACGTAGTAAACACAGAAACTGGCGAAGTAACTAAAGGTGCGGAGCTAGTAAACATAGAAGGAAGTCACTTTATTGGAGTATTCTAAAAACTGATTTCTCAGGCAGTTTTGCCAACAAAAAAGCCGGTGTCAATACTTTTTGACATCGGCTTTATATTTAATTGGCTTTACCGCTATCAACCACAAAGTGCTGAGGAACCATTCTCTATTAAGGTTTAAAGATATTTACGATAACAAGTGCCCCACTTGCCCCTACTGCGTACTGAAACTAATAGCCAAAATCGTCACGCAGCAAAGCTTACTCCTTTCCACTCTTGCATCAATCAAGGATTTGCTACTCAAAATGAAAAACAAATGTTGGCACATTGGTTCTAGCAATAAGACTCTTACTCACACTGGGCTTAAGAAGACCCTCTAAAAAACCTCTGTGGTGAGATGCCACCACTAAAGCAGTATTTTCCTTTGACTCAGAAAGCTCCAGAATAGCTTTTTCAACGCTATTTGACCGAATAGACTGAATGTTTAATCGCTCGTTTGGAAAGCTTTTTTTCATATCGTCAATCAGTTTAGCATTGTCTACCAGGTCTAATTTTTTATCAGATAACACATTGACAAAATCAACCTCCGCTTTTAACTTTCTAGCTATCTCAAAGACCTCTTCTAATATTTCATTTTCGTCGTATTCTAATTCGGTGGCATATTGAATCCTATCAACATCAATAGATTTTGTATTTTCTGGCACCACCAATAAAGGAATCTTAATGTTATTTATCACATACTCCGCAGTACTGCCTAATATTTTATCTAAAAAACCAGACGCTCCTGTTTTCCCTAGAATAGCAAAATCGGCAGCTTCTTCTTCCACCAAAGTTTTAATTCCATCAGATACACTTCCAGTGCTTAGCCTGAAAGTAGTCCGAACACCTTGCTCCTGAATACTTCTAGCTTTTCTAGAAAGCTTATCTTCCAGCTGTTTTTCTTTTCCTTCATCTAAAACAATAACCATTCCGCCGGGCATGGTAGGGTCTACATAAGTAGGTGTAAAGCAGTACAAAAGAATAATATTAGATATATGCTTTTTAGCTATGGCTATGGCCATTTCTTCTGCTTTTGAAGCTCCTTTTGAAAAGTCGGTCGCTAATATTATTTTCTTCATGATTCTCCTTTTTGTTAACACCAAGTTCTTCAAATAGTCACTTTAATAATATGATTTTGAGCAGGTTTATTTATGATCACAATCTTCTGATGAGTGACATCACCTTTGCTGACTACCCTCATGTTATGAAAGCCATACATTCCATTTCTTTGAAATAACAAAAACAAAGAAAAACATGGAAAAGGAGTATTTATTAGACCTGCACAAAGACCATAAAACATGGCAAGAAGAATTAGCCTTTTACAGCAATAATTTAATTAGCCTTAGAAATCGGCTTTCAGAAGTCAGCATTCAAAACACCAACCATGATTTAAAGAAAGCCGTAGAGCAGTTCCAAAATCAATTTATCATCCAAAAGGAACAGATTGACATTCTTAATCATGATATTCAAATTTCAGAAGACGCCATTGAAGCTAATATAAAGGCAAATCCTGTGGCCTCGGACCACAGGAAAATGAGCGAGAAAACTGATTTAGCAGACAGAATGGAGACTTTTAAAAAGCTGTTCGTTGAGATGAAAGAAACGTTCAACGATTTTGTTGGGAAAAATTTATAGCCTCATTCACTACCACTATTTGAAAGGAGGACTTAATGAGTCTTCCTTTTTTAGTAAATAATCTTAATCAGCCGCACTAGACATGTCATTTTCAATATACCAATGCCCATCCACAAGTCTATACTGCGTTAAATAGTAGCCAGAAAAACTACCATTATTTACACCTTTCCAGTATCCCCTTTCTACCGCAATAGAATCAGACTTTATAAGTTCTTCCTGCACATTGCTAACCATACGAAAACCCATATCATAAAGGTCTTGATGGTAACTAATAATTTCCTGTCTTCCCTGAATTCTTTCATGGTCAATCGGCATGATATAAGCATCTGGCAAGTAAACAGAACCCAAGGAGTCCATTTGCCCAGCGTTAAACCACCGTACAAAATTCGGATTCATATTGGTAGCACGAGCTTGATCTACTCTATCAATCCCGGCGTTTCGGTATTCTGCTATCCCAAAAAATAATGCCGCCAATGCCACACATAATACACTCACATAAACTATCGCTTTCATTTCCTTTGTTTTAATATTCAAAATACCATTCGATTTTTCAGAAAATGATGCTACCGTATTTTGGGTATTCTCTTTCAGGATAGCTGGCCTTGCTGCTGGTTTAGCCTCGGCACTATAGAAATCATAATCTAGCGTGTCAAAAATTAGCTTTACCGTATAACTCCTTGGTGTTACTTCCGCTGCTTCTATGCGTTGAATAGTACGTAAACTCACATTACATTCATCTGCAAGCTCGGTTTGCGTTAAGCCTTTGGCCAATCTCAATGCTAAAATTTTCTTACCTAAATCTGGCTGTTTCATCATTCCTCTAAATTCGATGCAAAGGTTATTTGAACTTAAATACTATTCAAATTTACACATTGTATTTGATACGTCATTTGAGAAATGCGATATGACATTTGGGTGACAGAGCCCATATTACAGCCACTTAAAACGCTTCTCACCTTTTAATTCAAAAAGAGTGGTTTTCATTCAAGTTAAAAATTCGTCCCACTTCCTAACTCCAATTACCTCATCAATCCTCTTGGTCAACCGATTTCTCCTTCGCTAGGCGGAAAGGCAGGTTTAACCTCGTATATTCGGCAATATGGCTTCCAAAGCTTAACAGAATGAGAAATCAACAAAATGAAAAACTTCAAATACCTTACGCTCTTTTTGACAATGATTGTGGCGATTGGCTGCAATAGAAACCAGACAAGCAAAAAAGAAACTTCTACCACCATCACTCAAAACCAATTGGATGATTTCGAAAAGCTATTAACTGCTGATGGTTACTTTTGGCAAAGTAAAAATAGCCGTGCATGTACCGTCGAAGTATTATTCAGAAAAGATAAAACTGCCACGGTATTAGCAGAAAATAACCAGACCTACATAAAGGGAAACTGGACTTTTGACAAGGCGGCTAACAAACTACAAATTGCCTGGGAAGGCTCAGACCAAGTATTAACTGAAGTGACTTCCATTAACCCTGAAGGAACCGAAATATCATTTACTAAAGATGTTTACTTTGTCTGTGGAAATAACCTTAAAAGGTTGAACCTTTTAGATAAGCGTTTTGACGAAAAGTTGGAAACTAATGAGGAATAGAGCAGCTAGTTTCCTTAGGAAGCAATTGTGCAGGTCTTACCTAAGTCCTTGAACTATAAAAGGACCTCCCAGTCTGCCAATTTATCCGCCAGAAAGGAGGACAGGCAGGGTCTTCGCTACCTGCCCTCAGTAGGCGGGGGCCTGACAGTTAATAACTTACCCTAACTGCCATATTAAATATTTCTACCATATTTTTGAACACTCTTTCTGGTAAAGATAAAGCCGTTAATATGATCTTCCTAACCTCATCAACAACTCAACTACTATTTAATGTCGAACAAAAAAATCCGCACACCAAACGGCATGCGGATTCAAAATATTAACATAAAATCTAACTTCTAAGCTAAATCCAAAGGCAATTTCCTTTGTCTTTCGCCTGTTAGGTTGAAAATGGCATTTCCTAGGGCTGGTGCTATTGGCGGTAAGCCTGGCTCTCCTACCCCTCCTGGTGCTTCTTGGTTTTCTATGATGTGAACAGCCACTTTTGGCATTTCGGCCATACGCATGAACTGATAATCATGGAAATTACTTTGGTCGCATTTGCCGTTTGAGAATGTGATGCCGCCTTTTACCGCTGCAGATATTCCCATCACTATGTTACCTTCTGTTTGAGCTTTTACGTGGTCAGGGTTTACGTATTGACCACAGTCTATCACCGAAGTAACTTTAACTACTTCTATACCGTTTTCTCCTTTTTTGACCTCCACAGCTGCTGCACTCATGGTAGCAAAAGAACGGAACATGGCCACGCCTATGGCATGTCCAGTGGGTAATTCACTTTTTGACAGTTCGTCTTCTAGTTTTTGAATCACTTTAAGGTCTCTTTCATTGCCTTTTAGCAGTTCTTTTCTAGCGGCTAACGGGTCTTTTCCTGCTTTATGAGCCATCTCGTCTATAAAACACTCCTGTCCCCAACCAAAATTAGACGCATATACAGACCTCCACCAAAGTATTGGAATTGGCGTTTCTACGCGGCTATAAGTTACTTTATGCGTTCCAAATTTGTATTTATGATTCTCTTGAGAAAGCTCTCCACCTAACCAGCCATCCGCTTTGTAAGGCAAAAGTGCGTTCCAGTGCTGCCCTTGAATAGACTCGCCAATGGCTTGGTGACTCAAAGCGTCTAGGGTATTTCCTTTACCAATCACACCTTGCATTTTACTCAACATGGCAGGTCTGTATGGCCCTTGAGCCATATCTTCTTCTCTAGCCCATATTAGTTTTACAGGAGCTTCTACTTGTCTTGAAATATCAATAGCTTCTTTCATGAAATTCATAAAGGCTTTACGCCCAAAAGAACCTCCCAAAAGTGTAGGATTGATTTTTACTTTATCAGGTGAAATCCCTAAAACTCCTGCAGCATCTCCTATGGCTCCGTCTGGTCCCTGAATAGGTGCCCAAACCTCCACAGAACCATCAGGCTTCACATGAGCCGTAGCATTCACAGGCTCTATGGCCGCATGAGACAAAAACGGTGTTTCGTAAATTCCTTCAAGCGTATTTTCAGAGGCTTTATAGTAAGCATTGAAGTCACCATCTTCTTCATAACGCACGCCTTCAGACTCAGCAGCTTTATACATGTCTGCAAAGTATTTATCAGAATTAAGCGTCTTAGCCAAATCTCCATTTGACCAAGTGATATCCAATAACCTACTGGCTTTTAAGGCCGACCAGTAATTATTAGCAACTACAGCCACAGATTCATTTTCGCCACCAGGGTAAAAACTTTTACTTCGGATAACTTTCTGAACGCCAGCTACTTTCATTGCAGCAGCATCATCAATACTC
Organism: uncultured Arcticibacterium sp.; assembly: GCF_964021845.1. NCBI lineage: Bacteria > Pseudomonadati > Bacteroidota > Cytophagia > Cytophagales > Leadbetterellaceae > Arcticibacterium > uncultured Arcticibacterium sp. Next base: position 304,547 of record NZ_CAXHZC010000005.1, on the reverse strand, counting down.
AGTATTTTACCTTCGATAGACGGTGCATGCACACTGGCTGCGTAAAGCATACCCGGCAGCACTACATCAATTCCGAAAACGGCTTTTCCAGTCACACGACTAGGTACGTCTAGTCTTTTATGGAATTTGCCTAAATATTTGAAATCTTTGCTGTCTTTTAGTTTTGGGTTCTTTGGTACTTCCAAAAGGTTGGCTTCTTCTGCCAATTCACCGTACGTAAATACCTTATCAGAACCTTTCAAATACACTTTACCCAATTCAGCATAGCACTGGTCAGTTGACACTTTCCACCTTTTAGCGGCAGTTTCTATAAGCATTTCTTTGGCGGCAGCACCTGTTTTACGCAGGTTGTTCCATAAGCCTCTTACAGTGCTACTTCCTCCAGACTGCTGAGAGCCGTATTTAGCTTTTCCGTCCGACTGGATTATTTTGACCTTGCTTAAATCTACCTCTAGCTCTTCTGCCAAAATGGATGGTACTGCTTGGGTGGAACCTTGCCCCATATCTGGGCGGCTATTTACCAGCGTGATGGTGTCGTCCGTAGAAATGATAATGAAAGGGTTAATCTCCAATTCCAGCACTTTTACAGGAATCTTCTTTACCGCTGCAGCATTCGCTAAAGAATTAACGCCTAAAACCAATCCCAAACTACCGATGGATGAAACTTTCAAAAAGTCTCTTCTTGTATTTTTATTGCTCATGATTTTATCGTTTTCCTAGTTCTTCGTTTGACAATTGACCCGACGCTCTGTTGATAGCTTTTTTGATTCTATCATAGGTTCCACATCTACATAAATTTCCATTCATATAGCTTGTAATATCTTCTTCTGTAGGCTTTGGTGTTTGCTCTAATAGAGCCACCGCAGACATTATCTGACCAGACTGGCAATACCCACACTGCGGTACTTGCTCTTCTATCCAAGCGTCTTGCACGGCATGAAGGGTTTCTTCTGTGCCAATGCCTTCTATGGTCGTAATTTTTTGTTTCTTGGATATAGAGCCTACTGGCATTTGGCAGCTTCTGACTGGAGAACCATCCAAATGAACGGTACATGCTCCGCACTGAGCTATTCCGCAGCCATATTTAGTTCCTTTAAGACCCACTAGGTCTCTGATAGCCCATAAAAGCGGCATATCTTCTTCCGCTTCTATTTTATAGCGGGTGTTGTTTACGGTTAAGTTGTAATTCGGCATAATGTATTAATAGGTTCGTAGTAAAGGTATTGTATGTAAATATACAATTTTCCATACAGTAAAAAGACCTATTTTGGTCTGTACTGTTGCATATAAAAATAATCTAGAAAGATTCTAAAAAGTAACTACTCTAAGGTTGGTTGTTTTATTTCAATTTCCTGAACATCTAAAGCTTTAAACTCCTCTCTTCTCTGAATCAAGAGCGAATCTTGATTGACCGCTAGGCTATCACTCAGAGTAGAGTCAACTTCTACAGGAACAAAGTGACAGTTCAATAAACCGCTGTCGTAATCTTCAGGTTTAAAAAATGTAGTTTTTTCTAGCCCTATTTCTTTATCCGCATAAGACGCCTGCATAAACTTCCCAAAAATGGGTAAAGCAGCCCTTCCTCCTGCCCCGTTCCCTGAAGTAAAATGAATTCGACTATCATCACAGCCTACCCAAACACCTGTTACTAGATTGGCGGTTACACCCATAAACCAAGCGTCTACATAGTCGTTCGTTGTTCCGGTTTTACCTCCTATTTCGTTGTTATATGGTATTCCATAGTTGTAAAGCCGTCTTGCGGTTCCACCGCCTTCTTCTACAGCACCGCGTAACAGGTAAGACATTTCATAAGCATGCTCAGGGGCTAAAACTTGCTTTAATTCTTGTTTATGTTCGTAAACCACTTCGCCAGTTTTATCCAAAATTTTATCAAACAAAACCACATCGCCACTTAAACCTTGATTAGCAAATGGTAAATATGCTCTTGTCAGTTCCAACAACGTCACATTACTAGTTCCTAGAGCTAGAGAAAGGTTATTATCTAGTTTTGAATGTATACCCAAGTTCTCAGCCATTTTTATCACCTTGCTAGTTCCTACATCTTGAAGCACCCTTATGGCTACAGAATTTATGCTTCTTCCTAAAGCTTTTCTCAAATTAACCGGAGCGTAGCTGTATGAACCATTAGAGTTTTTTGGTGCCCAAGTGGTTTGTTTGCCTCCTATACTGGTTTCTATAGTAAAAGGTTTGTCTATCACTGTAGTGCAGGCCGCGTAGCCATTTTCTAAAGCCGATGCATAAATTATAGGTTTAAAGGCACTTCCAGGCTGCCTGCCTGCTTGCACCACATGGTCATATTTAAAATAATCATAATTACTCCCACCTACATAAGCCCGTACATGAAGATTAGTGGGGTCAATACTCAAAAGACCTGCCTGCAAAAACTGTGACATATACATTACAGAATCTAAGGCCGAAATAGTCATTTTCTTTTCTCCAGCATGCGTTGCCAAAACTGTTGGATGTGGTTTTGCCATGGCTTCCAGAGCCTCCGCTTCTGTCAATCCTGCACTCCTGAAGTTTTTATAAGAGCCCGACTGTTTAATCAACTTGTTCAGTACTGCCTCCGTAGGCATTTCAGGAACTTCCTTTTCTCTTGGATTCTCTCTTTTAAAAGCAGCTTTTTCTTCTGCTATCTTTTTCTTAAACCAATATTTGTAAGCCCCCTGCTCATAATCTAAGCTACGTTGAATTTCTGTCAAATGGCTTTTTACCGCATCTTCTGCATTTGTCTGCATTTTGGAATTAATAGTGGTGTATATTTTTAAACCATCGGCAAATAAATTATAGTCATTTTCATCACACCACTCCATCAAAAGTGGTCTGAGCATGGTTCTGAAATACGGAGCACTAGATTCTTCTTTATTAATCTCGGTAATTTTCAGACCCAATGGTTTTTTAATGGCTTTTTCATAGGCTACACTGTCAATGTCATTATATTTCAGCATTTGCTCTAGCACCACATTTCTTCTTTCTAGAGCTCTTTCAGGTCTTCTTTTGGGACTATAATAGCTCGTGCCTTTAAGTATTCCTATTAGGAGTGCTGTTTCATGCAGTTCTAAATCTTGCGGTGCTTTTGAAAAGAAATGCTCGCTTGCCAGCTTAATGCCAAAGGTATTATCACCAAAATCGACTGCATTGAGATACAGTGCTAATATCTCATTCTTTTCAAAGAAAAAGTCAATCTTAATAGCAGTATCCCATTCTTTAATTTTAGCTACTAAGGTAGAAAGACCAGGGATGTAGCCTAATAAGCCTCTTGAGTTCTTATGCCGAGTATTAAAAATATTTTTGACCAATTGCTGATGAATGGTACTTCCTCCCCTTTTGTCTCCAGTTAAGGTAGAAAAAACAGCTCCGGAGAGCGAGACAATGTCTAATCCGTTATGGAGGTAAAACCTTGCATCTTCTGTAGATATCAGAGCCTTTATGGTTAAAGAATCAATCTCTTCATAAGCAACAGGACTACGGTTTTCTACATAAAACAAACCTAGAAGTTTTTCGTCAGCCGAGTATATTTCAGAAGGCACTGCTAGTTTGGTGTTTCTAGCTTCATTCATTGTGGGCATGTCGCCAAAAAGCCACAAAAAATTACTCTCTAAAGCAAAAACAAAAGCTACCAGAAGCAAACCGAATGTATAAAGTAGTCTAAGAAACTTACTTTTTAATGAAGCTATTTTGAACTCCGTTCTGTTAAACACACTAAACTTAAAAACCTTTTGATAAAGAGCGATAGAAGCCTTGAGGAACTTCTGTAAATATGGGTTCTCTTTAACTTTTGTAAAAAATTCGTTTATCAATTTATCTACGGTTTAGAATAATTTTCTCTAATTAACTATCAGTCAGCCTTTACATTTCTACTTACTTCTTTTTACGGAAATAGATCCGAAAGATAAACTCTTTTTTAAAATTAAGACATTCAGCCCAGCATGATTAATTTTGTGGCACATTATAATTCTTGTTTTAATGATAGCAGACTTTAGAAGTGACACCATTACTCAGCCTACCTCAGGCATGAAAGAAGCCATGTTTTCGGCAGCCCTTGGTGATGATGTTTTTGGTGACGACCCTACCGTAAACGCCTTAGAAACCAAAGTAGCAAAGCTATTTGGTATGGAAGCCGCACTTTTTTGTGCATCTGGCACTATGGCAAACCAACTGGCTATAAAGGCTCAAACTTCTCCCGGAACACAGGTGATATGTGCCGACAAAGCTCACGTCTATCTTTATGAAGCAGGTGGTATAGCGTCTAACTCTTTAGCAACCACCAAAACCATCGAAAGTGAATCTGGACTTTTAAGAGCAGAGGATATCACCGAAGCCATCAACCCAAGCGACGACATTCATTTTCCGCCTTCTGCTATGGTATGCCTCGAAAACACCATGAATAAAGGCGGCGGAGTTTATTATGACTTTGATGAAATCAAGAAGATAAAAGAAGTTTGTGAAGAAAATAACCTAAAACTTCACCTTGATGGAGCCAGGCTATTTAATGCATTGGTAGAAACGAAAGAAAGCCCCAGAGACTATGGTCAGATTTTCGATAGTATTTCTATTTGTCTATCAAAAGGGCTTGGTTGCCCTGTTGGCTCAGTACTAATAGGTTCCAAAAGGTTAATAGAAAAAGCCCGAAGACAACGAAAAGCTTGGGGAGGTGGCTGGCGGCAAGCTGGGCTATTAGCAGCCGCCGGAATTTATGCTTTAGATAATAATGTGGAGCGTTTAAAAGAAGACCATGTAGACGCCTTAGAGATAGGTGCAGCGGCAGAAGGTAAATCGTGGCTTAAAAAAGTGTATCCGATTAAAACCAATATTGTCATTTTTGAGTTAGTCAATAGTATTTTGGCCAAAGACTTCGTTAGTGAGCTAGATAAACAAAATGTTAAATGCGTAACCTTTGGTAAGCATTTGGTACGTTTTGTGACACACTTAGATTTAAGTCAAAAACAAATAACATATACCAAACAGGTTTTGGGTCAATTAAACTTTTAAGTCTTGCGTAAAATCATTTTTCTTCTTTGTGCTTTTCCTTTGTTTCTTTCTGCTCAGTCAGACTTTAAAAACAGTTTAAAAGTAAATGCATCTGGTTTAGTAACTGGTATTATTTCTGTTAATTACGAAAGAGCTTTGACTCCTAATTTATCTTTTGCCAATTCTTTTATTTACCGTCCTCAAAAATCAATACCATTTGGGGAGGAATTTGATAAACTCGCAAAAAAACATGGCATTGGTATCACCGGTGTAGATTTCGAATACATATTTGTAGATCTTGCTCAGATTGGCGTAAAAAGTCTTTCACCTGAGCTGAAATACTATTTTGGAGATAAAAGAAACCGCTTCTTCATAAGCGTATTTGGTCAGTTTGAAAACTTTGAAGCTCTAGTTCCAGCCTCCTTAGAGGCACGTTATGACGGCACTGTTTATACCCTTGATAAGGTACCCATCAATTTTGACATCAAAGCTATTTCAGGAGGATTAATGGTGGGTAAACAATTTAAATTAGGAGAGCGATTTGTCTTAGACTTTATTCTAGTGGGTCCCCACTTTGGCGGAGCAAAAAGCGTTTACGCAAAAGTAGAAACGTCTATCTTATCAAGACTAGATGAAAGTGACAGAGCCTACCTAGAAGATAAAATAGTAGACCGATTTAAGCTTAGCGACTCATATTTTGATGTTACAGTAGGTGAAGAACGAGCCGAAATCAATGCCATTAAAACTGTACCATATTTAGGTATTCGTGGCTTCGTATTTAACTTGGGGGTATTTTTCTAATTTCCTCCTTGTAAAATTCAGATAGTCCTTCTTTTGCAGTCCACACTTGATTGAATTATATGAAGCGGAAATACATTTTTGGTGTCTTACTGACTGTTGGCTTGATTTTTATCAACCAAATGCTAATTCAGTATGCTTTAGCTACTATTAAACAAGATGCTAAACACATAAATATTTCGGGCAGGCAAAGGATGCTTAGCCAGCGGCTTAATCTTCAATTCTATCAACTATCTCAAAACTCAATTGAATTTAAGACCCTCAAAGAAACATTTGACCTAGCTAAAACTTCTCATTTGGCACTTATTCATGGTAGTAAAGAATTGTCACTCAATGGCATTAAATCTCCTGAAATAGTTAAAATGCTAGAAAAGCTCAATGAGCGATATACTTTTACAGGCAACATTATTTCAAATTTTCAACAAAGCAGTGAGCTAAACCTAGAAAGCATTAATCAGAATCAGCAATTATTACTGGAAGAAATGGACGCCATTGTAAATGCTTTGGAAATGAAGTCTCAAGAGAAGATTTCAGGAATAGTTTTACTAGAAATAATTTTAGCTTTATTCTCTATTATCATAATCGCTTTAGAGGTAAGGTACATTTATTATCCGCAAGCAAACTCCCTAGAAAAATCAAGAAACCAGGTTCTAGAACAAAACAAAGCCCTTAAGCAAATAGCATGGCAGCAGAGCCATGAAGTAAGAAAACCAGTAGCTAACATCCTTGCTATTAGCCAACTCATTAAAACTGACCCCACACTTATAGATAGTGAGAAAAATCAACTTCTAAACCATTTAGAAGAAAGCACTCATGACTTAGACAAAATCATTAAAAGCATTGTAGACAAGGCTTACGAAATACAGCAAGAAAACGTAGGCAATAGATAACCTTTTTGACAAAAATATATTTCATCTACACAAACCACATATACGTTATAGTTCAAACCTCCTTTACTATATTTTTCATCCTATTCAATTGGCATAACTAGGAAATAGCCCTACTTTCATATCAAATACTGATAATTATTCAGGAAATAATTCTATTTCTATTAAATTATCTGTGTTAATAAAATTCAACCTATTCCTATAAAGCCATGAAACCAATAGTCCAAATATCCCTGGATTTAACTAATATTGATGAAGCCCTAGAAACCGCCGCCCTAGCCCTAAGAGCTGGCGTAGACTGGTTAGAAGCCGGCACTCCTTTAATTTTGGCCGAAGGCCTCCATGGTGTCAGAAAGCTTAGAGAAGCTTTCCCCAAAATACCTATAGTAGCAGATTTAAAAACCATGGATGGTGGCTACTTAGAAGCCGAAATGATGGCAAAAGCTGGAGCCACACACGTGGTAGTAATGGCTAGAGCCCATGAAGAAACTATAAAAGTGGTGGTAAAAGCAGGCAAAGATTACGGCGTAGAAGTAATGGGAGACAACCTAGGTTGCCCAGACATGATAGCCGGAGCTAAGCGTTTAGAAGATTTAGGCTGTGATTACGTGATACATCATATTGGCTACGACGAAAGACGCGGCATAGCGGCCCAAGGTCTTAAAATGCCAAATCCTCTTGACCAATTAAGAGAGGTAGTAAATGCTGTCAATATACCCGTTCAGGCGGTTGGCGGCCTATCACTAGAGCAAGCCATAGCGTGTCCGTCTTATGGAGCTCCATTAGTAGTTCTTGGTGCTCCTTTAACTATTGATGCCGATGCATTCAAAACAGCCTCCGGAGACTTGGAGAGCTCATTAAGGCTTATTTGTGATAAAATTCATGCCTACGGCAATGTCTAATAAATTCAACCCAAAACCATAAATTACTATAATGAAATCAGCAGCCGTTGTTAATTTTTCTTCAAAACAAGGAAGTGTAGAAATAAGAGAAATAGAAAAACCAATCATAGGAGAAACCGACGTTTTACTAGAAGTAGCAAATGTAGGCGTTTGTGGTAGCGACCTACATCAATGGACTTCAGACCATAGTTGGCATGTAAACTATCCGGTAGTTCTTGGCCATGAGTTTGGCGGAAGAATTATTGAACTTGGAAAAAACGTCACCAACTGGAAAGAGGGCGACAGAGTGGTAAGTGAAACCGCCGCACAAATTAATGAAGCAAGCCCACTCAATAAACAAGGCCTTTACAACCTCGACCCAGACAGAAAGGGTTTTGGTTATGGTGTAAACGGTGCCATGACCAAATACGTAAAAGTACCCGCTAGATGCCTCCATCAGGTACCTGACAGCCTTCCTTTTGAACAAGCATGCTTAACAGAGCCATGCTCTGTAGCTTACAATGCCGTGGTCATGAACTCAAATATTCGTCCAGGAGACCGTGTGGTGGTTTTAGGGCCAGGCACTATAGGTATATTATGTGCTGCTATGGCTCAGCTATGCGGTGCAGATGTAGCTTTGGTTGGCTTAGAATCTGACAAAGGCAGGTTAGAAACAGCTAAAAGCTATGGTTTCACCACTATTATTGGCGATGCAAAACCTTGGGCAACCGAATATGATGGACTTGGTGCCGACTGCGTGATAGACGCCGCCGGTATTAGTCAAACCCTTAAAATAGCTCTTGATCTAGTTAGACCTAAAGGTCAAATTACGAAAGTAGGTTGGGGACCACAGCCCTTAAACTTTTCAATAGATGCTTTAGTCCAAAAGAATGTAACACTTCAGGGAAGTTTCAGTCATAACTGGCCTATTTGGGAAAAAGTGATTGCCCTGCTTACTAGCGGAAAACTAGATGTTAAACCAATTATTGGTGGTGTATGGGAAACCACAGACTGGCATGAAGCATTTGAACAAATGCACGCTGGAAAAGTAATTAAAAGTGTACTAAAACCCGTTTAACATGAGACTGAAAAATAAAGTAGTCTTAATTACGGGTTCCTATACCGGTATTGGCAAAGCCATAGCCCAAATGGTGGTTAAAGAAGGAGGAAAAGTAATACTAAATGGCCTTGACCACGAGCTAGGAATGGAACTAGTTAAAGAGCTCGGGACTGAAAATGCCTTAGCCATTACCATTGACATTACTACCCCTGATGCTCCAAGCCTACTGATAAAAAAGGCCCTTGAAGCTTATAAAAAAATAGACGTTCTTATAAATAATGCTGCCACCATAGCATCTTCTAATCTAGAAACAACAGATAGCACTTTTCTCAAAAACATTTTAGAAGTTAATACCATAGCACCTTTGGCTATTATTCGAGCCGCTACAGAAGAACTATCAAAAAGCGGGGGATGCGTATTAAATATTGGTTCTATCAATGCTTGGGGTGGAGAACCTGATTTATTAGCCTACAGTATTTCTAAAGGAGCTTTAATGACTTTGACAAGGAATTTGGGCGACAGCCTTTTTAGAGAAAAAGGAGTACGAGTAAATCAAATAAACCCAGGTTGGGTATTGACAGACAATGAGAAAAACATAAAATCTCAACAGGGCATGAAAGACGATTGGTATAAAGAACTTCCTTCTATTTTCGCTCCGTCTAAACGTCTTTTTAAACCAGAAGAAATAGCGGCTGCCGCTTGCCTATTAATTTCTGATGATTGTGGGCCGCTTAGTGCTCAAATATTTGATTGGGAACAATTTCCCATGATTGGAAGAAACTTACCAAAAACCTGGAACGGTTCTCATAATTAAACTAAAAAATAAAAAAATGCCCAAACTCGCAGCTTTCCCAAAAGCCTTTATGCAAGAACTCTGTAAAGAAGGTACTATGAAGGTTTCTGAATGGATAGAACTTGCCGTAAAATTAGATATTAGTGGTTTAGAATGGTATGCCGGTTTTCTAGAAATGGAAGACGAAAGCAACTGGCCTAAATTCAGAAAAGAAGTAGAAAGCCACGGAAAAACAATTCCTATGTTATGCTGTTCTCCTGATTTCACCCATCCTGAAGCTGCTTTTCGTGAGAAAGAGATAGAAAAACAGAAAAGATGGATTCAAATGACACATATTCTTGGTGGTTCTTACTGCCGAGTATTAAGCGGACAGCGAAGACCAGAACTAAGTATTGACGAAGGCGTGTCTTTAGCCGCCTCTTGCATAGAAGCCTGTTTGCCATTAGCTGCAGAAAAAGGCATTACCCTCATTCTAGAAAATCACTACAAAGACGACTTTTGGGAGTATCCCGAATTTGCTCAGCAAATGGACGTATTCTGTGCCCTTGTTAATAAGATAGACCATCCAAATTTTGGTGTAAACTACGACCCTAGCAACACCTTTCTGGCAGGGGAAGACCCGCTAGAGTTACTCTACAGAGTTTCTGACAGAGTAGTGACTATGCACGCCAGCGATAGATATTTAATTTCTGGAACTATAGAAGACTTAAAAAACGAAGAGGGCGGCTCTGTAGGTTACGCAAAAAGACTAAGCCACGGCGAGATAGGAAAAGGTCTAAATGATTATGACGCTATTTTCACTGAGCTTAAAAGAGTAGGTTTTGATGGATGGATTAGTATTGAAGATGGTGTAGACGGCATGGAGCAGCTAGCTCGAAGTGTTTCCTTTCTAAGAAAAAAAATTAAAAAATATTGGCCTGATTTTCAATAAACTGAAAAGAAGTAATGCTCCATTTTGACGAAAATAAGAGAGAAACAGTGGTTCTTACCTACCGAATAATAAATAAAAGCAAAACTTAATGGGCTAGACTAGCGTAGGTTAAATCAATATTGCATAAAATTGATTTAAAGGATAGTGACAATTTTAGCATCCTAACCATATCTACCAGAAATAAACTAGTCGTGCCAACAAAGAAAAATTCCATTTGTGTATTCATTCACTATAGTGAACGGAACTGTATACCACATAATGTTCAGATTTATGTGAATGAGCTTGCTACTCATTTTGATGAGGTAAGATTACTTACAAATAAAAGAGACATTGATGTAATAGCGGATTTCAAAGAAAATGTTCATCTGCATTTTGAAAAAAATGAAGGCTATGACTTTGGCATGTTTTACAAATTTGCAATTACTAAACGTTTAAATACATACTCTGAAATAACTATTGTTAACGACAGCAATATTTTAATAAATAATTTAGAAAATGTTTTTAAAGATGGCAGAAAGCAAGACGTGGACTTTTGGGGTTTAATAGATTCAAACGAAAAGCCTTGGTTCTCTACACACGAGAATAATTATCATGTTCAAAGTCATTTTATAGTGTTGAATGAATCAGCCATTAAGGCTCTTTCTATATTTCTAGATTACTTTGATGTTGACTCTGTTTTTAAAGAAGAAAATCAAAAAGCTTTAAGGAGAGCTATTATCAACAAATGGGAAATTGGTTTTAGCCAACATCTCTTAAAAGCCGGACTTAAGTCTTATACTTATATCAAAACAGCAAATGATTACGCTAAAAATCTAGCCCATATTAAACCAAAAGAATTAATTAATCAAGGCTACCCATTACTAAAGAAGAAAGTATTTTATGACCTTTCTAGCAAACAAAGAGTAGAATGGGAAAACCTATTAAAGGCCAAAATACCGAAAGAATGGAAGAGTGATTTGGTAATAAAAGAACTGGAGAGAAACCGTAGTTTGGTTAAAAAATCATTTTTAAAACGAATATTGCCATTTAAATAAATGCCCTTTTATCAAAAAATTGAAGCATTTTTGCAGTCAAAAACTTTTGCAATATTAAAATATTCATCTTCCATTTTCGTCCAAGCCCTATTCTCTCCAAAGGAGAAGAAATGGTTAACTTGTTGGTTGGTAACCAAAACAGACCGGCGGAGCATGGTTTTAAAACAGACGATACCGGAGATAATATCTCTGCTAAAAACAAGTATTACAGCGAACTAACTGGTTTATACTGGATATGGAAAAATGAGAACTCTGATATTATAGGAAGCACGCATTATAGAAGGCACTTCACGGCAGTTTCTGAGCCTTTTTTCTACAAACTCAAACGACTTTCATACTATTTGATAGGGCTTCATAAGAAACGTTTTGGCCTTATATACACAGGAAATCCTAAATTTTGGGAAGAAAAAATACTTAGTCCTGCGGAAATAAAAGAGATTCTAAATGAATATGAGGCCATCATGCCAACCAGGCGAAAGTTTAAGTACAGTATAAAAGAGCATTATAGACGTTACCATAATCTGGAAGATTTAAAGGCCATCGAAAGAATTCTAAAAGAAGACTATCCAGCCTATATGACAAGCTTTGAAAAGGTATTAGAAGGAAACAGATTGTTTGCTAATAATATGTTCATTCTTAAGTATGATGCTTTTAATGAACTAATGACCTGGCTTTTTGATATACTTTTTAAGCTAGAAAAGGCATTTGACCTCCATAAATATACAGGCTACCAAGAAAGAATTTTTGGTTTCTTATCAGAACGCCTTATCACCATTTGGATAGAGCACCATCAGATAAACTATAGAGAGCTTCCGCTAATTTATTTTAAGAAGTTCAAGAAAATGAAGTCTCTTAAATAGTCTTCAAAACCTCCTCAATCACTCTTGGAAAATGGTAATGCTCTAGTTTAAGCACATTGGCAGCTACTTGCTCAGGCTTATCTTCTGGCAAAACGGTACATTTTGCTTGAAAGATGGTTTCGCCCTCGTCGTAGTTTTCATTGACGTAATGAATGGTAATACCACTCTCAGTTTCTTTGTTTGCCACCACAGCCTCATGCACATGATGCCCCCACATGCCTTTACCACCATATTTTGGCAATAAGGCAGGATGAATATTAACGATTTTATTTGGAAAAGCTTTAATAAGTGAACTTGGAATCAGCCATAAAAAGCCTGCTAAAACTACCAAATCTATGTTTTGAGATTTTAAAAAATCTACAATCTGTTCAGACTCATTAAAGTTCTTTTTTGAAAAGACAAGCGTAGGAATATTTAACCTTCGCCCTCTTTTAATAACTCCTGCATCTGCTTTATTAGTCAAAAAGTAGCTAATTTCTACCTCCTCATTACCCTTAAAATAATCAGCAATGGCCTCTGCATTTGACCCACCACCTGAAGCAAAAACTGCAATTTTCTTAGTCATATGAAACGTTAAATTGAACCGATTTTTAAACAAACATCATACTCAAAATTCCCAAAATCATCACCACTTTGGACCAAAAGCTTAACTGAGCAAAATGCTTTTTTCTGTCTGCAAAATAAAGACGATATGCCATATAAAAGAAGGGAATACCCAAAAGAACAAAAGCTATAAGCAGTTTCTTGTTTTGCAGAGCCACTCCCATAGAAATTACAGCAGTAACAAACCAAAACATAAATATAAAAAGCAAATACTTGGTTCTTCTGATTCCCCAAATAATTGGAAGCGTGGTGCTTCCAAACTTCTTATCGCCTCTTATATCCTCTATATCTTTAATTATCTCTCTAATAAGCGTGATTCCAAAAGCAAAAAGAGCGTAAATATTAATGAGTAAATCATTATCTGTGTAGTAAACGGCCATCACCACCAAAGATGCACCTGTAAGCCCAGCCACCATAAAATTACCTATAAATGGTTTTTTCTTAAACACACTGGCATAAACCCAAAGTAAAGTCATGGCCAAAACATTAATTATAAAAACCTTAAAACTGATGGTAAAAGAAATGACGGCAGCCGAAATATTCAAAAATTGATGTGCAAACATCGCATGTCTCCGACGTATAAAACGACCTATCACCACCTCTTCTGGTTTATTAACTTGGTCTATTTTAATATCGAAATAATCATTAATAATATAACCTGCGGCAGCTACCAAAACTGTGCAAAGGGTAATCAGAAATTGTTTTTCATCTAAAACAGCCTCTACTACTCCTTGCCCCTTCCCTACTAAGAAGACTTTAGCGGCATATTGCGTAAGCACAATAATCAGCAGGTTTTTCCAGCGAATAAGCTCAAGAAACTTTAAGACTAGAAGCATTAGATATTGATTTAAAACACGAAATTGATAATTTAATACGACTAACGTGCAATTCTTGGAATTAATTGAATGTCCTCTGACGTTAGTACTGCGTGAATAGATGAAGAACTTATTTATTTAATCGCAAGTTCATTAATCTTCAAGGCTCAAAACAAAAAAAATGAGAATAGGAATAGTTTGCTATCCCACATTTGGTGGAAGTGGTGTGATAGCCACAGAACTAGGAAAACAATTAGCTCAAAACGGGCATCAGGTTCATTTCATGACCTACACCCAACCCATTAGACTAGATTTCTTTAACGAAAATCTTTTTTACCACGAGGTTAACATTTCAGATTATCCTCTTTTTCAATATCCACCTTATGAGTCGGCTCTCGCTAGCAAGATGGTAGATGTGGTTAGGTATGAAAAGTTAGACCTGCTCCATGTACATTACGCCATTCCGCACGCTACATCAGCCTTTTTAGCTAAAGAAATTCTAAAAACACATGGTATCAACATTCCTGTAGTGACTACCCTACACGGTACCGATATTACGGTGGTAGGAAGAGATAGAACCTACAAACCAATGGTTAATTTCAGTATTAATAAATCTGACGGTGTAACAGCTGTTTCCGATTCATTAAAACAAGAAACACTTAGCACTTTTGACATTACAAACGAGATAGAGGTTATCCCGAACTTTGTGGACATGACGCGTTTTCACAAACAGCAGAAAGACCATTTTAAAAAGATAATCTGTCCTGAAGGAGAGAAACTTTTGGTTCACATCTCTAACTTCAGAAAAGTTAAAAGAATAGGTGACATTATAAAAACCTTCGGTATTGTTAAACAAAAAATACCTTCCAAACTACTCCTGATAGGTGATGGACCAGAAAGGGTCAAAATGGAAAAAATGTGCCGAGACATGGAACTATGCGACGACATTAGATTCATAGGGAAACTAGACGCTATTGAAGAAGTACTTTCCGTAGCCGACCTGTTTTTTATGCCTTCTGAAAAAGAGAGCTTCGGACTAGCGGCACTGGAAGCCATGGCTTGCCAAGTACCTATCATCACATCAAATGCAGGTGGTATTCCAGAAGTTAATATTCAGGGAGTAACAGGTTTTATGAGTGAAATTGGCGATATTGATGATATGGCAAAAAATGCGTTATTTGTACTGGCTGACGAAAACCTGGACACTTTTAAGGCAAATGCCTTGGCAAAAGCAAAAGAATTTGATATCAAAAATGTGGTACCACAATACGAAGCATATTATCAAAAGATAATTGACAAAGTAGCCGCAGCCGACTTATAAAACAAAGCAATAAAGTTTAGAAACAGATACCCGTCTATGTTTGCAAATATTCCAGAAACTAATCAAAAGCGAGTTGTAATTGTAGGAGCTGGTTTTGGAGGATTGGCTTTGGCTCAAAAGCTTTGCAAAAAAGACATGCAGGTGGTGCTTATTGACAAGAACAACTACCACCAGTTTCAACCGCTTTTTTATCAAGTAGCCATGGCTGGTTTGGAGCCTAGCTCTATTTCCTTTCCATTAAGAAAGGTTTTCCAAAATCATAGCAATGCACATATAAGAATTACCTCTGTAAATGCTGTTGACACTAACATAAAGCAGCTCAGTACTGACATTGGTGTTATAAATTACGATTACCTGGTGTTAGCCATGGGTGCCGATACCAATTATTATGGCATGGAAAACATTCAAAAGAATGCCATGCCAATGAAATCTATATCGGAAGCTATTTACCTTAGAAACAGAGTGCTTCAAAACTTTGAAGAGGCTCTTTCTGAACCCAAGCGAGAGGAACAAGAGGGAATGATGTCTGTAGTAGTGGTAGGTGGTGGTCCCACAGGTGTGGAGATTTCTGGTACACTAGCAGAAATGCGTAAGATTATCCTTCCAAAGGATTACCCAGAGTTAGATTTTGAAAACATGAAAATCTATCTCTTTCAGTCTTCCAAAGGTGTTTTACCAAGTATGTCAGACCAAGCGGCAGACAAAGGAAAAGACTATCTAGAAGACTTAGGTGTGGAATTAAGGATTGGCGAAAGAATAGTAGATTTTGACGGTAGATATGCAGTCACTAACAAAGGAGCTAAGATTAGAACCAATAATGTGGTTTGGGCGGCAGGAATTAAGAGTAACAAGATTGAAGGCTTGAATGAAACTTCTTATACCAGAAATGGTCGCTTAGAAGTGAATGAAATAAACCAAGTAGCCTCTTATGATGACATTTTTGCCATTGGCGACATAGCCCAAATGACTTCTGATGAGCTTCCTTATGGCCATCCTATGGTAGCTCAACCGGCTATTCAGCAAGGAGAATTACTGGCGGACAATCTTCACCAGTTAATTAAAGGAGAAAAAACCAAGCCATTCAAATACAAAGATTTAGGCTCTATGGCTACAGTCGGAAGACATTTAGCAGTGGTTGACCTTCCATTTTGGCGTTTCCAAGGCACTTTTGCCTGGTATGTATGGATGGTGGTACATTTGTTTTCCATCCTTGGCGTAAAAAACAAAGTATTGATTTTCATAAACTGGGTGTGGAATTATGTAACGTACGACCAATCGCTCCGTTTAATTATAAAGCCAATAATGAAGTTTGGCAAAAAGAACATTTTTAGCAGCACTCAAAAGACTGAATGAAAAGCTTAGCTCATCTTAATAAATATCTTTTAAAATATAAGTGGTACCTTATTTTAGGTACCCTTTTTACGCTTATTTCTAATATTTTTGGTGTGGTGCCAGCACAGGTGGTTCGTCACGCATTAGATTTGGTTAAAGAAAATATCGACATCTATTTTATGTATAGCGGCACGCAAATACAAAATAGCATGTATGACGTTTTCATATATAGCCTAAGTGTATACGGTTTTTTGATTTTAGGCATGGCCATTTTAAAAGGGCTTTTCCTTTTTCTGGTTCGTCAAACGCTGATTGTGATGTCACGTCATATAGAGTACGACATGAAGAACGAGATTTTCCAACACTATCAAACCCTCCCTTTAAGCTTTTACAGGCAGCATTCCACAGGAGATTTAATGACACGCGTGTCTGAAGATGTAGGAAAAGTTAGAATGTACATTGGCCCCTCCATCATGTATTTACTTAACATGGTAACTTTAGTAGTGCTTATTTTGAGCTATATGTTTTCTGTAAACGCTAGGTTAACCTGGTGGGTTCTTCTGCCTATGCCTATACTTTCCATAAGTATTTTCATGGTGAGTAGTAGAGTAAACAAACGCTCTGCTTTAATTCAAAAAAGCCTATCTAAACTTTCAAATTACGTTCAAGAAGCTTTCAGTGGAATAAGAGTTTTGAAAGCCTTTGCTATGGAAAAAAGCTCTTGGGAGCGTTTTAAAGTGGAAAGCAACATGTACCGCGATAAGCAATTAGACCTTACCAAGATAGACGCTATGTTTTTCCCGCTGGTAATGTTCTTGATAGGTTTGAGTACGGTTATCTGTGTTTTTGTGGGTGGGCAGGAAATTATAGCAGGAACTCTTACGCCAGGAAATATTACTGAATTTATCATGTACGTGTTTATGCTTACGTGGCCTTTAATAGCTTTGGGTTGGACCACCAGTCAAATTCAGCAGGCGGCTGCCTCTCAAGAAAGAATCAATGAATACCTAGCGATAAAAAACGATATAGTTTCGGAGAAAAACATTACCGCGGATATTCAAGGAGCCATTTCTTTTGAAAAAGTAAACTTCACATATCCAGATTCTGGCATTCATGCCTTAAAAGACTTTAACCTGAGTATAGCCCCTGGCGAGTCAGTGGCCATTTTAGGAACCACAGGTTCTGGTAAAAGTACTTTGGCTAATTTGCTCCTCCGAATGTATGATACCACCTCTGGTAATATCAACATTGACCATAGAAACATCAAAGACTACAATATTCAAAACCTAAGGTCTCAAATGGGCTATGTGCCTCAAGATGTTTTCTTATTCTCAGATAGCATAGCTAATAATGTAAGGTTTGGTAGTCCCGAAATAGAACACGAAGCCATAGAGCAAGCTGCTAAAGATGCGGATTTGTATCAAAACATTATAGACTTTGAACAAGGTTTTGACACCCAAATAGGCGAAAGAGGTGTTACACTTTCAGGTGGTCAAAAGCAGCGTCTTTCTATAGCAAGAGCCATAGTGAGAGAACCAAAAATATTGATTTTAGATGATTGCCTTTCTGCTGTAGATACCAATACCGAAAATATCATTTTGGGTAATTTGGAAAGAATCATGCAGGACAGAACCTCTATCATCATTTCTCATAGGGTGAGTTCCGCAAAGCTTGCTCAAAACATTATAGTTTTGGACGAAGGGGCTATAGTAGAAGCAGGTTCACACGAAGCACTTTTAGCCAAAAATGGTGTTTATAAAGAACTATACGACAAACAATTAAGCACAGAAGAAGCCTAAAAAACTATGTCAATTGATATTACAAAAGTAAGAGCTGTCATTTTTGATATGGATGGCTTAGTGGTGAATTCAGAACCTTGCTGGCATATTGCTGAGAAAATAGTTTTTGGCAAAGTTGGCTTAAATCTAAGTACCGAACAGTGCATTGAAACTACTGGAAAGCCAGTCAAAGATGTTATTCAATATTGGTACGCCATAAAACCTTGGGAAAATCCTGATTTCATGGCCGTGGAAACTGAACTATTTGCAGAAGCCACCAAAGCCATAAAAGAAACTGCCCCAATAATGCCAGGGGTATTAACTACGCTAGAATGGGCAAAGGCCCGCAATTATAGAATTGGTCTTGCCTCTGCATCTCCAATGGACATGATTAAAATGGTCTTGGAAAAGTTTAATTTAATGGATAAGTACGAGTTTTACCATTCTGCTGAGTTAGAAAAATTCAATAAACCTGACCCAGCCGTTTACTTAACAGTAGCTAAAAACCTTAACACGCCCATAGAACATTGCCTGATATTGGAAGACTCTTTTAATGGTGTAAAAGGTGCTGTGGCGTCAGGAGCACAGGTTATTGCCGTTCCGGCCAAAGAAGAGTTTGAGGAGAGTAAGTTTGACCTTGCCAACCTTAAAATCACTTCTTTAGAGGAAATTCCTGATTTGTTTCAGGCATAAAAAAAACAGGCAACCCAGAAGGCTGCCCGTTTAACATTTACTCAAAACTATTACTCAATTCTTTTCGTCTGAATTATCTTCTGTAATTCACTCCTCTGCTATATCTATTATTCCTGTCTACGTTGGCCACATCTCTGTCACGTATCTCTCTTCTTATCATTTTATTCAAAGAATCAATATCCCTTTTAAGCTCATTGCTCTCACGCCCTGTCAATCTGCCATTTCTTAGAAATCTATTTTCTTTTGCTTCTATTCTTTCCGCTACTTCTAAAAGCCTTTTAGCTTCATTAGAATTAATGGTACCTGCCACTATTCCTTGTGCTATACTTTCGCGGGCTTGCCTCTGAAAAGAATTTATCTCGCGGGCATTGCTTTTATTATTCTTGCCATAATTCTTTGAATACTTGGTACTCGCAAGAACATCTCCTCCTCGGTTATTCCTGTTTTGATATTGTGCCATACTAGTACTTACTATCATGGTCATTACGGCGATTAGTGTTATTAGCTTTTTCATAATTGTAATTGTTAAAATTGAAATATATGCCTCTTAGATGCCCCCTGGCTAGGAAGGTTTGCTTTGTCTATTGTTAACGATTGTTAATGAAACCGCCGTTAAATAAAATATCAGTTTTTATACAACATCTCACCACCCTCCCTGCGTTATATGCATGTAATTCCAACACAGATTATACATGGGTTAAAAACCTAGCTATATAAAATCTTAAAATAGTGGTTTATTTTAGGGGTTAGACAAGAGCTTCCGAAACTTCGGAAGCTTTTTCTTTTTTATAGCTGGGCAAACTTCCTCTTCACATACCTATCCTTGTCAATTTCTTTGCTAATTTTAAAACTACGATACCCTATTATAAAATTTAAGCATGAAAAACATCCTATTCCTTACCTTTCTCTTATATCATTTCGCTGCCCACTCCCAAGAAGTAATTCCGCTTTACTCTGGTGAAACACCAAACAGCAAGCCCTACAAAATGCAAGAGGAGAAAAGAGAAAAAGACGGCCTCTTAGTGGGGTATTGGAAAGTTTCTCAACCTACATTAGAGGTTTATAGCCCCAAAAAATCAAACAACAAAAAAGCTGCTGTAATCATTTGCCCAGGAGGAGGCTATGCAATGGAAAGCTATAGGAAAGAAGGAACAGAAATAGCCAAAGAGTTTAATAGAAAGGGCATAACTGCCTTTATTTTAAAATATAGACTACCGAGCGACTCTATAATGCATGATACTTCTATAGGACCTTTGCAGGATGCCCAACAAGCTATAAAAACAGTAAGAGAGCGTGCCGCTGAATGGAACATTGCCCCAAACAACATTGGTATCATGGGTTTCTCTGCCGGTGGGCATTTAGCCTCAACGGCAGGCACTCACTTCAATAAGTCATACATTCCCAATCCAAATAATACTTCTCTTCGCCCTGACTTCATGATACTAATTTACCCTGTAATAAGCATGCAAAATGGTTTAGCACATGGCGGCTCTAAAAGGCTATTATTAGGGGAAAAACCTAGTCAAGAAAAGCTAGACCTATTTTCAAACGACCAACAAATAAACGAAAACACCCCTCCTACTTGGCTAACTCATACTGGAGACGACACCCTAGTGCCGGTAGCTAACAGTCTACGTTTTTATGAAAACTTAGTGAAGCATCAAATACCTGCCGAAATGCACCTTTTCCCTAAGGGAGATCATGGTTTTGTCTTGTCAATTCCTCCGTCGGAGTGGATGCAACCATTATTTCAATGGATGCAAAAAAGTGAGTACATCACTAAATAATGTGAGTTTTAAATTAAAAAGTTTAGTTAAACCTACCTCAGCGGGTTATAATATTAATAAGGACCTGTGCGTAAACCAGTCCAAATGTAAGGTTCCGCAGCTAAGCTTTTTAGTGGCATTTCAGCCATTAAAAGCCAAAATTGTTACAAAAAAATCAAATAGCAGACCAATAAACAGCGACGTTTGTAAACGCTAATATCAAACCCGAATTAAACATAATTTCATGAAAAAATACATCGGTTATTCTCTCCTTCTTCTCAGTATCATTATCGCTTCATGCGAACCTATTAAGAGAACGGGCGACTTTAAAATTCTGCCTTTACCACAAGAATTCGAAATTAAGGGAGTAAGTGCTCTAGCCCATAATAGTCTTAAAAATATTTACGCTTTAGATGCTGTTAAAATGCCGATAGTCAGCAATGTTTTAAGTGACCTAGTTTCTACTCCAAATAAAGCCGAAGCTCAAATCACCTATGCTATTGACAATACTTTAGACCTAAGTGAAGACGGTTATCAATTAGATATTTCAGAGAATCAAATTGAAATAAAAGCCAAAGATGAAGCAGGACTGTTTTATGCTTTTAAAACCTTAGAGCAGTTGCTAATTGACGCCAAAGACCAGAAGGTTAACCTTCCTATATGCACCATTAAAGACTATCCGGTACTTTCATACCGTGCAGTGCATTTAGACATGAAGCATCATAGAGAAACACTTGACTATTACTATGCGATAATTGACAAATTAGCCGCCTATAAAGTCAATGCGATAATTGCGGAAGTTGAAGACAAACTTGAATATAAAAGCCAACCAACTGTTTCTTCGGCAGATGCCCTTTCTGTAGAAGAGTGGCAAGCTTTAAGCAAATATGCATCTGAAAGACACATTAAAATAAGCCCTTTGATTCAAGGACTTGGCCATGCTTCTTTCATATTAAAACATGAGAAGTATAAGCATCTACGTGACGACCCAGAAAACGACTGGGCATTTAATCCATTAGACCCTAAAACGTACGACCTACAGTTTGACCTTTATAGAGACGCTTTGGCAGCTTTACCAGATGGCAAATACCTGCACATTGGTGGCGATGAAGTACATACAACAGGTAGAAACAGCGGAAAAACATCTTTAGACCTTCAGCTCATGTGGCTGGAAAAGGTTTGCAAATTTGCCGAAGAAAATAACCGAATTCCTATTTTTTGGGATGACATGCCACTTAAAGACTCCGGTGTTTATGATTCAATGTTTGACTCAGACCTAAGCCAAGAAGAGATAGATAAAATCTGGGCTGAAAATGAACACAAACTGGCTGCCTTTGTAGATAAACTTCCTAAAAACTGCATTTATATGCGATGGAACTACAGTAACTCTGACGCTCTGGGTAATAGCAAGGCCATGAAATGGTTTATTGACCATGATTTACAAGTAATGGGAGCCACCGCAGGACAAACTAGATGGGTGCTTATGCCACAGCAAGAAAGTAACATGAATAATATCAGGTCATTTGTTAATGCTTCTATTGACAACAATCTTAACAGAATCCTATTAACACTTTGGGACGATGATTCCCCACATTTTGAACTGTATATGCGTGGCATTCTTGCTTTTGCAGAATACTCTTGGGCAGGTGATAAAAGAACTATAGAGGAAATAAAAACTACCCACAGGCAGCGTGAGTTTTCGCATGAATTAAGTGCTCCTAAATATGCTTTTATTGACGATTTAGAAATTCAAGTAGGGCTTTGGAAAAACATTCTGTTGAAAGGAAATAAAAGGAATTACCTCAAAAAAATGGAGAACCCGCTAGAGGAAGGCGTCATTTCTTTACCAGACTTAAAAAACAAGGGTGCTTGGACTTCTGAAAACGAGGAAAGGCTTGACAAAGCAGAAGAAATACTGATAAGTTATGAGCAAGTGGCAGACCAAATAGATGAAATGAAATCAATGACCACCAGAAACCTTTATACGCTTGAGGTATATGAGCAAGTTAATGAACTAACCGCTTACCCCGCAAAAGTGTTAATGGCCTTTAAAGAGCTTGACAATAGTAATAACGAAGCAGGAAGTTTGAGTAAGGTCAAAAACCTTGAAGAAGAGTTTAACAAAGTCCGAAACGAACTGGAAGCCGTTTACAGCAAAACCAGAAACTTAAACAAGCCCGCCGACTATATTTTAGACCAAGACCATCATGCACATTTGGCTAATCAAAGCATCAATTTTGATTGGCAATTTTACGCTGAAATGCTACTGTTTGATAAAATTTCACAAACGTACTAGGCTAAAATGAAAACTATTAAAACTTCGTTTCTAATACTACTAGTAAGTTTTTCTATGATTAGCTGCCAAGATAAAAGGCCAAATGTCATTATCAGTACGGATATTGGCGGCAGCGACCCTGACGACTATCAGTCTATGGTTCACCTTTTTATGTATGCCGACCGGCTAAACTTAAAAGGGCTCATAAGTTCGCCACCGTATGAAGGCAGAAAAGAGCACATTGATGAAGTGATAGAGGCTTATGCCCATGACTATGAAAAACTACTCATGCATAATGACGATTTCCCTATGCCTGAGTACCTATATAGCATCACCAAACAAGGATCTACAGAAGTTCAACTTACTACGGAGCCAGAAAACTTAAGTGAAGGAGCACAGCTAATTATTAGCCAAGCCAAAGAACTTTCTAACGAGCCACTTTATATACTGGCATGGGGCTCTTTAACAGATGTGGCACAGGCCGTTCATGCTAGTCCTGACATAAAGAAAAATATTCGAATTTACTCTATTGGTTCATGGAATACAGTGCAGGACACTAGTTCACGAAATTACCTCTATAATGCACATCCAGATTTATGGTGGATAGAAAACAACACCACTTTTAGAGGTATGTATATGGGTGGATTTAAAGAAGATGATTACTCAAACGTTTCATTTCCGAAAACTCATTTAAAAGACCACGGAGCATTAGGGAATTTGTTTTGGCAAAAAAAGGAAGATATAAAAATGGGTGATACACCTTCTTTACTTTATCTACTAAACGGAGACCCAAATAATCCTGAATCTGAAAGTTGGGGTGGTGCTTTTGTCCCTACAGACCATGGTGCCAATTTTTGGACCGACAACCCTGTAGATTCTCTTTATGAGAACGATAAAGCTGGAGCTAAAACTGTAAATAAATTTAGAAAACAATTCCTAGACGACTGGGCAATAAGAATGTCTTGGATTGAAAATTAAACCATTCGGAACCCTATTATGAAACTATTGAAATTTGGTCTACTGTTTTTGTTATTTTCCTGTAACAGAGAGGTAATACAAGAAAGTAAAAACGAAAAACTTTGGTTTGAGTATCCTGGTCAATACTGGAACAGCCAAGCCATGCATCTTGGAAATGGATATTTTGGAGCAAGTTTTTTAGGTGGAGTAGACGAAGAAATAATTGCCATTACAGACGCCAGCATGTGGACAGGAGCTCCCGCAAATGGCGAATGGGAAAAAGCAGGCGTGAATCCAAAAGCTAAAGCTAGTATTCCTAAAATTAGAGAAGCTGTGGTAAATGGCGACATACCAAAGGCCGATAAACTAATGATGGAAGAGTTTATGGGAGATACCAAAATGTATGGCTTTTTCACAAGTATTGGCGAGTTAAAAATAGAGTTCCCAAACGATACCAAAGAATATAGCAGCTACAAAAGAGAGCTAAACTTAGCCAAATCATTAGGTACGGTAACTTATCAAAAAGCAGAAACTAAATACGATAGGGAGTACTTCTGCTCCTACCCTGACAAAGTTTTAGTACTTAAATACACTGCCAACAAAGAAAACAGCATTGACCTAAACTTAGGCAGTAGCATCATTCAAAAAACGTCTTCTGTTGACATAAAAGACAATGTATTTGAAATTAAAGGTTTTATTAATGGCAACGAACGCCCTTTCAATGTATTAATTGAAGTTAAAAATGACGGTGGCGTATTAGGCAAAGAAGGAGACAAACTTACCCTAAGAGGTGCCAATTCTGTGGAGCTTTATGTTACCATGAGTACCAACTATAAAATGGAATACCCGAGGTACATTGGCGAAGCTCCTGAATCAAAAAATAGAGCGGTTTTAGATAAGGCCATTGCTAAAGGTTATACAGCTTTAAAAACAGACCATATTAAAGATTATCAGAGCCTTTATAAGCGAGTAAACCTAGCTTTAGAAACTAATCCAGAATTAGATAAACTACCGACCAATGAGCGTTTTGAGAAATTAAAAGCCAGTGGTAAAGACGTTGGTTACAAACAAATGGCCTTTAATTTAGGCCGATATATGTTAATAAGTTCTTCTAGGCCGGGGACACTCCCTGCTAATCTACAAGGCGTTTGGAATGCTTTTGATTTTGCTCCATGGGCAGGAAATTACCAAAGTAACATAAACGTGCAGGAAATTTACTGGTCTAGCGGACCTTTAGACTTATTAGAATGTCAGCAGCCTTATATTGACTGGATTGAAAACCTAAGTATTTCAGGAAAAGAAATAGCTAATCGCGTTTACGGAACAGATGGCTGGGTGAGCCATAGTATAGGGAACATTTGGGGCCATGCTGCTCCTATTGGAGGCATTAGGTGGGGCATGTATCCTATGGGCGGCGTGTGGCACTGTCAGCATGTATGGGAGCAATACTCCTTTAGTCAAGACCAAGCTTATTTAAAAAACCAGGCATATCCCCTACTAAAAGGACAAGCCACTTTTTGGCTTCAAAACATGGTGCCTTATAAAGGTTACAACATTACCAGCCCAGCAGTTTCGGCAGAACATGGAGCCTTAATGACCAAAGATGGCCTAAATCCTGCCTTTCATGATTTTGAAAGTGAAGACTATCAGTACAACCTACCCGGTGTTTATCAAGATATGGAAATGCTTTGGGATTTGTTTACCAATACCGCTGAAGCGGCCAAAATCTTAAACGAAAATGCTTTTGCAGATTCGCTTTTAGCAGCTAGAGAAAAGCTACTTCCCTTAAAAATAGGAAAACACGGACAGCTGCAAGAGTGGTATCAAGATATTGACAATCCTGAAACACATCATAGGCACATAGCTCACTTATATGCAGTGGCACCCGGAAAACAAATACACCCTACGCTGAACCCAGAATTTGCGAAAGCCGCTAAAAAATCTTTAGACATGCGTGGAGATGGCAGGTATATGGAGCAAGAAGATGCCTCTGGAGGAAACTGGGCAAGAGCTCACAGAATGTGGGCTTGGACAAGGCTTATGGATGGCGAGCGAGCTTCAAAAATCATGAATGAGATGCTCACAGAAGAGGGTTTTGAAAACGGACTTACTTACCAACATGCTCCTTACAGCGGCCAAGGCGGACCAGAAATGCATACAGAAGAAGATGGCATGCATTGTAATTGGCAACTAGATGGTTCTGCCGCACTGCCCGGCTGTATAGCAGAAATGATAGTGCAAAGTCATTTGAATGAAATTCACCTATTGCCAGCACTCCCTGAAGAGTTTAAAACAGGAAAAATTAGTGGCGTCAAAGCCAGAGGTGACTATACTTTAGATATCGTTTGGGAAGATGGAGCCTTGGTTAAAGCTACCATTACTAGCAAAAATGGTTTAAAACCTGTGGTAAGATTAAAAGACCAACTTATTGATATAGATAAAGACAGCAGAATTAGTTTTGTCAATTGAGGCTATATCTATGAGAATATAATTATTCGGAACATTCAACATATTTAGTTTTATCAGCCTTTGTAAAGGCATACTTCGGAATAGTATGCTCATAATAAAGAATAAGGCCATTTCGCTTTTCAGCTTGTTCTAAATCTCTCACACATATTTCATCTATATAGCTGCCTTCAGTATGTAATTCAGTCAAATTCTTTGCATCAGAAACATCTAGATGTTTCAAATAAGTATTACCCGTGCAGTACACGCGTTGAAGGCTTGTGCAATTTTCAAAATTCATTGAATTGATATGAAGATTATCTGAGAAATTCACTTCTCTAAGCCACGACGACCTATTTATACAGGCAAAATCTATCTCTTTAATCCGTGAACCTCCAATGTGTAAATAGTTTAGAGAAGGTGTTTTTGGAAGGCTAATCTGTCTTAGGTCACGAGAATCTGATATCGACAAATAGTTCAAATGTTCCAAATCTTTTAAGTCAAGCGAATCTACTTTCCATGATTGAAATGTTAATTCCTGTAAACCAGGGATGTTTAGAACCACATTTCCGCTATTTTCATAACCTCCCCTAAGATGAAGTTTTTCTAGGCCTGTAAACTGCTCTAAATCTTGCCACCCAATTTCAAAATTAGAACTCAAATAGCTTAAATGTCTAAAATGAGCTCTATCGGCCTGCATATCCTCTGATAGAAAACTTTGATAATTCAAACTGTCTATACTTAGTATTTCTAGTTCTAAAATTCTCCCATTAACCATCCCATCTGAATCAAGTCCCTCGTCTACAAGATATTTCTCGAAATCAACATTCTTAATAGTTACAAAGGGACCAATATCTTTTTCCTTGCAAGATGTAAGAACAAGGGATACTCCGAAAATCAAGTATATTAATGTGCTATTTTTCATTTTGAGATGTAGATTTTAGCACCATAAATGGACTCCTAAAGTATAGTGAACAGTGCTTTTGAACTTAAAAATAAGGCTTTGCTAAAAAAAAAACTAGCACGAAGCCAAACTAAAAAAAAATCATTCAAAAGCACCATTGAAAAATAACCTAAACAGCCCCCACGCCAAGCCTATTCAATACCGTAAAATGACTCTTCAACGCTCCATAAAACGTTTTGTGGTGATTATAAGGTACATCATATTCTAATGCGGTAGCTTTCACAATTTTTGAAATGTCTTTGTAGTGGACATGGCAAATGTTAGGAAACAAATGATGTTCTATTTGATAATTCAGTCCGCCAATAAACCATGAGAAGAGCGTACTTCCATTGGCAAAATTGGCTGTGGTTCGCATTTGATGAATAGCAAAACTGTTTTCCAAGTTTCCTGAATCATCCGGAATAAAGAAATCTGTTTCTTCCAACACATGTGCACATTGAAAAATCAAAGCTAACACTTGACCACAAATGGCATGCATTAGTAAAAATCCTAATAACGTTTGCCACCATACTATACTTGATAGGGCTATTGGCAACACAATGAAAATTATAAGATAAAGGGATTTTGCAAAAAATATCTCTAAAGCCGCTCTTCTTACTGAAATCCCTTGCTCTTGTACTAAATTCTCTTTGCCGTATTTGATGGTTTGCTCTATATCTTTTCCCAAGAACCAGTAAAGCGATAGTAAACTATATAAGAATGGAGCATAGAAAATCTGAAACTTATGGAAATCAAGGTGTTTTTGGTGCGGCGACAGCCTTAAGGAATTGTTTTTTGAGATATCATCATCAAAACCTTGAATATTTGTAAAAGTATGATGAAGCACATTATGCTGAATTTTCCAGTTTACGTGATATCCACCCACAAAATTTATAATAAGCCCAACAAAACTATTGACATTTTTATTTTTAGAATACGAACCATGGTTAGCATCATGCATCACCGCCAATCCTATGCCCGACATTCCAAAACCCATCAAAGCCCAAAGCCCCATATTAGCAGCCATTGAAGGCACCATACCACTTAATATAAAGCCATAAGGGATAAAGTACAGGCCACACATAAAGATGGTTTTAAAAACCATACCCGCATTTCCATGCTTAGAAATATTATTGGTTTTAAAGTGAGAGTTGACTCTTTTTACTACTTCTCTGAAAAATTCGGGCTTACTTCGGATGTTAAATTTCACTCCTTCTCCTCTCATTCTTGTTCTTTAGTTTGTTATGAAGTTTACAAAGTAGGCAATAAGAAAGATAGTCTACCCCCTTTGGGCTTTTATAATTGTTAATGTTTCAAAAGAAAAACTGGGATATTCAGCCAAAAACCGAATTCTATTACATAAAGCCTTGTCATTACATCAGAAAAATAAGCTGGTAAGACTACCAAAAATGGATAGCTTTGTAGCATGAAAAAAGAGCAGCAAGAAATCATTGACAAATTAGGCATTGAAAAGCTTAATGAAATGCAGATTGAAACCCAAAAGGCTATTAAAAGCCATAATGAAGTGGTGCTGCTATCTCCTACTGGTTCTGGTAAAACTTTGGCTTTTTTGCTGCCCTTAATTGCTAACCTAGACCCAGAATCTGAAGAAATTCAAGCTCTAATTTTAGTACCCTCAAGAGAACTTGCTATTCAAATAGAGCAAGTAACTAGAGAAATGGGTAGTGGTTATAAAATCAACGCCGTTTATGGTGGACGCTCAGGCTCAAAAGATAAAATGGAGTTAAAGCACACGCCTGCCATATTAATAGGTACGCCAGGCCGAGTAGCCGACCATATCAGACGAGAGAATATTTCTACCGAATTTATCAAAACGCTAGTCTTAGACGAGTTTGACAAATCGCTGGAAACCGGTTTTGAAAAAGAGATGATGGAGATTGTGGAAGCTCTACCTTTTTTAGACAAAAAAATATTAACCTCCGCTACCCAAAAAGCACAAATACCGGCCTTTTTAAAACTACAAGAGCCTAAGGAAATTAACTTTTTAGATGAAGTACAGAGTAAGCTAAAGCTTCAATTGGTAAACTCACCTACTAAAAATAAACTGGAAGCCCTTGCCAATCTTATAGCTCATGTAGGAAATGCAAATGGTATTATATTTTGTAACCTAAAAGACACCATTGGAAGTGTGAGCACCTTTCTGGAAAGAAAACGTATTAACCATGAATGCTTTTTTGGTGGAATGGAACAGATAGACCGTGAAAGGGCCTTGATAAAATTTAGAAATGGGTCAAGTAAAATCTTAGTCGCTACAGACTTAGCTGCTAGGGGAATAGATGTACCAGCTTTGGATTATATTATTCATTACCAGCTTCCGCCAAGAGAAGATGAATTTACACACCGAAACGGAAGAACCGCACGTATGCAAAGTGAAGGGACAGCCTATGTTTTAAGAGGAAAAGACGAAAGCCTACCACAGTTTATTCAGGGCATAAAAGAACTGAAATTGGAGAGCATCGAGCAAGAAATAGATCAAGAAGAATGGACTACGCTTTTTGTGTCTGGTGGTAGAAAAGATAAAATCTCTAAAGGCGACATAGCCGGACTATTTTTCAAACAAGGAAAACTTGAAAGAGATGAACTAGGCAATATTGAATTAAAACAAGATTGTGCTTTTGTGGCAGTGCCTACGGCCAAAGCTCATAAACTTATAGCTTCTCTAAATAATACAAAACTAAAAACCAAGAAAGTGCGAATTAGTGAATTGAAATAGGAAATATTTTAAGCATTTTAAATACAGCCTAAATAATGAGCTTCACTAATATATTTTTGTTTTTTTTATAGAGTCTCTCCTTTTACAACTACAATCAACCAACAGAAAACTCCTTCTATATCAAGGGTTTACTGCATATTTTTTAGATCCATATTTTAGAAAAATCTCATATTCGCTAATTGACCGATTTATAATTATAGTACAATTTGAAACTAGCATCTCATTTTTTTTGTAGTACTTAAATATTTATAACCTTCTAAAGAGGTCGTCGCAGAAAAATTAATGAGATTCACTATCATTTTAACTCTTTTAAGTATGTTTTCTTTTAAGAGTATTGCCCAAAGTCCTCACTATAGTGACCAGAAAGAAGAGTTCCATAGGTTTTATTTTTATGGCGGTTGGAACGCAGGTGCTTTTTCAAAGTCTGACATTACCTTTTCGGGAGTTGATTATAACTTCTTGTTAAAAGATGTGATTGCCAAAGACAGACAAACACCATTTAGTGTAGATCAATATATTAACCCAAAAAACATCACTATTCCGCAGTATAATTTCAGAATAGGGTATTTCATTAAAAAGAACTGGCATATTTCGTTTGGCGTAGACCACATGAAATATGTTATGCAAGCCGACCAAAACGTGAAAATTACTGGTGACATTGCCAACTCTGGCACTTACTATGATGGCTCTTATGATAATGAGGATATTAAACTCACGGAGGACTTTCTCAAGTTTGAACACACAGATGGCCTAAATTATATAAACGTAGCTTTGAGGCGTTCACAAGAATTACTAGATTTTAACAAAGTAACCGTAAACGCTGTTTTAGGAGCTGGTGTAGGTGTTTTATACCCAAGAACCAACACTACTTTACTTAACAGAGAAAGAAATGACGAGTTTCACCTTTCCGGCTTCGGACTGGATGGAACGGTAGGCTTAAACATAACTTTCTTTGATGGTTTCTTTATACAATCTGAGTTAAAAGGCGGTTATATTAACATGCCAGACATTACCACTACGCAGTCTTCTGCCGATAAGGCTAGCCAAGACTTCTTCTTTGGGCAGGGCAATATAGTTTTTGGCTCTATAATCAAATTCAAAAGGTAAAATCTGAGATTTATCGAAATGAACCTGGCTCTTAAATGACTTTGGTCATATTCGCTATAGTTTATAGACTATTCTTGAGCTGTTAAAAATCGAAATTGGTAAATTCGTGTATTGTAATCCGATAAACGCAATCCATGAAAATAGCAGTTTTTAGTACACAGTCTTACGACAAAGAATATTTAGAAAAATTTAAGGAAAACTTTGAGATCAATTATTTTGAAGCGGCCTTAAATACCGCCACAGTCTCCCTTAGCAAAGGTTATGATGTAGTTTGTGCTTTTGTTAATGACAAACTAGATAAGCAAACCATAGAGGCACTTGCTGAAAATGGCGTAAAGGCCATAGCAATGCGATGTACAGGTTATAATAATGTAGATTTAGAGACAGCCGCCGCCCATAACATCAAAGTAGTGAACGTGCCGGCTTATTCTCCTCACGCCATAGCGGAGCATGCCGTAGCCCTCATTTTAACCCTAAACAGGAAAACTCATAAAGCATACAACAGAGTAAGAGAAGGAAACTTTTCGCTTCAAAACTTAACAGGTTTTGACCTTTATAATAAGACCATAGGGGTGATTGGCACGGGAGAAATAGGAGCTATATTCTGTAAAATAATGTTGGGTTTTGGCTGTAAAGTACTGGCTTTTGACATGGTAGAATCTGACAACCTCAAAAAGGCGGGAGTTCAGTTTGAAAGCATGGATAACATTCTTAAACAATCGGATATTATTTCTCTTCACTGCCCGCTTACGCCAAAGACTTTTCACCTTTTTGACGAGAAAGCATTTTCAATAATAAAAGAAGGTGCCATGTTAATTAACACCAGTCGTGGTGGAGTGATTGATACGGCAGCGGCCATTGAGGCCTTGAAAAGCAAGAAATTGGGCTATCTAGGAATAGACGTGTACGAGCAAGAAGATAAGCTTTTCTTTAAAGATTTGTCTGAAAGTGTTATTCAAGACGAACAAATTCAACGTCTTATTAGCTTTCCTAATGTTTTGATAACTTCCCACCAAGGCTTTTTCACCAAAGAGGCTCTTGACCAAATTGCAATAACGACAATTCATAACATCAAGGAACTGGCCACTGGCGAAGAAATAAAAAACGAAATAAAGTGGGAAAAATAATACTGGATAAAACCATCCAAAATTAAATATGGACACTACTAAGAGAGAAATCTCAAATATTGAGGACATCAAAATTTTGGTAGACGGCTTCTATCAGAAAGTAAGGGAAGATAGTACGCTAGGGCCTATTTTCAATGAGCGGATAAAAGATAGATGGCCAGAACATCTTGACAAAATGTACCGCTTCTGGCAAACTGTTTTATTAGAAGAGCATACTTACCACGGAAGCCCTTTTGTTCCTCATGCTCAGTTACCTGTTGACAAATCACATTTTGACCAATGGTTAAAACTCTTCTATGAAACAGTAGATGAGCTTTATACCGGCAAAAAGGCCGTAAAAGCTAAGAAGCAAGGCCAAAGAATGGCCGAAATGTTTCATTCTAAAATTGAATATTTCAGGAACAATCCTCAATACAAGGTATTATGAGTACTGTCAAAAATCCTATTATTGTTATTTCTGTTTTCCTCTGGATTGGTTTTGTATGCTCTATTAGCTTTCTAGAAGCATGGCTAAAATTCCAAGCTCCCGGCATTACACTTTCGCTAGGTTTAGGAATAGGTAGATTAGTTTTTAATGCCTTAAATAAAGTAGAATGGGTGTTTGCCATAGCAATTCTTATATCCACATTCATAAACTCCAGGGCCCTATTAAGTTTTAACAAGATTAGCTTCTACATCCCGCTCATTGCCTTAATAATTCAGACTATATGGTTACTGCCTGCATTAGATGCTAGAGCAGAAATGCACATTCTAAACCAAGTAGTACCTCCATCAAACCTTCACTTTTACTATGTAGGTGTAGAAGCCCTGAAAATCATTTCTCTGGCCTTATTTGGTATTTCACAATTCAAAAAACAAGCATCCTGAAATTCACCGATAAGACAACATTGGAAAAATATTTAGTCAATTAGTCAACAATTTCAGATTAGCTTGTGGAATAAGTATATCAAAAGACTTGAACCAGGCTGCAATCGAAATAGTAGATGGCACTTTGGAATGTGAAGGTTATTCGAAATCATTCCAAAGTAATCTTGCAAAAATTAGATGCAATTTGAATGTTAAAAGGCTTAGAAACGTTTAACCTATATCAATTCAAAATATCATTCAATAAGTATTCTATATGAAAAAGCTACTACTAATAATATTTACTGCTGCATTATCTCTTAATCTTCAAGCCCAAAGCATTGACAAAACAAAGTCACTGGTCAAATTTAAGATTGGTAATATGAAAATTAGCTCCGTAAAAGGAACATTTTCAGACATGAGCGGAACCATAAAATTTGACGAAGCCAATTTAGAAAATGCTAGTTTTAACGTTTGTGTAAATGCCGCTACGGTAAGTACCAAAAACAAAAGCAGAGATAAAACCCTAACAGAAGCAGGATTCTTTGATGTAGAAAACTACCCCAAAATATGTTTTGTGTCAAATGACATTTTCAAAACACCAGAAGGCTATGAAGCCAAAGGAAAACTGAGCATGCATGGCATCACAAAAGAAGAAATAATCAATTTCACATATACAGACAACCACTTTAATGGTGAACTAGAGGTAAGCAGAGAAGCCTATAAAATTGGTGACAGTATGGGTAACTTCCTTATCAGCGATACAGCCAAATTGGAGATTGATTGTTTTGTGAAGTAAGGTTTAAACCCCTGATGTTTTATTAAATAATCTAGGTAGAATATTGTAATTTCATTTTAAAATATTCAAACCATGAAAAACAAAACATATTCTAACGGAGAAGTTACTATACTCTGGCAAGCAGACAAATGCATTCACGCAGGAGTTTGTGTTAAAACATTGCCTCAAGTTTATAATCCAAAAGCGAGACCTTGGATTACACCCGAAAATGCTTCTGGCAAAGAAATCATAGCTCAAGTAGCCAAATGCCCATCTGGTGCCTTAAGTATAGTCAATGAATAAGGATTTAGAAATTATACAAACTGCCAGTAGCGAAAGTAAAGGTGTATTTAAAGCATACCTGCATGGAATAGAGGCCGGCGAAATGACCTACACTTGGGCTGGAACAGCAAAATTCATCATAGACCATACTGGCGTAAATGAAGGATTTAATGGCAGAGGAATTGGCAAAGAACTAGTTAAAGAAGGTGTAGCTTTTGCCAGAAAGGAAAATGTCAAAATAATGCCGCTTTGTCCTTTCGCGAAAAGCTATTTTGATAAGCATCCTGATATTCATGATGTACTTTTTTAGCTTGGAGGAAAGATCAGCTAATCTCATTATTGGTACATGACAATGCCTTCGTCAGAATCAAGAAGAGTGTAAACTTGCTTCATTTTTGATTTTCACTCCGTAGTACTTTTATTCATTTTAAGAAATTCATGTCTGTCCAAATCCAAATTTCTTATACCCATTTTCCGAGTTTTCAAAGTACGACACCTATTTGTTTGAGCAAGAGCTATATAGTTCACAACTACATCCTAGCTCGCTCAACTAATATTTGATAGTATAAACAAACTAAAAGGTGAGCTGAAAACTTTTTCTCAAAAAAAACAGAAAGCAGTGTGGGGTAGAATAGTTTAATTTTGTCTTACTTAAGTACAAAAACATATTACATGTTACCTAACGAGCAAAAAAAATCTAATCAAAGAGAAATCGAAGGAAGTCAAAAGATTTCTCTATTTGAGGAGGGTAGTAATGCTGTAAAATTAATTTCTGACGAATATCTTATTCAACAAGAATTCATAAAGTCTCCTGCCAAAGGCTTTGAACTTTTGTTTCGTAAGTATTACCAAAATCTCTGTAACCAAGCAATTAGGTTTGTATATGCCAAGCAAGTGGCGGAAGACATTGTCTCTGAAGTTTTTGCTCAGTTCTGGCAGAAAAACATTTACCTTGATATAAAAACCTCATACCGCTCATATTTATATACTTCAGTAAGAAATAGAGCTTATAATTATATCAAACACGAGCTTAACAAAACCGCCAGAGAACCAGACTCTCTCGAGAATATCCCCATTTCTAATACAAAGAGCTCTTTATTGAAACCGGATGAAATATTACAGCTTCAAGAACTCACAACAAAAATTGATAGAGTTATTCAAAAACTACCAAAACAATCAAGAAAAGCATTTCAACTCCACAGGTTAGAAGGAAAAAAATACTCAGAAATAGCAAAGGAACTTGATATAACTGTCAGTGCAGTAGAAAGACTTATAAGTAGAGCACTATCCAAACTAAAAGAACAACTAAAAACCGAATGGACCGCATAACCCATAATTGATTATATCAATGTGGGGTTTAAAAACAAAAACTTGTCCTATAGAGAAAAGCAAATGAATTCATCACTTACAAAAAATATTTTCTTCGACTTCTTTGACGGGAAAACCTCCTCTCTTCAAAACAAGCTTATTGAAGAATGGCTTCATGATACCGCAAACCAAGAAGTCTACTTTCAATACTTAGACGAATGGGAGTCTTCACAGCCTCAAATCCAAACAGAAGCGGACGTTGCATTTTCCAAGCTTTTAGATACCATTAATAACACCGATGAAAATGAAACTATAAAAATTATTGAACCAAAACCTTGGAGTCTAAAAGCTATACTTTTTTTAGCTGCCGCCGCCTCTCTTTTTATAGCTTCTATTTTTATTATGAAGAAGTATGACTTTAAGAACAATAAGGTTTCATATAATAAACTCATCCAAAGTTCGCAAAAAGAAACCGGAGAGATTTATGAAAAAATAAACCTTACTGACAGTCCCATTTTAGTTAGTTTACCAGATGAAAGCTCCATCTTACTGCAGCCAGATAGCAAAATAAGCTACTCTCCTAAAAAGTTTAATACCATCAACAGAGAAGTTATTTTGTCTGGTGAGGCATTCTTTGAAATTACAAAAGATAAGGAAAAGCCTTTTTATGTTTTTGCAAACGAAATCATAACAAAAGTTTTGGGCACTAGTTTTACCATTAAAGCGGCTCCAGAAAGTGAGGAAACTCATGTTATCGTCAAAACTGGTCAGGTTGAAGTTTTTACGCAAAAAGATAAAAACAAGGCGAAAAAGATGAAAATTAAAAAACTGGAAGGACTAATCCTTATGCCTAATGAAAGTCTTTCGTTTAAACGCAAGGATTATAAATTATCAGTTCCCACTTCTATAATTCCTAAAAAGTCAGATGTGGCTATTCAATCCGTCAAGTTTAATTTTGAAAAGACCCCGGCAATAGAAGTGCTTGAAAAATTAAAGGACGTATATAGTGTTGAGATAAACTATAACAAACAAGAGCTACAAAACTGTAAACTTACAGCACTTCTTACTGATGAGCCTCTATTAGAGAAGATTAGACTCATTTGTTTTGCTTTAAATGCCGAATACGAAGTATCACATGAAATAATAACCATAAAGTCAAACGGCTGTCAACCCTAACCAAAATAATTATGATGAATAACTCCTCATAGTAAATTTTGGGGTATTAAATACCCCAAAATTTTACTCTCCGTAACTAGAAATTGGCCTTTCAGAGTGAAACGGAGGTTTTTGCTAAAAATATCTTAACATAAACATTTAAAATTATGAATAAAATACTACGACCGCGTAGATTATTTGAAAAATTAATGCGAATAACAATAAGCCAGCTTATTCTTTCAGCAGTTTTTTTCAGTATGTCCTTTGCAAATGACGGATATACTCAGGATATCCTTGAACAAAAAGTAAGTATCAACGCTGTTCAAGAACCTATTGAAAACGTACTTAAACAGATTGAAAATAAGTCCATTGTAAATTTCATTTACAGTTCAGGACTTATAAACTCCAATAGAAAAGTAACTTTACACCTTGAAAACACAGAACTTCAAACTGTTTTTAATAAGCTCTTTGTTCCCTTGGATATCACCTATATCATATCAGGAAAGAAAGTGGTTTTAAAACCTATTCGAAAGAATACCAGTAAGCTCAAATTAAAAAGTCGCTTTGAGCAAATTGACCTTCTTATAACCATGGCTAAAAACCTAAAAGGGAATATAAAAGACGAATCTGGAGAACCTGTCATTGGAGCCACGGTGGTTATCAAAGGAACTACCAATGGTGTATCCACAGACATTAATGGAGACTACAGCCTGAGTAATGTAGAAGATGGAGATGTACTGGTGGTTAGCTTTATTGGTTACATTAAGCAAGAAATCGAAGTAGGAAGTAATATCGTACTAAATATTATTCTAAAAGAGGAAACTAGCCTTTTAGACGAAGTAATAGTAGTAGGATACGCCACCGTTAAAAAAAGTGATGTTACTGGTGCTGTTTCTTCCCTCAAACCAGAAGACGCAAACAAAGGGGCAAATTCTTCTCCTGACCAAATTATTCAAGGTAGGGTTTCTGGTGTTCAGGTTTCTCAAACAAGCGGAGAACCAGGAGGTGGAATGTCTATTAGAATTAGAGGGGCTACCTCTATTAATGCTAGTAATGAGCCTCTTTATGTCATTGATGGATTTCCTATTGATAACTCCACCACATTAGGTTCTACAGGAACTGGAATTACCGCCGGTGTAAGCGGAAATCTTAACCCAAAGAACCCACTTAATGCTTTAAACCCTAATGACATTGAATCTATAGAGATTTTAAAGGATGCATCTTCCACAGCTATTTATGGTGCACGTGGTGCAAATGGCGTGGTCTTAATAACGACCAAAAAGGGTAAGAGCGGTAAACCAAAAGTCGGCTATGATATGACTACGGGTATTCAACTGCAACCTAAAGGAATGGATGTTCTTAATACTCAGGAATACATTGATGTAACCAATAGCCTTTCGCAAGAAATAAATGGCGTGCCTGCATTTACGGCAGATGAAATAAGTAAAATAGGTGCTGGGACAGATTGGCAAAGTCAAATTTTTAGGCCAGCTGCAATTAACAGTCACAATGTTTCCATTTCGGGAAAATCTGGGAAAACAGGTTACTATGTTTCTATGAATTACTTTAACCAGGTGGGTACCGTGAAGAATTCCGGAATGGGTAGATTTGGAACAAGGTTGAACTTAAATCAAGAGATTACGGATAAATTCAGTGTATCACTTAACCTTAACACCACCACTATTAAAGACCAATCAAACTCTGATGGTATTCATAATAACGAAAGAAGTGGACCAATCAACTCGGCTCTAGCATATGACCCAACAGAAGCTATCTACGATGCAGATGGTAATTTAACTCGCTCTGCTAATATTACTGTCAATAATCCAGTATCTCTTTTGGAAGGTATAGACATTGATACTAAGTCAAGTAGAACTTTCGGGAATTTAGTTCTGGATTATAAAATCAATAATTCTCTAAGTGCTAAACTTAACCTCGGAAATGATGTTACAAATGTTCGTAGAGATATTTATAACAATACGAAAACCATTTTTGGAAGCTCAGCAAATGGTATAGCCAACATCTCTACGCTTGACTTGTCTAATTACTTAGGAGAGTACACCATGAATTATAATAAACAATTCAATAAGAACACCTTAAATGTACTTGCTGGGGTTACTTATCAAAACTTCTTAACACGTTCTTTTTCTGGAGAAATCCAGGGATTTCCGTCTGATAATTTATCTACCAATAACCTGAACTTTGGTGACACCAACAATGACAACCTCTCAAGTAATACTATTGAAAGCACCTTGCTATCTTATTTAAGTAGAGTTAACTATAACATAAATGGGAAATATCTCTTCACAGCTTCTATAAGAGCAGATGGTTCATCTAAGTTTGGTACAAATAACAAATACGGTTATTTCCCTTCATTCGCATTTGCTTGGAGAATGAGCGAAGACAACATACTTAGAAGCACTTTTGATGATTTAAAACTCCGTTTAAGTTGGGGGCAAACAGGTAACCAAGATGTAGGTAACTATAACTCCATTTCTACCCTAATCCCTGCTACCGCTGCAGTTTTAAACAATTCAACTTCAAGTGCCATTGCCCCTTCCAGGATTGCGAATCCTGATTTAAAATGGGAAGTTGCTGAGCAATATAATGCAGGTTTAGATTTCGCCATGCTAAATAGTAGAATTAACGGTTCTTTAGACTTCTTCATAAAAGACACTAAAGACTTATTACTCAACCTTCCTCTTCCAAATTCATCTGGATATTCTACTATTCTTAGTAATGTAGGTGCAATGCGAAATAGTGGTATTGAATTTATGATAAATTCTACCAACATTAATAACGATGATTTTAAATGGATATCATCCTTCAATATTTCCTCTATTAAAAACGAGGTGACTTCTCTGGGTGATTTATCAAGCATTAGAGTTGGTAACATTGAGTATGTTGGAAATACTGGAATCATTGAGCCAGGCTCTCCAGTAAGCTCATATTATGGGTACGAATTAACTGGAATTTTCCAAAATCAGGAGCAAATTGACAATTCGGCACAGCCTAACTCTAAACCAGGGTATCCTATTTTTACTGATTTAAATAATGATGGTAAAATTAACCCTGAAGATCAAAAAATATTAGGTAACCCATTTCCGAAACTAACACTTGGTCTGAGGAATAACTTAGCTTATAAAAACCTAAGCCTTGACATTTTCTTTTACGGAGCATTTAAGCAGTCACTAGTAAACGTGAACGTAATAGAGGCCATGTACCCTATAAACTTTAGAAGAAACAGAATAGCCGAAATATACCTAGATAGATGGATCCCTGAAAATTTAGATGCTAAATGGCCTTCAGGAGTGTTGCCAACATCTTATGGAGGAGGAATGGTTAACTCCTTAACTGTTCAAGACGCCTCTTATTTGAGATTAAAAACCTTGCAACTGAACTACAGTGTTCCAATCAAACCTAACGGAAAATTTTCTAGTATAAACCTTAGTCTCACAGGGCAAAACCTCCTGACTTTCACCAACTATCTAGGTTGGGATCCTGAAGCTTCGGCATTTGGGCGTAACAATATGAAAATTGACTACAACGCCTACCCAGTAGCCAAATCTATTCAGTTAGGGGCTAACATTGGTTTTTAATTTAACTCAAAACATTAAGTAATAATATTATGAGAAAAATAATAATATTGACGGCCTTATGTGCCCTCAGTTTAACATCATTAAATTCTTGTGAAGATATTTTGGAGGAAGAAGTTTATTCTGAATTAGATCCTTCAATTATACTTTCCACCTCAGGTGGAGTAGACAAAGTTTTAAACTCAGCCTACGCCAATGCTCTTTCGTCCCGCGGAAACGACGCCTTTGAATCTTTAACGCTATCTGGCTTTACTACTGGAGAATGCTGGGGTTTAGGCGGTAGTGTCAATGCATGGCTTGCACCTCTTTCTAACTTCACTTGGGATGCAAATAATTCAGCCTTAAACTCAGAATGGAATAGGAAGTACAGTGCTATTAGGGATGCAAACCTAGTTTTGGACAACATTCAAAACGTAACGGCTTCCGCTGAGTTTATAAAAACAAGAACCGCTGAAGCCAAATTCATTAGAGCCTTCAGCTAT
Source organism: uncultured Arcticibacterium sp. (assembly GCF_964021845.1). NCBI lineage: Bacteria > Pseudomonadati > Bacteroidota > Cytophagia > Cytophagales > Leadbetterellaceae > Arcticibacterium > uncultured Arcticibacterium sp. The sequence continues at coordinate 263,971 of NZ_CAXHZC010000005.1, read as the reverse complement.
AGTCGAATTTACAAACTTTTTGGTCCTGGCCCATTATTCGCCTCATCAACTGACCCTGATATAATTAAAGCCAAGGCTAGTGAAGAGGAATTCCAGAACTTTGTGGAAACTAACCTGACGGAAGCAGCAAACGACCTGCCGCTAGTTCAAAGTGAGTACGGAAGAGCTACGAAGGGTTCGGCACTTGGTACACTGGTTAAATGGTATTTAAACCAAAAAGAATGGACTCGGGCAGCTGAAACTGCCAAAAGTGTCATAGACTTAAATCAATATGAATTGTTCCCTGACTATAAAGGTCTATTCCAAATAACCAATGAAGGAAATAAAGAAATGATTATGGTACACCCTTCGGTGGTAAATGTGGCAGGGAACCAAACCACTGCTTTAACCCTTCCAACAGACTACCCTAGCCTCCCTGGTCAAACTATTTACGCGGCTAATACTTACTTCTATGACGCCTTTATAGATTCCTTTGAGGAAAATGATAAAAGAAAGGAGTTATTTATTACAGAATATGTCAATGTATCTGGCCAAACCATATATGGCTATGGTAATAATAAATCCTTCCCCTATAAATATGAGTTAGACCCTGACCAAGCAAGTGCTCAGAATGGTATAGATATTCCAGAATTAAGATATGCAGACATACTTTTGGCTAGAGCAGAAGCTTTGAACGAGCTAAACGGCATCAATCAAGAATCTGTCGACATATTAAATCAAGTTAGAAACAGATCGGGTATTGGGTCATTAGAAATGGCTTCCTTAGATACAGAAAGCTTCAGACAAGCACTTATCAAGGAAAGAGCCATGGAATTCTTCTTTGAAGGTAAAAGTAGAGAAGACCAAATAAGATATGGAACCTTCATTTCAAGTGCTGTAGAAAGAGGTAAACCCGCTAAAGACCATATGCAAAGGTTTCCAATACCGCAGAGAGAGATAGATTCTAATGAAAAAATGGTTCAAAACGACGGATATTAAGAAAAAATAATGAAAAATATATTAATTGCTTTATTCGCTCTTTGCATTTTTCAATCTTGTACAACCGAGAAAACAAAGAACTCGAAACCGAATGTCATTCTCATCTTTATGGATGATATGGGCTATGGAGATTTATCAAGCTATGGTGCTACTGGATTTAGTACCCCCAATATTGACAGATTAGGAACTGAAGGTGTGCGGTTGACAAATTTTCTAGCCGCTCAGGCCGTTTGTTCAGCTTCTAGAGCCGCTCTTTTAACAGGCTGTTATCCAAATAGAGTTGGAATTACAGGGGCACTATTTCCTAATTCGCCAATTGGTCTAAATCAAGAAGAAACCACTATTGCCGAAATGTTTAAGAGTGTAGGCTATAATACCGCAATGTTTGGTAAATGGCATTTAGGTGATAACGATGAGTTTTCACCTTTAAATAATGGTTTCGACAAGTATTTAGGTTTGCCATACTCAAATGACATGTGGCCCGTTGGCTTTGATGGAAAAGTGGCTACAGATACCAGTCATTGGAGGTCTAAAATGCCGCCATTATATCTCTTAGACGGAAAAGAAAAAGTGAAAGAGATGAAAACCTTAGAAGATCAAGCTGAACTAGTCTCAACCTATACAAATGGTACTATCGATTATATCAAGGCAAATAAAGAAAACCCTTTCTTTATTTACTTAGCTCATAATATGCCGCATGTTCCTATAGCTGTACCAACCGAATTTGAAGGTAAAAGTAACCAAGGGCTATTTGGTGATTTAATGATGGAAATTGATGAGTCTGTAGGACAAATAATGAATAGTTTAAAAGAAAATGGTTTGGACGAAAACACTATAGTTATTTTCACTAGTGATAATGGTCCATGGCTAACTTTTGGAAACCATGCTGGTTCAGCTGGCGGTTTCAGAGAAGGAAAGCAAGTTAGTTTTGAAGGTGGTATGAGAGTGCCTTGTTTAATCAGATGGCCTAAAATGATTGAAGGTGGAGCTGTATTCAATAAACTAAGTAGCACTATTGACCTTTTTCCAACTTTAGCAAGTGCCGTCGGAGCTCAGCTTCCCGAGAAAAAAATTGATGGAATTAATTTGCTTTCTGCCTTAACCGAGGATACTTCTCTTAATCCAAGAAAGCAGTTCTACTATTATTATGGTAAGAATAATTTGGAAGCAGTTAGGGAAGGAAATTGGAAACTAATATTGCCTCATCCAGGCTTAACTTATGAAAACACCAAGTTTGGTAAGGACGGCTTTATGGGTGCCCCTAAAAGGAACCATCCATACGAAATGCAGTTGTTCAACCTAAATACAGACCCAGGTGAGACTTATGATTTAAAGGAAGACTTTCCTGAGGTAATAGAAAGGTTAATGATTTTAGCAGAGGAAGCGAGGGCCGACTTAGGAGACGACTTATCTTCCATTGAAGGAGCTAATAAAAGAAAACCAGGAACAGTAAAATAAATTCCTAAAGGTCGCTTAATAATTTCCGACTATAGCTCCATTTATTAAATTAAATGGAGCTTTTATCATTATTTCAAACCTCAAAAACAACCTCTCCATAAGGTAATCGTAAGCGTTCGTTAGTAATTCCCTCTGGCAGGCCTTTGCCGCAGGCTACTATAATACTTACGTCGGCAGACTTTGGTAAATCAAGAGCCTTTCTAACCCAAGCCGAATCAAAGCCTTCCATAGGGCATGTGTCATATCCCTGGTCTTTCATGGCTAGCATGAATGTTTGGGCGGCTATTGCCACAGATTTATTAGAAACTACTTTACTATCCTGCTTTCTCGTGAAACGCATCATTGGCTTACCGTTTAGCACTCTCCAGAGCAAAACCAAACGTCTGAAAATAGAATTTAGCGGCCATAGCGAATTATCATAAAAGAGCTTCATCATAGTTTCATAATAATGAATACCTCTTTTCTCTCGCTTGCTGAGCTCCTGCCTATCCCCTACCTTGTTTTTAATCTGCTGAGCGTTCCAGTTGGCTCGCTTTTCCCATAGGTCTTGCCTACTCACAAAAACCACCATCTCAGATGCCGTTCTGGCCGCACCCTGATTTAAACAAGCTTCTGAAAGTTCTTTAAGTTTATCGGCCGATTTCACTCTGTAAAACTCCCAAGTCTGGAGGTTTGAAGAGTTAGGCGAAAGTATCGCTAATCGAAGTGCTTCGGTCACCCTTTCATGCTTAAACACATGTTCCGTATCAAATTTCCTGATAGAACGCCGGCTTTCTACTATTTCTTTAAAGGTCATTTCAATGATTTTAAACCAAATTTAGAAAATACCTTTTAAAGATACGGATTCAGAAATAATACCTAATCGAGCATCTCACTCAGCTCTCTCCAAAGGTCGTTTTGAAAATTAAGTCCAATCTGCCCGCTTGGAGAATCTCCCATTCTTAAAACCACCAAGTTTTCAGAAGGTATTATGTTTAACAACTGACCATTTAAACCCATAGCGGCTATCATATCTACCGGAGCCGTGGGGCTTAACATTGTAGGAAAAACGGTTTGAATACTCGGCACCATCCCGCTAGACTTTCCATTTAACCACCACAGGTAACCATAGGCCTCATTAAGGTTTTGAGAGGTATTAATCATTTCATTAAAATAGGTTTTATCTGACATGATAGTTTCACCATCCCAATCACCATTATTTAACATCAACAAACCAAACCTTGCAAATGACCTCGCATCAGAAAAGTAGACATTATCATTATCCACAAACTGCCAAAAGCCTGTCATCCCTATTTTATCTCTAAGGTTTTCCTGGTAAAAAGAATCAAAACTCTCTCCCACGGCACTACTCACCACATTGTGTAGCGATGTATAAGAACCGTTATGATAGTCCCATCGGGTGCCTGCATCGGCCTTATATTGCAAACAGTTTGGTTCAAAACAATGAGAATCTGCTACGTCAATATCTAAACCGGAGGTCATATTGAGTTGATTTTTAACAGTAATAAGGTTCTCTTTTTCTAATGGAAGTGCCGTCCAGTGTTCCCCTAGATATTTAGAGGTTTTATCTTCAATATTCAGTAAACCTTGCTCCTGAGCCAAGCCTACAGAAAAAGAAACTAAAGTTTTACCAGCAGATGCCCAATACCATAAACTTTCTTGGCTAAAGTCATTCGAGGTCAAAATTTCCTTTCCAAAATACTCCTCTACCACTATTTTACCATCTTTTAAAATCAGGAAAGCTCTGGTGTTATTGATTTCTAAAAAAGCCTTTAAAGCCTCCAGTTCTTGGTCGGAAATACCTAAAAGAGATTTATCTACCTTTTCCCATTCTGTTTCAGAAGGAAAATAAAGGTTGCCGTCTAGCGTGCCCTTGGGGAGGTCTTCGTCAGCTTTGCAGCCAAACATTAGCGTAAGAAGTAAAGCCGTAATTAGCGTTTTCATGTGTCATAATTTGTTTTTGAAATAAAGACAAAATTCTCGCCAAACTAACGCAGAGTACCTATAAAATAGTGTTTTAAGAGTTAAGCTTCACAGCAATTTTCCATGCCGCAGTCTTCGTTTTCAAATTCCATCTCTATAGTTACGTGTTCTACATCCATGTGTTGTAACTCATGCCTGATTGCTTTTTTCATAGCGGCACGGTTAGCTTTCTCTTTAACTACTGCGTGAACAGTCATGACATTAAACTCGCCATCCATAGACCAAACATGTAAATCATGCACATCTAAAACACCTTGAATAGTCTTAAGCTTTGCTTTGATATCTTCCACTTCAAAATTCTCTGGTGTGCCTTGTAAAATCACTCTAAAAACGCTTTTCAGGTTTCCGTAAACATTAAAAAGCACATAAGCTGTTATGCCAATTGACAAAAGCGGGTCAATTATTTTCCATTTGAAAAAATACATCAAAACTGCACCGATTAGCACAGCAACCCAGCCAAGCACATCTTCCATTAGGTGAAGCATCACCGCCCGTTCATTTAAAGAAGTCCCTTTCTTTAATTTAAAAACCGCAGCACCATTAACCGCAATACCCAAAACAGCCAGCAGCATCATTCCTTTGGCATTAGAACTTTCAGGGTTCATAATACGAGGAATAGCCTCTGTCAGCATAAAAACTGAACCTACCACCAGTACAATGGAATTTACCAAAGCCCCAACTAATGAAAAACGCTTATAACCATACGTATAAGTTTTATCACTTCCTTTGTTTGACTTCTTCTGAAAATACCAAGCAAGACCCAATGAAAGGCTGTCGCCCAAATCATGCAAAGCATCAGAAAGAATGGCAACCGAATTTGTAAAAAAACCACCTATGATTTCAATAATGGTAAAAGACAAATTCAACCAAAAAGCAGTTGAAATATTCTCCGTACCGTGATGATGTCCATGAGCTTGTCCGTGATGATGATGTCCTGACATGATTTTTTTGTTTGATGTTTGTTGTTGGATGTCTGGTGAATGATGCCTGATGCTAGATGCTGGGGGTATCATGATTGATGTCTTTATCCAACAAGTCCGATGTCTTTCGTCTTATATCTTATAGACCACCGTCTTACACCCCCAAGAGTCTTCTCTCTTTTGTCTTACGTCTTTTGACCTAGTAACCATCACAAATTTATAGCAGAAAGCCATGCAACAGGGCTGCAAAGCGTATTTTTGATTAAAATCAGGTGTTTATCAATAACTCAAAGCTAAATCTTAAAAGTGAATTATTATATTCACGTCATGCAAGAAAAATCTGAACTTATACTCCGTGACAAACTGGCTATTGAAAGAACGCATTTAGCAAATGAAAGAACTTTCCTCGCGTACTTCAGAACATCTTTTGTTTTTTTAGTGACGGGACTCACCTTTTTAAAACTTGATTATTTTACAGAAATCAGTTGGCTTGGCTGGACATTTATAAGCCTCTTTCCCTTTATTTTAATCTTTGGAGTTATTCGGCTTTTTAGGGTTAAAAAGAATGTGAATGAGATGTATATTTTTGAGTGAGTGCTTTTCTGGCTCTTTGAATATAGCACTAAGATTTCATTGATTAGACACGAGCATTTTAATACAAAAAAATCCGCATTTCAGAATTACTGAAATGCGGATTTTCATTTTAAAGAGCCCTTTCTTATTTCTTCAAGTTCGCTAAGTACTCTACCACGTCTCTCATGTCTCTTTTGCTCATGATGCTACCCATAGGCGGCATACCTGATGGCATATTTTCTCTCTTTGCTATTCTCGATATTGGAATTTCAAGCGGTTCGGCATCACCCGTAGTTATTATAAGCTCATCTGCTCTTTCTTCTGCTAAGATTCCTGTAACTTCTTGACCATCTTTTAAGGTTAAGTAAATAGTACCGTAACCAGGGGATAACCTTGCACTTGGGTCTACCAGTGCTTCTACTATTTGCTCACGTGTAAGTGTTTTACCAATGCTGCTTAAATCTGGTCCTACGGTGCCACCTTGACCATTCACCACATGACATCTGATGCACTGCCCCGTAGAGTTATTATTAAAATATCTTCCACCTTGATAGCGGTTACCTCCATTCATCACACCTGCATATTCATCTAAAATATTACCTTTAGGCATAGCCGCAGCCAATTTTTCTTTCAAGGCATGTGAATCACCTGCTCCTACAGCTTCGGATAAATCTAGCGTAAGGGCTGCTGGCAATTCTTTAGCACTTAACTTGTCTATCAAACTACTCAAAACCTCTGACGTCTTCTCTGCTGGCATCATACCCAAACTTTGAATTAGCTTCTGCTGCTCTCTTTGGCTTCCTTTTTCCAATACACTGTTTACCATTTCTGGTAATAACTCCATTGAGATGTTAACCTCACTTAGCATACCTAGAGCCGTTGTTCTGACCGCTCTGCTTTTATCTGCTAATGCTTTATTAACCATGCTGCTAATTTGAGGATACTTCAATGCAGCCAATGATGTCAAAATACTCGATTTTACATCACTTGAAGAAATTTTGTCATAAATATCAGCCAGTGAATTATTAAAACCTCTAATGCCTAAATCTCTCAATAATTGAGATGCTGCTCCTAAAACCGCAGGATCTTTAGAATCTAGGAAGCTGGCCATTTTAGGAATAACCAAGTTTCTAATTTTCTCTCCATCTCTTTTTACTTCGCCTCTGTATCTTCCGTCTACTCTATCTAAAACAGATGGTTCTGCCCAGTTTCCTAGAGCGGCTAAAGCTTCTGCTTTCATGGCCTTTGGAGCTGTACTACTTTGAGCATAAGCTAAAACATCATTTAGTTGTTTATCTCCACCTACTCTTAGTGCAGCATTAATAGCTCTTCTAAGAATAACCTCTGATGTTAAATTTGGTCTATTTATTAGTTCTGCCAATGCTGGTAAAGCAGCTTCTACTGAGAAATCATCATTAATAGCTCTTGCCGCTTCGGCTACTATATATTCTTCGGAGTCATTAAGATACTCCGCCACTTTAGGGTCTTGCCATTTTCTTAGCACCAAAACACCAGCAGTTCTAACAGCCTTTGATGAGCTTTTTTGCATAGCATAAACTGGTGCTTTATTTCCTATTCTGCTTAATGCTAAAACAGCAGCATGTCTCAGGTAATTATCTTCATCGTTATTGACCTCAATCATTTTAATTAAATCATCCGCCGCCGCTATTGCCATGGTTCTACCTAAAGCCTGAGCAGCATAAAACTGAACTCTAGGGTTTGAAGATTTCAATAATCCGATTAGTTTTTCACCCGCACCTTCAAACTTCACATCACCAATTACCTTGGCCGTTTGAGCAACTATCTCTCCATCACCATCATTCAAATAAGTTACTATTTGACTTGCTGCATTCTTATCCTTCGCTGCTATTTGACCCATTCCCCACAATCCATGCACTCTAACCAGTTGATTTTCTTTTTGAGCAATGGCTTTCAGCAATGTCTTCGTTTGATTGGCATCAACCAAAGCAAACTGAGCTTTCTGACGAATCCTCATGTCTGGATTGAAAAGTAACTTATATAATTGCTCTGGCGTTTGCCATGCATAATCTAGGGTCATCAACCTTTTCGTTTCTGCTCGTTCTGTGGCAAGGTCTGTTTCTTTCGTGTCAATCTTCCAAACGCGGCCGTAATTCTTAGTATCCCAACCGTTAATCCAGTCCGCAGCATAAAGAGCTCCATCTGTTCCAAATCGGATACCAGTAGCCAAAACACCACCTACCATATCAACCTCAGAATTAAAGTCAAAACTGGCACCTTTAGGTTTTAAGTCAAATGACCAAATGTGGGCTCTAGAAGGAGCTCCGGTAAACTCAACTAAGAAAAACTTATTAAGCCAATTTGACCCCAAAGCTGTCCCCGGGTTAAACTGCATTCCTGTAGGACCATTATGATAATTTCTGATTGGTGGTAAAAAGTACGCGGCCTGACCATCCCATCGTGGCTTGTACATTTCTTCGTCCATCCATACTTTGTAGCCATTATTTTTGTCATCGGTATATTTACCAAACTGCCAGTTAATACGCCATCCAGAATCACTTCCTTCTACTATATGTACTAATCTTTCAGACTCCCCACGGTGGTCACCGTCATTATCTGAGCTTATGATATTACCGTAGGCATCAAAAACAAATTCATGCGTATTTCTGTGACCATGAGAAAAAACCTCGAAGTCTGAACCATCAGGGTTACACCTTACTATCACTCCTTGATTAGGATAATGATGTTTTTTGCCGGCTTGGTCTGTAAAGCTTAATCCTGGGTCACCTATTCCCCAATAAATCTTTCCATCAGGTCCTTCTATTAAACCTGACATTCCGTGGCCACCAAAGCCAATATGAATGTTAAATCCAGTGGCAATTGACGTTTTTTTGTCATAAAAGCCATCTTTATTTGTGTCTTCTATTCTCCATAAATCAGGACCAATTCCAATAAAAGCGTCATTTCTTCTAATTAAAACTGCACCAGCCACGTCAGTAATTTCTTCATGAAAGTCTCTTAGCACTTGAGTAGACACATCCGCTCTTCCGTCACCGTCGGTGTCTTCTAATCGCCAGATTTCATCTTTCTCCACGGTTAAGTCACGCCAGTCATGAACTCCATCTTCATTTAAATCTTTTAGCCATTCATTTTCTTCTGAGTTTTCTGCAGCAAAAATCCTACGTAAAAAAGCCCTTCGCTCTTCCACAGACTGCAAAGAAATTGATTCTGTCATCCAGTCGCGATGCCCTCTAATATCAAACTCAGAGTTCTTTTGACGATTGGTTCTGGTCAAATATATTCTATTTTGGTCATCTATTGACATAGCAATAGGGTCCGGTGCTAGCGAGTCTGTAGCCCAAAGGTTTATTTTCAAACCTTCTGCCAATGTAATAGGTGTACTACCTTCTATATCCTCTGTCAGCTGTGCATTAGAGCTATCCGCAATTTTGGAAATAATACCGCCTGGTTTATTGGCGACTTTCATGCAAGACCACACCAAAACGGCAGCAAATGCAAACAAGGAAACTCTAAAAATATTCTTCTTCATAAGGGTTATTTAATTTCTAACATCAATACTACGCATTTTGAGCATATTTTGATAGCTAGGCCTTTAAATTGTCGACAAATAAGAAGTATAAGATGTACGTATCATAATAGCTCAGCAAAAACCATTTAGCACCTCGCCAAGCTTTTTCCCATACAGAGTTACATCTACTATGATAATATTAAAGCGATTTCAGATTCTTTCTTTACCGATTTGGATTTTTTGAATGTGCTTATTTTCAATAGTCAAATACAATCCCTAATTTTTGAAATGAAATTCAACCATAACCTAAACTTTATAAAAATCTAGGTTATACTAATTACTTATTAAAAATGAAATCAAACGTTAACTCTAGAAGAAAGTTTCTTAAAACATCTGCTCTGGGAGCAGCTGGTTTAGCTTTTTCAGCCAAAAGTTATGCCCGTATTATAGGTGCTAACAACAGGCTCAACATGGCAACTGCAGGTCTAAACGGACGAGGTAGAGCCCATTTAAACATGGCAAAGTCTTTAAGTAAATCACTTAATGTGATTGGTCTTATAGACCCTGACGCTAGAACCTTTGCCAGGGTTCAATCTGACTATAAAAGCATTCTAGGCAATGCCAAAATATACGAAGACTTTAGAAAAGTTTTAGACAATAAAGATTTGGACGTGTTAACCATTGCTGCCCCTGACCATTGGCATGCCCCTATGGCTATTTTAGCCATGCAGGCAGGTAAAGACGTTTATTTAGAGAAACCTTGCTGTCATAACCCAGAAGAGGGTTATTGGCTAAAAGATGTAGTTGCCAAAACGGGCAAAACATTGCAAATTGGCAATCAACAACGCTCTGCACCTACTTCTAGAAGCCTTGTTCGTGATTTGCGTGAAGGAATAATAGGCGATGTATATTATGCCAAGGCATGGTATGAAAACAACCGTGGAAGTATAGGCACAGGAAAAATAGCACCAGTACCAAGTGAGTTAAACTGGGATTTATGGCAAGGGCCAGCACCTAGAAAAGAATATAAAGACAATTATGTACATTATAATTGGCATTGGTTTTGGCACTGGGGCACGGGCGAAATAAGCAACAATGGTCTGCACGAAATGGATATTGCTAGATATGCTCTTGGTGTAGACTTGCCATCAAAAGTTTCATCAGCAGGTGGAAGATTTACACAGAAAGACGATTGGGAATTTTACGATACTCAAAATGTGTCTTTTGAGTTTGCAGAAGGTAAAATGCTAAGCTGGGAAGGAAAAAGTGCTAACGGTATGGACGTACATGGCAGACCGGGAGGAAGAGGAACCTGGATTTACGGCACCAACGGAACAGCTGTGGTAGATAGAGGCGGTTATATTATTTATGACAAAGCCAACAATATCATAAAGTCTGAAAACGAGCGAAACAGTAGCTCTTCTGTAGATACTTTAGGTATTACTGGAATGGACAATTACCATATGCAAAACTTTGTGGATGCCATCCAAAAAGGAGAAGCCCTTAACTCACCTATAGATGAGGCCGTAAAAAGTACTTTGCTTTGCCATTTAGGAAACATGGCTCAAAAAACTGGCAAAACACTTACATGTGACACTACTACAGGAAAACCAAATGATGCCGAAGCTATGCAGCTTTGGGGCAGGTCTTATGAAAAAGGTTGGAAACCGGTGGTTTAGAAATTAAACAATATTTTATTGGAAGCAAATGGGGAAACCTATTTGCTTTTTTCTTTTATAAAGTCTTTTGTTTTATTATCGGCTCTTGATTTAAGAACAACCTGCTTTATGACATTAATAATTAGAGCTACAGAAGAGCATTCCTCTCAAATTCTAAAAATAGGAAAGACCGCATGGCTAGAAACGCATGGTCGCAGTGCCAAGAAAGAGGATATTGACCTCTATATAAATAAACATTACACAGAAGACGCTCTTAAAAAAGAATTACGAGACCAAGAAAACATCTACCACATTATTTACCACAATAATGAACCTGCTGGCTTTTCTAAATTGATTCTTAATAAAAAACCAGCCAATCTGAAATTGCCGAACACGGCTTCTTTAGACAGAATATACCTCAGTAAAGATTTTCATGGCAAAAGGCTGGGGCTAGAGCTTTTTACATTTAATAGAGACTACGCTCAAAAAGAAAAGCAAACCGGCATATGGCTCGCTACATGGATAGAAAATTCTAAAGCAATCGGTTTTTACTCAAAAATAGGCTTTGAAATAGTAGGAAAGTATGATTTCCAAATCTCGGCTAGGCATTCCAATCCAAACTACATTATGTTTCTGAGCTTTTAAACAAAAAAAGCCAGCGTCAAAAGACACTGGCTTATAAAATAATATTTTGTCATTATTCTTTCACAAATTCACCTGCTACTACTATCTGAACTTCATGACCTAAAGAAGCCGCTGGGCTATCACCAATACCAAAAGTGGTACGATCCAATTCACCAATTGCTTTCAAACCAATCATTAGTTTCTGATTTCTTGGATGAGTAACGGGTCCTTTAAGTGTTACCGCTAATGTTACAGGAGCCGTTTTACCTTTCATAGTAAGGTTACCGAGCATTGTATATTTTCCGCCCGACACTTTCTTAAAAGACGTACTTTTAAAGGTGATTTTTGGATGATCGGCAGCATTGAAGTATTCTTCAGCTTGCAAGTGTCCGTCTCTTCTTTCATTGTCCGTATCAATACTGGCAACATCTGCACTGAATTCAAAAACAGCGTCAGATAAGTCTTCTTTAGAAGAAGTGATTTTTGCATCATACACTTTAAACTTTCCACTCACATCAGAAAGCATCATGTGTGTAATTTCAAAACTTACACTCGAGTGTGATTTGTCAACATTCCAGACTTGAGCACTAGCTATAAAAGAGCAAAAAACGAAAAAGGCGATTAACGAAAAATTCTTCATATTGAAATATCTTGATTTGTGATTTACAAAGATGATAAAATCCGCTTGTGTAAATCTTCACTTTTATACAGTTCCCCCTTTTTTTTCGACGAATGGATAAAAAACATTAAAAAAAAACTGATTTTTTCAAGTTTTCTACGCAATCGATTGAAATTGAATTTTACGCAGAACATCTCGTATACTAAATAAGGTTCATGAGATTTTTTCTATTTTATCATCTCCTGATTTTCATGTTTCGTCGACCTTCTAATTCATTAAACCCTTGTTTTCAACCAATTAAAGAAATACCTTTGTAGAAACATTCACTTAAAGATATGTCTAACAAAGTTAAAATAGCTTTCTATACCGACTTCTCAAATGAATCTCGGGTAGCTTTAAATACTCTTATTTTTAACACTTGGGGATTTGATTTTGATTTGGATATTTTATGCCTTTCAGAAAAGGATAATATGGAATATTCTAAGTCAGAAATGGAAGGTTTAAAAAAAGAGCTTGACTTTAATTTAGAAAACGGACATCAAATTAAATCGAAGATATTCAGCACAGAAGAAGAAAAGTTACTTCTTAGTCATTTAAATAATGAAGACTACTTTTGTTTAATGATTGGGGTCTCCAGCTCAGAAACAGAATGGAAGCCAGGTAACATTCTTTACAACTTTTATTATCACATAAAAAAAGATTTAATCATAATACCTCTAAGTCATCAAGTTAAAATAGAAAATAGAGGTATGATCGCTTTGGAATTTGAGAACCTTGAAAAATTATATGCATTAAAAAAGTCTGAAGAGTTCTTTAAATTCTATTTTGCCAAACTCAAATTAGTTATAATCTCTGATGATTTGTTATCAAAAGATGACAATGAGATGATAACTGAATTTACTGCCAAAATTTTACCAGGAATAGATATTCAAATTGTTAACTTCGAGAAAGCTGTTACACAAGAGTTAATCCTATACTCCGTATTAGAATCACCTATTGATTATTTTATATATTTTAATGATGATTACTTAGAAGATGTGGTTCATGGTAAATTAGAAGCTGCTATTTTACCCGGTATACACAAATTCACTTTAGCAAGAGTTTGGATAAATGACGAATTATTAGAGAATCTCAAATACGGCGAAGCGGCAACTGAAAAACTCCAACTAAAAACCTTTGAGGAGGATTACATTTCACAATAAAAAAGTACACTTTATCAACAAAACACTTCACAAACTATGTGTAGACCTTAACTGGTCTACACTTTTTTTTGCTTCCACTATCTATTTAGGCTAGTAACAATTACAGTCTAGAAAACTTTATACTGCTCATAGCTTTTCATAGAATCACCTTTAACTAAGGAAGAAACCCATTAAAATCTTGACCATTCAGGTGATCTTGAAAAGGCTATAATCAAAATATCAGACAAAAAGAATATAGGAATAATACAACTAATATGCCTAGAACGAATACAATAAACGAAAAACTAATACTTCTCACCCATTTGAAAATTTAAAAATTGCATGAAACCAAGAACAATATCAAAAAAAATGCCCACAAAGAATGTTACCGTTAAATAATTCAAGATTGCGAAATAAGAAATTCAAACAGGAAAAGTCTATTTAAAAGCTTTCAGCTTAAAGTAATCCAAAACAACAAAAAACAGTAAATAGATTGAATATTAACAAGTTACAACATATCTTTGCATTTATCAAAAGCTATAAACCGCTTTACCTAATAATTAGAATAATACACTTACTACCCATTCTATTGGTTGGATTTGGTCTGCATTATTAGAAAGGTAATTTTATGCTTCGTATTTTTATTAATCGCTAAGGGTTGCAAGAGAACCATGTCAGAAATTATAAATATTGCTTTTTGTACTAACTTTTCGGATGTTTCAAAAGACTCTCTGGAGAGTATTATGTTTAATACTTGGGATTTTCAATGTAATATCCATCTGATTCACTTTGTTCAAAATGAAGAGGAATTTGAGGCTCAGGAAAAGTTAGATAACTTGGTAGAGGAAACTAAGTATTCAGCCAGTGAAAGCCAGCACATTTTCGGCAAACTATTTAATAAAGATGAGTTTGACCAAATGATTGATATTTTGAATACCTCTAATTATCAAATTATTGCTTCAGGAATGCCATTTAAAGTTTCAGGGAAAAAAAGTTCTTTTATTTCCCTTCTAACTGAAAAAGTCAATAAAGACTTAACACTTATTCCTCAGGGGCACCAACTTAAAATAGAAAACCGTTCAACCATAGTTGTTGATTCTGAAAACCTGGATAACCTCTATTTGACAAGCCTTTTTGAGGAGTTTTACAAGTTTTTACATACCAAAATCACCATCTTCCTTCTATCAGATACAGTTCTTGAAAAAAAGGTTTTAGCAGAATTTGAGGAAAAAATCAAGACGATTATGCCAGACCTTGATTACAAAATAATAAATCATGATAGAAGTAACTGCTTGGAAAACCTTAAAGAAGAAATAAGAAAAGATGGTATAGATTACCTCATTGTTTTCAAAGGTGACTACTTTGAACAATTCATGCTCAACTTAATAAAAAATAATGATCAAAATCTGACGTGGAATTTTTCACTATATCGAAGCTACGTTAATCCTGAAATTATTCAAAACATAAAAAACGGTGTTGACCCTTACCCAAGAATCAGACTAAATTATGTTATTTCATGAGCAAAGCTGTTAAGATTGGTTTCTGTACAGACTTTTCTAAATCTTCTGAAATATCACTAGAAACACTACTATTTAACGTATGGAGCTTTGAATGTGACATTCACCTTTTCCATTTGGTAGAAGACGACAACCGAGATGATTCCTATGCAAGACTATGCCAACTTCAAGAGGAATTAAGTAACTCTCTTGATAGCTATCAAAACGTAGAAGCTTTCCTTTTTGAAAAAGGAGAATCACTGAAACTAATAGAATTCCTTAATAAGGGAAATTATATTTCAGTCTCTATAGGAATCACCTCCTTTAAAAGTGATTCTATCATGAGTGCTTTCATTAAAGAACTCTATCAAAACTTAGAAATGGACTCGGCAGTTATTCCTATTAACCATGAGGTCAAAATAGAGAATAAGGGCATGATAGGCATGCAATACGAACATTTGCACTACTTATACGCCTTAAGGAAATATGAAGAATATTTCAGGTTTCATTACGCTCGCCTAAAGATATTAATCCTTTCAGAAACATCCTTTTCCAACACTAAACTCCTAGAAGTTAGAGAAACTATAGATAGTATCTTAAAAGACATCAAATATGAGCTAGTAGTTATCAATAAGAGCAAGGCAGATAAAGGCATACTGCAAGAAATAGAAAACACACCTTTAGACTACTTCCTCTTTCCTACTGATGATTATTTCCATTCTTATATTAGCAATTCCATAGAAAAAGATAGTTTTCCTGGTGAATTGAAATTCTCTTTGATAAGACTCTACATTACACCAGAAAACATTAAACGGGAATCTTCATTTCAAAGGATAGAATTAAAACCAGTCTAGGCTTCGTTTTTCTTTAACTCAAAATGGAAAGGAAGAAACTCCTGTACGTCATCTGCCATAAAAACGTCATCCTTGCCGTCCCACATCCATATTTCAATGGGCTGTTTTTGCCGGTTTCTAATATCAGATATTACCTGTAAGCAGCCAGCACACGGTACCAATGGATTTGGCACTTCATACTTCTCAGATTTTGCGTGTACCACTATTCGTTTTACTTTATTATGAAGGTCTTTAGCACATTGAAAAAGAGCTACTCGCTCAGCACATAAGCCAGACGGGAAAGAAGAATTCTCCTGGTTTGCTCCCAATACCACCTCACTATTTTCTAGCTCTACAGCACAGCCTACATAAAACTCTGAATATGGGGCAAAGGATTTTTCAGTTGCGTTTACAGATAAGCGTAAAAACGACTGCAAATTCGCCTCTAAGTTTGAAAATTTTAATTGTTTTAGTTCTACTGTTTTCTTCATTAACTTAATTGTGTTCTTATAAATCGGTTACTCTTACTACCGACGTATAACGCCCAAAAACATCTACAGAAACCACTTTTCCGTTTAATTTGACTTTTATCTTTTCCTGTTTCAGCGGGTCATTCCATGCATCATAAACTAAAAGTAACGCCTCTGTACCTGCTTCGTTATATTTTACAGCTACCAGCTGAGTTTTATCATAAAGTGAATAAGATGGTAAAATTGCATCGCCAGCAGTAAATCTACCATTTTCTCTAGCAGATGAAACAAATTCCCAGTTAGTATTAGCTTCAATAATATCGGCATTGACACTTACTGCCCATTTGCCTCCTTCCCATCGGTCAATATTTCTATAATTTTGAATAGCATACTGCCCTGTAAGTTTAGGAGAAAATGAAGTAGCAACTTTATTTCCTTTGATATCATAAACCTCCGTGGCTGCTCCTAAATAATCATTTTGTTCTCTTCTGCTATACGGAACCGACCATAACTCTCCACCATCGCAAAAAGCAAAAGCCCAAACAGCAGCATTATGCATAGCCGACGGAAACACCATAGGTTTAGTATCCACAGAGAGTGTTCTTCCCTTACTATCTGTAAACCATTCTTTACCCATTTCAAAGCCCCCAACGTATTCTTGATTATGCCACCACATCAAAATACTCTGTTTATTAGGTTGAAACTTCTTATTCATCATGTGCTGCAGAAGCATGTGCTGTACGTAGCCATAATTGGTAGGATAATTTAAATAGCCTCCCACATAATTGATATCGGCATTATTCAGGTAAAAACTGTTAATAGAAAACGGACTCTTTGCGTTTTGTTGCGTATCCCATTGACCCAGATTACCAGTAAACTTTATATCGTTAGTTAACTCATACTTATAATTATTCCCTTCTATGTTAACCCTATTCAGAAAAAACAAACCATGTGGCCAAAGTGACAATGTAGTGTTTGGGTATTTTGCTTTGAAAGCGTTCAAGCAACGCTCTAACTTATAAATGGATTTGCCGTACGGGCTACGTAAAGCTTCCCAATTAAGCACTAAATGCCCTACATTTTGATACCTATTAAGTACATACTTTTCAAAATTCCTGTATAGTAAATCCTCATCTACCTTATCTAGCCATGCATTCACTTCTTCTTGCGAAACCGAATAGGCTGGCGGTGCTCCGCTTTTATAAAGCCACTCATCATAATCATAATAAACTCGCTGCTCTTTAGGAGACACAAAACTGTTGGTAAATGTATAGCCTTTTCTGCCTGCGGAGTTACTTTCGTCATCGTATATCATGAAACTAGTCATGCCTAACTTGTTTTTTGGCAAACTATAGTCGGGAAAATACTTATAAAATTGAGGTAAATGTGTATTACTTATTTCATCAGGAAAATCATCCGGCATAAAGAAGTACTCCAAGTTTCCTTCTTTCCAGTGGTTTCTATTTTCACCTGGAATATGTACAAAATGCTGAACAAAAGGCCCACCATTCCAAGGTAGGATATTTTCCATTTGTAAAACCACCGGAGCAAAATCAAAACCTCGCATGGCTTCCACATTGGCATCTTTAAGCTTATTATCTCTTACCTCTCTAAAATGCTCGGTTTCCCAGAAAACAACCTTCTTATGATTTAAATCGTCTTTCCAAACTTCATCCCACTGGCTGTCTGTCAATAAAAGGTTTTCACGAGAATCAACTTTAAGGTTTAGCAGTGAGGCTGTTTTCAAACTTTTAGCCCCACTTTCCAGATAGAGTTCACCCTTTGTGAAAGCTTCTTGGTCTGTAATTGAAATCCCTTTTCCTACTCTGGCGTTTTCAGAAGATGCTTCGCCTCGCACTATCACCTCTTCTGTGGTGGTTCCTGTGGATTGCGTCTGAGGATACATGCAAGACTCCGCAAAAGGAGCGAGTAAAAAAATGCTTAAATGATAAATTTTCATAAAGTAAATCTTACAATTCTAAAAGTGAATAGTATAACAAGAACGAACAGAAAGCCTCTTAGTTTTGTAAAAATAGAAGATTAATATGGAAGCCAATCACCAAATACCCGTTTTAGGCATGACCTGTGCAAACTGTGCAGGAAGTGTGGAACGTCTGCTTCAAGATACTCCCGGAGTAACAAAAGCAGCCGTAAACTATGCCAACGAGAAGGCTTATATCACTATAGACAGCGAAAGCACGGATTTAAGTCTCCTAAAAAAACAGATACAAGCCATAGGCTATGACCTCGTGATTGATGAAGACGAGTCCTTCGAAGAAGCGAAAGAAAGTCAGCTTCAAAAAGCTAAGAAAAACACCATCTGGGCAGGTATATTCTCTGTTCCGCTATTGATAATTGGCATGTTTGGTATGCACTGGCCTTACGCATCTTATATCATGTTTGCTTTGGCCACACCCGTTTTATTCATATTCGGACGGTCATTTTTTATCAATGCCTTGAAACATGGCAAACGTGGCGAAGTCAATATGGATACCCTAGTGGCTCTCAGTACGGGTATAGCCTACGCTTTCAGCCTTTTCAATACCTTTTACCCAACCTACTTCACAAACAAGGGACTAGAAGCTCATGTATACTTCGAAGCCGCTGGGGTGGTGATATTCTTTATTTTGATAGGTAAATGGTTAGAGGAAAAAGCAAAGTCAGGAACCTCAGATGCTTTGAAAAAACTGATTGGCTTACAGCCCAAAACAGTAATAGTCATTAGAAATGGCGAAGAAGAAACCTTAGCTATAAAAGATGTGATAGAGGGTGACCTTTTGGTGGTGAAACCAGGTGAAAAAATACCTGTAGACGGCACGGTCAAAAAAGGAGAATCTTACATAGACGAAAGCAGCATTAGCGGCGAACCAATGCCCCTTTTCAAATCAAAGAAATCCAAGGTTTTTGCAGGTACTATCAATCAAAAAGGAAGTCTGAGAATCTTGGCAAAGAAAATTGGCAAAGACACTTACCTTTCTCAAATCATTAGTATGGTGGAAGATGCTCAAGGCAGCAAAGCTCCAATTCAAAAAACAGTGGATAAAGTCGCCCGTATTTTTGTACCTACAGTAATCTTAATTTCCATTTTGACTTTTGTGCTTTGGCTAAGCCTAGGTGCAGAAAACAAATTGGCTTTAGGGATGCTTTCAGCTCTATCTGTTTTGGTAATAGCCTGTCCATGTGCATTGGGACTGGCCACTCCTACCGCTATTATGGTGGGCGTAGGTAAAGCTGCTGAGAATGGTTTCTTAATTAAAGACGCCGAAAGCTTAGAGCATGCTCAACACATAGACACCATAGTTTTAGACAAAACAGGAACCATAACCGAAGGCAAACCTTCTGTCACCAAAGTTAAATTCTATAAGGAATTAAGTTTTCAAAAAAGCTTAGTAAAAAGCCTAGAAGTAGCATCTGAACATCCTTTGGCTACTGCCATAGCTAAGCACTTCAAAGCGGAAGAAAGTATTGAAATTTCTGATTTTGAATCTATCACAGGAGTTGGTGTAAAAGGAAGCTACCAAAATCAAACTTACCTTATCACTAAACCTTCTTATGTAGAAAACATTTCGTCTGACAGCGTTAAACAAGACATAAGCCAACTTCAAAACGAGGGGAAAACCGTGGTGGCATTATCAAACCAGACCGAAATACTTGGCATTATAGCCATAGAAGATAGCATCAAGGAATCTTCTGCAGCCGCTATCTCTAAAATACTCCAGCAAGGCCTTGATGTCATTATGCTTACAGGCGATAATAAAAATACGGCTGCGGCAGTCTCAAAGTCTGTTGGCATTGAAACTTTTAAAGCCAATTGCCTCCCTTCTGACAAAAGTGAATTCATCAAAAAACTACAAGCCGAGGGTAAAAAAGTGGCTATGGTAGGTGATGGCATAAATGACACCGTGTCACTTGCTCAGGCGGATGTAGGAATAGCCATGGGTTCTGGTTCCGACATAGCTCTAGATGTGGCAAAAATAGCTATCATCTCTAATGACCTTATCAAAATACCCGATGCCATCAAACTCTCTAAAAAGACTATGAACACCGTGAAGCAGAATCTTTTTTGGGCATTTATTTATAATATTATTGGAATTCCGCTAGCTGCAGGAATTTTATATCCTGTAAATGGTTTTATGATAAACCCAATGATAGCAGGTGCCGCCATGGCATTTAGTTCTGTAAGCGTGGTGTTAAACAGCCTTAGATTAAAAGCAATAAAACTTTAGACAATGAAAGAATTACAATTCAAAACCAACATAAACTGTGGCAACTGTATCAAAACAGTTACGCCTTTCCTGAATCAATTAGATGAAGTAGACCAATGGAAAGTTGATACGGAAAACCCTTATAAAATTTTGACGATAGAGGGAGATGATATTACATCAGAGGTAATCGTTAATACCCTAGAAAAAGCTGGGTTTAAGGGGGAGGTTATTTAAATTAAATCCGTTACAAAGCCCCATTTACTCGTTTCGCTTTCCAGCATGGATTTCATTTTTTTATTGTAAAAAAACGAAACAAAAAAAGCAACACCCTGTAAACTCACACAGTCAAAATTCTTATTACAATCCTCCTTTATTTATAACTTTTCCGTTGAATTTAGACCGTATTCAAACAGTACAGGGCGAAATAAAGATTCATTCCGTTTCTCTTTCTTCTCAGATGATAGTATTAAAAAATCACACCAAACGGAATCTTTCCTTTGGCTTTCACGAGGGGTTACACCCCTCGCTACTAACATATCGCTCCGCTGGAGCTATTTTTAATTCAGCTTAAAGCAAATTTGATAAAATTAAAATCATCAATACCCCAGCGGGGTATAACACTAATAGAGAGGGGTAAAACCCCTCTTAAAGCACCTTATAAATACCATCCATTTGGCGGAATTTTGGCATATAAAGCCAAAATTGTGACAAATAATTAAGATGGCAAATAGAATTAATAATAGTGTGAGCCTATAATTCTTAAAGACAAATATTTCAAACAAGCCTAAAAAGCGTGATGCAAACTAAGCTGAATTTGTCTTTTCTTAACACTATTGGTCGTCTGTGTCATAAATGCTCCTTGCATTCGTAGATTATCGCATATTGAATACCCTAAACCTGAGTAGAATCTATTTCTATCAAAAAGCTCTACAGAGAAATTGTTAGTTTCTTTTCCTTTTTGGCCGTTTACAAACAACTCATTATATAAAGCTATATACACCGCACCTTTCTTTAAATCTGGCTGATTTAATGGCACGTTTAAGAAAAGGTTATAGCGATATCTAGTTCTGGTATCTAGGTCTGCTACCCAACGCTGCTCAAACCTAAAACGATGTGTAAAATAAAACCGATTGCCTACCTTATGAGGCAAAAGAGCTTCCTGATAAATTCTGCTTTCTGTACTTGTAGATTTATCACCCTTTCCCATGGCTCCTGAGGTTATATGTCCATAACCTAAGGTGAATTTCACATTATTATTTTTAGGGGAATACGTAAATCCTCCTCGTAATAATAGCTGTTCCAAATCACCTGCCACAGCCCAGTTTCTGTGTTGTATATCGCCCTGCATGCCAAATTGCGAGTTTTTAAATTTTGTATTCCAGAAATACATATACCAGCCACCCACTTGGTCATTTAGGCTTTGTGCCATTACCGAGCAACTGAAAAACATAAGAACAAAAAGAATACGAATCATTTAGAATTGGTTTTGTTGTTTTTCAAAAATAAGACCTAACGCTTAAAAAAAAAGGGTACTTAGACAAAATCACAACGGTAGTCTATCTACCTATATGATTTGTCTATGTACCCATCTATTATTTTTTTTGATGAATATTACTTAATCATCATGCGGCTTTGCTGTTTTTTGGCAGCAGTCTGGTAATCTGTCGTGGGCTTTTTGGTCGGCTACTATTTCGTCTGCATCATACCCTATTTTTGTGATGGCTTCTTTGATTTTAGCGGCATCGGTTTTCTTGGCATTAAAAGCTACTGTCACCACTTTATCATCTAGGTTTAGGTCCGCTTTTTCTACCCCTTTGGTAAGGCTCAAATCTCTTTCAATTCTGTCCTTACACATTTTACATATAGCTGATGTTTGAATGCTAACTACATTATCATATTTAGCGAAACTTTGAGCTTTAGCTCCAAAACTCATCAAAAACCCAAGAACTAAAAATCCTATTATTTTTTTCATATCCTAATCTACTTATTTTCTATTTAAACATTTACTAATAAACTGTTAATCAAATGGCTATTCGCCATCAGAACTAACTTCTGCTAAATCCATTTTACATACTGGGCACTTGCCAGCTTCTTCATAAACCTTGTCAGCTTCGCACTCCATTGGGCAGGCATAGTGCACATGAGCTAGTTCTTCAGAACCAGACATTTCTGTATCGCCGCTTTCGCTTGAGCAGGCACCCAAAAGACCTAAAAAAAGAACGCTTAAAACTAATTTGCTTTTCATCATTGTATTTAAATTTTATCAAGCGGTTTACGCTTGCCTGTTGTTTTATAATTACTTGGGGTCACCCCTACTATTTTCTTAAATTGGTTTGACAAATGTGCCACACTGCTATAATGTAAACTTTCAGCTATCTCACTTATTGTCAATTCATCATATGTAATAAGTTCTTTTACTCTTTCTATTTTTTGCTCTATCACATAATGCTCTATGGTATCCCCCACTTTGTTAGAAAAAAGACTGCTTAACCATTTATAGTCTTTGCCTACCATTTCTTCAATATATGCAGAAATAGTATATTTTTTCAATGCACTTTCTTGTTGATGAATCAATTTGGTAACAGCATTTTTGACAGCTTCCACATATTGATAATCTTTATCTAAAAGTAACTCAAATCCCAAACTTTCAAGCTCCTCTGCTAAGCTCTTTTGCTTCGCTGCACTCAATTCTTTTTTGAGCGGAACGCTACCTAGCTCTATATCGCCATAGGCTATACCAGAGGTATCTAAAAGTGTTTTCACACTCATAATACATCGGTCGCAAACCATGTTTTTTATCTTTAGTGTCTGCATTTTATCTTCATTTCACTGTCATCCTACTAAATAGATAATCTTCCTCAAATTTTATGAGAAATCGCTTACTTTTATTCTGCTGGCTTCCCAGCCGGGGTTTCATTTTTTTTCGAAAAAAAACGAACCAAAAAAAACAGCACCCTGTAAACTCATACACTCAAAATTTCTAAAGAAATTAGGTATTGTTATGATATTAGAAGCCAAAATTTTGACCGTATTCAAACAGTACAGGGAGATATAAGGAATTCATCAAAATTATTTCTTTATTCAAAAGTGACCCTAATTTTACTTCAGTTTATATCTCACGCCTACATAAACTGTTCTACCCACCACTGGTCCCCAAATTTGCCCTGCATCAAAAGTAGCATCATCAGGGTTTCCGGCTGAAATTATCGGGTTGTCTTGCTTATAATTTAATATATTTTCAGCACCTAAATAGTATTCCCACCTCACAAAATTTCTTGTAACCTGACTGTTTAATGTTACAAAACCATCAGAGTATTTATCCAATTCAATATCCGGAATTCTTTGCTTCCCTTTATAGGTTAGTGTGGCGTCAGCCTTCCATTTATTATAAGGTAAAGCGTAGGCCACATTTATCAAGGCCAATGACTTAGGCACAAACATTTTTTCTCGCAAACTCTTCCCATCGGAGCCTCCCAAAAACGTTTGTTTCACACTCAGCCACCTGTAAGCGGCTTTTAGCTCCCATCTGTCATTAGGAATAATATTGACCTCTGCCTGAGCACTGGTGGAGAAAGAACGGTTAGTAGTGTTATAAAATAACAGCTGCCCTACCTCTTCCATATCCATCATTAAATGCTGACTAAATTCTGTATGATACACATCTACCGTAAAAGAATTTCTTCCAAAATCCTTGGTCCAGCTGGTACCATAATTCCAAGAAATTTCTGGGGCAATAGGGTCATCAAAAGTAACTACTCTATTGCTTACCAACTTCCCGAAGTTCTCCGCCAAAGGTGTAGGTGCTCTAAAGCCTTTTCCTACGGACAGCCGCCAAGTGCTGTTATCTCCAAAATCCTGCTTAAAGTGTAGTCTTGGAGTCACTTGTGTTCCAAAAAGGTTATGCTGGTCAACTCTTATACCTGCCACCAAAATGGTTTTCTCTAGCTTATTATACGTGTATTCAAAAAACGCCCCAGGTACTAATTCTTGACGACTTAGCTCCATAGGATTATTAAAATTGGCGTAGCTTTCATCATACTCGTCTGCCAAGAAACTGAAACCCGTTTTATAGGCGTGATTAGTGTTCCCTAAAATGTCTTGATAAATCAAATTACTATAAAAGCTATTTTCTTTTGCTATATAAGGATTAAGCCCAAAAGTAGACTCAGAATCATAAAAAGAGGCATTCATTATCAAACCCAAACCTCTAAAAGGTGCATCTGGGAAGAGCTTGGCCAGTTTGGCAAACATGGTCAACTTTTCACTCTCGTTTTCAAACAAATATGGATTAGCGAAACGGCCATCATTCATTTGCCCACCTTCTCTGTTCTCTTTTAGATAGTTTACACCAAACTGTCCAACAAACTGCTCTCCTTGATATTTCCAACGGTTTAGTAGGTTGAACTGGTCGTACGTTGGCAAATCCTTGAAACCGTCATTATTTCTATCAACTTCATTTTTCAAGAAAGAACCGTGACTTAGTAAGCCAACAGACCATTTTTCGCCTAAACTCTTAGCCAAATTAAGGTTTACCTCTCCTCTGCCTAGTTCATTGGTATATAAATTTAGGTAAACAGGCTCTGCCAAATCTGGCTTTTGCAGCTCCACATTTATAGTTCCCGACATAGACTCATAGCCATTAACTAGAGACGAAGTACCCTTTATAACATCAATAGACTGCACCCAAGTACCAGGAATATAATTTAGCCCAAAAGGTATAGTCAGCCCTCTTACGCCAGGCATGTTTTCAATGTTGGTTTGAATAAACTTACCCGACAGACCCAGCATTTGAAGCTGCCTTGCCCCCGTAATGGCATCCGAAAAACTCACAGAAACGGTGGCATTAGTCTCAAAACTCTCTGAAAGGTTACAGCAGGCAGATTTTTCCAACTCTTTGGTGGTAATAATTTGCGTTTGAATAGGCGATATTCTATCAATAACAGTGCTGCTGCTTTTGACCACCACTTCGTTCAAATCATTATTATCTTGGGTCAAATAAAACGTAAAAGGCCCCTCACCGTCTGCCATCACAGTGTCGGTTTTATAACCTAAATAGCTGATGATTAATTGATGTTGCCCTGTAGTTTTGGGCATGGAGAACTCACCGTTTTCGTCGGTTAAAGTAGCATTGATTGGCTCTGAAAGCCATTTTACCACTGCTCCTACTAAAGGCTGTTGACTGTTTTCTAAAACAGAGCCGTTTATTTGTTGGCCAAAGGCCGAAGTATTACAAACTAATACTGTAAAAAGTAATATATATTTCATGAGATAATTTAATTAAACAATTGATTTACAATCGAATAAGAATTATCTCTATATCAGAAATGACTGGACTTTTATTAATATCTGACGCCCGCTCTCTGGTGGAGCATTGGCCATGAAGTCATAAGAAGGTTGAAGTTGGAACGCCTTTGGAGCTGTAGCGAAACTGAAATAATTAGAAATTTCTTCTAATTTTAATGCTGGCCACACCACCTGCTGAAAAGATGAACTGATTTCTAAGTCAACATTTTTAAAATGAGCGTGTGTTTCACAGCATTCATTTTGCTTAAAGCTTAGCTGGCCATCATTAGCCTCCACCGTATGAGATTCCATAGAGCAGGAATCTTCTTCTGTAAAACTGTTGGTAGTAAGCCCAATAGCATGGCAGGTATGCTCAAACATAGCAAGTCCTGTGGCACTAAAAAGTATATTTAGAGCCATAAAAACCGCCAATGATTTGAGAACCGTTCTCTTCATGCTACAAATTTAACGAAAACTTATTTCATAAAGTTTACATCTAAATCCTTGCCAATTGTAAGATTTGCAAGAAATGGCATCTTATTTGGAAATAAAACGATGAGCAATATCGTTTTTACCGTATTCCGACTTTCCATAATTAATGACTATCAGACTACTTTTTTGCTTTCTTATTTTTAATACCGCTCAGGCTCAATTCTTTAGTCAAACGGACAATACCCTGGAAACGAACAGAAAGAAACCTGTGTCTTTTTCGCACCAGCCGTTTTTACTGCTTAAAGTCACGCCTACGGCAGTTTTAGGTAGAGATAATGTGCTGCAATACGGCGTAGAACTTGCTCCTCCATTTGGAAAATTCAGTTTCGGTTTTGATTACGGAAAAGGAAAAGGCGACTGGTCGTTTAATAAAGACCAAAAAGCAAATCACCCTGAGCAAGAGACCAAAATAATTAGAGGAGAGATAAGAGGTTACTTTTCTGACTGGTACCCTTTTTACGCTTTAGATAAAAAGCCATTTGGCCGATATTATGCTTTAGAATACGTTCAGAAAGACTTAAAATATGCTGCTACGCCAAACTTAGAAAACTATGGCGGTACGCAGGTAGAAGGTATTGGCCCCTTTGATGTCAATTATATAGAGCGTGCCTTGCATGTCAAATTTGGCAACCATTTTATTATTACCAAATGGTTTTTCATTGATGGTTTTGTGGGCATAGGCGTAGGTCAATACAGTTCTGAAACTAATGATTTAGAGGCCGTTCAGGTAAAAAATAGTTTTAGTTTTAAAAGACCTAGCCGAGATTTAGCCTCCAAAGGTTTGTTTTTAAGTAAGACCGCAGGTTTTAGGTTATGCTTACCGATATAGAAAAGAGTACACTATGATTAAGGTTATAAAATATTCGGTTTCCTTGTTATTTCTAATGGGAGTTTTGGCGTCTTGCTGGGCACCCAGATGCCCTATGGATACCTGTAGGTCAAAATACGAACATAGGCATAACGACCAAGTAGCGGGCGTTTTCTCTCCGAGATACGGCCTACCCCACCGTGTGCATTACTTATGGGATAAAGACAAAGGCGAAAATAACCCGGGTACAGATTTTGTCCCTGGTGAAGATGGTAAAAAGAAAAAAGCTAAGAAAAGGTATCCTTGGGAGAGGTGGTAGGGGGCTTTTTACAAAAAACGAAAACTCTTATTAAATCTTAATCAATAGGCTCAAATGAACCAGAGCCTGTCCTGAGTTTATCGAAGGGCCTTACTTCGCTGCATTCGAGCCTAATTGTTGTGGTTAGTGTTTTTCATTTACTTAATTTCAATATCCTAAAAGCTCCTTGAATTACCAAAGCGAATACGATAGTTCCGATTATCAAATCAGGTTTATTGGAACTTAACCAATTCACCATAATTCCTGCGATTATTACACCTAAATTGATAATCACATCATTTGAAGTGAAAATCATGCTTGCTTTCATATGTGCTTCATCTTTACTTTTTGACTTTTGTAAAATGTAAAGACAAATTCCATTTGCAATAAGTGCAAAAATCGAAACGATAATCATTGTTGAAAAATTAGGCAGTTTCTCGTCTCCGATAAATCTTCTTAGAACTTCTACAAATCCGATAATCGCAAGTGTGATTTGAAAGTATCCTGCAAGTTTTGCAATCCGCTTTTTCTTTATCAGCGTTCCTCCAACAGCAAATAGGCTAATTCCATACACAAAGCTGTCCGCAAGCATATCCAAACTATCGGCAACAAGTCCCATAGATTTTGAAAACAGTCCTGTTGTCATTTCGATTATGAAAAAAGCAAAATTGATTACAAGTACAGACCAAAGAAGCTTTTTTTGGTTCTTGTTTTCTTCAAAGTCAGTTTGATCGGTCTGTTCAGTCGATATTTTCTTCCCACCTAAATTAAGTTCGATAATAGACTTTTCGATTTGGTCAATTTCTCCGCTGTGAAAAACCGTCATTTTTCGGTTCTCAATATCAAAGTCCAAATTCGCAATACCCGAAATTCCGTCCAATTTCATTCGAATCAGATTTTCTTCTGAAGGACAGTCCATTTTGGTGATTTCAAATATTGTTTTATTCACTTAGTTTCTTTGTTTTCTTCATTAACCACAACGATCGGATATAATCCATATTAACTATATCCATCTTGTATGATACACTAAGCTAATAGTTTTTTATTCATTTAAACTGCATAGGAAACACTTTAAGCTAAATAAATATCCGTTTGTAAACGTTTCTTAACTGTTAATAATGCTTTTAATCTTCTCAAGATTAGCAATGAGTCATCTTACGAGATGATTTTGAATAGGAATTTCAGCGGTAATAAATTCATTCAATCCGACATCATCAAGATTAGAATAAACCTTTGGTCAATCTTCACTTGCTAGATTAATTCCTAAAAATTTCAAATCTAAAATTATAAATAAGTGGTACATTTGTAGCATATAGACTTGTTAAAGCCTCTTCTCCTTGTGAGAACGTAATCAAGTAGAAGATTAAAGGGATCTCATTTTTGAGACCCCTTTTTTTATACTCTTAGATATCCCTACCTATGAGAAATTCCCACAAATTATAGAACCCAGTCTTTAATAAAACAAGCTCATTTCAGCAGATAAAATTACCAGTCTTGTCTACGCAACAAGCTCAAAGATACTTATGCGAGCCATCACAGCTAGGCATTCTCTTGGAGTGTCCACATACGCAGTCGTTAATGCCTATTCCGTTCATGATTCGTTGGGTGTAATTTTCAATTCTTGAGGTGCGGGTGGCCTGCCACTTATATTAAAGGCGAAAGTAACCCAGACACGGATTTTGTACCGGGAGCTGACGGCGGCAAAAAGGTAAAGAAAAGGTACCCTTGGGAGAGGTGGTAGTTTTTTCGAATGTTTTAGTAACGTTTGGTATAACGTTTTGTCTAAACTCCGTTTTAAAGCAGTTTAGGTTTTGTTAACCACTTTAGTCTATAATTTTTATCAAATCTAAATCCTGAAAGTCGAAACTAAAATCTATCGCTGGAGAAATCCCCTTCATTGAAGCAGATGTTCCGTTCCCATTTTCATCTAATTGGAAGGATATAAATGCATCACAGTCCATGTCTTGGTACTCCCAAGCGATGGCAAATGTATTCGCCTTGTAAAATTTCATTTTACCTTCTAACTTTGGTGACCTCAGAGATTTGAACCACAAAACGCCGTCTTTTTCGTAAACGACAACCTCGCCAAACCAATTGTCTTTATAACGGCCTATATAGTTATTGAAATCAAGTTTCGTTTTCTTCGATTTCTCAACTTGTTCCCAAACCGCGTTAACCACAGAATCTGCTTCGGAAGCGGAATGTGCTAAACGCTTTTCCGCCCAGACTAACCAATCAAATTCTTCAGCCCCGATAATTTCGTCTTTTATCTCATTCGTAAGTGTGACTAGACTTAAACCTCCTGGAGCAGAATTGGTAAGTACGATAATTCCAGCATTCAATTCAGGAATCATTGTCACCATTGATAACATACCAGGTAATCCTCCTGAGTGATTAATAACGCTATATCCTCCTTGATCTTGAAGTAAAAAACCAAGTCCATAACCTAGGTAATGACTTTTATAAACTCCCCATCCGTATGGATCGGAATTGATATTTGTATGAACCTTCCACAGTTCTTTATGATTGCTTTTTGAAATTAAAGTATCGTTTAAGCTGTCTCCATACAAGCCATTATTTAGATGCATCTGAACCCATTTACTCATGTCAGTAATATTAGAATAAATGCCGCCTGCTGCACCAAAACCACCATCAATGTTGGAGTATGCTCCAATTTCTACAATCTCGTTGTTTTCGGTTTTGTGCGGAAAAGCTACATTCAGATTATCGGAAATATTTTGATAAAGCCCGACAGAACTGTTCATTCCTAATTTTGCCATTATTTCGTCCTGTACGAAGTTGTCCCAACTCTTACCACTAGCTCTATTTACCACTTCACCGGCTACCATGTAAAGTAGATTGTCGTAATCGTATTTAGTTCTAAAATCAGAAACAGGAGTTTGATATTGAAAGCTAGCGATTATGTCATCTATTGTAAAATCCGCTCCATCAGGAAAGAACATTAGATCTCCTGCACCTAAGCCGAGTCCGCTTCTATGCGTTAGGAGATCCAGAATCGTGAAGTTGGCAGTTACGTACGAATCATACATTCTAAACTCTGGAATGTGGTCAATCACTTTGTCCTCCCAATTTATTCTACCTTGATCAACTAGAATACCCAAGGCAGTCGCTGTAAATGCTTTACTGTTAGAAGCAATGGCAAACAACGTATTTTCATCCACTGAAGTTTCTGAGTTTTTTGAGGCGATTCCGTATCCTTTTAAATGCGTGATTTTACCATCTTGAACAACTCCTATTGCGACACCTGCTTGAGGGAATTTATTCATAGATACGTTAACTATCGAATCAATAAATTCGGAAGACACTTTGCTCTGAGAAAAACTTGCAAATGGTGTTATTAGAAGAAATAAAATTATTTTGTTCATAATATTTCGGTTGTTCATTGTGGTTAACGGTTAGTATATGAAAAGTAGGCGATTTCGAAACACGAAACTTACGGTTAAGCACAAAGTTAGATACGAGCCAAAAGCCTCGGATTTAGCACTATATCGCCTATTTTTATAAACATTATTGAATTCAATCCAAGGTAGCTAAAGCCTTTATAATAAGAGAGCCTTAACTTAATTACTCACCAAATATTTATAGTAATGAGTGAAAATAAGGGAAATTATGAATGGTTGAATAGCAAATGAATGGGTACCAATAGCCCGCGTGAAACCAAAAAAAACATTAAAAATAGAAGCAACATTAGGCCCTTCATAAGCCATATATCACAAGAAGTTTTATTGAATCCCTCCCAATAACTATCGAGATCTATAATTAGAGGCTTGAGCCCAACATAGGCTCAAATGAACCGAAGCCTTGCGTTGCTGTATTCGAGCCTTAATATTATAACGTTATTAATTTCTAACCCAGTTTAACGTTTTGGTTTAATAATTCTACTTGAAAATTTATTTTTGCATTTAATGCTTTAAAAACTTTCAAGATAGTATCAAATCTTGCGTCAGTTAAATGGTTTTCAATTTTTGAGATTTGTGCTTTTTGAACACCAACTAACTTCCCTAATTGTTCTTGTGTTAGATTTCTTTCTTTTCGAGCCGTTTTAATTGCCTCACCAATTAAATCCATTCGAAGTTCATATTCATATTGCTCTCTTTTTTCAGAACCTCTTTCACCAAGATACTTGTCTTTTACTTCATCAAAGCTGTAAGTCTTCATAACCTATTTAGTTTTAAAATATTGATTCATAATTTGTATAGCTTTTTCAATTTCTTTCTTGGGTGTCTTTTGCGTTTTTTTAATAATTCCGTGAGTTGCTATCACAATTGTTGCTTGTTTATTACTCTTATCCCAAAAAGCAAAAAGTCGATATTGTTTTTTATTGAAAAGTGTTCTGAATTCCCAAATCTCAGAAGTTAGTTTTTTTAACAACGTATTATCATCTTTAATTTTGGACTTGTCAATATTGAAAAGAATTTTATCTCTTGCTTTCTCGTCAAGTGAGTCAAGGAATTTAAAAACCTCTTCAGAAAATTCGACTTTAAATTTATCTGCCATTCAAATCGTTTTAGTAAAGATAAAAGTTTCCTTTTTAAGAAACTACACTGTACGTGCTTTTTTAATGTGTTACAAGGATAAGATATAATATACCTTAACTATATCCCTCATGCCTGATACACTAATTTAATAGTTTTACTGGTTTAAGCTCCTTAGAAAGCACTGTTAGCTAAATAATTATCCGTTTGTGAAAGTTTCATAACCATTAATGATACTCCTATCTCCCTATGGAGTGCAATTAATCACTTCGCATTATATAATTCTGCATTCACTATGTGTACCAAAATCACGAAAAATGGTACATATGCTGACAAAGTGCGACTTTTTGTCCCACATTAAGTACTTCAATTAAAGATACTTATGCGAGCCATCACAAGTAGGCATTCTTTTAGAATGGCCACATACGCAGTCGTTAATGCCTATTCCGTTCATGATTCTGTCGGTATATTTTTCTATTCTGGAGGTGCGTGTAGCTGATTGTTTGGCACCTGTGAAGTGTAAATTATAGGCTCGTTGGCGACCAGGAGTTAAGGCTTCGAATGCCTCTTTAAAAGCTTTGTCTTCCTCAAATTTATTTAATAGCTCTTCTGGAAATTCTAGCTTCTTGCTTTTGGCTTTTTCTATTTTTATTCCTGCTTTTTCTACTTCTATGGCTTCAAATACATAGGCTTTAAGCGTAGGTTCTAAATCAACTATCTGCTGTAAACTGGTAAAACGAGCCATCTTCACCGACTGAGAGTTTTCCCCTGGTAATTCTAGTATTCCTTTCTCGTCGTTTAACAAAACCCCTTTGAAAAAACTTAGAGTGCAAGACTCTTTAAAGTTACCAAACAAGACTATGTTGGCTCCGCCATACGTGTAACATGGTACTCGCCATTTGTATTCTTCTGTTAAGCCACATTCTAGTAGTAGGGCTCTTAGCTTTTCTAGCTCTGCTTGCCAGTTTTTTATTCTGCCTAGATAGTCGTCAACTTTTGGATTCATTTTAAAGGGTTTTTCTTGTGATAAAAATAAGTATCAAAAAGTCAATAATAGTTATTTGGTACAAGGAAATATTTTCAGCAAATCTCAAGAATTCTTCGCTTCTATTTCTTCACTGGCCTTCCGGCCGGGATTTCATTTTTTTATTGTAAAAAAACGAACCAAAAAAAGCAACACCCTGTAAACTCACACAGTCAAAATTCATTTAAAAAGCCAAGTGTAATTATAATTTTAGAAATTGAATTTAGACCGTATTCAAACAGCACAGGGCGATATAATGAATTTCTTGATTTTATACTTCTAATGCATTAGTAAATCAATACTTTATTGTGATAAAAGTTTAGAGCAAAAAATATGAAATCAGAATTCGGTTAAACCATAAATACTGGATTCTTATTGAATGCTTTCCAATCTTTTATTAATGCCTTTTTTAGAGCATCCGTGGCTGCGGTATTCTTCCCTTTCCCCTCTAACTTTAAAATGTAATCAATTAGATTATAGCAGGTTGTGAATTGACCGCAGGCTATTAGGCTATCCATTCTGTCATTTTTCACATCGTTCTCATCCCACCAAAGTGAAGTCGGGGCTTCGGATGCTATCAAGGCCACTCTTTTTAGTTGTTTAGATGGCATCGGTTTTATTTTTGCATCAGCGTCATCTTTCTTATAAAGCGTTTCTTGCCCGTTTAACTCATAGACCGTTGAGCTAATAACTTTGTTTCGTAAGGCTTCTTTGGCATAAACTAAATCATAGTTTAGTCGCCTAATTTGTTTCAGAAAAATATCACTGACCATCTTGACAGTTGAAGTCATACGCTCGGTGAGCAAAACCTTTATAGTGCCCACATCTAGCCCATCTAAAGAAACCACATCATCTAAAAGCACCTCTGGTACTACTTTCCTGAAAATAAGTTTGAGACGGTCTATCACAGTACTTTTCACCACCGCTAAGCCTACACCTAGTACTGTCAAAGTCAGTCCAATACCTGTCAAAATTCCACCTACCAGATAAAGCGACACCCAAGATTCGCCCTTGAATACTTGTAAGGAGTTTAGTATTAGTAAAAGAATCCCAACTACTAGCGTTACCCAATAAGTCCAGTTTAAGCCGAAATGGCCAAGAATCTTTAGCACTGTATCTTTCAGTGACTTTTTAGAACCCGCTTTTGTAGTATCTGGCTGCCAAGGTTCCATTTTATAACTTCCTACATCATTAATGATGATTAAATCTAGCTTTTTAGCTTTGTCAATATTCACCATACTTCCAATCCCCTGATTATCAACAATGCCGCCGTCCATAACGCCTACGCCATCTGTAAATTGTTCTAGCCTCTTAAGTGCTTTGTATTCGGGCTTGGTCTGCTCTGCAATATAATCGTCAGGAAAAAGTAGGGGTTCAAAACCCATAGGAAAACAAGAGGAAGATGCCACTACATCGGCTATTTGCACTTGACCTTTTATGGCGTTAAGTTCTGCACAATACAGCGGTTTGTTTCCAAACCTACCCGTGTTTTGAAACCTAAAAGCCAAACCGAAAGAGAAGTCAGTAGCATTAAAACAAAAGGCACTTGGGCCTTGGCTGTTTGGTTTTTCAAAAATATCTAGCCCTCCTTTAAAAAAATCAAAGTCGGCATAAGTGAGAGCGAAGGCATTGATAAGTGAACGCTTTTTATGAGGGTGTGCTTTCCATAGGCTTTCATCTTCTAGTTTATCCACGGCTGTTTCTAGAAGCCTATCATCCTTTGGCGTGAAGGCATTATAAAATTTCTTGTAAAATGAAACGAAAGTAAAGTTTGGGTCTTGTACTTCTTTGGTATAAGCAGCTGCCAATAGTGTACCTCCACTGACGGAACTTAAAGCCTCCACCCTATTCAGTAATGATTTGCCGTCAAAGTCAATTTTGTCTAAATAGGCTATTACACCCAACGCAAAAAATGTGGCTCGGTAACCTCCTCCGCTAAAACAGAGTCCGATAGTTTCAAATGGTTTTAAATCTTCTTCCATGGCGATTTAATTTTTAATATTTCGTTATAGTTTTCATTTAAACAAATTACGAATAAATTAGACTTCAACAAGTCAACCAAATGCCTTTTATCAGCCTGAATACCTTTTCCGGCTTCTCAAAAAATACCCCTTCCTTTAACTTGGCTCGCCTTCCGGCGGGGACATCATTTTTTTTCGAAAAAAAACGACGCAAAAAAAACAGCACCCTGTAAACTCACACAGTCAAAATTCATTTAAAAAGCCAAGTGTAATTATAGTTTTAGAAATTGAATTTAGACCGTATTCAAACAGTACAGGGCGATATATGGAATACATTCTATTAATACGTCATATGCTGATGATTAAAGTTTTCATGCTTACAAATTACATAAAATACTAAAATAAAGCGAGTTAAATCGGTCACTTCGCATATTGTCCCACAATATCAAATTCAATGAACCGTTTGTCATGATTTTGGCTTTTAAGGCCAAAATATCGCCAAACAAACATGTTATTTAAGGTAGAGTCGCTATTGACATTTTGCTCCGCTTGAGCTTGAATGAGCTATTTTATAAACTCTGCTGATTTTATTTTTTTTCAAATGCCCTATTTCTTATAACTATACGCCAAGCCCATGGCTACACTGTTAAAGTTATCGCCGGATTTGATTTTGGAGGCTCCGAAACGTGCAGTAAATAGGTTTCTCAGTCCTCTCACCATAGAGGTTCCACCGGTCATAAAAATGGAATCTATGTCTTCATAACTTGCATTGTTTTTTGCCAAGAATTCATCTAGGTAGTTGCCTATTTTTTGAAGTTCTTCTTCTATAATTTCTTCTTCAAATTCTTTGGCAGAAACTGGCTCTTTAAAGTCTATTTCTTCGTTTGAAAATGCAAAGTCCGTTGTATCGTTTTTGGTAAGTTCTATTTTGGCTTTTTCTACATGTTGGAAGAGTTCATAGCCTAAGTTCTTTTCTATAAGCGTGAGTAGATTTTTAACCTTTGGGTTATCACCCGACCTAAAATAAGATTTACGAATAGCTTCACGCATCTTATTGGTATTCAGGAAATTCATCTTTGCCCAGGTGGTAATATTGACAAAGTATGAAAGTGGCAGCGGCACCCATTTTTCGAAGAATTTCTCCTTTACTCCTCTTCCGAAATGCGGCGTTCCTTTATGCCACATGAGTTTGGAGTCAAAATTATCTCCACCTATATAAATACCCCCCTGTACTATATTATCATGCGTTTTGTTTGCTCCTAGTTCCATGAGTGTAAAATCAGAAGTACCACCGCCAAAATCCGCCACCAAAACTAGCTCTTTTTTCTTTAAAGTTCGTTCATAAGTATATGCGGCCGCTATGGGTTCCATTTGATAAGACACCGTTTCAAAACCAGAAAGTTTTACAGCGTTTTCTAAACGCTTTTGAGCGATAGCTTCTTTCTCTGCATTTTCACTAAACACTACGGGTCTCCCTATTACGGCGGTTTTGACCTCTTCTCCTAAGAAATCGTCGGCTTGCTTCTTTAAAGCTTTCATGACCAATGCCACTAAATCTTCCGATTTGAAAACCTTGTTTGAAATCACCGTATGCGTGAAGCTTTTTATTGGTAGCACCGACTTTATTGACTTCATCAGTCTACCATTTGATTTGCTTTTTACATAGTTATCAATGGCTTCTTGGCCCGTAGAAAAGGCAAAACCGTGTTCTAAATCAGGAAAAAACAAAACGGATGGCATGGTAAAAACCTTCACCACTTCATTCTTTTCTAAATCTAGAATGGCCAAGGCGGAATTAGTAGTTCCAAAATCAACACCGTAAATAAAGTTGGACATGAGCGTAAATGAAAAATGGGCTGCAAAATTAGCCTTTCAGATTTTAAACTCGCCTATACCTTTTGAAATATTCATAAAAAGCTTTCCATTCATAAATCAGTAGCTATGGTTTATAGATGAAAATATGCTAGAATATATTTGTGATTAATGTTTGAACCGTTTTCTACCGATATCTAGCCCCTAAAGAGGCTTATCTAAGCTTAATTTACCTCTAATTTCCTGAATAAAGCGTCACCACGCCTTTGGCTGGTACCACAAAAATTTCTTGTTTTGATATAGGGCTTAATTCTTCCGCATTACTCTCAGAACCCGTCCTAATTAACCTATAATCATCTGCTCCGCCAGACAGCTTTACTGCTTTCCCTGTTTCAGAAATATTTATCATAACTACCGTAGACGCACCTTCATTTTCGAAGGCAAGCGTTAAAATATCATCTGTACTGCTAGCTTCCACTCTTAAAGCTCCTGGCCTAATGTATTTGTAAAACTGCTTACTAACATAATATCTTTTTGATTTTTCACCCACCGAATTCATCAAGCTGTAGGCATCAAGACTCTCTGTACTTAAAGTCCAAAATACCCAAGCAGAAACCTGCCCATATTTTAAGGCCGTGTACATGGCTATTGCTAATTTATTGGAACCTTCCAAGCTGTTTTCATAGCCTGAGGTCTCTGTCATCCAGTGTTGTTTGCCATATTCCGCACCCCAGCCGTACATTGTCTCCCAGGTGGTGGCATCAACACTGCCGGCGGTGATTCCGTCAAAAGCGTAACCATGTGTGGCTATTATATCCACGTATTCTCTAGTTTCTGGGTCATTCAAAATAGGCAGTGTCATAGATTTTACTCCGTCAAAATAACCCACATCTTCAGGTGCAAATAGTTTGGTGCTTAAACCTTCGTTTTTTAATCTTCTACCCACCACTTTTAACAACTCATTCAGAGCCTCTCCATCATAAATACAAGACTGATAAAACTGAGAAAAACGAGGCTCGTTTTGCACACTAAGTGCATATAAGTCAATGCCTATTTCTCTTTTAAAAATTCGGCAATACGCTACCATAGACTCCGCAAACTCCTCATAATTCTCCTCTTTGAGCTGATTTGCTGTTTCGTCTGGCGTTTTAGAAAATGGGGGGGCTGAATTACTTTCAGTGCCGTTGTCTATATCATTATTCCACTTCATCCATGGAGCAGGCGACCAAACCGAAGCAATAAATTTCTCCACTCCTGCTTCTCTTAGAGCTTTTAAGTGAGGAATTCTGGCTGCAAATGGCTTATGATGCCCGTCAATTTCTTTATCAATATTGAATTGTGACAAGTCGGTATCATAGGGGTCGTCATTATCGTTTTCTATTTCAAAGTTAGTAGGCACATCATCTCTAATAATGGTTAAGCCTAGGTCTTCTACCAAATCTTTAATGAATCTATCTGAGTTAAAGGGCCCTGCTCTCCAATATTCCGTTTGCCCTCCAAAACCACCAAAGCCCTCTATCTTTTGAAAAGTAGTAGATGGATTTACCGTAATGAGCTCAAAATTGGTATTTATGCTTACCTGAACAGCCACAGGGTTAGAATTACCGTCTGTTACAGACACCGACACGGTATAGTCTTGCCCTTCTTCAAAAGTGACCGTCTCCCTATCTGAGCCTGTCTTGGTGATGCCATTGCCAAAATCCCAATTATAAGTAAGTGGGTCAAACTCTTGGTCAAGAGCATCTGCCACAAACTCAAAAGTAAATGGACTGGTACTAATTAGTTTTGACTCTAATTTTACTATTGGAGCTAAGTTTGGTTTAGTCTCCTCTTTTGAGCTGCAGCTCAAAAAAAGTAACATAAAAAGCAAAATGTTATATTTCATATTAAGGTTGATTATCAATTTCTTTAAAGACCTGAAGCCGAGCATTATTATTTCCTACCAGCAGGAGTTCCGAATTATCCTTTGCTTTGATTTTCTTAATAGTTTTGGCCTCTTTATCAGCTATAAAACCACTGTTTCGTTTCACGGTAAAGCCCCCTTTTTTGTCATTTAAAAGGAGCGTTCCTGAGCTGGCATCATACCAGCCACCTATGGTTTCTGAGGACGTAGAATTCCCTACCAATAAAGCATCCAGATAACCATCTCCATTAAAATCTTTAAGCAGAATACCATATACAGGACTTAACTGAGTTTCAATGGGCAGCACATGGCTCACAAAACCGCTACCCGTATTCTCAAAATAAAGGGTTCTTAATTCTGAAATTTCAGCATGGTAAGCTGCCGTAACTTCCTCAGCCGTGAAAGAGTCTTCAAAACGAGCATCAGCATATTTTCTATAATCTGGGAAACGCCTTTTCATGGAGGGAATTTGAAAAGTCAGAATATCTCTGGTAGAAAGCATCCATTTTTTATGATGTAGATATCTGGTGACTATAGGGTCTAAGGAGCCATTTTGGTCAAAATCAGCAGCATAGATTTCTATTGGTTCATTTTTGGCTGTTTGTAAATTGGTGTTCAGACCTAAATTCCCAGCCATGATATCCGTGTCTCCGTCTTGGTCAAAATCGCCAACAGCTAAACTGCTCCACCATCCGGAAGGGAAATCACTTTTAAAATCGTTTTCTGAAGTTAAAATATACTCCCCATTTCCCTGTTTTGAACCAAAGAGTATTTTAACAGGCATCCACTCACCTGCTATTGCTAAATCAGGCAAACCGTCTTTATTAAAATCTGCAATAACGACATCATTTACCAAACCCAATTTCTGTAACTCGGGGGCCTTTGAGGCTGTGACATCTCTAAATATGCCATTCTCGTTTTCCAATAAGAAACTCTTCACTGGCAAAGGATACTTCCCTGGCAAACACTTGCTTCCTCTAAAAATATCTAGGTCTCCATCTTGGTCAAAGTCAATAGCAACTACCGAAGAACCACTTAAATCCATTTTTGGCAAACTGGTTTCGTACCTATCAAAACCGCCCTTTCCATTATTTAAATACAGCCTATCTTGGTATGCTTGCGAATTCCCCTCTAGATGACTTCCCCCACTTACCACATATAAATCTTGGTCGCCATCACCATCTACATCAAAAAAAAGAGCATCTGTATCTTCATAATAATCTTCTTTGGGTATTTCAACGCTCCTAAAGCTTCCGTTTTCGGTTTGAAAATAAATGTAAGATTTCTGTCCGTAGTCAGAGCCAATAAAGAAATCTTCTAAACCATTATTATCAACATCAGCCACAGCAATAGGAGGCCCATTTTCTGATAATTTATTAATTAGAAGCGGGGTTCTGCCAAAATCATTAAACTCGTTTTCAAAGTGCTCAAAGTCCAAGTCGCTTTTAAACACTTCTACAAACATTGAAGCTGCATCCACGCTAATTTTCTTTTCTGAATTTGGCTTATAGGCCAAATTATAAAGCTCATTTACTTTCAGGTTTCTCTCCGTTTGACTTTCGCCATTAGGCCAAACTATTTCAAGCGAATCTACTGTGGTCAGTTTACCCAAACCGAAATGCAGAAAAGGCTCTACAGAAGACACAAACCCACGTGTAGGGCTAAAATGAGCTTCTTGGACAAGAGAATCGCTATAGATTTTAACTTTTGTGCCTTGCCTGATTTGACTTTCTAAGCTTATCCTAAACCAATTGTTTCCTTTAGTATTATTCCTATAAATACCAGCTGGGCTGTCAATATTGTTTACCACTATGTCCAAATCACCGTCATTATCAAAGTCAGCATAGGCGGCACCATTTGAAAAACTTGGTGTATCAAGACCCCAATTTTCAGATACATCATCGAAAACCAAATCTCCCGTATTCTGATAGCAGAAATTAGGAATTTTGACTTCTGGCAAATTCATCAATTTCAAATAAGCCTCTTTTCTTTTCGCCTGAGGGTCGCCAAAGCCTCCACCGTGTAACTCTTGCAAATAGGCTGTAAAATCAAGATTGGTAACGTCTCTTCTATACCCATTAGAAATGAATAAATCACGAAGGCCATCATTATCAAAATCGGCAAATAGTGGAGCCCAACTCCAATCCGTTTTTTCTACACCTGCTAGTTGTGATATTTCGCTCCATTTCAACTGCCCTTCTTGTGCCATTTGGAGGGTATTACGCATGTATTGCGGTTGATAGCCCATTTTAAGATCCATTTTAAAACGCTCATAATTACTGCCAGGAAGCATCATTTTTTGCCTAACATTGGTGTTTGGTAGCATATCTACCACCATAATATCAGGTAGGAGATCATTATTAAAATCGGCAATATCCACACCCATGGCATTATGGGTTTGAT
This sequence comes from uncultured Arcticibacterium sp., assembly GCF_964021845.1. NCBI lineage: Bacteria > Pseudomonadati > Bacteroidota > Cytophagia > Cytophagales > Leadbetterellaceae > Arcticibacterium > uncultured Arcticibacterium sp. Next base: position 222,985 of record NZ_CAXHZC010000005.1, on the reverse strand, counting down.
GTTTGAGGTAACTGGCAGCCATGTTTTTAAAAGTGCCGTCCTGCTGATTGACCCAGATTAAATCGTTTGACAGAAAGTCATTAGAACAGTAAATATCTTCCCAGCCGTCATTATTTAAATCGGCAATAGCTACTCCTAAGCCATATCCTTCTATTAAAACTCCAGCCTGAGCAGAAACATTTTTAAAATACGGCTCACTGCCTCCGCTATTTTGATAAAGCCTATCATTGGATGCTCCTTCACCATTTACTTTTTTAGGTCTTAAGGCATTTCTATTATACTTTTCCAGAGCATTAGTCAGTACATAGGCATCTAAGTCTCCGTCATGATCATAGTCAAAAAAAGCTGTTTGGGTGCTATAGCCCATATCGTCCAAACCATATTCTTTGGCCATTTCTTTGAACGTAAGTTCGCCATTATTTTGAGCAGATTGATTTACAAAAAGTAGATTTGCACGTTTGGTGGTATCCTCTACAAAACCTGCAACAGAGATATAAATGTCAGGCCACGAGTCCTGATTAATATCCACCACAGTTACGCCCGTACACCAAGCAGATGTGGCGACACCAGCAGTTTCGGTAACATCATCGAACTTAAAATTCTTTCCTGTATTTAAATAAAGCTTTGACGAAACATGATTTCCCGTAAAAAATACATCTTGGAAACCATCTTTATTAAAATCGCCAATACCTACACCTCCCCCATTATAGAGGTACTCAAACTCCAATACATTAAAGCTTTCGCTTTCCTGAATATTATTAGAAAAATGTACTCCAGACTCTTCTGGTGAAATGAGTTCAAAGCGTTTTTCTGTTTCTGGTTTACAGCCTATCAAAAGACTGAAGCCAAGTAGTAATAAAATCAGCCTCATCTTAAAGCGAGTTCCTTTTAATAAGCACCATCGGAATATTCACACTTTGCTTTTGGTTGCTCGTGATAATAGTTTTTAGAGAAGAGCTCACAGCAGCCGTGTCAGTTTTTATAACGGAAATGCCTCCTGCAATCAACTCTTTATAAATGGAGTCGCCAAATGAAACCAAACCCACATTTTCTCCAATAGTTAAACCCTTTTTCTTAGACTCTTTCACTAAAGAAACCAAGTGATTATTATCAAAAACCAAATAAGCAGCACCGTCTTTAAGCTCTACTTCATCTGGTGAATCAATGATTCTGCCGTCAAGGTTATGCAGCTGAGCAAACAACAGAAACTCAGTGTACCACTCTGCCGGAATGTAGTCATTATCAGTAGTGACAAAATAGAGTTCTTTGTACTGTTTAAAGGCCTCTGCATTTTTTAAAAGAACATTCTTAAAATTAGAAAAGCTACTGTAGTTAATAGTGGAATAGTTTGAAACGGATTTCCTGTTGGAACTTTCAGCATCTAGAAAAATCAATCGCTCATTTGGTATTTTACTAAACACGTTATTCATCTCCTGAATTTCGTTCAAATGTGAAGATACCACCACGAAGTAATGAAAATCTCCAGCCTGCTTTTCCAGCCGTTCTTGGAGGTACTCTTTTTTATATTGATGAAGGCAAATATCTATTTTATAGGTTTTATCAAGCTGTTTTGACAGGTTATTGTAAATGGCCAGGCTCGTTTCTGTTATTTCGCCTAGCACTAGCAATACTCTTTTAACCTTTTGCTGTTCAGTAATAAAAAAGCCTTTTCTATAAGTAGATTTTATATGACCACCTTGAAAGAGTTTTTTGTAGGCTTTTTCAACGGTAGCTCTGGCCATGAGAAACTCTTCACTGGTTTCGTTTATGGAGGGCAATCTATCGCCTGGTTGGTAAACACCATCCTCTATTTGCGATAAAATCCTGTTAGCAATTTGTAAAAACTTTGGCGTTTCGCTTCGCTCATCAATGGCAAAACATGCGTCCGTAGGGTAGGCTAATTCTCTCATTATTTCAAGTAGTTAAAGTAAAGTAATTATTCTATCAGGCTTGAATTTTGCGAAGCTGGTAAATCCTAATTCAATAGGAAAAACCCAACACTAGCACGTAATTCAATTCGGGTTGTTTTTCAATAATTCAAAACTACTTTCAGAGCTCTTAAAGCATTAGGACAAATCGCACAAAAAATAGGACATTGCTCACAGGTACATTGTAAAACACTGATTATAAAAGATAAAGCCCAGTCAAAAGACTGGGCCATATTCAAAAAAAACTACTCGAAATTTACTCAAACTATAAGCTTTAGTATCCTGTATTCTGTACTACGTTTGGGTTCAAATCAATTTCATTAAGGGGTATTGGGTAGTAAAGGTTTTTCGATATATCAAAAGAGACATCATCTCTGGCTGAACTAAAGTCATAGCCTGCTCCCAGGTTAATTTTACCAGCCATGTGCCATCTTCTAAGGTCAAGCCATCTGGCTCCTTCTTCGCCTGCTAGTTCTAGGAATCGCTCTTGATTAATCCAGTCAAATATTTTCGCTTTGTCCGATTCTGAAGTACTGTAGTTGGCAGGAACTGTCCCTTCTGGATTCATATTTCTGGCTCTGGTACGAATCTCATTAATTAAATCAATGGCAGCTGCAGTAGAGCCGCCGCTTTCTAAAATAGCTTCTGCTTTAAGCAATAGTATATCTGCATATCTCAGAATTCTTGGGTTATTGGCAGAACCTACTCCTGTGTTAGTCTTTAATTCTCCAGTACTCCAATACTTCTTAAAACTTAAATCTTCAGTGTCAATGGTTGAAGCTATCCTTGGGTCTCCCTCTTCAAAAGCATCCATAAGTTTCTGCGTTCCAATAAACGGTGCAGAACCAAATAAAGAATAGTGGTTTTCGTAAAAACCCCAATACGCCGAAGTAGAACCTACGCCACCCGCTTGAAAATCATTTGGCAGCCATACATTATCATTATCTGGCTGTGAGGCCTGAAATTCGAATAAAGATTCGTCATTGTTTTCTGTCAAGGCATTAAAATTATCGGCAAAATCATCCATTAAAGACTTGTCTGCTATTTTATCAAGGGCTGCTATTGCGGCAGAAAAACTCTCTGTGCTTTGCGTAGCACTTCCTTTAAAAACCAATGCCTTACCTAACATGCCATTAGCTGAGCTTTTTGAGACTCTTCCCTTATTATTAATGTCCCATGAACTTGGCAAAAGATTAGCAGCGGCAGTAAAATCTGCTATAGCTTGATCTAATAACTCTGTTCCACTAGAATTAGGAGGTGTTATATCTTCCGAAGATTGTATTCTTTCATTTACAAGTGGAGCGGTTCCAAAGTAATTCCAAAGCAAGAAGTTTCCATACCCTCTTAAAAAGAGAGCCTCGCCCATCATATTGTCTTTATAAGCTGCCGTACTAATGAGTCCTGACTCTTCATTAAGTTTTTGGATAGCGGTATTAGCCCTATTTATTAATTGATAGGTAACTTGATAAACACCGTTTACTTTACCATCTGCTGGCTGTAAAGTACCAAACAACTCAAAGGAAACCGTACCCGTAGTGGTGATGTCATCCCCTGGAAGTTCCCAAAAAGCATGAAGTGAATTTCCTCCATTATACCAATAAAGGTCAGTTAACTTAGCGTAAACTCCAATTATGGCTTTGGTATAGTGGCCTTCTTCTGTAAAATAAGATGCCTCTGTGGGCGAAAGCGGTTCTAAGTCTATTCTTGAATCATCACAACTTGTGTAGATGAACATGGAACAGCTTAAAAATGTAAAAATGAATAATATTCTATTTTTCATTGATCTATTCGTTTAAATCGTTTTGAAATTCTTTAAAATGACGCTGTTATACCCGTTGTGAATGACCTTACAGGCGGAATTAATCCTCCATTTGGGCTAGTATCTTCTGGGTCCAGTCCCGTCCATTTGGAAGCCACAAATAAGTTGGTACCTCCTACATAAATTCTAGCTCCATTTATAAAGCCTAATGATTCTAAAGCACCTCCGGGCACTGCATAGCCCAATTGCACATTCTTAAGGCGTAAGAAAGCTGCACTTTCAATAAATCTATCGGAGAATCTATTATTTCCAGCAGGGTCTGACCTTACTGCTCTTGGCATGGTGGTAGAAGGGTTAGCTTCTGTCCATCTATCTAAAGTGGTTGTCCAAAGGTTATTTCCAGCTCCCGACATTCCTTCCCCATTTGCTCTTGCTCCGTTATACCTATATATATCTCCAACTCCCTGGAAGAACACAGCTAAATCAAAGCCTTTATAATTGGCTCCTAAATTAAATCCATAATAAAAACCAGGAATAGTATTGGCCAAGAATGTACGGTCTTCTGCATTTACCACGCCATCAGGAACACCATCTGGTCCGCTTACATCTTGGAAATACATATCACCTGGCTGAAAATTGTCATTATTGTTGCCATCTGTATTATTTGCTTTCCAAGCGTCTATTTCAGCCTGATTTTGGAATATACCACCTACTTTATAACCCCATAGGTAATTCATAGGCATACCCACTTCAATTCTTCCAAACTCACCGCCGAAAGGCTGGTCACGGAATGTCTTTTCTACAGTATTGTCTACCGTAGTTAGGTTACCGCTAAAATTATACTGAAGTTCTCCTAAATTACCGTTATAGCCCAGTTGAAACTCCATTCCTTTGTTTCTGACTGCGGCAATATTTAAAATGGGAGCATTTTGGTTACCCACACTAGCTGGCAAAGCCGCTGCTTGAAGAATACCTGATGTAATTCTATTATAGTATTCTATGGTTGTAGTCATTTTTCCATTAAAAAAAGAACCATCAAAACCCAAACTATATGTTTCTCCAATCTCCCAACTCAAATCTTCCACAGGAAAATCAGGTAAAGAAGAACCATTCAAAAGTGTACCAATTCCGTTTCCATTTCCTGAACCAAAAGCGTAATCAGGTGCATCTGAGATTAACGATAGGTATGCAAAAGAACGCGTCTCTTGGTTTCCTAACCTACCCCAGCCTCCTCTAATTTTCAAATCGTCGATAAACGTTAAATCCTTCATGAAAGATTCTTGGCTAATTCTCCATGCTCCTGAAACGGCAGGGAATGTACCCCATTTATAACCTGGGGCAAACCTAGAAGCTCCATCTCGTCTAACGGTAGCGTCTAAATAGTACTTACTTTTATAATGGTAGCTAACTCTTCCCAAGTAGCCCTGAAGAGCATTATTTTCTCTAAAAGAAGCAGAATTAACATACGGAATAACTGTATTGATATTTCTAAAGGCCTCTTCCGAAAATAAGATTTGAGAAGAACTCCCACTCATGAATTCATAAGAATACTTTTGGTCCATTGCGTTAACTAATAAATCTAAATGGTGATTTTGATTTATTACTTTAGTATAGTTAATGCTAAACTCTTTTATGATGTTGAGGTTTTTTGTATGACGCTCTCCATAAGTACCTTTTGAAGTGCCATTTCCTATATTATAAGGATTTCCGGCTGTTTGCGAGAAAAGATAATTGTCAAATTCCGACCATTGATTTCTTCTGTTATAAAGCCAGTCAACACTCACAGTTCCTTTTAATTTTAGACCTGGTATAGGCTCTAGCTGAGCAAAAGCCGAACCCATATTTCTAAGTAAAGTGTATCTGGTATCTGAAGTGGCTGCTCTACCAAAACTATTATTGTTAGTTTCAGGCCCGTATAATAAATCTACATCACCGTCAAAAATAAACGGAGGTATTGAAGGCAAATACTGCGGACGTGTGAAATTCTCAAATACCTGACCGAGTGCAGGATTAGGAATGAAATTAGCATTGATAGACGGTGCAAACCCATAAGGTCCATTAGGGTCATAAATTGGCTGCCAAGGAGATGTTTCGGCAGCATATCTTAAGTCTCCGTAAGCGTTTCCTTGGTCAATAACTTGATTATGTGACAATCTAAAATTAACCCCTGTGGAGATATACTTATTGACTTTACTATCAACATTCATGGCCAATGAAAGCCTGTCCATAGCATTACCTTGAAGAGAGCCCTCCGTGGTAGAATAGCCTCCAGAAACATAGTATTTGGTAAATTCATTACCGCCAGACACTCTTAAACTATAATCTGTATTTGGAGCATTTGAATTTATCAATGGTGTTTGCCAGTCATAAGTTTCACTATTTCCTAAGTAATTAGGGCTAGAAGCTACAAACTCCTCAGGAATATTTTCTGCCTCATTCGGATTATTAGCATAGGCCTCTCTGTACAGATTAACATATTGATTTACATTTAGCATATCTAATTTCTTTACAACATTCTGAATGCTATGAGAAATAGACATATCAATCTTTGGGGCTCCTGACTTTCCTTTCTTTGTAGTAATTAAAATAACGCCATTTGCCGCCCTTACACCGTAAATGGCTGCCGCAGATGCATCTTTAAGAACAGACATAGACTCAATATCATTGGGGTTAATCATGGCTAAAACATTGACACCTCCTCTGATATCACCCGTCAAGCCGTCTGTTATACCACTTCCATATTCTGTCAATGGAATTCCATCAACCACGTAAAGAGGTTCGGCATAGCCAAAAGTACTAATCCCTCTAATTCTAACCTGAGGTCTTGCAAATGCACTACCGCCAGGTGTGGAGACATAAACCCCGGCCATACGACCTTGCATGGCTAACTCTGGAGACTGTGCTACACTTTTGGAAATCTCCTCAGTTGACACCGTGGAAATTGCTCCAGTCAAATCTTTCTTTTGCTTGGAACCATATCCAATAACCACAATTTCATCCAGTGCTCCTTCTTCAGGTTTTAAAACAATATCATACTGGCTTGCTCCCGTTATTGGTATTGTTTGATCTACATAACCCACATAAGAGAAAACAAGAGACTCCGCCGAGGCGGGTACTGATAAGTTAAATTTTCCGTTAACATCAGTAATGCTACCAATGGTGGTCCCGCTCACCAGAACACTGGCTCCGGGAAGCGGTGTGTTGTCTAAACCATCGTTAACGGTTCCGCTAACAGTTTTGGTTTGAGCCTGAGATTCGATGCATAAGAGAAACATGATTGCCATCGAAACCAGAAATTTAAAACAAGAGTAATTTTGGTTCATAATCTATTTTAATAGGTGAGAATAAATGATTGAAATGCTAAAATTGTAACTTTAGGAGATTTTTTTATCCTATTCTGTCTGTTTGACCATGTCCTTATTTAAGAAAATTTTACTCTTCAGCTTGCTCATTACCAAGTCTTATGCTCAAATAGACTTTGAACATTTAACTACAGCAGATGGTCTATCTCAGAGTAATGTGTGGAAAGTAATTCAGGATAAAAATGGTTTCTTTTGGTTTGCTACATCTGATGGCCTAAATAGATTTGACGGTTATGATTTCAAGGTTTTTAGGCATGAACTAGACAACCCAAACAGCCTACCGATTAATGACATCACCAATGTATTTGCCGATTCTAAAAACGACATTTGGGTTTCTACTCGAAACAATAAACTATGTAGGCTAAATGATGACGGAAAAACTTTTGAGCGTATCCCTTTTAAGTTAGGCGAAAATGAAATTGAAAATATAAGCGTTTCGGCCTTTGAGGAGAAAGATGGTAAATTATGGATAGCCACTGTAACTTTTGGTCTTTTCTATTACGACTATGAAAAACAGAAAATTTTCAGAAGTGAAATACCTGATTTTCGAAAATCAATTACAGCTCTTTTTAAAGATGAGCAAGGCCTTATGTGGATAGGAAACACCGATGGAGAAATTATGATTTACAACACTGTTTCTCATTCTGTTTCTACCTTTAAAATACCTAGAACATCAAACAACAAGTCTTTTCACTATAATATCAATTTCATAAAAAAAGATTCTCGTGGAAGAATTTGGGTGGGAACAGCAGGAAGAGGTCTCTTTGAATTTAACATTCAATCAAAAAGCTTTAGACAAGAGCTTCTTGACCCTAATTTATATGAAACTGTTAATCTCATCACCGACCTCATAGAAGACCATGACAGAAATTTATGGGTTCTAACTGATTATGGAGCATATTTTTACCCGAATGGAGACAGCAAAAAAAAGAAATACTTGCTCCCAGACCCTGATAATGAGAAGGGTTTAAGCACACACGCCTTAAAAAAGGGAATATGTGATAGGGATGGAAATATAGTAATAGGGACCTGGCAAGGTGGTATCAATATAAAATATGCCGAAACTAAAAAATTCAATTCGTTTAGACATCAGCCTTTTAATGCTCAAAGTTTACTCACAGACCGGGTGACGGCTCTAGCTCATGATGAGGAAGATAAAATTTGGGTAAGTTCTACTAAAGGTCTAACCGTAATATCAAAAAACAGAAAACACTTTGACCGCTACACTTCCGAAAACTCTGGCTTGCCAGCAAATGATATTAACGCCATTTTAGCAACTGAAAACGGAAATATCATTATCTCCACATGGACAGAAGGCTTTTCTCTTTATGAAACTAAAACACGTAAATTCCTCCCTTTTAAACTAGAAGGAAGTAAATCTGTCAAAACCTTTGCACGGGCAGGAAACGGGAAAATTTGGATTGGTACCATGCAAAGAGAACTCTATCTATTTGATGAAAATACCAAGTCTGTTGAAAAAGTTACGCATAGCACTGTTGAAAAAATACTAAAAGAATATGACGTGAACCTGCTTTTTCAAGACTCTAACCATAATCTCTGGATTGGGACTTATATATCAGGCTTAGTAAAATGGAATTTAAAAACAGACGAGGTCAAAGTTTTTACCGCCAACGATAAAATTGGCTCTTTGCCCTGTAATGCCATATCTGCCATACATGAAGACCTTCAAAAAAGAATATGGATAGGTACCAGTGGCTGTGGGCTGCTGCTATTTGACCCAAAAACCGAAATTTTCCAAAGCAAAAACACCAAAGACGGCCTAATAAATAATAATGTAGCCAGCATTTTAGAAGACCGCCAGCAAAATCTATGGATAGCTACTAATTCTGGCATATCGTTATACGATCCTTTTTCTGAGAAATTTGAAAACTATAATCAATCTGATGGTTTGGTAGGCCATGAATTTGTCAAAGAAGCAGCATCACAATTACCCAACGGAGACTTGGCCTTTGGTAATATGCAAGGCATGGTGGTTTTCAAGCCAGAACAAGTTAGAAAGAAGACATCTGCCCCCAATTTATTTTTAACCGACTTAAAGATATTTAATGAGTCTATAGACCAACAAAATAGTAATGCTCCCACTAAACTCGATATGACTAGAGCTACCGAACTAATTTTCTCTCCTTTTCAAAACATCTTTACTATAGAATACACTGCTCTCTCTTTTCACCCCTATCACAATATCAAATACGCTTACAAACTTTCAGGTTTTGATACTGACTGGAATTTCGTAGGTGCTCAGCGTACCGCTCCGTATTCTAATTTGACGGAAGGCACCTATACATTTATGGTAAAAGCTTCTGAAGGTAATAGCCCATGGAGTCAACCTAAAATGGTAAAAATAACTGTTTTACCCCCTTGGTATAGAAGCTGGTGGGCCTACGGACTTTATACCATTTTGTTTCTAGGACTAATAATAGCTTGGAGACAAAACATTCTGGTAAGAGAGCGACTCAAAGCCGATATCAGAATTAAGCAACTAGAAACTGAAGCAATTAAGGCTCTTGACGACACCAAATCAAACTTCTTCACCAATATCTCTCATGAATTTAGAACGCCACTAACCCTTATTTTAACGCCATTAGATAAACTCATAAACGACCGAAGTCAAAAGAGCCAAGTCAAACACCAGTTTTTAGTTATGCAGCGAAATGCTCAAAGGCTGCTAAGGCTTATTAATCAAATATTAGATTTATCGAAAGTAGAAAGCCAAAGCCTGAAACCTGAAATCACTCAAAATGATATCATTGCGTTTATTATACGAATTGTAGAATACTTTGAAGATTTAGCCAAAAACAAAAACATTAGTCTCACTTTCCACACAAATGTGAAGAGCCATCAAGGTTACTTTGATGCTGATATTGTAGAAAAAGTCATTTATAACCTTCTTTCAAATGCCTTTAAATTCACGAACGAAAATGGGGATATCACAGTCAAAGTAAATATTAATGAAATATCTCAAGCCTTAAGCTTTCAAATTGAAGATTCTGGAATTGGCATTTCTAAAGAGGATATGTCGCACCTTTTTGAACGGTTTTATCAGGCTCAGGGAGAAACTAAACAGAAGAAAACAGGCTCCGGAATAGGACTGGCACTTACCAAAGAACTCGTTGATTTACATTTAGGAACCATAAAAGTAGAAAGTAATGAAGGAGTAGGCACCATGTTTCAGGTTGAGCTTCCCATGGCCGTTTCGGCATATCCTCAAGACTGGCTAAACTCCGCCAAAGACCTGGATGTACCTCAGTTAAAAACTGTCAAACACAGCATTGAAACCACACAAAGTTCTCAAATATTAACCAATACTTTAAAACCTCTCCTTCTCATAGTAGAAGATAATGAAGAGCTACGTCAATATTTAAGGGAAAGCTTCCTGCAAGATTACAGAGTCATTACTGCCGAAAACGGTAAAAAGGGAATAGAAAAAGCTAAAAGCCAAGTGCCTGATTTGATAATTTCTGATTGGCTTATGCCCGAAATAGATGGAACTGAGTTTTGCACAGCCATCAGGAAGAGTGAAAAAACAAGTCATATTCCATTTCTGCTTTTAACTTCTAGGTCTGCCAATACCAGTCAAATGGAAGCTTTTGATATGGGTATTGATGATTATATCACCAAACCTTTTAACCTGAATATTCTGGAGACTAAAGTAAAAAGTCTTATCAAAAATCGTGAACTACTGAGAGACAAGTGGAGTAAGAAAATACTAGCCTCCCCTTCTGAAATAGAGCTTCCGGCTATGGAGGAACAGTTTATCAAAAAAGCCGTTTCTATAATTGAAAAGAATATTGATGATTCCAACTTTGATTCTGAGCAACTAGAAATAGCCATGAACATGAGCCGAATGCAATTTTACAGAAAATTAAAGGCCGTTATGAATCTTTCTGGAACAGAGTTTATAAGACAAGTAAGACTTAAAAGAGCTATTCAATTAATGGATAGTGGTCATTTTAATGTTTCGGAAATAGCTTGGCAAGTAGGCTTTAACGACCCCTCTTACTTCAGCAGATGCTTCAAAAAGGAATTTGGCGTATCTCCACTAAAATATAGAAGCGAAAAATCAGACGACAATAAATTCTAATTAACCTCAAAAGTTTGTAACTCGTCAAAAACCGTAATAAATAGTGGGTAATTTTCCCCTAGATTATTAAACTCTGCGTTTTCTTTATTTAATCTATGTTTGGTGACTTTAGCTTTTAAAACGTAAGTGCCTTTTTGATTTATATCAGTCTCTAATCTGAAGGTTCTTTCTTCACCCGGAAGCATGTTAGTGTCAGACAGCTTTTTTGCCTCGGGGTACCATTCCCACTCTTCTCCTATTCTAAAACGCTCGGTTTTTATCAGTTTCCCAGCTTCTGTAGAAAGCGTTAATTCAATCATAAAAAACCTTTCAGGGTCGCCAGTAGGCACTTTATGCCCTGCATTTTCATTTTTTAACTTTAGTTTATAAATGAATGCCTCCTCATATAAATAAGACTTCGCTAGCTTATCTGGATAAAAATTATACCCATTAAGCATAGTAGTTTTAACAGAATCAAACTTTGGAATACCCGAACCTGAGAAGAAATGCCTGTGGCTTTTCCTTACAGGATAACCAGGTACAAGACTTCTTTCTACTTCTTCCATGTGGCAATCTTTACAGTTTTTCTCGCCATAAAAAGGTCCTGCCTTCCACTCGTCACCCGTTTCAAAAGTACAGGCAAGTGTTGGTGTTATAACAGCATTGGCATTATGACAAGAGATACACAGGTTTTCGGACAACAACTCGGGGGCCACATTCACTTTATGAGGTGCCATGCCGGTACCTTTAGTTCCAATAATTTCATTATTCCTGACATGGCAGCTGGCACAGTTTATACCCTCTTGCTGCAATTCTCTATCAAAAAACGGATTTCTCTCTTTAACTGGTCTGTAGATATCGCCATTGATAAGGCCCGTCACTATTTCTTCTTGCTGATTTTGAAGCGGAATATGGCAATTAATACACATAAACGGACTTGATTCTTTCTGAAGTTCTGCTTGAAACTGTAGGTCTGTCCAAGCGTGAGCGTGCGTAGCCAGTTTCCATTCGGCGTAATGCTCTTGATGACAAACGCCACAATCTTCCGATTTCAGTGAAATTAAACCTTCAGGAATTTCTTGATGAGGCACTGGTTTTTCCCATGACTCCGTCAAAGGAGTCACTTTTTCTCTAAAAAAAATGGCATAAACCACCGCTCCTATAAAACCAATGGCAATAAGAAAATAGATTATTCGCTTCAAATAGATTTATGTTTTTAACAAAAATACATCAAAGCATTTTTAACTTAGGTGATTTTTATCACAAGTAACCTACTCTTCTTCCTTAATTAAAGGATTGGGCATATTTTCAGGCGGCAGAACCTCTAACATCATAGAAACTTTAAACCCCGGAAAAAGAATAGGCATATTGTCAAGTGAACTTTCAACTACAGTAGAAGAAGTACTAAGTGGTTTTACAGTATAGCTCTTAACTTTAGCCTCTTCTGACTTAATTAAAGACTCCCCATGCGAATAAGGAATTTGGGCGGAAGCTGCAGTTGCGATTAGTATAAAAGGTAGCGTTAAGTGTTTCATTATTATGAATTTATGATGTATTAATAAATTTAGACAATCAACTTATAGCCAACAAATTATTTAACATTTGATTATTTTGCTACAAACTCACTTAGTATGTCTTACATTCTAAAAATATACATAAACGTATATAAATATACAAAAATGAGAACTTTAATTCATACATTTGGTTATGAGAGTGATTACTAAAGGAACCCTGCGAAGCTTTTGGAAGGAATACCCAGACAGTGAACAGGAACTTAAGTATTGGTATCGGAAAATGAATTTGGCAAATTATAAAAATCCTAATGAGGTTAAAAGTGACACACCCTCTGCAGATAATGTTGGCAACAATAGGTATGTCTTTAACATTTGTAGAAACAAATACAGGTTAATTGTGGTCTTTAGATACGGGTTACAGAGGGTTTACATTCGGTTTATTGGAACCCATAAAGAGTACGATAGAATAACCGACATAAAACATATTTAGAAACATGGAAACTATAGCAGAAATAAAATCAAAAATTGCCCCTATAAAATCAGAAGAACAGTATGAAGTTTATCTAAAAATCATAGATAAGCTGATTGACTGTGAAGAAAATACTCCAGAAGAGGAGCTACTAGAGCTGGTTTCAATTTTAGTAGAAAACTACGAATCCATACACTACCCCATTGAAGCTTCAGACCCAATTGAAGCCATTAAAATCAGAATGGAAGAACTTGGCCTAAAACGAAAAGACTTAGCTGAATACTTTGGAAGCGTCAGCAGAGTTTCCGAAGTATTAAACAGAAGAAGGCCTCTTTCTTATGAAATGGCTAAAAAGATACATCGTGGTTTAGGTATTTCTGCTGAGACCTTACTTTCTTAAATAATCTGCGGAATTTAAAAATCCAAATGACAGTTCACCCATTCCTCGTCAAAAGTGGTTCCATATTTTTTATAGAAGGCAATGGCTGATTCATTCCAGTCTAGCACCTGCCACATCATACCTGTACAGCCCACTTCCTTTCCCTTCTCAATAACCGCTTCAAAAAGTAGTTTCCCTGCTCCTTTACCTCTTAAGGACTCTTTTACTACCAAATCTTCCAGATAAATACGTCTACCTTTCCATGTCGAATATCGGTAATAATATATAGACAGACCTACCACTATACCGTCAACCTCCGCCACAAAAGCCCCAAAAATAGGATTCTCTCCGAACCCATCTTTCAGCATTAACGCTTCCGTATTAGTTACCTGCTCTGGAGCTTTTTCATAAAGAGCTAATTCTTTTACCAAACCCATCATAGCAGGCACATCAGCCGCTATGGCCTCTCTTATAACCGTATTCATCTAAATTTCTAATTAATTGTGTTGTACATAATGGTCCCATTTGGCTATCAGGTCTACCATATCTTCAGGTAGTTCTGAGTCAAACTGCATCCACTCTTCTGTTTCAGGGTGTTTAAACCCAAGAGACTTAGCATGCAGAGCCTGACGTGGCATAATTTTGAAACAATTGTCGACAAACTGCTTATACTTTGAAAACATATTCCCTCTTAATGCTCTGTCTCCCCCGTACGTAGTATCTCCAAAAAGCGGGTGACCTATATGCTTCATATGAGCTCTAATTTGGTGGGTACGCCCTGTTTCTAGGTTACACTTCACAAGGCTTACATAACGCATTCTTCTTATAACCTCATAATGCGTAATGGCCACTCTGCCATGTTCTCCTTCAGGAAAAACCTCCGATATCCTTCTATCTTTAAAACCTCTTCCTAGGTTAGCATTTATGGTACCTTTATCCTCTTTAGGTTCGCCCCACACCATGCAGTAGTATGTTCTTTCGGTGCTATGGTCGGCAAATTGTTTCGCCAAATATTGCATAGCATACTCCGTTTTAGCAATTACCAAAAGGCCTGTGGTTCCCTTATCAATTCTATGAACTAAGCCCGGTCTTATAGTTCCGTTTTTAGACGTGGGAAGGTTCTTAAAATGGAAAACCAATGCATTTACTAAAGTACCATCCCAGTTGTTAAAACCAGGATGCACCACCATGTCGGCATCTTTATTTACCAATAAGACACTATTGTCTTCATAAATAATATCAAGCGGAATGTCTTGCGGAATAACTTCTGACGGCTCTTTTGGCGGTTTTGCCAAAGAAATAATGATATTATCGCCAGGCCTAACCTTATAACTTGATTTTACTAAATTTCCATTAACTTTTACAGACTCACTATCTATAGCGTTCTGAATCTTGTTTCTAGAGCTATTAGTATGGTGTCCTATAAACTTATCAAGCCTAAGTGGTGTTTGTCCGGGGTCCGCGGTAAGATTGAGATGTTCGTACAACTCATCGTCTTCCAAATCGTCTTCTATATGTTTCTCTTCCAAAAAGATGTAATTTTAGCCCGCAAGTTACCTCTTTAAAATTGGTTTTTGAAAAACACATCCTATATCCTACCCCATTAGAAAAACTATCTAGTCCTCTTTTTGACCAGAAAGGATTGGAGGTATGGGTAAAAAGGGACGATTTATGCCATCCAGAGGTCTCTGGAAACAAATTTAGAAAACTTAAGTACAACCTTTTAAAAGCTAAAGAGAACAAAAAAGAAACGCTAATCAGTTTTGGCGGAGCTTACTCTAACCATATTTATGCCTTAGCAGCCGCTGCCAATTTATTTAATTTTAAATCAGAGGCTATTATACGAGGGCAAGAGCTCAATGAGGAATCAAGCCCTACGCTGGCATTTGCCAGTCAAAAAGGGATGAAAATGCATTTTGTCACCCGTACTGACTATAGGGATAAAAAGACTTTAAGTTCTAAATTCTCAGGTGAAAGCAAGTTTTTCATTCCTGAAGGTGGAAGCAATCCTTACGCCCTACCTGGCTGTGCTGAAATTATTGATGAAGTTTTAAAAGAAATTACACCAACTCATTTTTGTTTGGCCGCAGGCACAGGGGGCACTGCTGCGGGTGTATTATCAAACAAGAATTATAAAGGCGAAGTCTACGGATTCCCTGCTCTAAAAAACGGAGGTTTCTTGATAGATGAAATTCAAAACTTACTTCAAAAACCAACTGACAGGCTTCGTTTTTTTGACGACTATCATTTTGGCGGCTACGCCAAATACAATGATACACTTCTGAAGTTTATCAAATATTTTGAGAACGAATTTAATATTCAATTAGAGCAAATTTACACCGCAAAACTATTTTACGGCATATTTGATTTGATAGAAAAGGGGCACTTCCCTACTAGCTCCAAAATAGTCCTCTATCACTCTGGAGGGCTTCAAGGAAGATTATCCGGTCTTTAAGCTCGATTGAAATAATTCAAGAAACAGAAAGAGTATTTGACAATACCCTCCATTACACTTTATTTTTTCATAAGACAAAATGAATATTTTTTATTAACTTCGTTATCAATACACTACAAACTTTTCACAAAAAAATAATGATGCGAACTTTTCTTTTCCTAAGCCTACTTTCAATTTCATTTTTATCTTTCTCGCAAGATAATGTTGCCTACTTTTTGGATAAAATTTCTACAGCATCATCAGGCTCACGAATAGATGTAAATGCAGATGGAGATACCATACTTGTTTCTGAATATAATGCCAAAAATGTAAGACTAAACACGACACAAGCCTTTGAAAAGAAGTATTTAGGCACTCCCTATTTCAAAAATGGTTGGTTTAAAGAAAAGGTGCTTTTAGAAGGTGGAGAACCTGTAGAAGGCCTAATAGCCTTTAATTTAGAACAAAACACGCTTTATTACTCCAAAAACAAGTCAACACCTTCTGTGGAGTTAAAGCCATTAGAATTTCGAATAAACGGACATAACTTTTCTAGATATGAAGATGAGATAAAAGGAGCTGGCGATTATTACTATGAAACTCTTTCCTATTCTGAACCCATGCTTCTAAAACTATATGACTGTAAATTTATACCTTCTAGCTCTGGAGTAAGTACTGGGTATGGTTCTTCTAATTCTAGCATTTATGAGGGTGAATTCGAGAAAAGAGAACGCTTTTACCTTGTAGTTGACAATAAAATGGTCTTAGTAAGTCATAAGAAATCTTTCCTTAAGAATTTGGGGAAGTATAGTGAAACTGCCTCATCTATTGTCAAAAAGGATAAACTAAACATGAAAAAAC
The DNA here is from genome assembly GCF_964021845.1 of uncultured Arcticibacterium sp. Lineage (NCBI taxonomy): Bacteria > Pseudomonadati > Bacteroidota > Cytophagia > Cytophagales > Leadbetterellaceae > Arcticibacterium > uncultured Arcticibacterium sp. The sequence continues at coordinate 206,198 of NZ_CAXHZC010000005.1, read as the reverse complement.
AAGGAGATATTCTCTCCCTGTCTAAATCTCTAAGTGAAATATGAGTTGAATTAACTACAAAATGTACTGACTCAAATCTTTATTCTTAACAAGACCAGAAAGCCTTTCCGTTACTTTTTCTTTATCAATCAGCAATTTAGAGCCTGATTCTATCTTATCTGGAACGTCAAACAGGATTTCATTTAGTAAATGACTCATGACCGTTTGTAACCTCCTTGCTCCTATATTTTCTACTTCGCTATTTGCCTCAAAAGCTATTTTTGCAAGTTCCTTAAGAGCTTCATCGTTAAATTCTAAATCTACTCCTTCGGCTTTCAGCATAGCTACATACTGTTTAGTTAAGGCATTTTTAGGTTTACTAAGTATTTGATAGAAGTTTTCTTCTGTCAAAGACTCTAACTCCACCCTTATAGGAAAACGCCCTTGTAGTTCAGGAATTAAATCAGAAGGTTTGGAAACATGAAAAGCTCCCGCAGCTATAAATAGGATATGGTCTGTATTTATAGATCCATGTTTTGTGTTTACCGTAGAACCTTCTACTATGGGTAGCATGTCTCGCTGCACACCTTCACGGCTTACATCAGGACCACTTTTACCTCCACCTGCTGCTATCTTATCTATCTCATCAATAAATATCATCCCAAGGTTTTCAGCTTTCCAGATAGCTTCTTCTTTTACCTCATCCATATCAATGAGTTTTGCAGATTCTTCTTCTAAAAGAATCTTTCTAGCTTCTGAAATAGGCAACTTCCTTTTCTTATTTTTCTTTGGCATCATGCCACCTATCATTTCCTGAATATTCATCATGGAAACATCATCAATAGGCCCGCCCATTACACCAATTGGCGAAGCAGAAGAGTTTTGAACATTGATTTCAATCTTCCTTTCGTCTAATTCTCCTCTCTTCAGTTTTCCTCTAAAAGATTCCCTCGTTTTCTCATTCAGCTCTTCTTCTTTTGTTGAAGCTACACCTTCAGGAATGCCAACTTGAGCTTTCTTAGACATTGGTGGGATAAGAATATCCAATATTAATTCTTCTACCGTATCTGCTGCTTTTATCTTTACTTCTTCCTTTTTGGCTGTTTTAACTAAATTGACCGAATGTTCCACCAAGTCACGTACCATGCTTTCTACATCACGTCCTACATAACCTACTTCTGTAAATTTTGAGGCTTCGACCTTTGTAAAAGGGGCGTCTGCTATTTTTGCTAGCCTTCTAGCAATCTCTGTCTTACCCACACCCGTAGAACCAATCATCAATATATTATTAGGAACTATCTCGCCACGAATCCCTTCGTCAGCATTCATCCTACGCCATCTATTTCTAAGAGCTATCGCTACGTTTTTCTTAGCGTCTGTTTGACCAATGATATATTTATCAAGCTCTTCTACGATTTGGCGTGGCGTGAGATTCTCTATCTTTTTTGACATCTAGGTTTTTCTTTAATTTGGAGTTTGCAAAGCAAATCAATCTTTCGGTCTTTCCAAAAGAAAGGATTCTGGAATGGAAGAACATCAAATGAGGGAGAAATCATTCCGTTTAAGTCGGAAAATTAGATGCTTACTTTACTGACGGACCACAAAACGCTGTGTTAACTTCTTTTCGCCATCTACCGCCATGGTAAGAATATACAAACCATCTGGCCAAGAAGAAACATCAATTTTTTCTGAATCCTTTTTCAAATCCAGAACATATGAGCCCAACTGCTTCCCATTAATACTGAATACAAACACATCAGCACTTCTAGCAGTCTTAGGAATTAAATAATCCACGTTTAAGTCATCTTTAACCGGGTTAGGATAAATTTTGGCTACTGTTATAGCTTCTGAAGTACCTGTTGGAATCATTGATGAGCTTTCACAATCACAAACACTTATGTTTACAAATTCACCAGGAACCTCGTCTACTAAGCTCTTCACTTCGGCTTCTACCAAGGCACTCCTTGTGTCATTCTTTTTATCATAAAAAGCTACAAAATACTTCCCTACTTTATCTGGTCGGAAAGAATTCCCTTTGCCAACCTGGTTAATACCAAGCTCGTCAGAATACCAATAAGTCTTCACTTTTTTACCTCCATCATTCTCTACTTTGAGCGATGGCATAACTCTAGCTGGACTGTAATATTCTACTGTACTTGCCAGTTCTGGCATTTGCATTAATTGTCCATTACAATCTGGAGCATTTACAATTTTGAAAGAACGACACTCACCACTCATATCGGTGGACACCAGAGTTACATTAGGCATAAAAGCTGGAATATTGTCTACCCTATAATACCCTCCTCCAAGAGAAGTAACATATCCTGAACTTGAGGTAAGTGGTAAAATATTCAATCGCCTTAAAAAGTTTGTTAATACAGGAAAACTAAGGTTAGATAAGGCATAGTAAACTTTCTCTACCACACTCCAATTATCATTAACAAGGTGAACCACCATGCTATAACTATCTACTGTGGTGTTACAATAAACAGAATCTACTACAATGGCAGGGCCCTTACAGCTCTCCACTAGAATAGGGCAGCAGGAGTTAAATGTACATTCTCCTATCTGTTTAGTATAGGTGTACTCGCCACCTTGCTTTATACTTAAAGAGCTGTCGGCATTAATTTCTGCAATGGTTGAGTTTGTAGTTTCATTAATGGCTGAAAAATTACCTGCCGCGTCTTTATAATACCACGTAAGGTTAGCATAACTGTCTAAACTTACTCTATACACTTCGTCTTTTTTTATGGCAATGGGCACTGATACACAACTGGTAGCTGCAATAGCGTGTGAGTTATCTTGTGTAGGTAGCTGCTGTCCGTAAAAAATAGTATAACTATTTGCCTTTGAAACATAAGAGGTAAGGTATGACAAACCCTGCTCTTTAACTCGAGCTCTTATGATAAGCTTCGGCTGCTGTCCAGGTTTCAAATTTCCTATTTGCCAAACATTACCTATGGGTGTAAATTCTCCTATATCTGCAAAGAAATAAACTAGTTCTAATGATTCGGAAAAGAACTGTTTTAGCTCAAGATTAGTAGCTGCTTGCCCTCCGTTATTTTGAACTATGGTAGTAAAGGTTATGATATCGCCAATTTCAGGGGAAGGGTTATCTACTCCTTGAATTACCTCTATCTGTGTATAGTCTAGCTTTTCAGCAAAATTAATATGAGAAAGATGTACGGATTGCTCTGTAGAACATTGCTCTGTCTTATTATAGAGCTTTATTTTGTATACAGCATCAAGACTTGGATTTTTTATACCTTTTATCTCAACGCTTGACTGACCTTCAACTAGCTCAGAAGCCAGTGAAAAATCGAATGGTGTGTTGTTTTCTAGGATTTCAAAATGAGTAGCATTTTCAATACCGGAAATAATAATTTTACCATCACTAGTTTTAGCGTTGGTAACGTTTTTTCCTCCTACGCTAAACGTAGGAACTTTGCAACTGTTTATCTTTAGGGTATTGGCATCTTGCTGAGAAAAAGCTGGAAGAATACTTAGAAGAAAAAGACACCCAATAAACACTTGTTTTATTGTAGTGACAGCGGAACTCAAAATATTTGGGTTTCCATAATTCATTCTAATTCTTATTATATCAGGAAGTTGTTTTTAAGTAAGTAGTAGAATGCCTTTTAAAAAAATCAAAGGCTTTAAAGAAAGCTAGCCCAGGATTCCTCCTGGACTAGCTTCAAAGTATAAAATAAATCTTATAGTGTTCTTGTGATGCTTGCTGGCTCACAATACCCTCCAGGGCACACACAATCTTTCTCTGTTAAATCCACGGTGCCAGTTTCTACACAACCAAACTCATTTGTTATTTGAATAGCATAAGTAGTTGGGCCAGACCCCACTGTAGGGTTTGTTAAGTTAGAAGCAAAGGCTCCACCGTTTGCTCTCATGTCAGTTCCTGTTTGAGAAGGTTCACTCACAGCACCAGCGTCAAATACAGCACCTGGGTGCCATAATAACACATCTGAATCACGATAGTCCGTAATATATAACCTTGCGTCGTCTTGAGCTGCATCACCCACACAAAGTGCGTTTACTGCGATAGGCTCAATATTCGGTTTTGGATTAACAATCACACGAAGATCTTCCATTGGGCCTTCACAAGATAAGGTAGTAGAACCTCCTGCTCCATCCGGAACTGAATACTCCCATTCTTCCCATACCAGCCCGTAACTCGAACCAGCGTCAGTAGTGGTAGGTGTTGGTACTGCCACTCCATCATCTGTAAAGCCTGGGTAAGTCCAGTGTGTATATGTATCTGAAGGAGACGTTATACTTACTGGAGATGGCGTTAAATGATTATCTAGGGAGATTGCTGTTTCATCTAAACAATACACAGGGTCTTCAAAGCCAGGTCTCTCTGGCGTATCTTTAATATAGACTATGAGTTCCGCATTGTAAGATTCACAACTTGTAGTTCCGAAGGTCTGTGTTACATAAAACCTAAGTGTATCTACTGCAGAAGCATCTGGTGTAGGAATTACTGGATCTGCTGGCGTTCCTCCAGCTCCAGTAGCTAATGTGTCATCATACCAAGTTAGTGTATAGTCTCCAGAAAGTGGAGTTGCAGTTAAAGGTAAGGTAGTTTCGGCACCTTCACAGTATGCCAAGTCATATACCACTGGCGGTTCGGGTAAAGCGTTAATATTTACTACAAATGAATCAGGATAAGACTCACAACCATTGCCGTCAGTTTGCGTAACATAATATGGTCCGAACTGTCCAGCTATAGAAGAATCTGGTTTATTAGAGGCGAAAGCTGTTGTTGAAAATGGTGGGTCTAAAGCAGTAGTTTGATACCAACTTAGGAAATCACCACCTGTAGAATCTACAACGTGTTCAATCAATTCAGCAATCTCCTCAAATTGACAGTAAGTACTATCTTTCATTACAGGAGGAGCTGGAAGAGGATTAACTAACATAGTTACGGTATCCGTCTTTGCACAATATGTATCAACGGAACCAGAAGTAAATGGACTCGTAAAAGTTTGAGAAACCTGTACTACATAATCTCCAGAATGTGTTACAGGATCCGCATCTAAAATTCCAACACTATCACCTACCGCTGCAAATGTAACAGCAGAATCGGCTTCATACCACCAGTTAAAGTCATAATCAACTCCAGGGTAATCTGTCATATTGGTAACGGTTAACTCAATCTGTTCTTCTTCACAAATAGGTGTATTAGAAGAAGCGATTGGCTTCTCTATATCAGTAATTACAAATTCAAATGTAGTAGAGTCTATACATGTGGCATGAAGTTCGTCTAAAGCTTTAATTTTATAATGATATGTACCTGCAGTTTGAGGTAAGGTAGATAAATCTAATGTCAAAGTAGTTTGACCTACAATAGTATCTGTAGTAGGATTATCTGTTCCATTATCATTAAACCACTGATAAACTACTTGACCTCTATCAGAATCATAATCTCCAGGAGCAGTATCATCTTGAGCTAATACTGTAGGAAGTGTCTCACTTAAGCAGATAGCTGCTGGCGGCATATCTAATAAGTCAGGTCTAACACCTTGTACAATATCTATAGGACAACATCCTACTGCATCACAACTAGTATTCGTTGGATGATCGTATCTAAAATTATAAGAACCTACAGATAATATAGTTAAAGATCCATCAGCATTAATTGTATATTCTCCTGGTACAGATACTGTAATATCGGAACCATCTTTCTGCCATGTAATACCTGTATAAACATCACTTATTAAAGTAAAATCAAATGAATCAGTGGTACACCAATCCCAAGGAGTAGAGATACACGTAGAACTCTCATCGTCTTCATCTTCAAAAGCACTTCCTCCACCTTCATCTAAAGGCATAGAATCTAATTCTTCTACTGTCCCTGTGGTAGTTTTCACCTCAGAACCAATTTGAAAAACACCTCTTTCATTAACTGTATAAGTTAATTCTAACGTATAAGTAGCTCCAGCAGGAACAGTTCCCACACTCCAAATTAGCGTACCTTCATCGTAAGTTCCATTACCTCCGGTATTCGATGTACCCGCATTATAAACCAATCCAGAAGCTGGTTCGTTTATAACAATTTCAACACCTGTAGCATCTACCGTATTTACACCTGCATTAGAGTCGTCGTTTGTTACAGAGACGGTCACTATCACAGTGGCACCTACTGTAGTGGCGTCACCACTTTTAGCTACCGTCACATCTAGATCAGTATAATCTGGTTCTGCTGACCAGTTAACTCTAGGTAATACAATAGTTGAATCAGAATAACAGCTATTGTCAGGCATTTGCACTCTTACTGTGTATTGCTGCCCGGCAGGAGTTGCTGGATTTGCCAAACCTGTAGCAATATAACGCCCTAAGGTATTTGTCTCAGAGGCTGCAGTAAGCGAACCGTAAGTGGCTGAAGGTGTACCCGAATAGGTAGTACCTGAAGAATAGTCTACAATATAATCATTGGCTGGTACACCAGACAACACTAATTTAGCGTCACCTACGCCTTCCGCAGATTCGTCAATAGATTGGACAGTAAATTCAATTTTTTCGGCACACTCAGTTTGGGCGAAGACTTTAGTATTCGCTAAAATTAATAAGCAAGCAGATAAAAGAATGAATCCAAACCGTCCAAGCCCTTTCATGGCGAGCTTTTCTCTGTTTTTAATCAATAATTCCATTTGATTTGATTTGAATTAAATAATGTTTAAAATTTATTTTATACATGGGGGTTGCAAAACCTTTTAGGTGTGTGTGTCTTATGAAAATCTATATTGTAAGTCTCTCGACATCAATTTTTACTTTACTTTATTTATACTAGCTGGTTCACAAAACGGCAAACAATCGTCACATTGTCTCTCGAACTCAACCGTATGGTCAACAGGGCAACCATCTCTACTTAGAATCCTTACGGTATAATAAGTGGTAACTCCTGATGGGTTATCTATTGTTTCGTACATTCTACCATTTGATGGTATTACTGCTGGTGTGGCTGGAATTGCGGTGGAAGCATCAAATGTGCTGCCTTCGCTAAAAGAGTAGGTTTCTCCTTCTCTAAATCCTGTTGCTATCAAAATTCCATTATCTAAAGGAACCTCACCAACACATGTACTATTTACAGTTATCACCTCCGCATTAGAAGTTTCCCTGATTTCAGCAACCGCTAATGCTCTATTAAAGCTTTCACAATTACTTGTTGATGTACAGCTAGCAAAATAATTCGCAGTGGCCACCAATGATTTAGTCTCAAATGTTGTGCCAAATCCTACGATTGAATTAGAAAATTGATTATCAAACCAAGTGATAGTTCCTGAACATCCTGAGGCCGTGAGCGTTAACACCCCAGGACCACATCTATTAGCATTTGTAACAATTGGTGCCTCGGGAGCAGGGTTCACTATTACATTAACAGAATCAATAGTTTGGCACGAATTTAAATCTGTGACTTGCACTATATAAAAACCACTATTCGTGGTATCAACATTGCCAATGCTAGGATTTTGGATGGTAGAAGTAAATCCTTTTGGTCCAGTCCATGCATAAGTATCACCACCTGTAACTGTTAAAAAGACGGAATCTCCTTCACAATACTCGCCTCCAGTCATTGAAATCACCGGCAAAGGATTAACCCTTATTAGAATAGTGTCTTCTGAAGTACAACCATTAGAATCTGTAGCCACCACGATAAAACTAGCGTCGGCTGCAGGAGATACTGTATGAGAATTTCCGTTAGGTAAACCATTATTCCAAGAATATACTATTGGAGCATCTCCACCTGTTGAACTCGCAGTTAATAAAGCTGTAGAGCCGAAGCAAATAGTGGTATCAGCTGAAACTGTCAATACTGGACCGGGATGGTCTGTTAAAGTTACATCGGCTAAATCTACTGGACATTCATCATTGGCCCATCTTACCCACAGGTCATAAGTAGCTGGAGCTAAACTAGCATAAGTAACACTGCCACTATTATCATTTACTGGGGTTTCATAAGTGACTCCACCGTCTAAACTAAATTCTATTTGAGTTCTAGTAGCTTCATCAGCAAAAGTGAAAGTTATCTGGCCATTATCCGTAGTACATGTAGGGTCTAAATAAGTTACACTAGCGGCTGGAGCTGGACGCTCTTCTAAATCTACATTTCCTAAATCAATAGGGCAGCTGCTATCACCCCATCTAGCAAAAACTTGATAAGTGCCTGCACTAAGCGTATCTATACTATAAGTACTTAATGAATCATAAGTAAAGTAAGGGTATGTTAGACCACCATCAATGCTAAACTGAATAGTATCTTGATAGGTCTCATTTGAGAAACTGAAAGCTATTTGACCATTATTTGGTATACATAATGGGTCAGTATTGCTAACTGCTACATCAGGATAATCATTAACGATTAAAATAGCTGGTGCCGAAGATGCGTCTGTACAACCTACCCCATCGGCAAAACTGTTAATTCTATATTGGTATTGACCAGCTATAGCTGTAGATGGACTGTAAACAGAATCCGTTTCGCTGCCAATGTTTTGCCAAGTAACGCCATTAAATGCTTGCCATTGATAAGTAATATTTCCAACGCCATTCTGAGGATTCCCTTCAAAAGTTACTGGGCTTCCTAGACAAACTTCAGAACTTCCAGGAACAACGTCAATTGACAATTGTGGCTGCACAGCCACTGAGGCTATATCAGAAACGGCAGTTCCGCAACCAACTCCTGAGGCAGTTGCTTCTAATCTATAATATAAAGTATCAACTGAAGCTGTACTTGGAATAAGCGTAGCTTCGGTAGAGTCTGTTATTGGATTAAATGAACTTCCATCTGAAGAACTAAACCATTGATAAGTCACTGTCCCGGTGCCTGATGTAGTACCAGAGGTCAACTGTACCAAACCGTTTTGGCAAACTATATTATCATCCAAAGAAACGTCTACTTCAAATACCGGAAGTACTTCCACACTAGCTGTTGCCGACCTTACAGTACCGCAACCCGAACCGCTTGCTGTAGCCTCTATATAATAATATGTAATTCCTTCTGAGGATGTATTAGCTGTCAATGCAGAATCCGTCTCTCCTGGCATTAATGTGAATGTACTATTATCAGAAGAACTAAACCATTGATAAGTCACTGTGCCGGTTCCATTTGTAGTATCGGCAACTAATCTAACTGCTCCGCCTAAACACACCGTGTTATTTAATAAAGCTACCTCAACAGAAAATACAGGCAATACCTCCACACTTGCTGAAGCTGAAGTAACCGTACCACAACCCGAGCCACTTGCTGTAGCTTGTACTTGATAATAGATGATTCCCTCTGATGAAGTATTAGGTAAGTAAACTGAATCTGTAGCTCCACTTATTGGAGTGAAAGTACTGTTATCCGATGATTCAAACCATTGATAAGTTACTGTTCCCGTTCCATTAATAGTATCTGCTTCTAATTGCACCGCTCCTCCAATACATACTACCGCGTTATTGACATTTACTTCAACATCGAAAATTGGTAAAACTGTAACCGTGGCATTGTCTGAATCAACTGTTCCACAACCTGAACCACCAGCTGTAGCTTGAACTCTATAATATAATGAGCCTACTGCACTAGTATTAGGATAATATATAGAATCTGTTTCTCCACTAATTGGTGTAAACGTGCTATTATTTGAAGACTCATACCATTGGTAGGTCACGTTTCCACTTCCTGAAGTGGTATCTGCGGATAACTTAACTGCTCCGCCAATACAAACTGTATTTGACAATAATGTAACATCTACATCAAAAACAGGTAATACCTCTACAAAGGCCGAATTTGAACTTACTGTACCACAACCTGAACCACTTGCAGTAGCTTCAATTCTATAATAGGTAATTCCTACAGATGCTGTATTTGCTATCAAATTAGAATCTGTTTCTCCGCTAATTGGTGTGAAAGTGCTATTATCTGAAGATTCAAACCATTGGTATGTTACCACGCCTGTTCCATTAACGGTGTCGGCTACTAACTCTACAGTTCCTCCTACACAGACCGTATTACTTGCTAAAGTAACATCAACAGAAAAGACTGGTAAAACTTCTACTGAAGCAGAAGCCGATGTTACAGTTCCACAACCCGAACCACTTGCTGTAGCCTGAACTTGATAATATAATATACCTTCTGAACTTGTATTTGGTACATAAACTGAATCAGTAGCACCACTTATTACATTGAAAGAGCTGTTGTCTGTTGATGAAAGCCATTGATAAGTAATATTTCCTGTTCCGTTTACTGTATCTGCTTCTAATTGCACCGCTCCTCCAATACATACTACAGCATTATTTACAGAAACCTCAACATCGAAAATTGGTAATACGGTAACAGTGACGTCGTCAGAAGTAGCGGTTCCACAACCTTCTCCACTTGACGTGGCCTGAACTTGATAATACATCATGCCTTCTGCAGAAGTAACTGGTACAAATGCGTTTCTGGTAGAATCTGTTACAGGATTAAAGCTTGAACCATCTGTGCTACTAAACCATTGATAAGTTACTGTTCCTGTACCAGAAGTTGTGTCTGTGTTTAATAAAACAGCTCCACCAATACAAACTGTATTTGACAACAAACTCGCCTCTACTTCAAAAACAGGAAGAACCTCCACTGTTGCTGTGGCTGACCTTACTGTTCCGCAGCCAGACCCAGAAGCAGTAGCTTCTACATAATAATAGCGGGTTCCTTCTACAGAAGTATTAACACTTAACAAAGAATCTGTTTCTCCAGGTACTAAAGTGAATACACTATTGTCGTCAGACTCGAACCATTGATAAGTTACTGTTCCTGTTCCGTTTGTAGTATCTGCCAATATTTCCACCATTCCGCCAACGCAAACTATACTATTATTAACAGCAATTTCAACAGAGAATACCGGTAAAACTTCAACAGGTACGGACGGAGAAACTACCGTTCCACAACCAGACCCGTCTGCTGTTGCCTCTACTCTATAATACGTAATGCCTTCTGTGGCTGTAGGAGCTACATAATTGGAATCTGTAGCACCAGCTATTGGGCTAAAGCTTACATCATCCGTTGAATCGAACCATTGATATGTTACTGTACCAGTTCCGTTTGTAGTATCTGCCACTAATTCTACTGCTCCACCAATACAAACTAGTGGGTTATTTACCGTAACATCCACTGAGAATTCTGGTAAAACAGTAACAGTTGCAATATCTGAAGTGGCGTTACCACAGCCTATACCACTAGCAGTAGCTTCTACCTGATAATACATCAAACCTTCTGCAGATGTAACTGGTGAATATGTGGAGTCGGTAGCCCCACTAATGGTGCTAAAGTTAGATCCATCCGAACTACTAGACCACTGATATGTAATGGTTCCTGAGCCAGATGAGGTATCCGCATGTAAAACAACTAAACCATCAATACAAACAACATTATCAATTAAAGAAACGTCAACATCAAATATTGGTAATACTTCAATTCTCGCTACATCTGATGGAGGGGAATCACATCCATTTCCATCAGAAGTGGTAGTAAGCCTATAATACTCCACTTTAACAGCATCAGAAGGTACAGTCAAGTTAGCGAGCGTATCTTCCGGCATGGCAGTCCAAGAGGTACTTCCATCGAGGGAGTATTCCCATTGATACTCAAACTGACCTGTTCCTCCAGTAATAGTAGGAATAAGTTCAACATTACCATTAAGGCACAAACTAACATCTGTAAGATTTAGGTTTGTAATAGGATCGTCTACAACATTAAATAATACCGCATTAGAAAGAGCATCATTACAATCAAACGTGAGGTCTTCTACAAAAACTCTATAATATATTTGATGAGCCACTGACGTTTCTGGGTGATAGACAGAATCTTTTTCACCTACTATCTCTGTCCAAGTTCCTGTGGTATCATAGGTAGAGAACCATGTAAAATCAAAATCGCCAGAACCACCTACTACATGAGCTGTTATTCCTGCAAGCCCATCTACACACACTGAATCTGGACCAATGGATACTGTAAGTGTAGGTTGATCTTCAATTGTCACATTGATGGTATCTGTAACTGGGCACCCAGAAGAATCTCTTACCGTAACTATATAGTCCGTAGATATACTTGGATTAACATTTACCGTGGCTGTAGTAGGTAAACCATTATCCCATTCAAAAGTATAAGGAGCATTTCCTCCAGAAGGAATGGCTTCTAATGTTACTTCTCCACTTCCAATACATTTAACTTGGTCTTCAGTTACTACAACTTCAATAGGTGGAACAATAATTTGAGTCAAAGCACTATAAACAGAACACTGCGGGTCGTCAATTGTACTTTCAGTAGTAGCAAGTCTAATTCTATAAATTCTTCCACTTAAGGCAGAAACTATTGGAGTTGGTAAAGTTAAACTCACGTCCATAACACCAGAAACGTAAGTTCCTTCGGCTACAGCCGTAACTTCATCCCAAGTAGCTCCGTTATCATCACTTTTCTGCCATTTGAAGAATGTGTGCTCCGAATATGGGTCACCGATACTGGCATTAATTTCTTCACTGTCTCCGCCAAGGCAGGCTACCGTGGTACCACTAAGTTCAATTTCTAGTGGACACTTACTCACTTTAATGTCATCCAAAATCCAGTTGTTTCCAAAACCTCCAGGAGCAATGTTTCTAAGAGCAAAAAGGGCTGAGGTTGTATTATCTCCAGTCTTAAAGGAGAAACCTACTTTTTGCCAACTGGTACCTCTTACTTCACCAGACCTCGCCATGATGACACCATCAATAATAAATGCAGCATCAGGCTGAATTGGCGAATCTGGGGAGATATTTCGCATCCAAGCTGTAAAGTTATACTGCGTATTTGGACACAAATCACCAATTTCCTTTTCAATTACGATATTAGGTGTATAACCAGCATTAATTACCATCATATACCCCTGAGTATCTCCTGGAGTATGATCTTCCTCCAAAATATCCCACCAACCTGTGGCTTGAGAAAACTGAAAAGCTTGATGATTATTATTATCACAATCGGTCTCGTATACTATGGAGTAAAAACTATCCCAAGGAGAATAACATGTGTAGTTTGAATAACCATACTGCGTCTCTGTCAAAACGGGTCCATTTTCATCCGTCCCAGAACCAAAGTCTCCATTTGGAAATAAGTTTGGAACCGAATCGTCATCACAGAAGACATCACTTGTACAGTCTGTACCATTATTTGGTACTTCAATATATCTTTCTGCGTAACAGAATTCGTTAGCCCTGGCTACCTTAACATAATATAAACCAGGGGTTAAGTTTTCTATCGTACTATTATCTAATGTTGATATTGGTACAGAGGCTCCTTTTAACGTGGCAAGCCAAGTAACATCATCAGATTGACGAACCCCTTCAAGCTGTATAGAACCATTAGCAGCATAACAATCTGATGCCGCATCTACATCTGCTCCTGTAAAATAGGAAGATGTGGTTGACACTAAGGTGTTATTAACATTCTTACAGATGTTTTGTGTAGCATAGTCTCTTACATAAAAGAAATAATTACCAACTCCTAAACCACCAAATGTATGAGAGCCTCTATACCAGTTTACTCCGTCTAAGCTTGTTTGATACTCATTGGTCGCAGAAATGGTTACCTGACCAGTATTTGAAGTACAAAAAGCTGGATTTGATGGAATTATAACATACTGCTGGTCACAGATATTATTACAATTATTAACTACTGTTAAATTTGTAGTAGCGGTAGCGGTACAACCATTAGAACGGGTAGTAGTAATAGTATAAGTACCCGCATCCGAATTCTCTGTAATCAAAAAAGTAGGCGACTGTGCAGGACTCGACCAACCAGTAGGACCTGACCAACTATAAGAACTTACGTTATTACCTCCACCAGTAAACTTAGCGGTAGAACCTTTACAGTGTCGTTGAGTCACTGAAGCTGTAGCGGTTGGCACGGGTAAAATATCTACAAAAACTTCAGCTCTGGTAGAACTTGGACAAGTAAACTCTGTACAATCAACATAATAATTTCTATCACTGCTTAATGATGGACTTGTAAATGATGCACCTGTCCCTAAAACTGTAGAACTACTATTGGTGCTATACCAACTATAAATTCCAGAACAGCCAGAAGCCGTTATGGTCACTGTTCCAGGCCCGCACCTTTCTACATCACTTACAATTGGAGGGTCTGGAATAGTATTAACTGAAACAGCTACAGTGGCACTAGCTGTACAGCCCTGAGGTACTGTAGTTACTACCAAAGTATAAATACCAGTCATATCCGTAGTACCATTGCTACGGTTTGGGTCTTCCTGAGAAGAAGAAAAAGAGTTTGGACCGGTCCAAGCGTAAGTACCTCCGCCACTACCTAATAATTCTAATGTTTGCCCTACACATATATCTGCAATAGTTGCCGAAGCCACTGGTGTAGGTGCTGGATTTACCGTAACATCCATGGTGGAAATGGATGAACAATTATTAATATCAGTAACCTGAACGGTGTAAATACCATTGGCTCCAGCAGGAACACTGGCTATTGTTGGGTTTTGACTTGAAGATAAGAATCCATTAGGTCCTGCCCAGCTGTAAGAATTACCTCCACTGGCAGTCAAGTTAAGTGTTTGACCTTGACAAGTAGGGCCATTATTTGAGGTTGAAACCGTAGGTAATGGATTTATAACTACAATAACAGAAGCTGTGGCTGTACACGAAACTGAATCTGTTACTGTAAAAGTATAAACACCATCAGCTGTTAATGTTACATTGTTTATTTGTGGAATTCTAAGACTTGAAGTGAATGAGTTTGGCCCAGACCAATCATATAAATCAGCATTAGAACCACTTAATATCAGCGTAGAGCCTTCACAAACTGGCCCATTGGTAGTAGCACTTGCTGTTGGTATTGAAACTACTATCTCTGTTGTTGCAGTGCCTGTACAGCCATTTGCATCCGTAACTGTTACCGAATAAATTCCAGCATCAGAAGCGGTAATACTGCTCAAAACTGGGTTTTGAGAATTTGAAGAATAACTATTTGGACCTGTCCAAGAATAAGTAGAACCGCCAGTTGCATTCAAAGTTACATTATCTCCTAAGCACGATATTCCACTATTATTTGCCGTAGGATAAACCACGGAAACATCTACATCATGAGTGGTAGAGTCTATACAGCCATAAGTATCTACTACAGATAATGTGTAAATCCCTTGCACCAAACTATCAGAAACCGAGATTACTGGATTCTGAGCAGAGCTAGTAAAACTATCTGGACCTTTCCATGTATATGAAGATTGAGAACCCGTACTAAGGTTTAAACTAGTGCCTAAACAAATGGGCTCATTACTTGAAATTACGGGGGCTGGTAATGCCCTAACCGTAACAGATGTTGTAGCCGTAGTGGTACAGCCTGCTACATTCACGGTAACACTATATACACCAGAATTGGAGGTATTAGAATTTACTATAAACGCATCTACA
Source organism: uncultured Arcticibacterium sp. (assembly GCF_964021845.1). NCBI lineage: Bacteria > Pseudomonadati > Bacteroidota > Cytophagia > Cytophagales > Leadbetterellaceae > Arcticibacterium > uncultured Arcticibacterium sp. The sequence continues at coordinate 190,784 of NZ_CAXHZC010000005.1, read as the reverse complement.
TCAGATGAACTAAAGCTAGATGGGCCTGTCCATGAATAATTTGTCCATCCTGGCATTTCTAACTTCAATGAATCTCCAGTACAAATAGATGGTAAAGTTAGTATTGGGTCAGAAGTACTAAGGATGGTTACATTTATGCCCGTAGTGGCGGTACACCCTAGTGAATTATTTACTGTTACTGTATAAACACCAGATTCGGATGAACTAGCACTGGCAATACTTATACTAGACGAGCTACTGCTAAATGAATTTGGTCCTACCCAACTATATCCAATTCCACCAGAAGCGTTAAGGTTTATAGTGCCACCAGCACATAATGCAGTATCACTAGAAACCACAAGGCTTGGGAACGACAGTGACAATTCTGTAGTGGCCGATGCTGAACAACTGGAAGCATTAGTGACAGTTACTGTATAGATACCTGTTTTGGCATTCGTAATATTACTGACCGTTGGGTTTTGCTGATTTGAACTAAAACTATTTGGACCTACCCACGCGTAAGAAACTCCGCCAGAAGCTTGAAGTTGTGCATCGTCATATTGACAAATGGTGCCTGGGTCCGTTACGGAAACGTTTGGTAAACTATAAAGGGTAAGCTCCGTAGTGGCAGTTTCAGAACAGGCATCATTAATAGATACCGTGACAGTATAAATACCTTCATTACTTAATGTAGCATTTGCTATGCTTGGATTTGATGAAGAAGAACTAAAACCATTTGGTCCAGCCCAACTGTAAGTATCCCCTCCTGAAGCTGTTAAATTTATAGTACTGCCCACGCATTTTGGACCGTCGTTATTTGCTGTTCTATTATTGGCAACTACCGTTACGGAAGTAGTAGCGGTAGCTGTACAAGAGTTAGTATTAGTTCCAGTAACTGTATATACTCCTGAGCTTGTAACTGTAGAGCTATTTATAGTGGGGTTTTGGCTGTTAGAAGAAAAACCATTTGGCCCAGTCCAAGTATATGTATTCGCACCGCTTGCATTAAGGTTTAAAGCATAGCCAGAGCATATTTTTGAATCTGCAACACCAGCCGTCACTGTTAAACCTGAATTAATTACAACATTTACTGCGGCGTTATTTGAACAACTATTGGCATCTGTAACTGTCAAATTATAAACCCCAGAATTTGAAGGAGACACCGAAGCTATGCTTGGATTTTGATTATTAGAGCTAAAAGAATTTGGGCCCGTCCATGCATAATTATTCCCTCCAGCTGATGTTAGATTAATAGTTCCACCTGCACATACTGGTGAATTTGACCCTATACTAACTGTTGGTAAATTATTCACCACAATCGCAATAGTGTTAGTGGCAGTACAGCCCTCACTGTCTGTAGCAGTAATACTGTAAGTGATGTTACTATTAGGAGTTACATTTTTGTTACTTCCAGTTCCTAGACCGTTACTCCAAGAATAACTAACGCTTCCTACTCCATTCAAAAGAGAAACTCCTAAAGTAGAACTTTCACCAAGACAGATAGTAGGGTCACTGTTTGACGTATTTAACGTTCCAGAAACTCTAGCGACACTGACAGAGCCTAAATCTACAGGACATTCATTATTGCCCCATCTTGTCCAAACCTCGTAAGTACCTGGTCCAAAACCGCCAATGGTGGTACTTCCAATATTATCATTTACATTATTTCCGTATGAACTTCCATTATTAGTGCTAAACTCTATGCCAGTTCTACCACTTTGGTCTGGAAAAGAAAAAGTAATTTCACCATTATTTAATCCGCAATTGGCGTTTTGGCTAGTTACAGTAACATTAGGAGCAATATTTACAGAAACATTAGTAGAAGCCGTAGCTGAACAACCTGAATTAGTTGCGGTGACCACATAATTTCCAGAGACAGCAGCCCCAATATTAGCAATAGAAGGGTTTTGACTGGAAGAACTAAAACTATTGGGGCCTGTCCAAGAATATACTGCACCGCTCCCACCCCCTGAAACACTTAAATTTAAAGTTTCTCCTGTACAAACCTCCGAATTTGAGGATGCTGTAAGATTACTTATTGCACAGTCGTCTATAATAAGGTCAAAATCTTCAACGGCACAAACATTTCCATTTCCACCAGACTCACTATACTGCGTAACTTTAATACTATAAGTACCTACTCCCCAATTTAGAGATACTGCATCAGTTGGCATTCTATAAGGAGCTGCACTTTCTATATTGCTTTGATTAGCATCGCCAGTTACTTGAAACTCCATACTCCCTACCGAACCAGTACCTGTAGCTTCAATATTCCAGTTGATAGGTAATTGACCTGTGTAAAGAGTTGCTCCACCAGTAATGTCTATATCCGAACTTCCGCCTAAATCATTAATTAAAACCTGATCAATGTCAGAGCAAGAAGGGTCTGGCACACAGCTAATATTTGCTATCCAGCCAGATTCATTCACGGAATAATCAGAAGTAAATCTTATAGTCAAACATCCTTCTGTAGAAGTAATTGTACCTGGGCTTGAATTACCTGTGTAGTCATCAAATAATTCATCAGAAACTGATGTACCATCATAAATTCTTAAATAATCATATCTATTCTCAAGACTAAAGCTGGTAAAAGTAAAACGAATGTTATTTCCAGGACTTGCACAGTAGGTGGTGGTATAGTCCTCATAGTTTGAGTAATTACCTCCACTTCCACCAGTATCCGAAAAAGTTCCTGAACATGTAGCCGGTAAATCGGTCAGGATAGATACATCATCAATCGCAAAAATATTCCCTGAAGACTCTTGAGTAAATTCTTTAATGGCAAAAGTAACAGTACCTGTAGAAGTAGCCGTGTAAACCACAGTAATCTTTTGCCAACTATTGTTTGTTACCACAGTGCTTCCTATTTGGGAACCATTGGCAGTCCAACCTAATGTAGACAGATTTCCATTGTAAGCATTTCTATACCAAAAAGATAAGGTATATGTTTGACCACTGGTTACAGAAAAATTGTTTTGCCAAACATCATCGTTGCTATTTGTACTTCCGTTTGCTATTAGCATTTCACCAGCACTAGTACCTACCGTATGGTCGTAAAAATCGTAGAAAGCATTATTGACATCACCAGGTTCGTCGTCAATGTCATAGTCGCCGTTATTAAATCCGTTCCAGTCGTAGTCTGACGAGAAACCATTCCGTCCATCTGAGAAATCTCCGTTGGTAACTAAATCAATGGGAAAAGCAAAGCTTTTAAAACATAAGAACATAAGAAAGGCCAAAACGCTAAAAGCCCTGCAGCATTTAGCGTTAAGAGCTAAACCTTTGCAAGGTAATTTTATCAGTTTTTGTATTTCTCCTTTAGGATTACTCACTTATCGGTTTTGGTATTCAGCAAGATATGCTTTTGAAGACCTCAAGTCTTGCCGCACAATTTTGCACCTTCTTGTGCAGAATCTCCTATTTAATACCAATCACCATGCCAAAAGAAAGCTGACTAAAAACTATTACTGAAAAAATACACTCAAAAACCTTACTACCAATAAATTAACTTGCTTTATGATTTTCAAAAAAACACCTAACCTGGCTTTTTCCTGAAAAAAAGAAATCTTAGTATACTTTAAAAATAATTTGACACCAGTCGCTTAAATAAGTATTTTTTTTGCCTAGAAAAAGTAGCAAAGAATACCCTTGAGGAAAAGAAAGTGGCCTTTTTGGTACCGAAAAAGCCTTATTTCATACTTTTAAAAACGCCATTCTCTGAAATTATAAAATCTAAATCATCAGAAAAACCATCAGTTTCTCCGAAAGCACTTTATTAGAAAAGAATGAGACCGAAATATTTTTCCCGACATTTGAGAAAAATAAAGTTTGATGAATTTCTATCCAGGACCCTCCAAAATTTATCCTTCTGTAAAAGCTTTCATGAATGAAGCTTTTGACTGTGGCATTTTAGAGAAAAACCACAGAAGCGATTCCTTTATGGAGCTGCTAAGGGAAACCATTGATTTGTTTAAACAAAAAATGGCTGTTCCAAAAGATTACGAAATCTACTTTACCTCATCTGCCACCGAATGTTGGGAAATAGTAGCACAGTCAGTACTCTCTGGAAATGTTCAGTTTGCTTATAATGGAGCCTTTGGTAAAAAATGGTTTAAATACACCGTTACCAATCCTAGTCCAAATATTGATAGAAGCATTGAAACCATTAAAGGGATTAGGGGTTCTCGTTTTTTCTTAGACCAAGAGCTTTCAGAAATTCAGATTGCCCAAAATTATGATTGCTTTTGTGCCGTGCAAAGTGAAACGTCAAACGGTAGTTATATAAATAATGACAATTTAAGAAGCCTGCCATCACATTTTCTTAAATGCTTTGATGTAACCTCTTCTCTAGGAGGTTATGCCATAGACTTTTCTGCAGGTGATGTTTTCTTGGCCTCCGTACAGAAATGTCTTGGGCTTCCTTCTGGAATGGGCGTCATGATAGTTTCGCCAAAGGCAATAGAAGCAGCCATTAAGCTAAATGAAAGAAATCATTATAATAGCTTCCTTTTCATTAGAGAAAATTTTCAAAAATTTCAGACCCATTATACTCCAAATATTTTAAACATTTTCTTGCTAAACAGAATCCTTAGAGAAGCTGAAAATATAGAGGTAGTTTCTTCAAAGCTAAAAGCCCGTGCAAACGACTTCATTGAACATATTGCGTCTTTTGAAAGAATTAACCCATTGATTAAAAACAAACTAACCCAGTCTCCAAATGTCATTACTCTAGAAGCTGAAGAAAAAATAATCACCATGATTAAATCTAAAGCCAAGCAAAATGAAATACTTTTGGGGAATGGTTACGGAGAATGGAAAAATAACACCTTTAGAGTGGCCAATTTTCCCGCTATTCCAAATCAAGATTATCATCAACTAAAAGCTTTTTTAAGCGACACTTTAAGTAATGCCATTTGATTTTAAAGAAATTTTATCTGTAACGTTAATTCTTTTTTCCATCATTGATATTTTGGGTTCTATACCTATCATTTTGAATATCAGAAAAAAGTCTGGCGGCATTGAAGCGGAAAGGGCCACTATTATCTCTGGGGTTTTGATGTTTGGTTATTTATATCTTGGAACAAAAATCTTAGCTTTATTTGGTGTTGATGTTAGTTCCTTTGCGGTAGCCGGTGCTATAATCCTCCTTTTAATGGGTTTTGAGATGATTTTAGGAAGAGAAATCTTCAAACATAACCCTACCACTGGTGCTCGCTCTAGCTCTGTGGTGCCTTTGGCTTTCCCAATGATTGCTGGAGCAGGAACTATGACCTCATTATTATCTTTAAAAGCCGCCTATCATGTAGAAAACATTATAGTAGGCATTCTAATTAACCTTATTTTGGTATATATCGTACTGAAATCTTCCTCATGGCTGGAAAGAAAAATAAGTCCAGCAAGTATTGAAGTGTTACAAAAAGTATTTGGCCTTATACTATTAGCTATTGCTATTAAACTTATCAAAGCCAATCTCCTTTTATGATTTCATAGATTTTCATGAATACTTTCCAGCTTAAAATGCGTTAATTAGATGAATTCCTTATTTTAGAACTATTAATTTCAAATCATCTCAAAGCTCGATTACATGGAAAAACTTGTATCAACACCTAAGAAAAAGAACACTTTGGAGCGTAAAGAATTCATGAAACAGGTAGGAATCGGCTTCGGCGGAATCCTATTGATGAACTGCCTTCAAGCTTGTTCTGACTCAGAAATACCTGACCCTATGCCAGGTGGAGGTGGAGATAAAGTAGACTTTACGCTTGACCTTAATTTAACAGCGAATAACAAGTTGAATACGCTGGGAGGATACGTAGTCAGTAATGAAGTAATAGTGGCCAGAACTTTGGAAGATAAATTTATAGCAGTTTCTGCTAAGTGTACCCATCAAGGAACCATTATTGATTACAGACCTGCAGAAAAAGACTTCCTTTGCCCACTACATTTGTCTGAATTTTCTGAATCTGGAGCTGTAGAAAAAGGACCTGCCACCGGAGATCTAACCCGATATAAGGTTACTACTGACGAAACATCCAATACAGTCCGCGTTTTTGAATAAATGATTATTAGAGCACAAGACGGAGATTTATTAAACACAAAATCGGACCAAGAATACTTTAAAAAAGTTAAAGCTTTTATAGTGGCCTGGGAAAATGGGCAAGAGTATTTGGCAGTGAAAACCTCTGGCTCTACAGGTACTCCAAAAACCATTTTAATCTCAAAAGATCAAATAAAAGCCTCTGTAAGGCAAACTGCCAAAGCTTTTCATTTAGACCAAGACAGCATTTTCTTATGCAATCTTTCCGTAGATTTCATTGCTGGCAAGTTAATGATAATTAGGGCTATTGAGCTAGGTGCCGAACTGATAGTTATACCACCAGAAGGTGACCTAATAGACAGCATTGGAAGGCATAAATACCTTTTGACCAGAAACATGGGCAAAAACTTCTTCGCTTTTGTACCTATGCAGTTAGAGAAATTGCTAAATAACCCTCAAGCCATTGAGGTACTTAATTCGGCAAGAGCCATTATTCTAGGTGGTGCGGCAGTTGGTGAAAATCTATTAGAAAAAACTCAAGAAATAAAATCGCCTGTATATGCCACCTACGGCATGACAGAAACCGTGACACATTTAGCCACTAAAAGGTTAAATGGTGATAGCCCTGATAAATATTTCAAAGCTTTTGCTAACACCAAAATCAAACTTGACGAGCGAGGCTGCCTGTGTACTAAAAATAAAGCTACAGCAAATAAATGGATTGTCACTAATGACCTTGCAACACTCAAAAAAAACAATCAATTTCAATTAAATGGACGTATTGACGGTATTATAAACAGTGGTGGTGTCAAACTTAATTTAAACGAAATTGAATCAAAAATTGACAAATTAGGTTTAATCACAAAGCCATTTTTCTGTTTTGGTATAGCTGATGAAAAGCTTGGTCAAAAATTACATCTCTTTATAGAAGATTCTTTAAAAGATGAAGCTCTTGTAAACCATCTCAAAACGGAATTGCCTAAATTTGAAGCTCCAAAACAAATTGTTTTTGTCAATTCATTCTTAAAAACTGGCTCTGGAAAAATAGATAAAATAAAAACTGTAAATGCATATTCAATTTCAAACAAGTGACCTAGTTCCTCCTCCTTACGCCTATGCTGTAGAAATACACCTAGAGAAAAAAGAAAATGGAGAACAACACCTAGATTTTGAACTAAGCTATTTAGACCGTGATGGTTTATCTAAAGAAGAAATATACGATGAAGGTTTCTCAGAAGACGACGATTTGAAATGGTCTGGTGATTTAAACGAGGATTGGTCTGAATACATTGAGAGCATAAAAAGCGATTTGCATCTTATTAAGAAATCGGAACTACGCTCTGGAGACAATTTCTGGCAAATAACGCATAATAAAAGAACAGGATACCCGGACGAAACCGAACATCTTTCTATTTTTATTCAAGAACTACAGCAAGCAGCTTTTGAGGCAGCAGAAAGAGAAGCACCTTTACTAATCAGGGTTTTACGAATTTCTAATGAAGAAAGAAAAGACTATTCTTTTGAAGCTTCGTTCAAAGAAAGAACATATTCTGAAACGCTTAATGGTCAAAAGAAAAGTCACCCATGGGATGAACTAAACATTTTCTTAAAAGATGTATTTTCCGGAGATTTCAGACCTGAGCAAGCAAGCAAAAAAGCACCTAGAAAGTCTGGCTTATTTCTTAGCATTGGAGACGAACTTTGGTATGAATTAGGAAAAAGCTATTTAATTCAACCTTCTAAAATACAGCAATACTTATCCTAATCGCTTTAACTCCGCTTGTAGCTTTTCTACTAAATCACTTAGTGCACTTAGGTCTTTAGTGGGCTTTGGTAATGTTTTTGAAAAGAAAGCTTTAACTTCCCACAGTTCCTTAATTTCAGAAACTGGAATTTCTATGGTGTCTATATCTCCTACCTCGGCACTTAAAATTATGGTTCCTTTTCTCTCTATTTGGCTAAAAACTGTGCGATATAATATTCCATGTGTTTTTGACACTACTAAATACCTATCACCATCCTCTAAATCACTAAAATTTTCTATAGGTGATACGAATAGCACACTCTTAGAAAAAGGAAAATCTTGCCCAGATTCAAAAGCCCTATAATTCTTACCTTTCGGTAGGTCAAAAGATACTTTTTTAAGCTGGGGTTCTAAAGACGCCCAAGAGCTATTTAGATATTTGGCGAAATACTTTAATTCTACCAATGGAATAAGTGGCAAACCATGTTTGCTCTCTCCACTATCAGTCAAACTAATATTAAGCGAGTGTAATTGCTCTTCCAAGGTAGCATCGCTCCCCTCTTCTCTTAGAATTATATCTTTTTCGTCCTCCTCTTCTATTTGCTTTAAACGCTCTATCTCCTTTTCTAAAGGGCTACCCCAAAGTTCTTCTTCGGTCATAGCTTCCACAGAGAGATTAAAATGGTCGGCTATTCTTTTAAGCTTTGGGTATGGCGGCATGGCTCTCCCGTCTTCATAAGCATCTACAGAGGCTCTGGTAAGGCCTAATCGCTCTCCCATATCTGTTTGGGAAATATCTATTTCCTCCCTTAGAAACCTTAAATTTTTAGCAAAAACCGACGCCATAATTCACCTAATAATTAATATGCTTGAAGTTAATAAATTAAGCAGTAATTAGTCTAGCGTTTCTATTACTAAATTATGATTTGTGTAAATACAGATATCAGCCGCAATGTGTAAACCCTCTTCCACCATCTCTTTTGCAGTAAGCTGCGAAGCGTGTTTTTTAATAGCAATAGCCGCGGACTGAGCATACATACTCCCCGACCCTATTGAGGCTATCTGATTATCAGGTTCTAGCACATCACCAGTTCCAGATATTATCAGCATTTCATCTTTATTTGCCACTATCATCATGGCCTCCAGTTTTCTTAAATATCTATCTGTACGCCAGTCTTTAGCCAACTCTATAGCCGCTCTCTTCATATTTCCACCATAGGCACCTAACTTCTCTTCAAACTTTTCTATCAGCGTAAAGGCATCAGCCGTACTCCCTGCAAAACCTGCCAATATTTTACCATCAGCTAGTTTCCTAACCTTTTTCACATTTGATTTAGCTACTGTATTTCCCATGGTAGCTTGGCCATCTGCTCCTAATGCTACTTTACCATTATGAATTATTCCAAGTACAGTTGTCGATTTTATCTTTGTCATCTCTCTTTATCTCTATTTTAAGCTTCGCAAAAGTAAAAATTTATGCACTAAGTTCTCTTTGAATTCACGCATAGCTCTAAAAGCTTTCTTTATAAAAAAACTATCCAAACTTATTTTCTTAATTAAAACAATCTTGATATGCTCTAGTAAGTTCAAAAGCACTAATATTAAATTTCAATTAAAGGAATTTATACCTTTGAAATAGATTAATCAGTCAACCTCATGTCCTTCAAAAACAAAACATTGATAATAACCGGTGCTGCTCAGGGCATTGGATTTGAAATTGCAAAGCAATTAGCCTCAAAAGAAGTAAACATTGTTTTCAATGATATGGATAATGATTTGGGCTTAGCCGCTCAAAAAGTTTTACAAAATTTAGGAAATTGTCGTTTTATTCAAGGCGATGCCGGAGACTTAAGCATTATCAAAAAGCTTATTGACACGGCTATAAATGAATTTGGTTCTTTAGACTTTGTTATTGCGAATGCTGGCATAACTACCTCTTGTCCGTTTTTAGATTATACCAAAGAAAAATTAGACCAGCTCCTCCATATAAACATTCAAGGTACCTTTTTTATAGCTCAACAAGCTGCCAAGCAAATAATTAAGCAAAACACTGGTGGAAGAATTATCATGCTTTCTAGCACCACGGGTATTCAGCCGCATGATGAGTTAGAAGCTTACGGCATGACCAAAGCCGCTATTGCATTCTTAGCCAAATCTTTAGGCACTAAACTGGCACCACATGGCATTACAGTAAACGCCATTAGCCCTGGAGCCACTGTAACAGAAAGAACCGTCTCTGTAAAGGGTTATGAAGAAGGCTGGGCAAAGCTCATCCCTACCCGAAAGGTTTCTAAAACTGCCGATATTGCAGCCACAGCACTCTTTCTTTTATCTGATGGAGCAGGACAATTAACCGGTCAAAACATAGCGATAGATGGAGGATGGTTAAATGTTAGTCCTATGCCAGAAGCCATATAATTAAAGGGTGTACTTTAGTAAATCATGGCTAACATCAAACTTGATATACGCCTATTATCCTGTTTTATCTCACATAATCACTTTTTACTTCTCTCAGGTCAAAGTTTTTTCCGACTTTTGCCGAAATTTTGTTTCAACAAATATCCTCAATGGAAAAATTCGATAAAAATTATATTATAGGTTTTGTATTGCTGTTTTTGATGTACGGTTCGTACATGTATTTTTACCCTGCGGTACCCAAAGAGCTTCCGGCTACAGAAACTTCACAAGAAACTCAAAACGCGAACACCAATTCAAATGCTATTGCAAGCACTCCAGTAGTATTGGACTCAGCTGCTGCACAAGCACAGTACGGTAGTTTTGCATCTGCAGTTAATGGTGAAGCTAAAGATGTGGTTTTAGAAAACACAGAACTAAAAGTAACTATCAGCTCAAAAGGTGGGGTTATTAAAGAGGTTGCCCTTAAAAACCATAAAACATATGATGATTTTGATAAAGGCATAGATGCCCCTATGGTCATTATTGATGAGAGTAATTCTGATATCGACCTTGAAATAACTACGCCATCAGGGAAGGTAAATCTTTCTGATTTATATTTTACAGTTAGCAGTCAATCAGCAAGTGCCGCGGTTCTTGAGCTTAAACTAGCTGACGGAAAAACTGTAAGACACTCTTACAGCCTTCCTGAAAGTGGATATGCATTAGATTATGACTTGGCTTTTGACGGAACTGCTGGTTTGATTAATAATGAAGCTGTTAACTTTAAATGGGAGAACAAGCTCAAAAGACTTGAAAATGATTTAGAGGAAAATAGAAAAGCTGCTCAAGTTAATTATTATGAAACCGATGGCGACTTTGAAGACGTTGGTTTAAACAGCACAAGCGACGAAGCAGAGCAAGCAGAAAGCCCTATTAGCTGGTTTTCTTTCAAACAGAAATACTTCACCAGTGGTTTTGTTAGTAAAAATGAAGGATTAGATAATCTTAGCATTAGCTTGCTAACACCAAAAAACGATACGACTATAGTTAAAGATGCTACCGTTTCGGCTCTTATCCCTATTTCGGCTCTTACTTCTGGAAAAGGTAATTTCAGGTATTACTTCGGACCAAATACTACAAAAGACCTTAACACCGTAGCAGACGGGTTTTCTCAAAACCTTTATTTAGGCTATGATATTATCAAACCGATTAATAAGTATGTTTTTGTACCATTGTTTAACTGGTTAGAGCAGTTCTTTACAAATTACGGTTTCCTTATTATTGTGGTGGTTTTGATTATCAAACTAACATTAACGCCACTTTTATATAAGTCTTACACGAGTTCAGCCAAAATGAAAATTCTGGCACCTGAAATAGCTGAGATTAAAGAAAAAGTAGGTGATGACTCTGTAAAGGTTCAGCAAGAAACCATGAAATTATACCAACAGGTAGGTGTAAGTCCGCTTAGTGGTTGTATTCCTATGTTACTTCAAATGCCAATTCTGATGTCGGTTTTCTTTTTGTTTCCAAACATGGAGATGTTCCGTCAAAAAGGTTTCCTCTGGGCGAAAGACCTTTCTACCTATGATGCTCCACTTAGCTGGGCTACTGACTTACCAGTAATTGGCAATCACCTAAGCCTTTTCGTGGTTTTAATGACTATTTCCAGTTTAGCTTTTACTTACTACAATAATCAGATTACCCCTGCTCAGCCAGGTCCGGTGGATATGAAGAAAATCTCTTATATCTTCCCATTGGTATTCTTCTTTGTACTGAATAGTTTCCCTGCTGCTTTGAGTTTTTATTACTTAGTCTCTAACTTAGTTACTATTGCTCAGCAGCTTACAGTAAAAAGATTTATTGATGAAGATAAGATTAAAGCCGTTTTAGAGGAAAACAAAAAGAACTACGCAACTAAGCCTAAGAAGAAAAACAAATTTGCCAATTACATGCAAAAACAATTGCAAGCTCAAGAAGAGGCAAATAAGGTAAAAGCTCAAGAACTTAAGAAGCGTAAAAATAAAGGCAAATAATAATAAAGATGTTCTGTGTTGATTAGCACAGAACATTTTCGTTTTTTTACCGAAGAACCTAATAAAAACATATGCGATATCTAGTAATTGCTTTACTATTCATGGCACAGTTGACCTTCGCCCAAAGAACGGACGAGGAGTATCTTCTAGAATATAAAGAAGCTGTTCAACTCTATGCAGATGAGGATTTTAACGGAGCATTGCAAAAGCTCACACCCCTATCCTCTAAAACCTATACTAACTCTGTAGTGCCATATGCTCTTTACTATTACGCCTTGGCTTCGCTAAAAGAAAACAAAGCATATCAGTCTAGAGGAGCCTTAAGAGACCTTTTTACTAGATTTCCAGACTGGGACAAAATAGAGGAGGCATATTATTTATATGGGGTAGTCAATTTTGAAGATAAGTATTACTCCGAGGGTATCCCCTATTTAGAAAGGATCACATCAAAAACGCTAGAGAAGGATGTTAATGGATTAATGCAAACAAATATTCCAACGATTGAAAATGTAGTTTTACTGAAGGAATTGAATCAAAAATTCCCAAATCAGCGGATTGTTGCAGAAACATTGGTGAACAGAATTCAAGCTAGAAAATACAATACCAAGGCTGACCTTGAGCTTTCAGACCAATTGACAAACCTTTTTAACCTAGTTCCTGAAGATGTTAAAGGACAGGGTTCCAAAGGAGGAGTTAATTATGAAAGAGCTTTTGACGACCATACAATAGATTTTGGAGTATTACTGCCATTTGCTTTAAAAGACTTCAGTTTAAAAGAGGCTACAGGTGAAAATAGGTATGTATATGATTTATTCATAGGCATGAAGTTAGCCGTAGAAAAACTAACTAAAGAAAACGTCCCTGTAAGACTCTACGGATTTGATGTTGACAAAACTTCTGAAAGTTTAGAGGGATATCTTAAAGACAAAAACTTCAAAAAGATTGACCTTATTATTGGCCCACTTTATGGTAGACCTAATAAAGTAGCAGAAACCTACACCACAAAAAATAAGATTTTCCAGGTGCACCCTATCTCTAACAGTAGGAGCCTAATATCAGACGAAGAATCAAGATTTTTGCTTCAATCATCTAACGAAACTCAAGCGGAGAAGTGCTTAGATTTTGTAGAGACACTTGATAGACAAAAGTCAGTAAGTGTGTATCACGACGGCTCTAGAAAAGACTCTCTTTTAGCTCATATCTATGCCGAAACAGCAAAAAACAGAGGTTACAAGGTCATAGAAGAGAAAAGGTTCATAGATAAAGAATCAATTTCTGCGAATAAAAATCCCGGCCATGTTTTTATTACAGGTGATGCTAAATTTGGACCAAAAATAATTAGAGCCCTTGGTCAACAAAAATCTGACTCTACAGTGATAGCCACAGATGCATGCTTTAACATGGAGGTATCCACAAGAGATTTGCTTTCAAAAAACCTCTATTTAGTTTATCCCCAATACATAGATGGGAAAAAGAGTGTGGTGAAAAGTTTCAGAAGAACCTATATAGATAAAATGAAGATGATTCCATCTTACTACGCCTATCTTGGCTATGACATGATGCTATTTTATGGCAGAATGCTAAAAGATGGAAAAGAAATATTTAGACTTAACTTAGACGAAAGCCCAAAAATGGACGACCTCCTTCTTAGTGGCTTTGACTACTCTAATAAGAGTTTTGAAAACAAAGTAGTACCAATAGTTAAGTATAACAGAGGACGATTTGAAATAGTAAATAGTAATGACTAATAAGAGCAGCCAACTTTTCTTCGAAGCACAAAAATATATTCCTGGTGGTGTAAACTCTCCCGTAAGAGCTTTTAAAGCTGTGGGAGGAAACCCAATATTCATGGAAAAGGCAGAAGGAGCTTATTTATATGATGTAGATGGTGAAAAGTATATTGACCTTATAAACTCATGGGGGCCAATGCTTTTGGGACATGCTTTTAAACCCGTTGAAAAACGAGTTCAAGAAACGCTAAAAAACTCATTCTCATTTGGAACACCTACTTCTTTAGAGGTAGATATGGCCAAATTAATCACCGAACTAGTTCCTTCCGTAGAAAAAGTAAGAATGGTAAATTCTGGTACAGAGGCTACCATGTCAGCCATTAGACTAGCTAGAGGGTATACCGGAAGAGATAAGTTCATCAAATTTGAAGGTAATTACCACGGACATGGCGACTCTTTTTTAATAGCCGCTGGTAGTGGAGCTGTTACTATGGGCGAACCAGATAGCCCTGGTGTAACTAAAGGTACAGCCAAAGATACGCTCCTAGCTCCGTTTAATGATTTAAACGCTGTTAGAAATTTAGTAAACGCTAACAAAAACGAAGTAGCCGCCATTATTTTAGAACCCGTAGTAGGTAACATGGGTTGTGTGCTACCAAAAAAAGGTTTTTTAAAAGGATTAAGAAAAATCTGTGACGAAGAAAAGATAGTTCTAATCTTTGATGAAGTAATGACTGGCTTCAGATTAGCTTTAGGTGGTGCTCAAGAAAGATTTGGTGTAACACCAGACATGACTACTCTGGGAAAAATTATAGGAGCCGGAATGCCTGTAGGGGCATACGGTGGAAAAAAAGAAATAATGGACTTTGTTAGTCCAGCTGGCCCAGTTTATCAGGCAGGTACATTGTCAGGTAATCCTATGGCTATGGCTGCTGGGCTTACTATGCTCCAGCATTTGAAAGATAACCCAGCTATTTATCAAACTTTGGAAGAAAACGGAAACCAAATAGTAGCCGGAATTCAAAAAGACTTGAAAGAAATGGGATTACCATACACTATGAATCATGTGGGTTCTATGTACAGCCTATTTTTCACGTCAGAGCAGGTAACAGATTTTGAAACAGCAAAGACTACTAATACCGAATTATTTGGTAAATATTTTAGAGCAATGATAGAAAAAGGTATTTACCTACCTCCTTCTCAATACGAAACCGTATTTATCTCAACAGCTCTAAGCTCTTCTGACATCAGCACTATTTTAAAAGCGAATAGAAAGAGCTTAGAAGAAATATCAAAATAGGATTTGCTAAGATCTACGGCCGGTAGTTCGAACGAAAACCGTTAGTATCGGGTTTTAGCATAAGACTATAAAAAGCCAAATCTTGCAAGAAGAAAAAGTTAGCGGAAAAATATTTGATAAGGCCGTCCTAAAAAGGTTATTGACCTTCATTATACCTTATAAGTTTAGGTTTATCTTATTAGTGGTATTGATTTTACTAGGAGCAGTACTTTCTCCTATAATGCCCTTACTGATAAAGTATACCATTGACGGACCTATTACTAATGGAGACTACCCCGGCCTAAGCAAAATGCTTATGCTAATGATAGGTTTACTATTCACCTCGTCTATTTTAACTTTTTTCAATACTTATCTTGCTGGCTGGCTAGGTCAACATATCATTAGAGACATTAGAGTTCAGTTATATGATAAGATTCTCAGCCTAAAACTCCGCTTTTTTGATGAAACACCGATAGGAAGGTTAGTTACTAGAACTATTTCAGATATAGAAACGCTGTCAAACGTTTTCAGTTCAGGCTTTGCCGCAATAGCGGGTGACGTGCTACAGCTAATCTTAATTATGGCCGTTATGTTTTATACAGATTGGCGACTTTCTTTAATTAGTTTGAGCACCATTCCTTTTATGCTCATCAGCACATATATCTTTAAAGAAAAAGTTAAAAAGTCTTTTAACAAGGTAAGAAATGCGGTTTCCAACCTGAATAGCTTCATGCAAGAGCAAATTACGGGAATGAGCTTGGTTCAGGTTTTCAACTCTGAAGATATCTCTTTTAAGAAATTTCTTGAAATCAATAAAAATCATCGTCAAGCCAATATTCGCTCTATACTTTACTATTCTATTTACTATCCTGTAGTTGAAGTAATTTCTGCTTTAGGAGTAGGTTTAGTGGTTTGGTACGGAGCTAGAGAAATTTTAAACCCAGCAGCAAACGTTACCTTCGGTACCATCACTGCTTTCATAATGTTTATCAATCAATTCTTCAGACCCATAAGAATGATTGCCGACAGGGTAAATACTCTTCAAATGGGTATAGTAAGTACTGATAGAATCTTAAAGGTTTTGGATAGCGAAGATTTTATACAGAACAATGGAAGTATTACTGCTCCAATTAAAGGAGAAGTAAGCTTTGATAAAGTTTGGTTTGCTTATAAGGATGAGAACTATGTATTAAAAGACATCTCATTTGAAGTTAAAAAAGGAGAAACGGTTGCCTTTGTAGGGGCCACTGGAGCAGGGAAAAGCTCTATTGTCAATCTTTTAACCCGCTTTTACGAAATAAACAAAGGACAAATCAAAATAGATGGCATTGATGTCAAAGATTATGAAATGTCTCATTTAAGAAGACAAATAGGCATGGTATTACAAGATGTATTCTTGTTTTCAGATACCATCCGAAACAACATCACACTTGGTGATGAGACCATTACAGACCAACAAATTATAGAAGCTGCAAAAATGGTAGGGGTGCATAATTTCATTATGCAACTACCTGGCAATTATGATTACAATGTTATGGAGCGAGGCTCTACTTTATCTGTAGGTCAGCGTCAGCTTATTTCATTTGTTAGAGCTATGGTTCAAAACCCGAATATTATCGTTTTAGATGAAGCGACATCTTCTATAGATACAGAATCAGAAGAATTGATTCAAAAAGCTATTGAAAAATTAATGAAGGGTAGAACGGCAATAGTGATTGCCCACAGACTAAGTACCATACAAAAAGCCCATAAAATTGTGGTTGTAGATAAAGGTAGGATAGTAGAAATGGGTACTCATGAAGAACTACTAAACAACCAAAACGCTTACGCTAATCTCTACGAAATGCAATATGCCGCAGCTTTAGATTAAATTTTTTCTTAGAATATTCACATAGACATTTAGCCACATATCGACAAAACGAAAAAATGTAGCGACTTCATAGCACTTTAAAACCACTAATTATTATATCCGCACTTCAGGACAGCTTTGGCACGCAATTTGCTTATTTCCTAGTAAGAATAAACTCAGCAAATTATGAAACCCCTGAAAAAATTAAACCTAGTAATTATCACCTTACTTTTAGTGGGTATAATTTCCAATGTAAACGCAACTTCTGTTGACAACAACCAAACGCCCTATGAACTTTCAGCTGGGTATGTTTTCAAAGACGGCCTTTCAAAAATAAAGATTAACGGGAAATTTGGTTTCCTAGACAAAACAGGAAACGTAGTGGTTCCATGCGATTATGATCAAGCTTCTGATTTTAATAATGGTTTAACCATTGTTAGAAAAGGTAAAATGTATGGTTTTGTAGCTACATCAGGAAAACCGGTTACTCCTTTAAACTATCAAGCTCTTGAGCATTTTAATGGAGACCGTGCCTTATTTAAAAAAGATGGCAAGTACGGATACCTTGACCTTTCTGGTAAGGAAATAATACCTAACAAATTCGAGTCAGCATTGACTTTTGAAGGAGATTATGCTGTTTTCACTGAGAATATGTTAGCTGGTTATATAGATCGTAATGGAAACACAGTAATAGAGCCACAATTTAATTTCGCTCTTAACTTCACTGAGGGTTTAGCTCCAGTAATGAAAAATGGTAAGTGGGGTTACATTAATACAACTGGTAAAACTGAGATAGATTATAATTTCGACTTTGCTTCTAATCTAAACGAGGGCAGGGCTACAGTAAGAAAGGACGGAAAAGCAGCAGTTATTAATAGTAAGGGTACATTTATAACGAAATACGATTTTGATAATGTTTCTGAATTTATAAATGGAAATGCAGTATTTATCCAAGACGGTGCTTTCGGAATTATGACAAGAAAAGGAAATATAAGCCTTTCTGGCTTTAATAGAATAGTTCAGTCTGATAATGGTATTTATGCTTTCAAAAGAAATAACCTTTGGGGTTTTATGGATGAAAAAGGTGAAGAACTAGTTATACCTGTATTTAATAAAGTAGGTGACTTTAAAGAAGGCTTAGCTAAAGTACAGAGCAATGGTAAGTACGGTTTCATTAACGAAATGGGGAAAATTGTAATTCCAATCATTTATGATTCAGCAAACAGTTTCTCTGATGGCATGGCATCTGTCCAAATGAATGGAGAATACCATTTCTTAAACGCTCAAGCTGAAAAACAACTCACTGTGGCTGTTGATAAATCATCAAATCCAGAAAAGATTGTTGTTCATGTTAATGAAAATAGAATGGTGTTTAGCAAAGGTAAATTTGAATTGGCTCGTAATTAGGACTTCAAACTTTTGCATGGTATTATATTTAAAGCCCTCTTAAATGGAGGGCTTTCTTTTTTGCCCTACCTTTCTTCATCCTGTTAGAATCAACAATATGTACATTACTGTTATTCGTATAGACATTAGGAAAAAGCCGTTTTTTGGCATGGTTAAATACATTCTTTTAAAAAAAATTTACGCATACTCGTCAACTGCACTTTCATAATTCTAATTTCAGCATTCATCCCTTAAAATGTCAGTAAACACACTTTAAAAGCGTTCTGGCATACATTTAGCATCTCTATAAGTAATAAACTTCAGAAACTATGAGAAAGCTATACACTTCATTCCTAATTACTTTTTGTTTAACTCAATTCTCTTTGTTTGCAAATCCAATTAAAGATTTCCATGCTGGCTATTCCTTTAAAGAAGGTAGGTGCAAAATTAAAATTGATAACAAATTTGGCTTTATGGATAAAGAAGGGAAAATCATCATTCCTTGTCTATATGATTACGTTTCTGACTTTCAAATGGGACAAGCCATAGTAAGACAAGGAAAAAACTTTGGTTTCATTTCTAAAAATGGAAAAGCACTTACTCCGCTAAGCTACGAGTCTTTGGAAGGTTTTCAGGGCAACCGAGCTCTTTTTAAAAAGAATGGTAAATTCGGCTACTTAGATAATAACGGTAAAGAGGTAATCCCTGCACAGTTTGAGACAGCCCTTGGTTTTGAAGGAGACTATGCGGTCTTTTCAAAAGACCATCTTTCTGGATTTATAAACAGGGAGGGTGAGATAATTCTAGAGCCACAGTTTACCTTTGCTATGAATTTCACAGAAGGCTTTGCACCCGTCATGATTGACGGCAAATGGCTATATATAGATACAAAAGGGCAAACTGTCATTAATGGAAATTTTGACTTTGCTTCTAACTTTAGTGAAGGTATAGCCACGGTTAGAGAAAACGGAAAAGCCGCAATTATAAATAAGAAAGGTCATTTTATAACTGACTTTGAATATGAAAACATTTCGGAATTTGTAAATGGATATGCATTATTTATCAAAGAAGGTAAATTTGGAACCATGAATAAAAAAGGAAAAATCGCAATATCCGGATTAGATAGAATCATTCAATCTTCCTCAGGTATATTAGCCTATAAAAAGAACGACCTGTGGGGCTACATGATGCCAAATGGTACAGAAGTTATTACTCCAGTATACACCAAAGCTGGTGACTTCAATAATGGCCTGGCTAAAATAAGCATGAACGGAAAATATGGTTTTATCAACAAATCGGGTAAAATAGTTATTCCAACTAAATATGACGCTGCAGGTGATTATTCGGATGGTCTTACTTCCTTAGTAATTAATAGTACCTACTACTTTTTGGACCATAGAGCTACAGAAAAACTCGTACTCTCAGTTGAAGATAGCGATGCGTCTGAAACAATCACCGTTACGGTCAATGAAAATCTAATGGTCTATAATAATGGTAAATTAGAGTTCGCTTCTAAGTAAATTAGGAATGATACCGTTAGATAATTAAGTACTATAATTTGCTAAAAAAAGCAAATTTGGCATGCTTTACCTGCTAGGTTTCAGCTTTAAAACTCATACTTCAAAACCTACAATTCATACCCAGAAATACCCTTATTGATACACGTGTATATACGTTAGCAATATTGAATAAGTCTTTGGCACGTATTTAGTACTTATAGTATATATACGTTAACAAACTATGAAACTTAAAATTACATTAACCCTCACGCTCCTAATTCTTGGAACTTTCTATGTTCAGGCGGAGAAAGCGGACAGTAATGGTCTTCCTGCGTCAAGCTTTAATGCCAGCTATTCGTTTAAAGAAGGAAGATGTAAAATTAAAATCAATGAGCAGTACGGTTTCATAAATACAGATGGCAGGGTAGTTATACCGTGCAAGTATGAATACGTTTCTGACTTTCAAAACGGATATGCTATTGTTAAGACAAATAATAAGTATGGTCTCATTTTAAAAAATGGAACAACATTTACTAAAATGACTTATGACTACTTAGAACCATTTAAGGGAAATAGGGCTCTTTTCAAAAAAGATGGGAGATATGGTTATCTAAACTTATTAGGAGAAGAGGTAATAGATAACAAATATGAGTTTGCTAGAGCTTTTAAGAATGACCTCGCTATTATCAAAATAAACAATAGAACTGGGTTTATTAATAGAGAAGGCAAATTAGTGATTGCACCGCAATATGACTTGGCAAATAGTTTTTCAGAGGGTTTAGCTCCTGTAATGAAAGATGGAAAGTGGGGTTACATAAATTCAAAAGACGAACTAATTATTAAGTTTAAGTTTAAAGCTGCTTCCGCTTTTAAAGACGGCTTAGCCACTGTAATACATGATGGTACAACCCAAATAATTAACAAAAAAGGAAAGTCTAAAAACAGAAAAAACTTTGATAATGTAACCGAATTTATAAAAGGATATGCCCTATGCTATATAGATGGAAAGTACGGTGTTATAAATAAGAAAGGGTATGTGACTGTATCGGGCTTAAATAGAATGAAACAGTGTAGTAACGGTTTATATGCCTTTACACGAAATAACCTCTGGGGTTTTATAACAGCGGAGGGTGAAGAGGTAGTTACTCCCACTTTTAGTCATGTAGAAGATTTTCATAATGGACTAGCCAAAGTACAGATTGACCAAAAGTTCGGATTTATAAATGAGGGAGGAGAAGTAGTTATTCCTTTAATTTATGATTCAGCAAATGACTATTCGGAAGGTATGGTCTCTGTAAAAATTGCAAACAGCTACTTCTTTCTTGACCAGAATGGAATGGAAAAACTAGCTTTCTCTTTGGACTCCAGGTCTGTAGCAGAAAACATAATAATTACAGTCAACGAAAACAAATTACTATACAATGATGGTAAACTAGAAACTGCCTCATTAAAATAAAGATATCAGTTTTTTAAGTAAGCAAGTTAGCGAGCAGACCCCTCTTCTGGAGGGATTTTGCTTTTTAGGGCACCCTACTTTTGACAATCAACAACAGAATTACACTAACTGCTTTCTAATATATTAAACCATGAAAAAACTTAGCCGCTAGACCAATTATCAGACTTTCTTTTCTCGAAAGTGGTCAGCTAGAAAATTTAAAATATTGATACTTTAAAAAGCAAACTTCGTCCTGATAATTTATTCAATTAACCCATATACGTCAAACCTTGAGACATATCAAAAAAATTGGCACGCTAACTGAAAAATTCACTCTTTTTATTAGGTATTTATACGTATACAGAACAAAGCCCAATTCATCCTTTAAAAAGACCCCATTCATCCGAAATGCACCGTTTAATCACTTATGCCTATACGTTTTGGCATGTATTTGGTAACTAATTAATCGAATCTGAAAAATTATAATAATGAAACTCAAATTATCTATCGCCATCTGCTTTCTTCTTACAAGTATTGCATCAATGGCTTCTTTTAATGAAGAAAAAGATAACTACCTCCCAGCATCTAGTTTTAATGCTAGTTACTCATTTCATGATGGGATGTGTAAAATAAAAATTAATGGTCTTTATGGCTTCATGAATAAAGAAGGAAGAATTCTTATTCCGTGTAACTATGAATACGCTTCAGATTTCAAAAACGGTTTTGCTATAGTAAGAACCGCGAACAAGTTTGGTTTTGTTTTGAAAAACGGAACAAAACTTACTGAAATTAAATACGATTACCTTGAGCCATTTAATGGCGACAGAGCTATTTTCAAAAAAGATGGCAAATTTGGATTCTTAAACAGTAGTGGTGAAGAAGTGATTCCAAATACATTTGACACTGCCATGAGTTTTGAGGGAAATACTGCAGTTATTTCTGTTCAAGGTAAAGCTGGTTTTATAGACGGAACTGGAAATTTAATTGTTAAACCAGAATACGATTTTGCTCTAGGATTTGCAGAAGGCTTAGCCCCAGTAATGAAAGATGGGAAATGGGGTTATATTAATGAAAACAACAAACTAGTTTTAGACTATAAATACGATGTAGCTTCTACTTTTAAAGAAGGTTTAGCCACAGTAATATTAGAAGGGAAAACTATCATTATCAATCAGAAAGGTAATAGTTTAACAAAACAAGATTTTGATAATGTTTCTGAGTTTGTAAACGGTCATGCCCTATGTTTTAAAGATGGTAAGTTCGGAATCATTAACAACAAAGGAAATATTAAAGTAGCTGGCCTGCATAAAGCCGTTCAATCAAATAATGGTTTATATGCAATAAGTAGAAATAATCTTTGGGGATTTATGTCTGCCGAAGGCGAAGAATTAATTACACCTACATTCAGTAGTGTAGGCGACTTCCACGAAGGTTTAGCCAAAGTTCAGATGGACGGTAAATTTGGTTTCATTAACGAGTTTGGTGAAGTAATAATACCATTGATTTATGATTCTGCTAGAGATTTTTCAGAAGGCATGGTATCTGTAAAACTAGGAAACACTTATTTCTTCCTTGATGATTTTGGAACAGAAAAATTAGCTTTCTCTTTGGATGGAAAATCTTCGGTAGACAACATAATTGTAAAGGTTAATCAAAACGAACTACTATACAATGATGGCCAGTTGATTACGGCATCATTAAAAAAATAAAATCAGTTTTTTAAGTAAGCAAGTTAGCGAGCAAACCCCTCTTCTGGAGGGATTTTGCTTTTTGGGGCATTTGAAAACGCCTTCCCGCATTATTATAACACTACTTATAAACATCTCTGCTCCATACTATTCCTTAAATCCGCTTAGTAATGATGCTCAATTATTGAAATTATTCATTAGAAAACTTGGTTATAATAACGTCAGGCTTAGGAACTAGACCTATAAATAGTTAATTTCGCCGCACATTTAGAACACTCAAAATCATATTATATGGCATTCAATATTGATATCATAAAGGCTCTTTATAGTCAACTGGCTGGTAAAGTAGAGGCAGCAAGAAAAATCACAGGGAAACCTTTAACCCTATCTGAAAAAATATTGTACTCTCACCTTTCTTCAGAAGAAACTCCAAGGGCTTTCAGCAGAGGTAAAGATTATGTAGACTTTGCTCCTGATAGAATTGCGTGTCAAGATGCTACCGCTCAAATGGCTTTGCTTCAGTTTATGCAAGCTGGTAAGCCACAAGTAGCTGTTCCTACTACTGTTCACTGTGATCACCTTATCCAGGCCAAAATGGGTGCTGATAAGGATTTGCAAGCCGCTTTAAATTCAAGCAATGAAGTTTTTAACTTTCTAGAATCTGTTTCTAGAAAATACGGTATTGGTTTTTGGAAACCAGGTGCTGGTATTATTCACCAAGTGGTTTTAGAAAACTATGCATTCCCTGGCGGAATGATGATTGGTACTGACTCTCACACCGTAAACGCTGGTGGACTAGGAATGGTCGCTATCGGAGTAGGTGGAGCTGATGCCGTTGATGTAATGGTAGGTATGCCATGGGAGCTTAAATTCCCAAAACTTATTGGTGTTAAATTAACCGGAAAACTTTCTGGTTGGTCTTCTCCTAAAGATGTTATTCTTAAAGTAGCTGGAATTTTGACGGCTAAAGGTGGTACAGATGCTATTGTGGAATACTTTGGTGAAGGAGCCGCTTCCATGTCTTGTACTGGTAAAGGAACTATTTGTAATATGGGAGCTGAAATTGGAGCTACCACTTCTACATTTGGTTATGACGACTCTATGGAGCGTTACCTAAGAGCTACAGGAAGAGATGACGTAGCCGACGCTGCCAATGAAGTAAGAGAGCACCTTAATGGTGACCCTGAGGTTTATGCTAACCCTGAGCAATACTTCGACCAAGTAATTGAAATCGATCTTTCTACATTATTACCTCATCTTAACGGTCCATTTACTCCTGACTTGGCTACACCTGTAGGTGAAATGACAGAGAAGGCTACTAAAAATGATTGGCCTTTAGATGTTGAGTGGGGATTAATTGGTTCTTGTACTAACTCTTCTTATGAAGATTTATCTAGAGCGGCTTCTGTTGCAAAACAAGCAATTGATAAAGGACTTAAAACTAAAGCTGAATTTGGTATTAACCCAGGTTCTGAGCAAGTAAGATACACTGCAGAAAGAGATGGCCTCCTTCAAGTATTTGAAGATTTAGATGCCACTATCTTTACTAACGCTTGCGGACCATGTATTGGTCAATGGGCAAGAGCAGGTGCTGAAGACAAAAAGAAGAACACTATTGTTCACTCCTTTAACAGAAACTTTGCAAAAAGAGCTGATGGAAACCCAAACACACATGCGTTTGTAGGTTCTCCTGAATTAGTGGCAGCGGTAGCCATTGCTGGTCGTTTAGATTTCAACCCTATCACAGATACACTTACCAACGATAAAGGGGAGCAAGTGAAATTTGAAGAGCCAACGGGTCTTGAACTTCCTCCTCAAGGTTTTGATGTAGAAGATGCGGGTTACCTAGAACCAGACGCCGATGGCAGCGGTATTACTATTCAAGTAAAAGATGATTCTGAGCGTTTACAATTATTAGAATCATTTAGCCCTTGGGATGGTAAAAACATTTCAGGAGCCAAACTTCTTATTAAGGCATACGGAAAATGTACTACTGACCATATTTCTATGGCTGGGCCATGGTTACGTTTCAGAGGTCACCTAGATAATATCGCTAACAATACCCTTATAGGTGGTGTAAATGCATTTAACATGGAGACAAACTCTGTAAAGAGTCAAATCACTGGTGAATACGGTGCAGTACCTGATACGCAAAGAGCTTATAAAGCAGCTGGAATACCTACTGTGATTATTGGCGACCAAAATTATGGTGAAGGTTCTTCAAGAGAGCACGCCGCTATGCAGCCAAGACACCTAGGTGTTAGTGTGGTAATGGTTAAGTCTTTTGCTCGTATTCATGAGACAAACCTTAAGAAGCAAG
Source organism: uncultured Arcticibacterium sp. (assembly GCF_964021845.1). Taxonomy (NCBI): domain Bacteria; kingdom Pseudomonadati; phylum Bacteroidota; class Cytophagia; order Cytophagales; family Leadbetterellaceae; genus Arcticibacterium; species uncultured Arcticibacterium sp. The sequence continues at coordinate 165,408 of NZ_CAXHZC010000005.1, read as the reverse complement.
GTGTGTTAGCATTGACTTTTGCTACTCCTGAAGATTATGATAAAATTCAAGAAGATGATACTTTCAACTTCCCAGATTTAGCTGAATTTGCTCCTCAAAAGCAAATTACGATTGAGCTAGTTCATAGTGATGGAAGCAAAGACACCATCATGGCGAACCATACTTATAACGAAGCTCAAATAGAATGGTTTAAAGCAGGTTCTGCATTAAACTTGATTAAAGAGATGAATAAGTAATTCGTACTTAATTATCATTATCTTAAAAGACTCGCATTGCTGCGAGTCTTTTCTTTTTTCGAGAACAAAATATCAGAATTATGACTTTAGTCCTCAAGAATACACGATTAACTTAATCAATCAGTTCAATTAAAAAATTATTTTTAAACTTAGGCTGACCATATTTTTCAATATCTGATTTCAAAAACCTGACTGGCTTATTTCCAGATGTCCACACATAGATTTCTTTTAGTTTCTCCATGTTTAGTATAGATCCTGGTAGTTGAATTTGTTCATTTGAATTTATACTCAAAAATTTAAGTTTTTTTAAAGCGTCTAGTTTGTCCGAAATATAGCTTTCACTGGATTTAAACTCCAACCGGCTAAGTTGGGGGTTTGTTTTAGCAAGTGAGACAAAAAGTTCTTTTGAATCTACGTATGATAAGGTAAGCCTCTTTAAGTTACCCTTTATTTGCTCCTGACTAAGTATAAAGTCGATTTCAGAAGGAAATAAATTAGTATTAGGGAGGTTTATATAATGATTCTTCTGCACCATTTTTTGCCAGTTATCTATAAAAAACTGGTTCCTATTCTTATTATTTTTTGCATCTTCAATATTAAAAAAATCATGTAAATATTGACCATTTCTTTTAAAGTATGTAAAAGCCATTTGTGAGATACTGACATTTGGCTGGTAGCTTTCATAAACTCTAAATGGTGAGTGAAAGGAAGGTTTTGCCAAGTTAATTTTATTTGAAAGGATTTTCTTAGCCCCTACAGTTATCTCAGAGTCTAATAATTTCCTCAATCCTGATTTGACACGGCTACTTTTAGAAGTCTTCGCTATTATTAATAATTCAGGAATTATTGAATCAGGAAAACCTCCAACTTTAATCATCTCATAAAGAAGTACATCATTTTCTTCTTTATTAGAATAAATTATTTTTTTCAAATTCTCTAACTCAGGACTTTCAAGGGTTTGAATATAACCCGGATTAATATCTTTTGTCAAATCAGTCACATCAGCTTCAGAAACGAAATAATGTTCATGTTCAAAAAACTTTTCTGGTAAGGTTGAATACCCATTAAGAACAACTACATAAGTTTCGGGGCTTAGTTTTGATGAAATTTTATAACCCAAAGAATCAAGGTCTTCTTTATATTTTTTAGCATTCCGTGAAGTACTGCTTAGAAAAACCAAAGTGTTTGAAATTCGTAATTCATCGACAATATTAGACTCTTTATTGTTTAACAAATTAATATATTGAAGTGCAAGCTGCTGAACTTTCACTTTTTTAATGGCAAACACTTTCAATAAATTTCTCTTAAAATCAGAGGCAAGTTTCAGTTCATTTTCTTGCCCTAAAATTAATCCACAGATTACTTCCTTTAGAGAATTTGCTATGCTTTCATCCTTATTAAGTTGAGTTATTAATGGGATATAAGAAGCATTTGATTTTGGATAGTTATCAAAATGGCATGAAAAATCTTTTAATTTTCGCCAATGAATTATTTCCTTTGAAATCTTCGTGTTCAATTTTCCAATACTGAAAGATTCGAGTTCATTTAATCTATTATTAGAAGATAACTGAATGTTAGGACATTCAGTTATCCTAATTGATTTTAGGTTTGGGCATTCATTTAAACACTCAGGAAGCACTTTTAATTTTGTGAGACGATTTAAAGATAAATCAATTAAGTTCTCATTATTTAAGCCAAGTTTTGGTAAAATTATTAAATCTTCAGAATTTGAAATAGTAAGTCTTTTAAGACTCCTAAAACCTTCCAAATCTAAGTTTCCGAAGTTACTTGCCGTAATATTCTTTAGTGTTATTTCTTCACAATTACTAAAGTCATTGGTGGCTATACTTTCATTTACATTACTAATTGTTAACCATCTAATTTTTATTTCAAGAGCAAATCTTGGCAACTTAAAACCTTCCAAAACAATATTTTGTATGTATGAATTACTAAAAACCTGTTCATTTATAGTATACTGTATCCCCGTTTTTTGAACTAGTGAAAAGTATTTTATGGAAGGTAGTTTTCCTAGAAATATCTCGCTAGAATAATCAAAATGACAATTTTCAATAGATAATTGATGAAGCCTTTCTAATACTTTAAAGTTAAACGTTTGCGTCAAGCCTGGTTTTCCAATATTATTCAGAGAAACTATCTCTAATTCATTCAAAGTTCCTATACCGGAGGGTAAGTACAATAAATTCATTAAACGAATATGTTTCAGATTGCTGCATTTTGAAAAATCAAATTTTGTATTACAATTAAATTCGCTATAAATATTCAGTTCCTTTAAACTTCGAATTCCTCTAAAATCTATGTCAATATTTTTCGATTTAGTACTAATGGAAAGACGTTCCAATTTTTCAGTAATAGAAATATGTTGAAAATCAAAATCATCTAAGTCTAGCGTAAGCTTTTTGATAGTTTTTAACGACATTAATCGTTTACTTGGCAATAGATTAGTATTCTGGAAACTCATCTCTTCTAGCTCAAAATCCACATCAGCTATTAAAGGTTGCGAATTAGGTGAATACACCCTTTTGACAAATAATAATTTTAAGGTTGGTTTCCACAACTCAGCACTTAATTGCGTAGTTAGGTTATAGTTTTCTATACTTAACTCTTCTAATTGAAATAATTCAAACAGCTCATTAATATAATTTTGTAGAATACCTTCTGAATTACTTATTGATGAAATTCTGCCATCTAAAATAACACCTTTAAGTTCAGGAAACCTTTCTTTTAACTCCTGTGGGCTAATTTTCCTATTTATCTTAATGTATTCGGTATTTTGAGTAACCTGCTTTGAGCTTATGCTATAGTAATCGTTAATATAATATTGATGAAAATACATAACTTACATTTTTTGTAAAAGTAATTTACCAATTGCTGGTACTGAATATAATTTCACTAACCCTTTATTACTTGACATTACTAAATCTTGTGCCATCGCCAATCTTAAATCATTAGGTATTAATTCCAATAGAATAAATTTTTTGAGATTTTCGAAGGCTTTATCTTCCAAAGATGTTTTATGATAAATCAAATGATTTGTTAGTCTGGTTAGAATTACGGACAGGATATCAAGTCTTTTAGTTTTACCTTCTACTAAATCTTTCAATCGATTTTTAATGGTTAAAAAATGATTTGAATTCAGAATTTCTTCTGGGTTTATCAGCCTATCTAAATCCATATGAACAAAATTAATAAATGCAACTGTAGTTTCAGACTCTAAACAACCGTCACCAAGTATTTTCACCAAATCTAACTTTTCTTTTAGATTATCAATTCCATTTAAAGTTTCGAAAAATTGAACAAGCGATCTTGGTGTAGTTCGTTTGCCATTTACTAGCTCTGGGTAAGTAAGTACAAAGCTTATACCTCTAGAATCTACTTTCGTTTTTTCCGCCCACCTCGCCCAGCTTTTTACATCGAATTCCATGGTTACATGCAGCATTCTTGAAAGCATGGCATCGTCCATAGTGGTAACGGAATAATCTCCGCCATCAGGATTTGCCGTTAAAACAAACAACCATTTGCTAGGCATTTTCCAGCTAACAAGCTCATAATTTTGCATTAATTGCATCATACCTCTTAAAATTCTATCATCAGCCCTATTAATATCATCAATCAGGAAAATGCCAGGCCCGTTTTTATTAGGAACCCATGAAGGTGGAATAAATTTCGTGACCGCATTTTCCTCATCATTTAGTTCTATTTTCGGCATTCCAATCAAATCTCCCATTTCCTCAAATTGAGCTGGGGCAATGTAGGTAAATTCAAAGTCATTATTTAAAGCCACTTGCTTTACAAGTTCTGTTTTACCTATACCGTGCATTCCCCATATACAAATAGGTGTAGGATTGGAATTGTGTTGGAACGAATTTTGGAAAATGTGGTTTAACAATTTTTCAATTTCTAAACTGTTAGTTTTTGTTCCGTATGTCAGATAATTAAATTGACTGTTACTCATAGATTAGACTATTTTTGCTTTTCTTCCTGGAAATCTCAAGAATTCCTCATTTTTCAAATTAATCCCATTTTTACTTATAACCCATAGAATTGGTACTTTACTAATACTTGAAGGTATTGGGGCAAAACCATCAGTAAAATAAACAATACCATCACATTTATACTCATTGTTTGAAAAGTGAATTGGTGGGTCAAATGACGTCCCCCCTCCTCCATGAATAATTTTGGGTATTATGCCTTTAAAATCATATTGCTTTGCAATCTTAGCATCACATTCTAACACTTTAATTTCAGCACCAGCACGCCAAATTTGCAATAATTCTGTAAAAAACTCTGAATATTCTTCTAACGCAATACTACCTGATGTATCAATAGCGACTAGTAACTTATGCTTTCGTTTTATCTTAATGCCAGGACTTGTCCCATATCTTTTGGAAGGTCTTTTTAAGGTATTTTTAACGTAAGATTTTGAACTACTTTCTGAAAATATATTTAGAACCCTTTTCCAGTTAACAAATGGCTCTTCCTTAATAAACAGATTATCTAAATAAAGCCTAAAACCAGCAGGTAAACTTCCATAATCCTTTTGGGAAGTTTTGTTTTTAGCAACATTAATAATATTGTCAATCTGACAATCCATTACAGATTTTTCAACTTTTGAAGCCTTAGATATAATTCCCCAAAGTTTGTGCCGGTCCAATCCATGAGATGAATTTGTAATGGAATTCAAAGATTGGGCACTAGATGAGTTCTTAAGGTCGCCATTAGACTCAATAGACGTTTTTAGAAAATGTAGTTTATCGTAATAATAATGAAAAGTCTGGTCTGGCAGTAAATTCAATTCGGGAAAAGATTTCAAAAAAACACTTTCAGCAGGCAGATTATTTTCTTCAATATACTGATTTACAACCAAATCCATTGCAATATTCAGTATCAGGGCATCCTTGCTAGGTTCAGAAACTAAAACGTGCTTAAAAACTAAATGTAAAACTTCATGTTTTATCACCCCATATCTATGATTTCTAGCAATTAAAAACTCTGTCCAAAACTTGGGGTTAATAAAAAGAACAAATGTTTTAAATCTTAGACCTACGGCCATCGTGTCAATATAAGAATCTTCGGATACAATTTCCTTATTTAAAGTACTGAAAATGTGCGAATAAAAAGGCTCCTTTAATAAAAGGTCTATACTGGTTTTTGTAACCTCTTCTAGTATTTTTATGTCGTTAGTCAAGTATACGTTAGTTATTGTGTTGTTCTTTCCAGTATCTTATTCCGTCAAGTTAAGTTAATTCTTTCAACCATATTAAGGTTAAAATGCTGTGTAGTGCTTTTAACTGTAATGATAGGAATAAGTCATATTTTTAGGAATGGGGTACTCAACAATTTTATTCAAAAAGCTGAAATATATAAATTTAATGTTAATTTTCTGTTACCAAAAAAAGCTATAAATAACCTTTAAATAATAAAGTATCGCTAATTACTCTTAAGTGATTTATCACTTTTGCAGTCCCAAATTATCATATATGAAAAAAGTAATTTTAGCTCTTTTAGTCTTTTCTTTAACAAATGCTATCGGCCAAGATAGAAAATGTCTTTTGGTTCTTTTAGATGGTATTCCAGCAGATGTTTTAGAGAAAACCTTCACACCAAATATTGACGAAGTTTCTAAAAAAGGGGGCTATGCAAGAGCTTACGTTGGCGGAGAAAAAGGTGGAATATCTGAGTCACCTACAATATCTGCAGTAGGCTATAACAGCATGCTCACCGGTACATGGTCAAACAAGCATAATGTATGGGGAAACAGCATTAAAAAACCCAATTACTCCTACCCTACCATTTTTAAAGCAGCCAAAGATTCAAATCCAAATATTAAATTAGGCATATACTCTACCTGGGAAGACAATAGAACCAAACTCCTAGGCGAGGGATTACCCGAAACCAACAAACTTCAATTAGACTATGTTTTTGATGGCTATGAACTTGACACCATAGCTTTCCCTCATGACAAACAGAGAGAATACATTAAAAATATTGATAATCTTGTGGTAACAGAGGCTACCAAAAGTATCAAAAATAACACCCCTGACCTTTCTTGGGTATATTTAGAATACACCGACGATATGGGTCATAAATTTGGCGATAGCCCTGAAATGACTGCTGCTGTAAAACTTGCCGACCAGCAAATAGGTCAATTATATGACGCTATTAAAGTGCGTGAGAAAAAGCATAAAGAAGAGTGGCTTCTAATAATAACTACAGATCATGGTAGAAGTCCTGAAAATGGGAAAGGACATGGAGGGCAAACTGACAGAGAAAGAACCACATGGATAGCCATAAACAAATCAAACGTAAACGAAAGGTTTAGGAATGGTCTTGCCATTGTAGACATCTTCCCTACGGTAGCTCAGTTCTTGGAAATTCAACTTGACAAAAAGGTAGCTGAACAGTTGGATGGAGTTTCGTTTTTGGAACATTAAACTTTTTAGACAAAAAGCTTAGTCTAAAAGCTAGTTAGAACCCTAATCTGAAAGTGTATAGGTCACATTAAGAAGATAGCTTTTAGCGGGAATTACCACCGATACACCTCTCATTTGGTATTGAACAGGTACGTTTCGCCTTGTACCTCCTGTAGCATTCCATCCAGAGTAAAACGTTTGCTCAGAATCAGATAGTTCCATGTAATTTGTCCCACCACTAATTGTAGCAAATGGGCTACCATTCCCATCTCCTGTTCTTCTTATCCAAACACTTAACCGTGAGTCCCAGTCAATCTCCTCTTTACTAACGGAAACAAAGTAAAAGCCTAAAAATTTTCCTCCACTAAAACTAATTGATGATTGAGCGGCATCGCTTGTCAAAGTTCCTGCATAATCTAAACCCGCTTCAGATATTTCATTAGATGAAACGGTCTCAGACCAGTCTGATTTTACATTAATCTGCTGCCCATTGGATACAAAAGAAAAAAGAAGTATTGTAAAAAAAACAGATACTTTCATTAACTTTCTTAAACTTTAAATTCGCACTAAAACTATTTAGGTTAATCTGAAACAGTATAAATAACACTTATAGTATAGGTTTTCGCTGGCAACAGGACAGATAGACCTTCTATTTGATATTGTATTGGCACATTTGATCTAGAGTTAGAAAAGCCTATTCCGCCATAATAAAATAACTGGCTTGAATTTGACAATGGTATATAATTTGTACCTCCACTTATACTTCCAAACCAACCTCCACTCCCATTACCAGTTCTTCTTGCCGAAAGAATCAAATTAGAATTCCAATCTAATTCACTCTTTTCTACATAGACATAATAATTCCTAAAAATATTAAAACCACTTGCGGTTACATATGTTTCTGTTTGAGAACTTTGATAAGTGCCGTTATAGTCTAAGCCGGCATCAGAGATTTCACTAGATGAAACATTTGCATTCCATCCTGAATTAGCACTAATACTTTGAGCACTAGTACCATAAAAACTACATAAAATTAATATGAAAATATGAAGCCTCATTAATTATCAGACATTGTAAACACAACCGTTAAACTTTTGGAAGCATTTCTTAAAAGACTGAAATCTGTAACATCTAAGGAATAGGTCAAATTATATCCATTATTTATTCCATTACCTGTATAAGCACCACCTATTCCGCTAATAATGGTTTGGGAAGAATTACTTAAAATTATGGAAGATACAGAATTCCCTCTAGCACCTGCTCCGCCACCAGAATGGCTAGCTATTTCCATTATTATATCTAAACCACTTAAAGCCGTTCCCGAATAATTAGCGGAAATTGCCCTAGTGTACCCCGGAGTAACAGCCGATGTGAAATTAATCCATTTAGAAGAGTTAGTAGTTTGATTTGTAATACCATTGCCAGCCTCGGAAGGAGCAGTAAGAGCTAGGTTAAACCCGTTCTTGTTAGGCTCCACATCCATTTTCGCTACACTGGGTAATGTCAAATTTATCATTACAGTAGATTGACCGTAAATAGTGCTAGAAAAAAAAAGAAAAACTACTAGATATCTCATTTATTAGCCGAAGATAAGTGAAACTGCTGACCTGTATTTTGAATTCTTCGTTCTATTGATACTAAAGTAAAATTAACCATTTCTACTTTACTAGACTCAATTTGAACATTTGACTCATTATTCAAGATTTCGTATTCCTCTTGATTTCCTGGAATATAAACCACCAATTTCCAATTTCCTGGTTTTACCTCTTTAAAAGAATAGGTATTATTTTTATTAACTGAGGTCATATAAGTTTCTTCACCGTTAGTTAATTTTGCCAGCACTATAGGCCTTTCTTGATTCTCATTAGTATAGTGGTATTTATCCGCTATTCTAAAATCCAACTCCCCTGCCACTCCACCAGTTTTGACCAAAGGAATTTCCAAAAAGCTCGTACTATCAGAAATTATATCTATTTCTAATGGAGTTTTCATTTCGGATTTAACTCCTGCCAATTCAAAAGTAGGAGGTATAGAAAATATATACTTATCTGGATAAATATCATTAAAGTAAAAATTCCCAGATGAATCTGTTAGTGTTTTGTAAGGTCCTAATTTAACCATAACACCATTTTTAGGAATGTCTTTATCAGTACTTACTAGTTTCCCTCCTAAATGGCCTATATTCTTGTTTTTTGAAATTATAGGGTTCAGCTTGATAACATAATTGATTGAGAAAAAAGAAGAATTCTGATTACTAGCCGTAAACGCTGGAGAGAAAGACCTACCTCCAATTAGTGAAAGTGATTGATTTTTAAAATCAAACGATAAAGAAACGTTAGAAAAACTCCTTTTTTCAAAGAGCTCATCGGGTGCATAGTTATTCCTATACATGAAGTTTAACTTAATGAAATCCTTATAGTTCATGCTAACATTACCTCCGTAATAGAAAAGGTTTTGACTAGAATTATCATTTGAAAACTTGTTGGTATGTTGATATTCCAAATACCCTCCCATTCTTAACCATGGAGTTACTGCTACTGTTGGCTCTAGGCTAGATGCATATGACTTTCTACTTTTCTGATTATCTGAAACTAGAAGATTAGCAGCTTTTCCATAACGTACCTGAGCGTTAACTTCCAACCTAGGCGAACTATAATTGTATGTTAAATTATTAAAACTCTCCTTATAGTGAAAAGAAGATGGTTCCAGTCTGTCTTCTCTTTCTTGATTTGTTCGGTTAATTACTACCATGTGTTTCCCATTCAACCTATATGACAGATAAGCGGTATGTACTTTACTTAAAGGCGACACAGAGAAATCGGTAATATCAAAACTCCTGTTAAGGCGAGAAAAACTACTACTGAGTCCTACATAAATCTTATCGCTTAATTGATAGTTTGCAGAATTCATGAAAAAATTACTGTTATTGTAAAAACCATGGTAATTTTCACCAGCCCTAACGGTTCTATTATGGAGTCTTAGTTTACCAATTCTATAATTGGCCTGAGTAAAAATGGCCATATCCAATTTGTTTCTGGCTAAACCAAAGCTTACTTCGGCATCAATATCTAAATTTTTCCATTTAAAATAGCCCGAAGAACTTACTAGATTAGATATAAACTCTCCTTTTTTGTCGGAAAGTTTTTTTGTTATCTGACTAACCTTAAGTTTTACATTTTCACTAATCCCTTTCTCATAGCTACCACCAAACGCATATCTTTGATTTAAAGCAAATCTTGCTTTTTGATAGAATACTGAAATATTACCATCAATAGTTTTTTGCTCAATCTTTATACCTCTACCTGCTCTTCCAAATTCCAAGAGGTTTGAGACCCTATTTGTAAAATCACCAATAACTACACTGCTATTTTCTTTGTATATATATTTTAGAGAATATTGATCATATCCTCCAAGGTTTGGAACAGCATAATTATTAGGACCTCTAACTATAAAGTCTACGTAATGGTTCTTTTTGAAATCTAAAAAACCTCTACTCTCTAGATCAAATCTCAAAGCATTTAAATTGGTATTTCCTAGTTTATAACCAAGGTAGGTTATACCAACTGATACGGGTAATCTTAAATGACTATCTTTCTTTTTTTCACGATTACTGTATACAGGTACTGAAACTACACTGTAAACAGGCCTTTTGTTTCCTAAAAGTACCGTTACATCTGACGACATTTGCCAGTTTGACTGTTCTGTCTTAGGTATTATTTGAGTAACCTTAACTACTTTACTCTCATTCGCCTCTAAAATAATATCATTAAAATCTAATTTACCGCTATTCGTATTAAGCTTTAGTCTTTCAGAAGTATTCCCTAAATTTTGAATTAAGAAAGGAGTAATTAACGTATCTCCCTCTACAACATATTCGGTTTTTCGTAAGGAAGTTACTTCAATTTTATAGTTTTCAGAAACCCCTACATCAATACTCTTGTAGGCTATAATTTGTCCACGCACAAATAGTCCAAACTCTAAGAAGTAAGTTTTTGCCGGGCTATCTTTAGAAGTAGAGATGGTATACATATACCTTATACCCGTTTCTTTTACCAATTTTTTTTCGGAAAGTATTGCCCAGCCATCTGGCAGTTTTAAGCCACTTACGTTTTCTGGGAAAGAGTTATGAAAACCTTTATTAACTTCAATAAACAAAGAAAAATAGTTTCCTGGTTTTACTTCGTCCAAGTTGTTGACAACTCGAATTTTCTCGAGCTCTTGACCAAAGGCAAAAAAACTCGATAGCGTTAATAACAATATGTAAACTGATTTTTTCAAAGTTTACTTGAACAAATTTTATTATTGAAAGGCAATAGATATCTAGTCGATATCCAGCGTAATATTTGAAGCAAAGAGATCTTTGCTATTATCCATTACCAAAACAGACTCATAAGTTCCTTTTGGTAAATCCTTTAATTCCAAAACATATGTAGAGCACATATGCGGATATATTCTTCTATTTAACCCTCTGAAGGTTTCAATTTTGTTTCCGTCTTCATCATAAACTTCAAGATAAAGCCTAACTTTTTCAGAAAACTCACCGTTATTTTTCACGGTCACTTTCATCTCCTTAATAGTCTCGCTTGCATCTTTCATGTTTAGGTCACTCACTAAAAGACCAGACGTTTCTGCTGTTCCATTATCAGCTATAATTTGTACAGCGTATCGCATAACAGAATTTACACTAATTCCATTCGGCTGCACTTTATTGACAGGATCTGCTCCTTCAATCATTAAAACCGACCAATAAGAACCCTTTTCTAAAGATGATGGTAATTCTATACTATAAAATAGTGTATACTCCTCGTTTGGTTCTAGTGTTTTTTCATCTAAAGTGGTACTTAACCATTTGCCGAGCGAACGACCAGTTTTTGAAGCGTCTAAATACTTATTTCCTTCTCCACAATAAGCCGTAAAATCCTGTTTATAGAAAATGACTCTTTTTGCTTCTTCTGATTCATTTCGAAGAACTACCTGCCCAGTGATTTTGTCACCAGAAGATACGGAGTGTACATGCGTAAGGCCATTAAGAATAACTACTGCGGCCCATAAGGAGGTGCTAGAGAACAATAACACCGAAAGAAGTATAATTTTTTTCATTAGGAAAGAAGCTAGAAGTTTTAATACCTGGCGGCTTGGCCACCAGGTATTATTCCAATATTAATTATCTGCTAGCGTATACGTAACTTGTACGGCGTAATCTTTCGCTAATAAATCTCCATAATTATCATCAAGAGCTTCAAAAACATAAGTCAATTGATGACCTTTATTTGGTCCGTCCTCTGTGTAAGCACTTCCTATAGCAGAAACAATTGATTGGTCTTCTACAGTTAAAGTAACCGTACCGTCAGACCCTCCTAAAGTACCTTTACCACCAGTAGCCGAACCAGCAGTTACTTTGATAGCAATTCCTGGTACTACCTCACTAGCTTTAACATCAATGTGCCTTGATTCAACGCCACCATCTTTAAGTATAGAAGAATAGTTTAACCAAGTGTTTGAGTTATCTTCAGCATCAGTAATTTTTGTTCCTGCTTCAAGTGGCGACGTTTGAACAAAAGAAGCGTCAAAATCCAAAGCAGATTCTGAAGAGTGAAGGTCTAATATGGCAACCTCAGGTACTTTTACTGTAATGGTGTGATTATCGCTTCCAGTATCTTGAGCCATACTAGCTACTGAAAGTAAAGAACTAACTGCGAAAGTGAACAAGCCTAAATTTCTTTTCATTTTTTTGTTTTTTTTATATAATTATCACTTGGCTCAGAGTGGCAACTTCAGTTTTTTAAGTACCAATGAGCGTTTGACATATACGAAACAAACACCATGCCAATCGTCATTTCCTTGCAGAACAACCCTTAATACATAAAGTGTTATATATCAAGTGATTACAAATCAAAAACTCAACTATTTTTAGATATTATAAGGCAATAAACGCAACATTAATTACTTATTATCAATTAGTTATATAACAAATCGGGCCCTTACTTATTCATCCCCATTTTTTTATACTTAATCGATAAAAAAAGCAGTTTGGTCAAAAAAATACCCTCCAGAGAGGGTATTTTCAAAAAATGAAGAATAATTTATCACTTATCTTCTAAAATTCTTTCTTCCGCTAGAAGCATTTCCATCTCTACTACTTCTGTTATTCGGTCTTCTATTATTCTGTTTCTTATCCGCTTTAGTTTCCGGCTTATCTACGGGTTCATACCCTGGTATAATTTCACTAGGTAATTTTTGATTCAATAATTTCTCAATTCCTTTAAGATAATCATACTCATCTATACATACTAAAGAGATGGCATTTCCGCTAGCACCAGCACGCCCAGTACGGCCTATTCGGTGTACATAGTCTTCTGCTATATTTGGGAGTTCAAAATTGATAACATAAGGTAAAAGAGGAATATCTAAACCGCGAGCTGCTATATCCGTAGCCACCAATACTCTTATTTCACCATTCTTAAATCCTGCAAGAGCCCTTGTTCTGGCATTTTGTGTTTTATTTCCGTGAATGGCCGCAGAAGAGATACCTTTTTTCCCTAGCTTTTCACTTAGTCTATTTGCTCCATGCTTAGTTCTTGTAAATACTAAGACCTGGTTCCAATCCCCCTCAGAAATCAATTTGATGGTCAAAGCGGTTTTATCTCCTTTATCTGCTAAGTAAATCATGTGATCTACTTTTTCGGCCGTTGTATTTTCTGGCGTAGCTTCCACCAAAACAGGGTTTCTCAAAAACTCACCCGACATTTTCTTTATTTCTTTAGAAAAGGTAGCTGAGAATAGTAAGTTTTGTCTTCTATTAGGAAGCAGAGCCATAATCTTCTTGATGTCTCTCAAAAAACCCATGTCTAGCATTCTATCAGCTTCATCTAAAACCAGTATCTCAACATTATTTAGAGAAAGGGCTTTTTGATTATGTAAATCAAGGAGTCTACCAGGTGTTGCTATTAAAATATCAACCCCTTGTCTCAAAGTTCTTACTTGCGGATTTTGGTTTACACCACCAAAAATCACCGTAGACCTTATATCCAAAAACTCGCTATATTCTCTTACATTATCATATATCTGAGCGGCTAGTTCTCTTGTCGGTGTTAGAATTAAACTTCTAATTGTTCTTTTTCTTGGTTGTTCCCCTTCTGAAAGTAGCTGAAGTATGGGCAAAGTAAAACCGGCGGTTTTTCCTGTTCCTGTTTGAGCCGAAGCTAAAACGTCTCTCCTATTTAAAACTTCTGGAATTGCTTTTTCTTGAATTGGTGAAGGCTGCGTATAACCTTTTTTATCAATGGCCTGTAGTAATGATGAAGTCAGACCTAATTTTTCAAATGACATTAAGAATTGTTTATGAAACAACAATTCAAATCTTAAAAGTTGTTTCGGATTAAGCCGCAAAGGTACGTCTAAATTCTCACTTGGTTAATTTTAAAAGTGAAACAGGTAGTTAAACCAGCATATAACACCGTTCTAAGCAAAAAAAAGAACCATTTAAAGTCTTTATTTACCACACAAAATAAACTTTATAAACGTTTAAGCTTCAAGCAATATATTTAACTAGCTATAACTTCTAATATAAATGAACGAAAACAACAGCACCAAGCTGGACAGATTCCTATGGACACTCTCTGGTTTTAAGTCTAGTATCATATCCTCTTGTGGTATTGACAAATTTCACGCAAAAATCATTAGTGTGCTCCTTATCATAGTTGGCCTATACGCCGCCCTTGCCTGGACCTTCTTTTTCCAAACCTTTAGCGAAAGCATTTATATCCCAGTTTTGGCGGGCCTTTTTATGGGTTTCTTTATCCTAGCTTTTGATAGAGCTCTTATTTCCTCTTTATCTTCTGGAAAAACAAACTATGTTTCCTTAGGCTTCCGATTTTTGTTAGCCATATTATTAGGTGTATTTCTTTCACAACCGATGATTCTAAAGTTTTATCAACCTGAAATAAGCCGTGAGGTAGAAATACTGGCTGACCAAAAAGTGGCCGAAAGGAAAACGAAACTAGAAGACCTTTACACAACTGAACTAGAAAACCTAGAGAGTCAAAAAAGTATACTCCAAACTCAAATTGACGATACACAGACTTTGCTCTCTACCGCCGAAAGTGATTTCAAAATAGAAATGGATGGTTCTGGCGGAACAGGAAAGTATGGCTATAGTACTGTGGCCAAACAGAAAGAGAAAATCTTGCAGCGTTATCAAGAAGATTTTAATACTATTAGGCAAACTAATTTGCCCAAAATAGAAACTCTCCAAGGACAAATAGACGAATTCAATAATAAGGTTTCAAACGAGATAGACCTCTATCAAAGTGAGAATAATGTTTTCGGCACTTTGATTCAGGCCGAAGCATTAAAAGCGATTATTGATAATGACTCTTCTGGTACTTTGAAATTTCGTTTCTACCTACTCTCCCTTATTTTAATTTTAATAGAGCTCTCTGCTTTAATAGCAAAAATGCTATTCAAAATGGAAAGCTATAAGAGTAAAGTAAGTCTAATTGAATTAGAAGAACTCAAGACAGTTGAAAACGAAAAGGAACTAGTGCTTGCAAAATTAGAAGAACTCAAAACTTTAAGGCTTGAAAGTGAAATGGCTCTGCAAAAAAAATACTTCCAAGACGCAAAAGAAGTAAGTAATACAAAGGTAGACGAACATTTACAGGCCTGGAAATCAGACGGAACAGGAACTGCCAAACATTACTGGAACAGCTTTAAAGATAAATTAACTTTAGAAAGAAACTTTTAGACAAAATAAGGTAATAAACCAAATTGGCGACATAAAGAGTTTCATTTTCATTAAGTTTAAGAAAACATCAATTCATGAGCAAATCAGCTTCTCTAGCATTTATAATTTTACTTTCATTCGGATTCTCGCCAAAGTCAGACTCTTACATATCTGAGAATTTAGAAATTGAAAAGCTGACTGAAAACACTTACTTACACACCTCTTTCTTCCCTTATAAAGGAAGTAAGGTTAGGTGCAACGGTTTGGTATATGTAAAAAACGGAGAGGCATTCATTATTGACTCCCCTACTGAAAATGTGTCTTCAGAAGAATTGATTGATTGGCTTGAAAATGAAAAGGATTTAAAAGTAGTTGGTGTGGTCGGCACTCATTTTCATGCAGACTGCTTGGGTGGTTTAGAAGTTTTTATGGAGCGTAAGATTCCCACGTATTCTACTGAATTAACTAAAGAGCTAGCTGTAGGTGAAGAAATGCCTCAAGCGGAGCATACTTTCAAAAACAAAAAGCACTTTATGGGTAAAAGCTTACTATTAAAGTATTTTGGCCCAGGACATACTAAGGATAACATAGTGGCATACATACCTTCTGAAAAAGTCCTTTTCGGAGGCTGCCTTATAAAGGAGATTGGAGCTGGAGAAGGATATACCGGAGATGCCGATTTAAATGAATGGTCAAATACAGTGAAGGAAATCAAAAAGAAATTACCTGAAGCAGAATACATAGTTCCGGGTCATGGTAAATCTGGTGATGTTAGCCTTTTAGATTATACCATAGAGCTTTTTGATAAGTAAGCTAGCAAGTATTAAAAAGAAAAATGCTGTTTGGCTTAAAAGTCAAACAGCATTTTTTATACATTCTTTTGTAATTACTTTGTCAATGAAGCATAATAGATATCGTACCAATCTTCTTTTGAAAGAACAATATCTGTAGCGGTAGCCACATTCTTAATTCTTTCTAGGTTTAGCGAACCAATAATAGGTAAAACGCCTAAACCAATTAACCATGCTACGGCCATTTGCTCTAAATTGGCGTCATGTTTTTTAGCTACGGCCTTTAAGCTCTTTCTTAATTTAATGGCTTGTTCAGAACCTCCCTCTAAAATTTCTCCGCCAGCAAGTGGCGACCAAACTAAAGGTTTGGCATATTGTTCTTTTATGAAATCAATTCTACCATCCCTTATTGGGCTGGTATCTAAAAGGTTTAATTCTATATGGCTAGTTACTATAGGTACACTAAGGTGCTTTGCCAATAGCTTATGTTGGTCTACCGTGAAATTAGCTATCCCTATGTGTTTTGCTTTTTTAGTATGTATTATCTGCTGCAATACCAAAGCCGTTTCCTCTGGATTTGCAGTATAGTCAAAGCCATTTAAAAGGAATATATCAAGATATTCTGTCTGCAAGTCATTTAAAAACTTGTCTACCGAATCTAATAAATAGTTTTTTGAATTATCAAAGTAAGGTTTCCCAGAAGGCAGCTCTCTGATACCACATTTGGCAAAAACCACAATGTCCTTTCGGTTAAGTTCTTTACCTCTTAATACGGAATTGACAATTTTCTCTGTTTCTAGTTTTTCAGAAGTATCGCCAAAGTCAAAAGTATTAATGCCTAAATCTAGGCATAAGTTGAGAATCTCTTCTGCCCTTTTTGGGTCTGCCATTTTCTCGTTTTCCCAACGCCAAAAACTGTAAATAGCTTTAGATACTTTAGGTCCACTATCACTTAAATATACTTTTTCCATCTCTTTCTGTTTTGTAGTACAAAAATAGGATAATTTAAGACTCAACTAGATAAATGTGCATAGCACAAATTTATTTTTTTACTTTAACCTTACAAGTGCTTATTCCCAAGACCTTATATAGTGGACAAAAGCTTGCCGTGCTGGTCAAAAGAAAAACTACTGAAACAGCAATCAATACTAAAGCCAAAGTGCCTGTAATGATATTTTGCCAGTAAAGTAGGGCTATTACTAGTGCTACCGCAATTCTGAGCATCTTATCTGTAGTTCCCATATTCTTTGTCATAACTGTATCATTTTGATTAATAATTAATCAAAAATAAGCCTGAACAAAGTCTTAAAAAGTGATAAAAATCACAAAGCCAAATGATTTTGATAGGCTCGACCTTTTCTGCTATTTTTGCAGCCTAATATTTATCAAAGAAAAGATGGCTTTAAAAGTAGGAATTGTTGGCTTACCGAATGTTGGAAAATCAACACTTTTCAATGCAGTTTCCACAAGTGCAAAAGCTCAAGCGAGCAATTACCGTTTCTGTACTATTGAGCCTAATGAGGCTCTAGTAGACGTACCAGACGAAAGACTGGTAAAACTAGAAGAACTAGTAAATCCGCAAAAAGTAATTCCTACACAAATAGAAGTAGTGGATATTGCTGGATTAGTAAAAGGTGCCAGTCAAGGCGAAGGCTTGGGAAACAAGTTTCTTGGAAATATTAGAGAGGTTGATGCCATCATTCATGTAATTAGATGTTTTGAAGACGAAAACGTTCTTAGAGACGAAGGAGACATCAATCCTATTTCTGATAAAGAGATTATTGACTATGAACTTCAATTGAAAGATTTGGAGAGCATTGAAAAAAAGGTCAAAAGGATAGGCAAAATGGCCCGTGTGGGTGGTGACGCCAAAATGAAATTTGAACTTGACGTAGTTGAAAAGTGCGAAGCATGGCTTAAGCAAGGTAAAAATGTAAGAGAATTAGAGCTTAGTAAAGAAGAACTTCCGGCCATAGCAGATATGTTTTTACTTACTGTTAAGCCTACGCTCTATGTAGCTAACGTAGACGAAGCCAGCATGCATACTGGTAATAAATACTCTGAAGCTTTACAGAAAGTAGCAGATGCGGAAGGAGCTCAAATGATAGTGCTTTGTAATAACATTGAAGCTGATATTTCAGAAATGGAAGACCCTGATGATAAAGCAATGTTCTTTGAAGACTATGGCATGAAAGAAGCTGGTTTAGATAAGCTTCTTAGATCAGCTTATACTTTATTAAACTTAAAAACTTATTTCACCGCGGGTGTACAAGAAGTAAGAGCTTGGACTATCCAAGAAGGATGGACTGCACCTCAAGCTGCTGGAGTAATCCATACAGACTTTGAGAGAGGATTCATTAAAGCTGAAGTAATGAGCTATGATGATTTCACCAAACATGGTTCTGAGCAAGCCTGTAAAGAAGTAGGACGTTTAAGAATAGAAGGAAAAGAATACATAGTGAAAGATGGTGACATCATGCACTTCCGTTTTAACGTTTAAGTTTTAACGTTTTCTATAATTATCAGGAAGCTTAAACATTTCAAATGTTGGCATAATGAAATTATAGGTTTCCCAATAATCGGTACCTAAACCAGCAGTGGTTCTGAAATTTTCGGTAGTACTGGGCACTTCGACGTCTTGAATCATTCTAGCCGCCAATTGTCTTGTCTCAGTTGCCAAAAATTTCAGTTCCCATCGGGTATTTACATCAAATCTTTTATCCAGTTTCTCTTTATATTCAAGGTCTACTGTGATGTTATTTTCGTGTAAAACCCATTTTTTACCAGCCCTCCTGTATTGACTCACATATTTTAAGCTTTCTCCTTTTAGCTTAACGGTACCGTTCCCTCCTCCTATCACATCAAACAGCCCTTTAGGAGTCAATTCGTACTCTAACCTAATAATAGCCTTGCTATACGGCTCTATCCATATTTTCCCTGTGCGGCCACCCCTTAACCTAGAAGACTTAGGCTCAAAACTAACTGATAGTATTTCAATATCGTTAAAAGATGTTTGCATGGAGTCTACCCTAAACTTATAACTTCCTAGACTTCCTTTGGTTAAAAATTCTGGTAGTTCCGTCTCTAAACTCCGGCTAGCTATAGGCATTCCATTCACAAACTGCCAGGCCTCTATTTTAGAGCTCTGCCCTTTCCAATCTATATATCGCGACTTAACTACTCTTATTTTGTCATTAAACACCTCTTCTTCAGGAAACCTTTCTACCCTAAGCACGGCTTCTTTAACTTTCACCACCCCTATTCCTTGAATAGTGGCCACTTCTTGATAAAATCCATTTTGAAAAAAGTTAGTATGAATATTATTCTTTTGGATAGAATCTACAGCTGCTTGTACTAAAACTTTTGCTTCAGCTATACCTAGCGTACTCTTAATAGAGTCTGCTTTCTCTAAATATACTTTATATTCACTAAGTTTCAGTAATTCTCTGGCAGGCAAAATTCTTGTCTTATAACCAATGGCAGAAAAAGAAACAAAAGAGGAGTCTAACACCAAGTTTGGGAATTTAAAAGCAAATTTCCCTTCAATATTAGAAGTAGATGCATAGCCACCATATTGCATATCAATTACCACAGAAGGTAAACGCTCTAAGGTCGTTTTGTCTTCCACCACTCCTACCACGGTCGCCACTCCTTGAGCCCATAAAAAACAAGGCATCAACCAAAACAAAATAGTTTTTATCATACTTATTTAAAACCTCAAACTAGCTCAAAATATTATTTACCTAGCCAACTGAATTAATATTCATACCAACTATAAAGAATTACTTACCAATCACATAATTTCTTGGCATCTCTTCTCAAAAAAAAGTAAATTGCTTTAACTTTTTAAGCGAAAACCTAATTTTCCAAACTGCAAAAATGAAAAAGATATTTAAACTTTCCTTAGTTATAGCCTTAGCATTTAGTAGCGTATTTAGCTACGGTCAAATCTTAAACCCTAGGAGGATTGGCAAAAAAGTGGCAGACAGAGCTGCTCAAAGGGCAGAACAAAGAGCTGAACAAAAGGCAAATGAAAGTATTGACAAGGGTGTTGACAAAGTATTTGACAGTATTTTTAATTCTGGCAATAAAACTACGGAGTCAAAACCACAAACGGAGACAAAAGCAAATACACCAACTCCTACCAATTCCTCCTCGGCTGAAATGTCTCAAGAACAAGCCATGGGAATGTTAAGTGGAATGCTTGGCGGAATGGGTTCTACTCCCCCTCCTTCTGATAGCTACAGTTTTAGCTCATCTTATGTTATGGATATTAAAACCAAAAATTCGGAAGGGGACTTTAACATGAAAAACAAATACTACTTTACTCAAAGTGGTAACTATATGGGCTCTAAAATGATTAGTGGCTCTAGCCCAGGAATGACTGGTGACACTCATGGACTTCAAGCAATAATAATAGACTTTGATAAAGATTGTATGTACACTTTTATGGAAGCTGAAGGGAAGAAAAACATGATAGGGATGTCAATGAAAGCTGCTGGTAACATGGCCGCTAAAATGGCTGAAGAACAAAACGAAGCTACTACTTTCACTAAAACTGGCGAGACAAAGACTATTTCGGGTTATACCTGTGATGCATATCTTTTAACTCAAGGAAAAGACAAAAACACAATATGGATTAGCCGTTCACGAGTGCCCGTGGTTTCTGCATATTACAAATCTTTCCAAAAAATGGCTTCGTCAGGAAGCACAAGTCTCTTTAATATCGACAACACTGCAAACGCCGAGATGATGAAGTTTGCAACTGAAGGTAGAGCTATGTTAGGAATGAATAGCCTTAGCGAAGACGGCGAACAGATAGCCATGGAAGTAACAGACATCAAAGAGAGCGACAATTATACTATCCAAACAGCAGGTTATGAAAACATGATGGATTTTAACAAAATCATGCAAGATGCTCAAAGACAACAAGAGAGCTCTGAAGATTAATCTAGAAAATGCCTAAGAGCTAACTCGTAACCTTTTAGCCCTAAACCGCATATCATACCAACGCATCTGCTAGTTAGGTAAGAATGATGACGAAAAGCCTCTCGGGCATGAATATTAGAAATATGTACTTCAATGGCTGGTGTAGTAACAGATGACAATGCATCAGCCAATGCTACCGAAGTGTGTGTTAAGCCTCCCGCATTTATGATTATACCATCATAATTAAAACCTACTTCGTGAATTTTGTCAATAATAGCTCCTTCATGATTACTCTGAAATTGACTTAAAGCTACTTCTGGAAATAACTCACTTAGCACTTTGAAATAATCATCAAACGTTTTGTTACCATAAACCTCAGGTTCTCTTTTTCCTAAAAGGTTAAGATTAGGACCATTAATAATGATGATTTTCTTCATGATTAAATTTAGTGAGTTTTAAATTATGACAAATGTAGGTTTTTAGATGTGATTTAGAAACGCCCAAAACTTTCGATTTTTCAAATAGTTTAAGTCATTCTCATGATAATAGGATTCCTTCTCAAAAGAAATCATCCTATACGCTGCCCAAAAATTCTGAACTTTTAAATAATGTATAAACCACTCTAAGCCATACCAAATGTAAAAAAACACAACAAGTAATTCTAGCTGTTGTCTAATATGGATTTTCTCGTGATTGATAAGTGTAATCGATGGTTCCTTTGAACGAATTAGAATAAAAGGGAAGATGGCTATTCCCGATATTTTTGGCAACTTTATTCCTTTAATGGTTATCACACTTTCTTAAAAAGATTCTTCTGCAAATTAAGTATTTAGGTTTAATTTTTAGAATGCCTTAAAACATCTACCACATTATTATATACGGGATTTATATCCTCCGAACCAACGGAAATTTCAATGTTTTTAGAAGTCTCGCAGCCGTCTTTATTTACCGTTAGAAAGTAATTATAATTTCCTTTTTTCTTTGGAGAAACCCACAAGTCTTTAGATTTAGATATAATCTTCTTATCCATATCACGCCATTCATATTTTGCGTTAAGAGTGTTGTCATCAGCCTGTAATTGAATAGCTTCATCTTCCTTAAATTTGTCTTTATTTACACTGGCTAAAGGCTTTGGTCTAACAATCAGTTTAATTTTACCCAAAATTATTTGCTCACCTTTTAAAACATTAACCACATAAAGTCCATCATCTTTTAACGCTACACTTGTAAACTTCAACTCTGAAGATTCGCTGGTAAAACCATTTGGTCCTTCCCATACATATTTTGCATTCTCCCCATAATTGGGAGCTGTCAAAACTATTTCTCGCCCTACACATGTTTTTATAAAAGAAACATCTGAGTTAGTCAATAACTCCCGATACTCAATAGTTTTATGATGTTCAAATGAGTAGTAATACATACTTGAGGTGTCGCCCAGTGCCTTAGAATTAATAAATTTAGCGTGAGAAAGGTAAGGAAACGATGCCATTGCCCTTACTTCTGAACAAAAAGAAAAGAGTGCACAGCAAATTAAAACCGTTTTATAAGTAAGTATTGATATCATTAAGTAAGATGGTTGAGTAATAGCCTAAACATATCAAAATTCATGCTAAAAAAAATCCTCGCTGATTAAACCAGTGAGGATTTTAAACCTAAAAAAAGGCTAATTAACTATAAAATGGTAAAACCTAAAGTAAGCTGCCAACCGCTAGCTCTTTGGCTGAACTTATCTGCATCTTTAAAATTCAAAGCATTTATATCTGTTAGGCTACCTTCTTTTCTTAAATCTAATTCAACACCCAAAAGTTTTACTCCTAAACCTACCTGATATCCCCAAGTGGCTTGCTCTAGAGCCTCATCACCTGATGCAAACTGGTTGAGGGCTTCTTTCAGTTTGTCATTCTCAGATAGTTTTAGAGAAGCCACAGGACCACCCATCACTCTTAGCCACTTTGCAGGTTTAAAACCTACTAAAACCGGAATATCAAGATTTGTATATTTTACGTCGTATACTTGAACGGGTGCTCCTCCACCTGGGCTAACTTCTACTTCACCGCCCTTTGTAGCTATTAATACCTCTGGCTGTAAATATAATTTCTGCCCTAGTCTCCCCCATAATCCAAACACAAAGCCCGTTTTTGTGTCAAGACTTTCTTTAACATTATCGTTAAAAGAACCGGCGTCTGTACTAATATTGGTAAGGTTCACCCCTCCTTTTATACCCAGTGCTGACTGTGAATAACCTACCGAACTGATTAATAATAAGATTAATACTACTGCAACTCTTTTCATAATTCTATTTTTATGTTTCTAAATTCGCGTATTGTTCTGGTCAATAAACGGTACTTGCTTTTATCTTAGTACAATATTTCTAAATAATACCCGAGTCTGAAAGTTTAGATGAAAGGTTTTATTTATCGGTTGCACCGATGAACCTTTTACCCGAAAATTTCTTTTATTACCTACCCTCACAAAAGGAAACTCAATAAATGGCAAAACCAAAAACTGCTTATTTCTGTCAAAAATGCGGTTATAACGCTCCTAAATGGCTAGGTAAGTGTCCCTCATGCTTAGAGTGGAATTCTCTAGTAGAAGAATTAATTACAAAAGACGAACCAGAAAAAGGAAACTGGCGATTTGGAAGTCAAAATGCTAAGCCAAAGTCTAAACCGAAGAAGATAAATGACATTCATACTACGGAACAGTACCGCATTATAACGGAAGACAGTGAGCTAAACAGAGTTCTAGGAGGTGGTTTGGTCCCCGGTTCTTTGACACTTATTGGTGGTGAGCCAGGTATTGGAAAGTCAACGCTGATGTTACAAATTGCCTTGAGTCTTAAAGATTATAATGTTCTTTATATTTCTGGAGAAGAAAGTGAACAGCAGTTAAAAATGAGAGCTACTCGACTCAAATTTGAGAACGATCGCTGTTATATTTTAACTGAAACATCTACAGACGCCGTTTTTAAACACATAGAAATGCTAGAACCAGATGTGGTGATAGTAGACTCTATTCAAACCATGGTTTCGCCATTGATAGAATCTGGTGCTGGTTCTGTTTCTCAAATAAAAGAGTGTGCCGCTGAGTTTATGACTTTTGCCAAGGAGTCTGATGTGCCCGTAATTATGATTGGGCATATTACCAAAGAAGGTAGCCTGGCAGGCCCAAAAGTTTTAGAGCACATGGTAGATACGGTATTGCAGTTTGAAGGCGACCGTTACATGGCATACAGAATTTTAAGAACTACTAAAAACAGATTTGGTAGTACATCAGAATTGGGCATTTACGAAATGCAAACTGACGGGCTTAGGGAAGTCAGCAATCCTTCAGAAATACTATTATCTGAAAGAGCAAGTGAAATTAGTGGAATTAGTATAGCCTCCATGATGGAAGGAAACCGCTCTTTAAATATAGAAATCCAATCATTGGTAAGTACAGCCAATTATGGCACCCCGCAGCGTTCTAGCAATGGTTTTGATGGCAGAAGACTTCAAATGCTTTTGGCTGTTTTAGAAAAGAGAGGTGGTTTTAGATTAGGCACGCAAGACGTTTTCTTGAATGTAGCTGGCGGCTTGAAAGTAGAAGATCCAGCCATTGACCTTGCCGTATGCGTTAGTGTAGCTTCTTCCTATGAAGATTTGGCAGTGAGCCAGTCATACTGTTTTGCAGCAGAAGTTGGTCTTGGTGGTGAAATTAGAGCTATAAGCCGTATAGAGGCCAGAATATCAGAAGCCGAAAAGTTGGGTTTTAAGAGAATATACATTTCCCAGAACAACATGAAAGGTCTTGATAAAGCGAAGTTTGGAATTGACATTATAGCCTCTGAAAAATTAGAAGACGTTTTTCGAGACCTTTTTGGCTAAAATTTCTAATAAGCTTTAAGCCTGCTTTGGCCTTTTAAAAATTGTAACTTTGTAGCACTAAAAATAATATACTTTGCCAGATAACTATATTGATATTTTACTTTGGATTATTGCATTTCCTAGCGGATGGCTTATAGGAAAACTTATAAAGTCCACTATTTTTCCACTGCTTCACAAAAAAGCAAGAAAGACCGAAAACAGTATTGACGACGCTGTTATAGACCTTTTTGCCAGGCTAGTCATTCCTTTTTTCTGGGTAGTAGGCATTTGGGTAGCTTATCATTTTAGTGATTTATTTGCCGAGTACAAGCCTAAAATAAGAATAGGGATTTTAGTGTTTAACATTATTATTTTCACTTGGGCTTCTTCACATTTTATTGCGGAAATAATTCAGCTCTATATTTTCAGAAAAGGGAAAGTATTCCCTAACACCTCCATATTTACCAACATTATCAAAATCTTGGTATACTCCGTTGGTATTCTCTTTGTGATGCATGTTTTAGGAATTCCTATTGCCCCAGCATTAACCGCCCTTGGTGTGAGTGGTTTGGCGGTTGCCTTAGCTCTTCAAGACACCCTGAGTAATCTTTTTGCTGGTTTACAGATGCTAGCCGCAAAAAAACTTAAACCTGGTGACTATATTCAACTAGATAATGGCGACGAAGGTTTTGTGGAAGATATAGCATGGCGTAACACCACAGTTAGAGCCTTAGGTAATCATATTATTATAGTTCCAAACAGTACCATGGCAGGTAGTATTGTCAAAAACTTCATTCTGCCCGACTCGCAAAACTCTGTGTTAATACCCGTAGGTGTGTCTTATGCCTCTGATTTAAAAATAGTGGAACGCGTCACTATAGAGGTAGGAACAGAAATTCAGAAAACTGTTCCAGGAGCAGTAGAAGACCATATTCCATTTGTTAGATATAATGAATTTGCGGACAGCAGTATAAACTTCAATGTGATACTGAGAAGCAGTGATTTCACAAGTCAGTACCTCATAAGACATGAGTTTGTAAAAGCTCTTCATGAGCGATACAATAAAGAAGGCATTGATATCCCATTCCCTATCAGAACGGTTTATATGAAGAAAGATGCATAAAATTTCTAAGCCAAAGAATGGAAACCCTTTGGCTTAGAAACTCATGTATTTAAGAAACGTCTTCAGAACTATTAATCCACGTCATAATCCCCGCTATAGCGGCAGGGATAGCAAAAATCAAGAAGTTGGTACCGATGGTTAAACCCATACCAATTAACAAACCAGCTAAAGCTGGTCCAGCTATTCCGCCAAACCTTCCAGCTCCCATTGCCCAGCCTATTCCTGTAGTTTTTATTTCTGTAGGGTACATTCTAGCAGCAAAAGCATAAAGACCCACAAAACCACCTTGTATTCCAAAGCCTAAGAAAGCAAATACTAATAAGATAAAGTCAGAGCCTACAAATAAACCGAAACAAGCCATTAAAATAGCTGTCAAAATAAGTATTAGACCAATGGTCTTTTTTAAGCCATATTTGCTCGAAAAATACCCCTGTGTAACTATACCAAAGAAAGCTCCCACATTAAAGACTGTACCCGCATAAATTGCCAACTCCATAGATAAACCAGCATCAGTAGCTAATTTTGGTATCCAGCTGGTCATAAAAAACAGTGCTCCAAATGCCATAAAAAGTGCTAACCACAGCTGCAAAGAAGGTATTTTATATTTCCCCTCTAACAGCTTTCCTACTGCAATCGCCGATTGAGGTTCGGCTTTTGGAGGTAAAGCCGAAATTTCATCAAAATTCATTTTCTTCAAAATGGCGTTTACTTTATTTAAAGCTCCCTTAGGCTGTTTTTTGATATAAAAATCCATTGATTCAGACAAAAAGAAAACAATTAAAGGAATGGAAACCAAAGAGGCATATCCTGCATAATGATACATCTCTTCCCAGCCTTGTGTAGGAATAACTTTTGCTGCCACTAAACCGGAAATAACTGCTCCTACAGGATACCCAGAAATAACAAAACTAACCCAAAAATTACGAGACTTATTTGGTGTATATTCTGATGTCAAAGCTGCCGTACTTGCTAGCATACAGCCAATTCCTAAACCAGCAAAAAACCTGTAAACCAACAGTTCTTCAACACTGGTAGCAAAACCTGTTAAGTAAATAGAAATACCCATCAAAACTCCACTAATAAGAATCATACTCTTTCTCCCTATTCTATCAGCAAATGGGGCTAAAAGTAAGGTTCCAATAGTCATACCAGCTAAACCAGCACCAAAAACCACTCCTAAAGTTTGGGGGCTAACAGACCATGCTTCTGCTATGGCGGGTGCGGTATATGAAATCACTAACACATCCATGCCATCTAACATATTCATTAGAAAGCAAATGAAGATAGTACCATATTGCAGTTTTGTTAATTGACTCTTGTCAATCAAATTAGAAGGGGAAAAATCCATTATTATTTTTTATAGGGTTGTAAATGAATGCCTAAAATAAGGCCAAAAATCTAATTTTCGGCCTTATTCCTATTTTGTTATTTAAACTTATTTATGCGTTCATCTGAGATTACCCCCTCCCAGTTCATTCCAAAAGCGAAATCATATCGATTACCATCTTGGTCTTGGTAAACCTTAAGGTCAAAAGGTACATCTTCCGCCTGCTGCTCTACCGTAACCATATCTGCCGGCATTTGCATAGGAAGTAAAGCTTGTGGTTCTGCTTTTCCAGAAACAATATCTAACAAAGCTTGGTCTTGTAAACCAAAACTAATAAGTATAGCTGATGCTGACGGCTCAATCTCACCCAAAACTAAAGGGTTGGTGGTATTGACGATAACTATTACCGGCTTATCGCCCATTGCCTTTTTAGTATCGTTTACCAGTTTCGCATCCGTCTTATTATTGGTTTTTACAGATTTCCCATTATAGGTCCTGTTGGTAAAATCTTCCATTGGGTCACCACCTGCCAAACTCACTTCTCTGGCTTCTGAGGCGGTATAATCATTATATTGCAAGCTAATTGGCACATATCCATTTCCACCATTAGCCACATCTGCTCGGTTATAACCTATTCCACTTGATGGATTCTCAATTAAAACTAAAGCGAAATCTGCCTCAGCTGGATTGTCAGATACTATGAAGTATTTCTTCACCAACTCCATATTCATTGGATAACCTTCACTTGAAGGAATTTCCATCCCTAAAAAGTTTCTACTTGCTGCCACATATCTTTTTGGTACATAAACTGTCTTTTTAGAATCCACTGGTAGCGTTTTTTCAGAATTTTTAAGCATAACCACAGAAGCCAACTGAGCCTCATAACCGGCTTTCATAAATTCTGAATTTCCTACTGTCACCTTAGTTTCTTCTACATCTAAATAAGGATTCTCAAAAACTCCTACCCTAAAAATATTCCTTAATAACCTTACTGCAGACGCTTCCATTCTAGCCCTCATCTTTTCTTCGCCCAGCTCCTTTACACCCATTTCATAGGCTTCTAAGATTGGTCCCATATCATTATTCCCGCCAAACTGGTCTGCACCAGCCATTAGGATTTTATAGTGCCTTTCTGCAATAGTCAAACCCTCTACTCCCCAGCTTTTACCATCAATGAAAAAATCCATGGATTTATGGTCACCCGTTACTCCCCAGTCTGTACACACTACACCATCATAATTATACTCTCCTCTTAAAAGGTCTTTTATTAGATAACTATTATAAACATTACCTACATTTTCGCCATTCTTTTTATCTTGATTATAGGATATAGTGTAATATGGCATTACAGCAGATGCCATCTTCGTTTTTCCGCTAAGCTTAAATGCTCCGTCAATAAAAGAAATCAAATGCTGGGCAAAGTTATTTCCTGGGTAAACGGCATATTTACCATTGCCATAATGAGCATCTCTTCCTGCTTCACCGGCACCACCGCCTGGCCAGTGTTTAACCATAGCATTTACGCTACTGGTTCCCCAACCTTCTTGATTTTCGTCATCACCTGTTGACGTTTGAAAACCGTTTACATAAGCTTCTGCCATAGCTGCAGAAAGTAAAGGACTTTCGCCAAATGTTCCATTGAAACGTCCCCATCTAGGCTCTGTAGCTATATCTACTTGCGGCGAAAGAGCTGTGGTTATTCCTAAAGCTCTATATTCAGTACTCGCTATTTCTCCAAACTTCTGCACCATGGCTGGCTTAAAAGTAGCAGCCATACCTAATGAACTTGGCCACATAGAAATTTCGCCACCGGCGGCTGCATCATATTCTGCTCTCGCTTTGGTTCCGTTTCTTGGGTCGGTACTATTATTTGCCGGAATTCCTTTACCTAAAGCTTCACAAAAAGCCTGTAGTTTGTTATTCCACTTAGCAGCTATTTCAGGAGATTTTACGGTGGTCAAAAGCACATGACGTAGATTATCTTCCTTTAAAAACTTCTTTTGCTGGTCTGTCAAATTTGAAGCATCTGTTACTCCTTCTTCGTAAGTTTTGCCATCATAAGTACCAGCAAAATAGCCTCCTGCTCTAGCAGGAATAGACTGATGAGAAGAATAAAGCATCAAACCAGCTATTTCTTCAGTGGTCAATTTGCTCGCTAAATCTTTAGCCCTTTCATCATAGCTTAAACGCCAATCTTCGTATTTATCGAGGGTATCGTTTTTATTGAGGTCTTTGAAAGCAAAACGGTTGTCTTCTATCAGTTTAACACCAGATGTGCTGGAGTAAGCTAAGTTCTGACCGCCATCATTTTCTACATAGTTAATACTGTCTTTGGTATTTTCTGTCCATCTTGGTTGACAAGAAAACACCATGCTTAAAGGCAATAAGGCCAAGAGTAAATTTCTTTTTTTCATTTAGGAATTAAAAGGTTTTTAGTAAAATTCGAATTCCTAAAAATCATTAAAATAGTCCTATTTTTTATAAAAATTAGACCGTTTAGTGAAAAAACTCTACGCATCCGCTCAAATGAAGACTAAAAAACAAAAGTTGGGACATAAAAAAAGCCCGAGATTTCTCTCAGGCTTTTTGTCGGGGTGGCAAGATTCGAACTTGCGACCTTCTGCTCCCAAAGCAGACGCGATGACCGGGCTACGCTACACCCCGAAAATTCCGAACACACAAGCGACAAAATAAATTGTCAAAAACAACGTGCGGAGGGAGCGGGATTCGAACCCGCGGTACCCTTTAGAGGTACGGCAGTTTAGCAAACTACTGGTTTCAGCCACTCACCCATCCCTCCTTTGTCCGAAACGGAGTGCAAATATACAGCAATTGTTTTTTAGAAATCAAATAGAAATTGAAAAAAGTGTAGTTTTTTTTCAATTATTTATTCACTCAAAACATTACATCCTCTTTTTCAATGAATTACGAAAACAATGATTTTTTGCCATCATAATTACCTATATTACCCTAAGACAGTCTTTTATGAGTATAATGCAATAAAATAAATCAATAGTGGTCACATTTCTTAGAATAGTATAATTTCAAAATTCAATTTAAATCCTTAAATTTGTGAACCTTTTTATATAAGCCCCATTTGGGCAAAAAATAAATTAACTCTAAAACCAAAGGTTAATGATAAAAGATATCTTTGAAAAAGTTGTAAATAATATGGGACCGATTGGCTCGGAAGCCCATTACTCTCACCACTATTATTCATTTCCTAAACTTACTGGCCCTCTTGGACCATATATGAATTTTGGTGGCACTAGAATGCTTAACTGGTCTTTAAATGATTATTTAGGATTAGCTAACCATCCAGAAGTACTAAAAGCAGATGCAGAAGCGGCTGCCGAAACAGGTTTAGCTTACCCGATGGGAGCTAGAATGATGACAGGTAACACAGACCTTCATGAAGAATTAGAAAAACAACTGGCCGAATACGTAGGAAAGGAAGACGCCTTTCTTTTAAATTATGGCTATCAAGGCGTAATGTCTGCTGTAGAAGCTATGGTAGATTCTAGGGATGTAGTAGTTTATGATGCCGAAAGTCATGCATGCTTAATAGACGGCGTTCGTCTTCATAGAGCTAAAGGTGGTAAAACATACACCTTTAAGCATAACGACATGGAAAGCCTTGAAAAAAATCTTATTCGTGCTACCAAAATAGCAGAAGAGCAAGGTGGTGGTATACTTGTAGTTACTGAAGGGGTTTTTGGAATGTCAGGGGCTGTAGGTTCTTTGGACAAGATAGTGGCCTTTAAAGAAAAATTCCAATTCAGATTATTAGTAGATGATGCTCATGGATTTGGAACAATGGGAAAAACTGGCTCTGGAGTACCTGAACATCATGGTGTTCAAGACGGTGTTGATATCCACTTTTCTACTTTTGCCAAGTCTATGGCCATGATTGGAGCTTTTGTAGCAGCTGACCATGATATTATCATGTACCTCAAGTACAACATGCGTTCTCAAACTTACGCTAAGGCTTTACCAATGGCTTTTGTCAAGGGAGCATTAAAGCGTCTTCAATTAATAAAAGAGAACCCTCAGTTTAAAGAAAACCTTTGGACGGTGGTAAGAGCACTTCAAAATGGCTTTAAAGAAAGAGGTTTTGATATTGGCGTGACAGAAAGCTGTGTAACACCTGTTTTTCTACATGGAGACTATAATTTAGGAATTGTCACTAATCTAATTAGAGACATGAGAGAAAACATGAATGTGTTCTGCTCCATTATAGTATACCCTGTGGTACCTAAAGGTGTAATATTATTAAGAATTATTCCTACGGCATCTCATACCTTAGAAGATGTAGAATATACAATGAAATGTTTTGAAGAAGTTCAAAGCAAATTGAAGGCTGGAGCTTATGCAGAACAAGCAAAAGTTGGTGCTTAAATACCAGTCTTTCGTATAGAGATAAATCCAATAAATGCCCTCTCATTCAATGAGAGGGCATTTATTTATTACTTTTTTTCTATTAAATCTTAGAATTATTAGAGAATTAGCATATCTTGCGTTCAGTTAAACTTAATTATAACAAAAAATAACCCTTTTTTCTATGAGTAAATTTCAGGAACTATCGGATTTAGTAGCATCTATGCAAGATGATTTTGACAAGTTTTATGACAAGAAAAACAAAGCTGCTGGCACAAGAGTAAGAAAAGGAATGCAAGACTTAGCTGTATTTGCTAAAGCTACAAGAAGTGAAGTACAAGAGATGAAAAACTCTGGAATGTAATTCGCACAAGTGAATCTTACAACGAAATTCAAGAAGTTCCGAAGCAATGCTTCGGAACTTCTTTTTTGTACATAGTTTAGTACAATTCCGTATTTTTCAAGGTTCCAGTACCTCTAATGGTTATTTTCTTCGTTTCAGGGTCGTAAACTTCAGTAGCTATTTCAGCAATATGCTTACCCTCACGGATATTCATCACCTTAAAAACCACTTCGTATTCTTTATCCACAAACATTGGCCTTAGGTACTCCGTTTCTTGCTTTAAATAGATAGAACCAGGACCACCCGGCTCATTCATTCCTAAAAAACGAGTAAAAACACTGCTACCTAAATGACCATGAATGATACATTTACCAAAACGAGATTGGGCGGCGTATTCTGGGTCAGTATGAATAGGATTATGATCACCAGTTAGTTCAGCAAAATCATTCACTTGCTGCTGATTAAAGCTAAAAATAAATTTATATTCGGACCCTACTGGGATTTTCTTAGATTCCATTCTTATTATTGTTAAAATTTCTTGAGCAAAATTAGCCTATCAAAATTGTCAAAACAAGACATACTTTTTGTAATTAATCCGAATTCGGGAACGGATAGAAAAAAAAGCTCCCTCGAAAATAGCATTAAATCTCACCTATCAGCTGAGAAATCTAATGCCATCATCGTATACACGAAAAGACCACTTCATGCACAAGAAATAGTTCAATCCTACCTTAAGAAAGGCATAAAGGAAGTGGTGGCTGTGGGTGGAGACGGCACCATAAATGAAGTTGCTAGCCAATTGATTGGAACAGATGTGGTACTTAATTTAATATCAAAGGGTTCTGGAAATGGTTTAGCTAGGCATTTAGGCGTCTTTGAAAATGAGAAATCATGTGTAGAAAGAATTAATCAAGGAAAGGTTATTGATATAGATACCGGACTCATAAACGGTATTCCTTTTTTATGTACCGCTGGTTTGGGTTTTGATGCTTATGGAGCAGAAAAGTTTGGAAAGATGGAGGGGCGAGGCTTTAAAAACTACGTTAGGGCAAGCCTTAGTTCCTATTTCCAGTATAAACCACTCCAAATTCAACTAGATGGAACTTCACATAAAGTGTTCTCAATTACTTTTGGTAATGCATCACAATATGGCAACAACGCCTTTATTACCCCTACTGCCAGTGTTACAGATGGTCTTTTAGACTGTTGCATCATTAAAGAGCATCCTAAAACTGCAGGGTTGGGCTTGACTCAAAAACTATTTAGTGGTAAAATTGAAACTTCTAAGTACGTGGAATATTATAGGAGAAAATCATTTGTTATTAAATTGCAAGAGCCAGCCCTTATTCATTATGATGGTGAACCTATGCAATTAGAAAGCAAAGAAATTAAGGTAGAAATAAAGCCTAAATCCTTAAAAATAAAGATATGAGTAATAAAAACAAGAAAAGAAGTGGGGTGGTTTACTCCACGAATCCAGATTATAAATACGAAGATGACAACTCCGGCCTTTTTAAAACAGATAAAGACAGCCAGAAACTTAAAGTTTGGCTAGATAGAAAAGGCGGAAACAAAGTGGTTACACGAGTAGCCGACTGGGAAGGAAATGATTTTGATTTAGCCGTTTTAAAAAAGAAACTCCAAAGTGCCTGCGGCACAGGTGGAGCCGTAAAAAATGGTGAAATACTGATTCAAGGCGACCACAGAGAGAAAGTGGTGACACTACTAATTGCCGAAGGCTATGCCGCAAAAAAAGCGGGAGGTTAACCCTCCCGCTTTTTCTTTAAACATAACTTATTATTGGTATTAGTCGACCCCTCCCATCCACTTTCTAATCTGTTTCTGAAAGAGAATCATTAATAATCCTGCGGCAGCACCATACATACAGAATTGCATAAACAAGTCTGGCATGGCATCTACATTGCCCTCATCAAAGTTTCCAGCAAATAGACCGGCAATTAAATTACCCAATGAGGCCCCTACAAACCATAGTCCCATCATTTGGCTATAGTATTTTTTAGGTGCAAGTTTTGTGTACGAACTCAATCCTACCGGACTTATACAAAGCTCACCTAAAGAATGAAGAAGGTAAGTAAAAGTTAACCAGCCCATTCCTGCCAATGAACCATCAAGTATTTTCTGTGCAGCAAAATACATCACTAAGAAACCAAGACCCAACTGAATAAGACCTAAGCCAAACTTTAAGGGCACATTCGGATTAAGGTTTCTTTTATTTAACCATATCCAAAGAGCTGCAAAAGGTGCTGAAAAGACTAGAATAAAGAATGAATTGGCATTTTGAAACCATGAAGCTGGCAACTCCCAACCAAATAAATCACGGTCTGTATGCCTGTCGGCAAAAATGGTAAAGGTGGTAGCGGCCTGCTCAAAACCAGACCAAAATATCGCTATCGCTACAAATAATATAAATAAAACTCCTACCCTCTTTCTTTCAATGATAGTTAAAGACTTATCTAAGAATCCAATATAAAAGAAATACGCCATTGTAATTCCTGAAATAATGTATTTCATAGAATTAGCCAGTTGAATACTATCCAGCATCCCTGACGTAACAGAAATTGCAGCTATTGCTAATAAGCCAATAACTACATATAAATAAGTATAAGAAGATTTCTTGAGTGGTTTCTCCCCTACATTTTGCAGATATTTCCCATTGACTCTAAAGTTTATTAGACCAAAAAACATTGCAAATGCAGCAGCTCCAAAACCATAATGCCAGCCTACTTTCTCTCCCAAATAACCTACTATAAACATCCCAAGGAAAGAACCAAGATTAATTCCTAAGTAAAAAATGCTAAAAGCCGCATCTCTTTTGGCCCCACCTTCTGGGTATAACTCTCCTACTATAGAAGAAATATTAGCTTTCAGCAATCCTGTTCCTACAGCTACAAATGCCAAACCTAAAAAGAAAACGGAAGGACTAGCGGGTAAAGCAAGTATTCCATGACCAATCATGATACAGATCCCCCCCCACCATATAGCTTTTTTCTGACCGAGAATATTATCGGCAATCCATCCACCAGGAAGTGTAAGTAAATAAACTGAAGCTGCATAAAGGCCATAAACGGCTCCTGCCGTATCCTCAGGCAAGCCTAAAGCTCCTTCACTTGCACTTTTTGTTAAATATAAAAAGAGAATGGCCCGCATACCGTAGTAGCTAAATCGCTCCCACATCTCGGTAAAAAACAGGACGTACAATCCTTTAGGATGCCCAAAAAGGCTTTTCTCGCTTGTTGACATATATTATAGGTTAGTTTGTTTTTGTTCAAAAATAGTGAAAATTTCTATTGTTTTTACTTATCGCTTCCCCAGAGCATATTGTTATAGCTGACTTTAGCAAAAGAAAACTTTGTACCCTATCTGTTTAATTGAAAAGTAAAAATAACTAACAACTTAGTTTGTAAACTACAAAATTAGTTATACATTCGAATATCGATAAACAAAAACCATTATGGAATTAAGAGAACTTACAAAAGCAGAAGAAGAAATAATGCAGCAACTCTGGACCTTGGAAAAGGCCTTTGTGAAAGACGTAATTGCACGTTTGCCTGTACCCAAACCAGCGTATAACACTGTATCAACTATCATAAGGATTTTAGAACAGAAAGGTTTTGTAGACCATTTGGCCTACGGTAAAACTTATGAATACTTTCCTTTAGTGAGTAAAGACCAATACCGAAAATTTGCATCTAATAAACTTATGCAGAGCTATTTTAATGGTAGTGTGGGCCAGATGGTCTCTTATTTTGTGGAAGAACAGAAAATAGATATCAAAGAAGCCGATGAACTAATGAAGCTTATTGAGAAAATGAAAGACTAAAGCATTCTTTAAAGTCAAAACCTATTAATGCATACATATGAACTGGATAACATACATACTGCAGGTCAACCTATACCTAATTGTCACTTTCGGCTTTTACTGGTTGCTCCTGCGAAAGGAGA
Organism: uncultured Arcticibacterium sp.; assembly: GCF_964021845.1. Classification (NCBI taxonomy): domain Bacteria; kingdom Pseudomonadati; phylum Bacteroidota; class Cytophagia; order Cytophagales; family Leadbetterellaceae; genus Arcticibacterium; species uncultured Arcticibacterium sp. The sequence continues at coordinate 129,318 of NZ_CAXHZC010000005.1, read as the reverse complement.
CTTTCTATAATGCTAATAGGTTTTACTTATTGACCGCTTCTATTTTGTCTTTCGCTATTCCCTTCTGGCAGTCTGGCATTATCCAGTCTTGGGCGGTTACCGCACAAGTTTCTACGGTGGTTAAAACAATTCCTTTAGCAGGTTTCACCGTGACAAACCTAGCAGAGACTCCTACTTGGGACTGGAATCTATTGCTTGCCAACATCTATTTCTTGGGTTTTGGCTTTGGTTTATTAAGATTTAGCATTGGTCTGCTTAAACTTCAGCAGCTTTTTAGCCTTAGTAATTTAGATGGGCAGGCTTTTTCGGTTTTTGGTAAAATATTCATTGACAAGAAATTAGATCACTATGATGTCATAAAAAACCATGAAGAAGTACATAGTAAGGAGTTCCACTCTTTAGATGTTTTCTGGTTTGAGTTATTAGGAGCACTCTGCTGGTTTAATCCGATTGCTCATATCATGCAAAAGGAGATAAAACTCGTGCATGAATACATAGCAGACGCCAAAGCATCAGAACAATTGGGCTCTAAAAAAGCCTATGCACAAGTGCTAGTAAGCTCGCATTTTAAAACAAACTCCAACGTATTAGTTAATCATTTTTATAATAAATCAATCCTAAAAACACGCATCATGATGTTATCAAAAGAAAAATCCAAGAAAAAGGCTTTATTAAAGTATGGCTTTACTGCCCCCCTATTTTTGGGAATGTTGGTATTGGCCACCGCCTGTGTAGACGATGACTCAACACTTCAGCCAACTAAAGATTCAAATGATACAGGAGTAATAAGCCCTTTACAAAAAAAATCAGTAATCGAAGGTCAAGTTTTTAATTCTGTAGAAATTAACCCTGAATTTCCTGGGGGAGTCTCTGAAATGTATCAATTTATTAGTCAAGAAATTAAATATCCTGAGGCCGCTCATAGAGCCAATATCTCTGGTAAGGTATTCGTCAAATTTGTGGTAAAAAAAGATGGTTCCATTGGCGATGCTGAAGTACTAAAAGGAATAGGCTTTGGTTGTGATAAAGAAGCCTTGAGAGTGATTGAAGCCATGCCATTATGGAAGCCAGGGATTCAAAACGGCAAACGCGTAAATACTTACTTCACAATGCCTATTTTCTACCAATTAGAATAATAGTTTATGGCAAACTAAACTCGCTATATCCAATAACGATAAATAAACTTAAAGCTATTTTAAGTCTGGCTCTGTTGATATTTAGGAAATAGATATCAAAAAAAATATGAGCTAATCAAGCTTATTGAGGCAATCACAACACTAAATCATTCGCAAAAAGTCGTACAGAATAACTCATATAGTAAAGCCTATGAACTGGATAACATACATATTGCAGGTCAATCTATACCTAATCGTCACTTTCGGCTTTTACTGGTTGTTACTGCGAAAGGAGACTTTTTATAATGCTAATAGGTTTTACTTATTGACTGCCTCTATTTTGTCTTTCTCCATCCCATTCTGGCAATCTGGTATTATCCAGTCTTGGGCGGTTACCGCACAAGTTTCTACGGTGGTTAAAACAATTCCTTTAGCAGGTTTCACCGTGACAAACCTAGCAGAGACTCCTACTTGGGACTGGAATCTATTGCTTGCCAACATCTATTTCTTGGGTTTTGGTTTTGGTTTATTACGGTTTAGCATTGGTCTGCTTAAACTTCAGCAGCTTTTTAGCCTTAGTAACATAGACGGGCAGGCTTTTTCGGTTTTTGGTAAAATATTCATTGACAAGAAACTAGACCACTATGATGTCATAAAAAATCATGAAGAAGTACATAGTAAGGAGTTTCACTCTTTAGATGTTTTTTGGTTTGAGTTATTAGGAGCACTCTGCTGGTTTAACCCAATAGCACATTTCATGCAAAAGGAGATAAAACTAGTGCATGAGTACATAGCAGACGCCAAAGCATCAGAACAATTGGGCTCTAAAAAAGCCTATGCACAAGTGCTAGTAAGCTCGCATTTTAAAACAAACTCCAACGTATTAGTTAATCATTTTTATAATAAATCAATCCTAAAAACACGCATCATGATGTTATCAAAAGAAAAATCCAAGAAAAAGGCTTTATTAAAGTATGGCTTTACTGCCCCCCTATTTTTGGGAATGTTGGTATTGGCCACCGCCTGTGTAGACAATGACTCTAAATTACAACCTAGTACTGATTTAAATGAAACCGTGGTAGTAGGTTATGGAAAAAAAAGCTCAGAAACAGAAGGTCAGATTTTTACCGCAGTTGAAAACAGTCCTGAATTCCCAGGTGGAACCCAAGAGCTCTATCGACACATTAGTAGAGAAATAATTTATCCCGCTACAGCTCAAAGAGCTGGCATTGAAGGTCGAGTATTTGTCAAATTTGTGGTAAGAAAAGATGGAACAGTGGGTGATGCTACCATATTAAAAGGTCTTGGATTCGGTTGCGATGAAGCTGCCTTATCAGTTTTGGAGACGATGCCGACCTGGAAACCAGGGACTCAGAATGGAAAGCCTGTTAATGTTTATTTCACAATGCCTTTCTTTTTCGAATTAGAAAAGGAAGTTGAAACCAGCCAAACCCCTCCTCCTCCTCCTTCCATCAAAAAGGGCACTCCATTATACTATGTTGACAATAAGTTAACAAGTTTAGAGGCCGTCAAGAAATTAAACATGAATAATGTTAACACCCTTACTGTATTGGAAGAACAAGATGCCATAGACAAATATGGTAAAACACCTCATGGTGTAGTAGAAATCATAATGAAGTAAATTCACTAACTCCACATAACCCCTATTAACACTTTACAAAGTGTAAACAAATGTTAAAATTGATTAATAGGTATGCTACCTATTAATCAGTTTGTTATATTTATACAACGAAATCAACCCAAGCACTCCTTTCCATGAAAAACACAACTTTGCTATGCATAGCTTTATGCTTTGCTTGTACATTCTCAAAAGCTCAATCTAGTCGTATAAACATTAGCGGAAGTCTAATTGATAGTTCCAACAACGTATTAAGCTTTGCTTCTGTGTTGCTATTGATGCCTGAAGATTCGGCCTTAGTCACCTACACGCTCTCTGATGACGATGGAGCATTTTCTTTTAAAAACCTTCCTTCAAGAGACTATTTGGTAAAGGCTACTTACATAAGTTACCTTCCTCATCAAATGCTTGTACAGCCTGGTGAGAGTAAAGATATTAACCTTGGTCAAATACTACTTAAACCCATTTCCAAAGAACTTTATGAAGTGGTGGTTAAAACTGCCAAAGCCCCAATTAGCATTAAAGGAGACACCATAGAATATGACGCCAGTAAATTCAAAGTTCCACCAGGTTCGTCTGTAGAAGATTTATTAAGAAAACTTCCCGGTATGGAAGTGGACCAAGATGGTAACCTAAGAGCACAGGGTGAAACCGTACAAAAAGTAACCGTAGACGGAAAAAGGTTTTTCGGTGGCGATACCAAAATGGCCACTAAGAACTTACAAGCAGATGTAATCAAAAAAGTACAAGTTTTTGATGATAAGTCAGAAGCATCAAAACTTACTGGAATAGATGACGGAAATACAGAGAAAACAGTGAACCTAGAACTTAAAGAAGAAGCAAAAAAAGGAGGTTTTGGTAAAATCACGGCGGGTATTGGAACAGACTCCAGAGCTATGGCGAGCGGAAACTATAATAAATTTGATTCTAAAAACCAGTTCTCGATATTAGGATTTGGGAACAACGTAAACCAAACGGGTATGTCTTATGAAGATTATCAAGAATTTAAAGGTTCCAACTCATTTAACTGGGGAGATGATGCAGACTTTGGATTTAGACGAAGCCTACGATATAACAGCTTTTTCAATGCTGACGACGATAGTTTTTCTATTCCTGTAGGAGGTGAAAACGGAGATGGTTTTTCAAAAAATGCCGCTGGTGGAATTAACTATAATTACAACCACAAGAAAGATGAAATCAGTGCCAACTACTTTTACAATCAAAGTTCTCAAACCTTAGACGCATTCCAAAACAGGCAAAACTTTATTACCAACAGTCTATCAAACAAAACTACTGACCAAAGCAATCAAAACAACTTTAATGGCACCCACCGAGTAAGTCTAAGAGGACAAAAAGAATTAGATTCTCTCAACACGATAACCTTTATTGGAAATGGAAGAATAGGAAACAGGGAAGTTGACTACCTCTCTTTACAAGAGATTTTCAAGTCTGATGGCTTTAAGGCTAATCAATCTGACATCAAAAACACCTCAGATAGGCTTTCTTACGCCTTCTCACCCACCTTACTTTTCAGACATAAGTTTATGAAGAAAGGTAGGAATTTCTCAGTGAGTGGAGCCTATAACATGAGTTATATTGATTCTGAAGATGTTCAGCAATCTATCAATGAATTTTATTCCAGCACAGACCCTAATGACATCATAAAGTCTATAAATCAAATAAATGCTACATTGAATAAAGCGGACGAAATAAAATCAAGTTTACTCTGGATTGAACCATTTGCAAAGAGGTTTGCATGGGAAACTTTTTATAACTTCAGTTTGAGCGGTTCTGAGGTTGACAGAGATGTTACTGATAAATTTCCTGACAAACCCGACGAGCAAAACCTTAATTTGACAAGATTATATGATAATGAAATTCTTTACAACCGAGTAGGAACAAGTGTGCGGTATAGTCATAAAGGCCTAAACTTCACCTCAGGTTTGGCTCGTGTGTTTTACAACATAGACGGCAAATTGACAGGTCCTCCTACTTTATCTGGAAACGGTTTAGTAAACAAAGATTATCAAGTCTGGACGCCTTATTCTGCCCTTTCATTGCGACTTAGAAATAATAAAAACTTTTATCTAAATTACACTATGGGAGTGGATGCCCCCTCTACCAATGACCTTCAACCTATAGTAGACAATAGTAATCCGCTATATATTAGAGAAGGTAATCCTGATTTACTACCAGCTGTTACGCATCGGGTGAACGGTAGCTTTTATATGTACAATCCAGTAAACTTTGTCAATCTAAATATCGGAGCGAATTACAATTATAATGTCAATCAAATTATCTACAATCAAAACATTGACCCTGAAACCTTTATAACCTCTACCAAACCTATTAATATTACTGGCGGTTCATCTGTAGGTTCTTACGTATACTTTGGTTTCCCAATAAAGAAGACCAAGGCAACAATGAACTTTAATGCCAATATTAGCTATAGCACTTATTTGGCTAACATAAACGAGGTTTTGAACGAAACAAACTCTTCTAGATATAGCCTCGGTGGACGTTTAAGCCTTACCCCTGTAGATTGGTTTACATTTTATGGCTACGCAAACTGGAGTGTAGGAAATACATCTTACTCCATAAATAATCAACAGGATTTGAAAATAGTAAGTAATTACTATAATGGTGAAATGAATATTAAACTCCCAAAAGATTTCTTTTGGAACTCAAATTTGAATTATAGAATTTACACCAATGAAAGATTAGGCTTTGACCAAAAAGTACCAATACTCAACATGTCAGTTTATAAACTATTCGGAGAAAAGAAAAAGGCCGAACTTAGACTATCTGCCTACGATATTTTCAAAAAGAACTTGGGCATAAGTCAATACGCCAGTCAAAATTTTATTTCAACAAGAGAAGTACAAACGCTCTCCAGATACTTTATGCTTAGTTTTACTTATAATATGAGAGGAGTTTCCGATAAAATAACAAGACGCTAAACCCAAACATGAAAAAGCTAATCATTCTATTTTTACTCTTATCAAGCACTACCACCTTCGCTCAAAAAAGGTCTGGTAAAGTGCAGTATAAACACACTTTTAATTGGATAAAAATATATCAAGAGCTACCCTTTTTAAGCCAAAAAGAAAAGGACAGGATTCAACTGGTGTGGGGTAAAGAGGAGAGCACTTCTACTAATATGGATTTAATCTTCAATCCAAGTGAAAGTCTTTATACCTATGGCACTTCCGACGAAGTAGTTCGCTACGCTCAACGAGAAGAAGATTTTGTTATTTATCGAAATTTCGAAAACAAAACTATAGTTGAACTAAGAGAAACACTTGGCAAGAGCTACTTAATAGAAGAAAGTATGCCAAACCAACAATGGCGTATCATGAATGACCTCAAAGAAATTCAAGGCCATTTATGCATGAAAGCCATAAGAACCGACACCGTCAAAAAACAAGAAATTGTAGCATGGTTTGCGGCAGACATTCCAGTTTCTATGGGCCCAGAATTATGTTATGGGCTACCAGGTTTAATATTAGGTCTAGATATTAATAATGGAAATGTAATTATAGAAGCAGATAAATTAGAGCTTTTTGATGAACCTATGGAAGTAAAACTTCCTAAGAAAATGAAGGGTAAAGTTATAAGTCTAAATGATTTGAATGTTAAAATTATGGAACATATAAAAACTAGCACAGCAGCACAAAATAACCCATATTGGGCAATGCGATATTAGAGCTAGTTTCATAACTATTAACAAAATGAAATCTATATTCTACTTAACTTTCTCTCTTGTTCTATTAAGCATAATAAATACTTATGCCCAGACTAGTATACCAAACGCTATACTTGATAAATCAAAAGAGAATATATATACTGCCCCCGAAACACCAGCCGAGTACCATGGTGGAACTTCGGAACTATATGGTTTCATATATAAAAATTTCAAATATCCTTCCAATGCGGAAAAGGCAAATATCGGCGGTCGTCAATTTGTCAAATTTGTGGTAAAAAAGAATGGTACTATTGATGACATTCAAGTAATAAAGGGAATTGGTTTTGGGTTGGACAAAGAACTAATCCGTGTCTTAGAACTTATGCCAAAATGGAAACCAGCATACCAAAATGATAAACCTGTAAATTCATATTTTACAATGCCTATTTCTATTTGCCTTGAATAGTTAGAATCAGACTTCCAACTTTGACCTCAAAGCAACAAAAACATAAGACTTGCTGTCCTTTCGAATAGCTAACACTAAATTGCTTTCATGAAAAAACTCTTTATACTTCTTATGTGCCTTACATTCCAAAATTCTTTTGCCCAAAAAGAAGCTTATTTCTATAATATCCCTGAAGCTCCAGAAACCTTTTCAAGTGCTAATATGCTAGCTAGAATGGTGGATGCATTAGGCTTTAGGTATTATTGGGCTACTTCAGGACTGGAAGACAATGATTTAGATTTCAAGCCAAATCCCGAGTCAAGAACTACGCTAGAAACACTTCAGCATATTTGTGGGCTTACAGATATTACAAAAAACACGGCACTGGGGCAGTCCACGAATTTCTCCAACAGAGTCATTCCTAAAGATTTTAAATCTGTTAGAGAGAAAACACTCCAAGACCTCAAAGACGCCTCTATATACTTAAGTTCTCATCCTCTTTCTCCCGAGCAAGAAAAAATGATTTTTGCGAATGAAAAAGGCAACACAGAATATCCCTTATGGAATTTGATAAATGGTCCGATAGCCGATGCCCTATGGCACACTGGCCAAGTAGTAAGTTTTAGGCGTTCTTCTGGAAATCCTCTTTCCGCAGGTGTTAATGTCTTAACTGGGACAAAAAAAGACTAAGCTCTTATGTTGAAAATCACCCAGTTAAACGCTGAAAATAAAGTCTTTTTCAAAGACCTGAATATCGCCTGGCTAGAGAAATATTTCTACTTAGAGCCAAAAGATGTCATCCAACTAAATAACCCCGAAACGGAAATACTTGATAAAGGAGGCTATATTTTCCTGGCAAATTATAATGGCCAAACAGTAGGCACGGTTTCACTTTTAAAAGTGGATGAGCACACTTATGAATTAGGGAAAATGGCCGTTAATGAAGCCATTCAAGGTAAAGGAATAGGGAAACAAATCCTTTTACATGCCCTAACTCATGCTGAAATATTAAGAGCAAAAAAACTCATACTTTACACCAACTCTATTCTAAAACCGGCAATTTCACTCTATAAAAAAGCGGGTTTTGAAGAAATACCGCTTGACAGCAGCCTTTATGCAAGGTCAGATATTAAAATGCAGAAATTGCTTTAAGATATCATAACTTCTTTTGAATCTTTGTGATTCAAATTATAGAAAACATGTACGCTAGTATTACGCCTTATGACCTAGTTTCTAGTCAATATATATCTTTAGATTTCAGCAAAGAAAACAAAAAGCTTGATTCCGTAAATTTTGAGGATATTGAAAACTTCAATGCTTACGTTTTTGACAAATTGGCGGCTGCTAATGTCAAAATGGGCATTGGCGGATGGTTAGAAAACAGAGTAGTTTATGACCAAAGAACACATTTCCAAGGCACAGAGCAACGTTCGCATCATTTGGGGGCTGACATTTGGATGAAAGCCTACTCCCCTATTTTTTGCCCTGAAAACTGTACCATTCATAGTTATCAAAACAATGATCAAAACGGAGACTATGGCCCTACCATCATTCTAAAATCAATGGCTGACCAAGTCTTTTACCTGTTTGGCCACCTTTCTATAGAATCTTTAAAAGGACTGCAAAACAGAAAGGTGATAAAAAAAGGAGAGCACTTTGCAGAAATTGGCAACTATCCTGAAAATGGCAATTGGCCGCCTCACCTGCATTTTCAGGTAATGAATTCTATGGAAGGCCGCTCAGGAGATTTTCCTGGCGTATGTTCTTCGTCAGAGCTAGAGCATTATAAATCTATCTGTCTTAACCCCTACCCGTTTCTTGGCCTGAATGAAGCCTAATCTGCCGAACCATGCATAATTTTATCTGCCAGTTTCGGACTTACTCTTTGAAGGAAACGAAGTAATTTTACCTTACCCAAACTAATCTCAAACCTATCCTTTTCAAAACTCTTAATAAAGGCTTCTACCAGCATCTCAGGAGACATTTTACCCTTTCCTCTACCTTTGGTCATACTGGTATCTACCAAAGGTGGAATCACCTCAAAAACCTTTGTATTTTTCAGCTGATATCTTATTGATTTAGTAAAAATATGTAAGCCAGCCTTTGAGCTACAGTATACTGGTGCACCTGCCTTTGGCACCATGCCCAGCACAGAACTAATATTCACTATAGCCGAATTATCGTTTGACTCTAAAAGAGAAAGCAAGTTAGCTGTTAAATGCATTGGAGCCGAAAGGTTAATCGCCAACTCTTCATCTATTTTTTGCGATAAATCATGCTCTTTTAAAAAGCTATAATTAAACTGTATTCCAGCATTATTGATAAGCACATTAGTGTCAGCGTGTTCTTTTTTTATAAAATTTGACAAGCCTTCTAAATCCTCTCTTCTACCTAAATCTGTTTGATAAATTACTATTTCAGGACATTCCGCTTTGACCCTTTTAAGGTCTTCTAGCTTACGTGCTGCTATAATTACCGTGTTATCTAGAGCTAAAAACCTCTTTGCTAAAGCAAGGCCAATCCCTTTACTTCCACCCGTTATGAGAACCTTGTTATTACTTAATCTCATTCGATTCGAAATCCTTAAAACCATCTTCAAGGCCCATTATTATATTATTTAGTTCAATATATGGTTTCCCAAAAAGAGAAGTATCTCTCAAGTGTTCCATGAAATAATAGTATTGGTTTAGGTCAGCAGTTTCTACTATGATAAAATCCGACGTATGGGCATGAAAGGCTTCGCTATCAAAAAAGCGAACATTAAGACTTTTATTATACTTAGTTAATAAAGGAGCTAACTCCTTATCAAAAATAATTGACCGCTCTTCACGTGTCAATCCGAGCCAAAGATGAGTAGCTCTGTACAAAATAAGGACAGTGTATTTCTTTTTCATGCTGCAATATCAGCCCTTCAAAAAATCCACACATTTACATATGTTAAGAAATCACTTTTGTTTTCTTATTCTACTCAGTTGTGTTGGGGTAATTCCCAAATAGGAAGCTATGTGATATTGAGGTATTTGCTGCTCTAAGTCTGGAAATTGTTTTTGAAAAATGGCATATCGTTTATCAGCATCTAAGAGCACAATTTCTACCTCACGTTTTTCCTTTTGAACAAAAAAATGCTCTGCCAACTTTCTAGACATCCTTTCTAAATCAGGGTGACTATCATATAGACTGGTCAATTTAGCATAATCAGCCACCCAAACCTCACAATCTGTTAATGCTTCCTGAATAATTTGATTTGGCTGGCCTGAGATAAAAGAAGCATAACCACCAATAAAACATGGCTCTATAAAAAAGTGTTTATTATACTCTTTTCCGTCATCTGTTCTATAAAATGCTCTTAAAATCCCTGACTTTAGAAAACCCATTTCTCTAGCATAGACACCAGCGTCAATAAAAACTTCTCCTTTTTTCAGGTGCTTCTGCTTAAAGATACTTTCAAGCATTTTCTTCGTTTCCCTTGATATAGGCGAGATATTATTAACAAACTGGAATAATGGTTCTAAAACATGCATTTTAAGTTTCATCTGCCTATTTCTCAATCAAATTGATGTGAATATAATAGTTTCCAAACATTAATTATCAGGAAAACAAGATTCGTCTATTTAAGCCTCCTCTAGTAAATCTTTTGACACATATAAATCGTTCTTATTCTTTTAACAATTTATTCCTGAAACCAGATGTTAACTTCAATCAAAACAGTCCTATTTTCAATATTCACACTTGCCATATTGTCTTGTCAAAATGAACAAATGCAAGAAAAAAATCTTAGTCCAGAAGAAATAGCCGGACAAGAACTTTTGGATAAAACCATAGCTGCCCATGGCGGATTAGATACCTGGAATAGTTTTGAAGGCTTGTCTTACAACCTAGCTAATGCCGGAAAAAACCTTTATCAAATAACTCAATTACAAGATAGACGTACTTATACAAAATCTGATGATTTTGAGATTGGTTTTGATGGTAAAGTGGCTTGGTCTTTACCAAACGCAGAAAAAGTCCCTGGAAAATCGGCAGCATTTTACTATAACCTTGATTTCTATTTCGCAGCCATTCCTTTTGTCTTGAAAGACAATGGTGTCAATGTTTTTTATGATGGTGAAACTACTATCAATGAAAAAGCATACGAAACCTTAAAAGTCACTTTTGGCTCTGAAATAGGCTTGACACCAGAAGATGTTTACTATTTATACATTGACCCTAGCACCTCTCTTTTAGAAATCCTTACTTATTCTGTGTCGTTTTTTGACAAAGAAAACGCAGGAATTAATAGTGCTAAGGTTTATTCTGATTGGCAAGAAGTAGATGGTATTAAGATGCCAGGTAGCATGAGGAACTTTGCATGGAAAGACGGTGTAATGGGCGAAGAAAACGTTAATTACCAAAGAGTTTTCTCTGACTATAAATTCTTAAAGTCTATTCCTGATAATAGCATTTTTGAAGTTCCGGAGGGTGGCCTTACTGAAAACATTTAATCTCAATTTAGTCTATAACAAACGAGGCGAATCTCATGATTCGCCTTGTTTGTTTATAAATGAATGAGTCCTTTTAAGCCTTATAGAAAAGCCATTTTGAAAGTTCTTTCCATGTAACTTTTTTGCCATACATTAAAATACCTACACGGTAAATCCTAGAAGCTATCCAGGTGGTGAAAATAAAGCCTCCAATTAGCAAGGATATTGAAAGTACTATTTCCCAAACCGGTACACCAAAAGGAATACGCACCATCATGAGAATAGGTGATGTAAATGGTATCATAGAGCCCCAGAATGCCAAAGGACCATGCGGATCTTTTATAACAAACTGGGCCATTATAAAAGCGGCGATAATGGGAAGTGTTATGGGCAAAACAAACTGCTGGGTGTCTGTCTCGCCATCCACTGCAGAACCTACGGCTCCAAATAACGAGCTATAAAGGAGATAACCGCCCAAGAAATAAAACAAGAAGGAGATAATAATGGTGGCTATAGGCAGAGCATTGATGGCATTCATCACATCTGGCATAACCTGACTGGCGGCCGCATTACCTTCCATTTGTTGCTCCACAGCCTCTCTTGCTTCTGGCGGTAAACTTTGCATTTGAGATGTAGCCACAGTAGAAACATTATCCATCTTGGATGTCATAAACTTACCAGCCACTGTCATTAAACTCAACACCAGAACAATCCACAGGGTAAACTGCGTGAGTCCTACCAAAGCCACACCTATAATTTTACCAATCATAAGCTGAAAAGGTTTTACGGATGAGATAATAACCTCCACTATTCGGCTAGTTTTCTCTTCCATCACACCACGCATTACTTGCACGCCATAGATGAATATTGACATATAAATAAGAAAAGCAGAGATAAAGCCAATGGCCGTGGCACCTCCTGAACTACTTGTTTTTTCCTCTCCTTCTTTAATGCTGATAGTTTCAGAACCTACATTTATTTTGGCATCTCTTAAAACGGACCTTGCTATTCCAGCTTCAGACAATTTAATATTTTCAATTTCCCTTTCTATACTACTCTCTATTTTTTGCTGAAGCTCAAAAGAGATTCCATTTTCAGCATATATTTTAACCCCTTTGGAATTATCTAGAATGTCTTCCGGAATATATACCAAAGCGTCTGTCCCTTCTTCCACAAAACCACCCTTGGCCGTTTCTAGGTCTTCAGTGCTGTAAGTAAAAGTATATTCTTTATTATCTTCAATCTTCTCAATAAACAAACCACTATCATCAATAACCGCAATGCTCTTTTGGTCTGTACCACTTAGAGCGGCATAGATTATGCCGGCATACATTCCAAAAACTAGAAGAGGAACCAGTAATGTCAATAAAATAAAACTCTTCTTTTTAACTCGCGTTAGATATTCTCTTTGAATTATCAGTAAAATATTCTTCATTTTCCTTAAGATTTTTGACCGTTTACGGCAGCAATAAAAACATCATTCATGGAAGGTATCTTCTCATTAAAACCTTTTAACTCCACTTGATTAATAAGATTACTAATCATGGCATTGGTAGATACTCCTTCATGAAGCCTAATTTGACCTCTTTTTTCACCTGACACACCATCCTCAGCACTCACTATACTATAAAGACTCTCATTGGGCTTAAGCTCGCCAAAATAATTTATTTCGAAAGTATTGGTCTTAAATTGCTCTTTCAAAGCCTCTTTTGAGCCATCTAAAATCTTTCTTGAATTATTTATAAGAGCCACATTATCACATAATTCTTCCACAGACTCCATGCGGTGTGTTGAAAAAATAATGGTACTCCCTTCTTTTCTTAATTCTAGAATTTCGTCTTTAATAATATTGGCATTGATAGGGTCAAAACCACTAAAAGGTTCATCTAAAATCAACAATTTAGGTTTGTGCAAAACCGTAGCTACAAACTGTATTTTCTGCTGCATCCCCTTTGAAAGGTCTTCTACTGGCTTATCCCACCATGTTTTTATATCAAACTTGACAAACCACTCCTTTAGCTTATCCATGGCCTCGGACTTTGACAGCCCCTTAAGCCTTGCTAAATAAAGAAGATGTTCGCCAACTTTCATTTTTTTATATAAACCACGCTCCTCTGGTAGGTAACCTATATCATAAATATGTTTCTCTGATAATGGCTCACCATCAATCAACACTTCACCAGAATCTGGAGCGGTAATTTGATTAACAATTCTAATTAATGATGTTTTTCCGGCACCATTGGGTCCCAAAAGTCCAAAGATGATTCCTTTTGGTATGGAAATGCTTACATCATCTAAGGCTAAATGGTTGGCATAATTTTTAACTATGTGCCGAATATCTAAAATATTACTCACGTGCTTTTATTTTGTGGTTATCTACTCAAAAATAGTTAAGGTTTCATTAGCATTTAAAGTATGTGGGATAAAAGGAGAGAAAATGATTTAATCGGAATTTTAACTTTTTTTGTATCCGCTTACAACCATTCTTCATCAGTTTGAGTCATTAAAGTATAATTCGACCAGAAACTTTCCATAGACTTACAATGATGACATCAGAAATACGATTAATAGGCAAAAGACATGTGAAACCAAGTCAAATTGTTCGTTTGAAAGCAGACGCCAATTATACTGAGATTTCTTTAGAAGACGGAGAGCAAATAATTATCTCTAAAACATTAAAGGAAATGGAGAAAACTTTTACTCACTTTTCTTTCTTCAGAACACATAAGTCATACATGATAAATCTAGACCATATTGCCAGCATTCAGATGAATGGTGGAACAAAAACGGTTAGATTAATAAATAATTTAAACGCAGAGATTAGCAGAAGAAGGAAAGATGCTTTTTTAGATGCTGTGCGTTCTCGAGCTTAAATACTTGAACCTTAGATAAATGAGAAAATAAGAAGAGTGACCCGTTTGGTTGCTCTTTTTTTGTTTTTAACCTTCTGACTAAAAGACCATAAAAAAAGCTTTCAAGTAATTAACTTGAAAGCTTTTTTGTTGAACTCTATGCTCAAATATTATCTATCTGCAATATCAACAAAGGCTCTTTCTTTAGGACCTGTATAAATCTGACGCGGACGGCCAATTGGCTGCCCAGCCTCACGAAGTTCTTTCCATTGTGCTATCCAACCTGGAAGACGACCAATGGCAAACATTACTGTAAACATGTTAACAGGAATACCCAATGCTCTGTAAATGATACCTGAGTAAAAATCAACATTAGGATAAAGCTTTCTTTTGATGAAATACTCATCATTAAGTGCCGCTTCTTCTAAACCTCTAGCGATATCTAAAATTGGATCATCAATTCCTAAAGCTTCTAACACTTCGTCAGCTGCTTTTTTGATAATTCTAGCTCTTGGGTCAAAGTTTTTATAAACTCTGTGTCCAAAGCCCATCAATCTGAAAGGATCTTCTTTGTCTTTTGCTTTGTCAAGGTATTTTTGAACTCCTCCACCATCAGCTTTAATAGCTTCTAGCATTTCAATTACCGCCTGGTTAGCTCCACCATGAAGTGGCCCCCAAAGGGCAGAAATACCAGCAGAAATAGAAGAATATAAGTTTGCTTGAGAAGAGCCTACTAGTCTTACTGTAGAAGTAGAACAGTTTTGCTCATGGTCAGCATGAAGAATCAATAATTTATTAAGAGCCTTAGCTACTACTGGATTTATCTCATAATCTTCAACTGGTAAGCCGAACATCATATGAAGGAAGTTAGAACAATAGTCTAATTTATTCTTCGGGTAGTTAATTGGGTGCCCTTGAGACTTTTTGTAACACCAAGTAGCCAAAGTAGGCAACTTAGCCATTAATCTTATAATATGAAGGTCTGCATCCTTATCGTTATTACTTCCGTAAGACTCTGGATAGAAACCACTCATAGCACTAACCAATGAAGACATAATGCCCATTGGGTGTGCATTAACCGGGAAGCCGTCAAATATTTTTCTCATGTCTTCATTCACCATTGTATGGTGGGTAATTTCATGAACAAACTCGTCGTATTGAGTTTGATTAGGAAGCTCACCATATATCAATAGGTAAGAAACTCCTAAGAAATCTGCTTTATCAGCTAATTCTTCGATTGAATATCCGCGGTATCTTAAAATACCTTTCTCTCCATCTAAAAATGTAATATCTGAAGTGGTGGCTCCTGTGTTTTTGTAACCTAAATCTAAAGTTACATAACCAGATTGCCCTCTCAACTTTGAAATATCTATGGCACTTTCATTTTCGGTGCCCGTATATACAGGAAATTCGTACTCTTTGTCTCCTAAAATTAGCTTAGCAGTTTCGGCCATTATGCGTTTTTCTTTATAAAAAAATGAATTCGATAATCATAAATCAGGCTGCGAATTTAATAAATAAACAGCATAATTTGAAGTATAAACTTAATTTGTGTAGGAGATTTTCCTACTTTTTCTCAAAAATATAGACAGCACTAGGAATCTTGTTGAAATATCATCAGAAAAGCAGCAAATACTACATAAATGAGCTCTTAGTCTTTGTAAAGCTCTTTGGCTGCCGGCTCATATTTATCTCCAGAAACCCATACAGGTGTATCTTTTTTGTTGGCAATTAGCCTCGCCGCAAAAGCATAAGATTTACAAAACTGCGTACAGTATTCAAAATCCAAACTCTCCGCCTCGTCAGCTTCTTTATGATAGTATTTGGCTATCTCGTCATCAAAAGATGTAAAACCTGGTGAAAACGAGGGTGCAGGAATTCCCTTAGCGGCCAACCGTACATTATCAGACCTATCAAACAAACCTAACTCTGGTGTGGGGTCATCTATTAGTGTCAGTCCCACAGCCTCTACAGCTTTAGTAATTTCGGCTTCTGCCCCAGTTCTAGCTATCCCTAAGCCTGTAACTTTGGTTTTATCATTATAACCAGCTCCATCAATATTCAGATTGAAAACACATTGTTTCAAAGGTATCAAAGGATTTTCGGCGTAATACCCACTCCCTCTAAGACCAATTTCCTCTCCGGTGTATGCTATAAAAAGCACCGACCTTTTACCTGGCTTAGCAGCTAAACTCTTTGCAGCACTTAAAAGCCCTGCTACTCCAATAGCGTTATCTCTAGCTCCGTTAAAAATATAATCTTCGCCTTCTTCTGCATTTTCATTAATACCTACATGGTCAAAATGAGCTGTCAAGACTACAAACTCTTTACTCAAAACAGGGTCAGAGCCCTGAACCATACCTATCACATTCTGACTCTCAGCAGATTTTTTAGACATTATATTTATGTCAATATCTAATTCGTCTACCAATCCTTTTGAAATCTTCTTTGCTGTTTCTGAAGAAACTAGAATCCTTGTAAAATCTGTAGCGTCCTTTTCTTTCAGACTAATACTGCCATCACCAAAGTTATTAACCAAAGCTCCCCAAGGAATGGGTGCACTAAATATTTCAATCAAAGCCAAAGCTCCTTTCTCCTTCGCTATTTCTTCTTTTCTTTTTGACACACCCAGCATCTCTCTAAAGCCCTTGGCGTCTGGCATGCCTAGGCTGACTACTAAAACCTTTCCCTTAACGTCAATTCCTTCAAAATCATCGTAGGCCCCATCTTCTGAAACCCATCCGTAAGGTAAATGTACTTTTTCTACATTCTTTTGGTGCACACCTCCACCGTTCATCAAAAGGAAATCTTCGCCAATTTTTAGTGTATTTTCTCCTGCTGTAATCAATGCATTTTCTGGTTGATAAGAAAACTCAAAAGGTACTTGTTGGTAAAAAGAACCAGCATTGACATCAGATAGGCCATAGCTTCTAAACTCTTCGGCAATGTATCTGGCGGCAGCATTATTCCCTGCATGTCCAGTCTCTCTACCCATTAACTCGTCCGACGCTAAAAAACGAATATGTTTTTCTACTTCACTGCTTTGTAGTTTTGACTCAGGTACTTTCTTAAACTTTTGAGCCTGTAGCCCTCCTATGCTTAGCAGGGAAAAGAAAAGTATACTATATTTCTTCATATTAATATCGGCTGTCTTTGTTCGCCAGCATTTTAAGTTTAACAATTATTTCTTGAAGTCCGTTGTTCTTTATTTCATAGGTTGTCGACATTAGAATACCCAATTTCCCTTCAGGAAAACCACCTTTTCTTAAAAACCACTCTAAATAATGTATAGGTAAGTCACCAATCAAAACGCCCTTATATTTTCCAAAAGGCATCTTCATTTTAACTAGTTCTATCAGTAATTTCTTATCAAACTGGGGTGGCTCTTTATAAGCTTCCATGCTGTTTTCTAATTATTCATTTTCAAACCAAGACTATGTCGTCGGCATGAGCCACTATCACATTTTGAGCCTTCTTTTTAAGTGCTAAAGAAGCCTCTCTGCACCTAGCGATGGCTATTACCTCCCCTTGATTATCTGTCAATTCTACTACTTCACCACTTCCAAAAGTGCCTAAAACCTCAGTTATACCAACAGCCAATAAACTTTTTCGGTTCTTTATGGCTTTCACAGCACCTTGGTCTAGTTTCACGCTAGCAGTGGTAAGACCACCGCTCATCAGCCACTTATTTCTAGCAGAAAGATTGATAGCCTCCGGCTCAAAAGTAGTTCCTTCTTTCTGTTCGAAGGATTTCAAGATACCGCCTTGCCCTTCTTTTATGCCAAAAATAGTCACCTTAATACCCATTTTGTTTGCCAATTTGGCAAAAGTCAGTTTGGAAGACATTCCTCCGGTACCTAGGGAAGATTTACTGGTATCTACCAGCTCCATGATACTTTCGTCGATTTTTGACACCTTCCTAACTATGGATTTATTACCGTCTAGTAAACCTCCAGACTCAGTCGCTATCATTAAATGTGAAGCTCCAAAACCTGCGGCTATTAACGTGGCAAGCTCGTCATTATCAGAAAATTTCAGCTCTCTATCAGAAACCACATCGTTTTCGTTAGCAATAGGGATAATATCATTCTCCCATAACTCTTGATAGGTCTCTTTAAGTTCTAAAAACAACTCTCTGTTGGCAAAATGCCGCCTTTCACATAGACTTTGGGCTACTTGAATGCCATGTTTATCAAAAGCTTCATTGTACTTTATTATCAATCTTGGATTCCCAATGGCAGCAGCAGCCTTTCTTTTTGATAAACTGCCATCATATTTATGGATAAATTTCTTCCCAGCCCCTACTGCACCAGAAGATACCAAAACTATATGATTCGTCTTTTGAAGTTGACTAACCTCAGAGGCTATTTGAGCAATGATATTAGTATCTGGCTCGCCATTTTTATTACTAATGGCCGAGGTTCCAAACTTTATAACGAGAATCGGTTTTGTCATTGCTTAATCCATGGCCTTAGGTAAATTAAGAAGAGCGGCCGAGTATTTGGTTTCAAAAGTATGCAATTGCCATAAAACCTTATCCATTCTTTTTATAAAATCAATGCGAAAATCTTCATGAAGAGCATTGATATATTTTATTACAGCTATTCCCTTTCTGACTAAATACACCCTTAAACTTTCCGCTTTCCTGTGCGATTTTGCTATTTGGTTTTGGTGATTTGACAGGGCTTTTTCTAATAAAGTCAAAGCTAAATCGGCCTCGCCATACTTGTCTTTAGTAACCCTACGGTGCCAAGTAATTTTGGCACTCACCATTCTTATATCTTTTAATAAAATGCCGGTATACGAATAAGGTGTTTCAAACATTTGACTCATTAAATCAGATAGTTCCTCTCTTCGCCAGCCTAAATCACTTTCATCTTCTAGCAGTGTAAACTGCATTTGCTCTCTCAAAAGTTGATTCTTGGCAATAAGACGCAGTAAATGCCTGTCTTTCTCTTTTTGAGTCAGCGTAAGTATTGCATTTTCTAATTCTTTGGAGATGTTTTTAGGCATAGATAAATTTAGTTTTTAGCAACTCTGAACCCTAGGTCATCAATTTTAAACTTTAAAGGGTGGCTTCGTCTTCTTGTGGTAGCCATTACACTTCTTTCTTCATCACACCATCCCCCACCTCGGAAAACCCTATAAGAACCGTACACTGTTTCATCATATATATCGGAGCACCACTCCCAAACATTGCCTAGCATGTCATACAAACCAAAGGCATTCGGAGCCTTCTCTCCTATACTATGAGTTCTACCACCTGAATTATTTTTATACCAAGCTATTTTATCCAAATCACCATATCTAATAGAATCACTACCTGCTTTACAAGCATATTCCCATTCGGCTTCAGTGGGTAATCTATATCCATCCGCTGATGAATCAAACTTAATTTCTTCGTTCCCTGATTCTACTAAATAACAAGACTTTAAGTTTTCTTTGGCAGACAAAGCGTTACAAAAAAGAATAGCCTCTTTCCATGTAATATTTTCTAAGGGTAATTCTTCACCTTTAAAACTGCTAGGCTCCTTTCCCATCATTTCAAAATACTCTTTCTGATTTACAAGGAATTTTGACAGCATAAAAGATTCAAGCTTGACTGTCCATTTTTGTTTTATCCTATCATCCCTAAGCTCAATACTTCCTTCTGGTATTCGAACCATGTGGTTCGATATGACATTAGTCTGCATTTCGATATAATTTCTTTTGTCTCTAATCAGTAAACCATAAACACCCTCCAAATGGTAGAAATAAGAAGCAATACCAATAAGAAAGGGGTCAATATCTTCCAGCAGAGGTACATCAATTGGTCTATTCTTAAACGTGGAAGCGTCCATCTAATCCACATCATCACAAAAATGGCCGCATAGGCTTTTGAAAATAACCAAAATGCTCCCCAGGCATAAGATGCAATGCTTCCCGGCTCGCCAGTAGTCCATAAAGCCAACTTAAAACTTCCAATATTTGGCAAAGCTGAATTCCAACTTCCTAAAAATAAGACTGCACCAAGAATGGAAACAAGCAACATGATACCGTATTCCGCCAAAAAAATGGCCGCAAATCTAAAACCGCTATATTCTGTATGATATCCTGCTATCAGTTCAGACTCCGCCTCTGGCAAATCAAAAGGAGCTCTGTTGGTTTCTGCCAAGGTGGTAATAAAGAATATCACATAAACTATCAGCAAGAAAGGATTTCTAAAAATGTTCCATGTCAAAAAACCACCTACCTCACTTACATCAATACCCAGTTTCTTAATACCAAAAAGATAATTTGACTCAGATGAAAACAAACCTTGTTGATAAGAGATTTCTTGTAAATCCAAAGTCTGCGTAACTACTATTACACAAAGTACGCTTAAGCCCAAAGGAACTTCATAAGAAACTATTTGAGCTACAGAACGCATAGCTCCTAATAACGAATACTTATTATTAGAGGCCCAACCTGCCATCAAAATTCCAACAATATCTAAACTTACAATGGCTAGAATAAAGAAAACGCCAGTTTGAGCAGCTGAACCTTGCAAAGTAGAGGTGACTGGCAAAACTGCAAATCCTGCGAAAATTGCCATGAAAATAAGCTTTGGTGCAAGTTTAAAGAGGTGCTTATCTGCCGCCGCAGGAATAATATCCTCTTTCTGAAGTAATTTTACCAAATCAGCAAACAACTGCAAAAGCCCCCACTTCCCTACTTCCATAGGCCCTAGCCTATCCTGAATAAAAGCAGACACTTTCCGTTCCAGATAAACACTGATAATTACGTTGGCACCTATTAGTGCAATGAATATTAATAATGGGATGAACATCTTTAATAATAATGAATATTAAATACCGAATATCGAATACTAAATTAAGTAGTACTTCGCTTTTTCGCAGTTGTTATACTCTTGTTAAAAATTGCTATTAACTCATTTGATTCGTTAATAGCACTAAGGTCGCTTAATAAGTTTCTTCTTTCAAGAATAGTTAAATTAATCTTACTTTCTCGCAACTCCTTAAGCACTATTTTCATTTTATGAATAAAGTCACGAATTGACTCTGCCGCCTGAGCTTCACCATAATTTAGAGCAGGAGAAGTCCCTGAGCTCAATAGTTGACCTCCAAGATGAACCGCGGTTTTAGTATTTGGCAAACTCTCAACCACTTCTATTATTTGAACCGCATAATTTATCAGTCGCTCCTCAAGGTCATACGTTCGATTACCACTCAATTAATTCAACATTTAATATTCATAATTACTCATTCGACGTTCCAAATAAAAACTAAAACTCAACATTGCCCGGCGTTCTTGGAAAAGGAATCACGTCTCTAATATTACCCATTCCAGTTACAAACTGCACTAACCTTTCAAAACCTAGACCGAAACCTGAGTGCGGTGCTGTTCCGAATTTACGTGTATCAAGGTACCACCATAGATTTTCTTCGTCAATATCCATTTCAGCCATTCTTGTCTTAAGCTTTGTCAAACTTTCCTCTCTTTGAGAACCACCTATCATCTCACCTATTCCAGGAAAAAGCACATCCATAGCAGCCACCGTTTTACCGTCATCATTTTGTTTCATATAAAATGCTTTGATGTCTTTAGGATAGTCCGTCAGAATAACAGGCTTTTTGAAATGCTTCTCTACCAAATAACGCTCATGCTCAGATTGTAAATCAATCCCCCACGCTACCGGAAATTTGAATTTCTTCTTTTTATGAGGTTTTGAATTGAGCAAAATATCAATGGCTTCGGTATAAGTGATTCTTGCAAAATCGTTTTCCAAAACAAAATCTAACTTCTCTAAAAGCGTATGTTCGCTTCTTTCTAGTTGGGGTTTTGTCTTATTTTCGTTTTGAAAACGTGTATCTAAAAAGGCTAAATCTTCTTTACAATTTTTAATAGCTGCGTTTATCACATATTTGATAAATTCTTCCGCTAAGTTCATATTATCTTTCAAATCATAAAAAGCCACTTCTGGCTCTATCATCCAAAATTCAGCAAGATGCCTTGTTGTGTTTGAATTCTCTGCTCTGAAGGTAGGACCAAAAGTGTAAATTTTTGACAAAGCCATAGCCCCCAACTCACCTTCCAGTTGACCAGAAACAGTTAATGACGTTTCCCTTCCAAAGAAGTCTTCTTTAAAGTTAACTACTCCCTCCTCTGTCACTGGAGCTTGATTGGGCTCAAAAGTAGATACCCTGAACATTTCCCCTGCACCTTCAGCATCCGATGCGGTAATAATAGGTGTATGAAGATTAAAGAAGCCCCTTTCATGGTAAAATTGATGCACGGCATAGGAGAGAGCATGTCTTACTCTAAATACAGCAGAAAAAGTACTTGTTCTGAACCTTAAATGAGCTTTCTCTCTCAAAAACTCTAAACTATGCTTTTTAGGTTGAATCGGAAATGACTCGTCGGCCTCGCCATAGATCACAAGCTCTTCTGCCAACACCTCAACATTTTGACCAGAACCAGCAGACGCCACTAATTTCCCTTTAACAGCTACACAAGCCCCACACCTTACTTCCTTCATCAGTTCTTCTGGAATTTTCTCCCCGTCCATAACTGCCTGAATACTATTAATGGTAGACCCATCATTAATACTCACAAAAGAAAGAGCAGACTGCCCTCTTTTAGTTCTTACCCATCCTTTAACTTCTATATTTTGCTCTTCTGGAGTAAGAGCTAGTATTTCCTTGATTTGCATCTCTTCTAATTGTTGATTTTATCGGTGAGTCAAAATTAAGTATTAATCCTTTTCAAACTATAATTAGAGAATTTAAAGGTATTACAGATATTTCATCTAAAATCATAAAAGCATCATTAACTTGCGGGCAATCGGCTTACTGAACTTATAGACATGTCTAAAATGAAAAAATGGCTTTTGGCCCCTTCCTTATTATTATTAGGTAACACTATTCTTATGGCACAGCATGATTTTGAAATTCAAGGACACCGTGGTGCTCGAGGCTTGATGCCAGAAAACACCATTCCTGCGTTTTATAGAGCTATTGACGAAGGTGTCCATACTTTAGAGTTAGATGTTGTTATATCTAAGGATAAAAAAGTGGTGGTTTCCCATGAAAACTTCTTTAACCCAGCTATCTCCACGGACCCAAACGGTAAGCCAATAACTCAGAAAAACAGAGGTAATTTATACGAATTGACATATAAAGAAATTAAACTTTATGATGTAGGTCTTAGAGGGCATCCTGAATATCCGGAACAAGAAAAAATAGCGGTGCACAAGCCCCTACTTAAAGACGTATTAAAAGCTACAGAAAAGTATGCCAAGAAAAAAGGTATTTCTCCATTGAAGTATAATATTGAGCTTAAAAGTTTAGTGGAAGACTATAGAGTTTCTCAACCCGAAGCACCAGAGTTTTCAGACTTGGTTTATGACGTAATCTTCGAAAAGCTAGATGCCAATAGAGTTACAATCCAAAGCTTCGACTTTAATATTTTAAAGTATTGGTATGCTAGAATTAATGCTGGTGAATATGAAAAAGTAGCCTTGTCTGCTTTAATAGAACCTTATGATGACAATGACATAGATCTTAACCTAAATTTAATCGGCTTTCGTCCAGATATATGGAGTCCTTACTTCCATCATTTAAATAAATCTAAAGTAAAAAAACTGCACCAGCTTGGTATAAAGACTATCCCATGGACAGTAAATGAGCTTAAAGACATGAAAGCAGTAAAAGAGATGGGCTGCGATGGTCTCATCACAGATTATCCAAACAGAGCAAAAAGTTTGTAATGACTTTAAATTCTATTTTCTTTGAACAAAAAATAATCATTTGAGCGTTTTAAATGACATTCTAGGTTTCTTTATCAAAAGACGCATTGAGCGTATAAATGAATTTAGAATCAACCCTCATGATACTCAAATTCAACAATTCAAAGGTTTAATTCATAAAGCCAGAAAAACCGAATTTGGGAAACTTCACGGCTATACTGAAATAAGCAAGGTATCTGATTTTCAAAACAGAGTTCCGATAGTTTCTTATGAAACGTTCTATCCTTACATAGAGCGAGTGTTAAAAGGAGAGCAAAATATAATTTGGCCTAGTACCATCAATTTTTTTTCAAAGTCCTCTGGTACCACCAACGCCAAAAGTAAATACATTCCAGTTTCAGATGAGTCTTTAGAAAGCTGCCATTATAAGGGAGGAAAAGACCTCATTACATTATATTTATCAGAAAACCCCGAAGCTAAATTATTTGAAGGGAAAGGCCTTTCAATAGGTGGTTCATTACAAGATAACCCTTTCAATAGCAAAACTGAAGTAGGCGATATTTCCGCTATTATTATGCAAAACCTACCCCAGTGGGCGGAGTATTTGCGTACGCCTCCTATTGAAGTAGCTCTTTTAGACAATTGGGAAGAGAAACTTTCTAAGATGATAGAGATTTGTCAAACCGAAAATCTCACCAGCATTTTAGGTGTACCTACCTGGACTGTGGTATTCTTGGAACGAATTATGGAAGAAACTGGTCACGAAAATTTGCTTGAACTTTGGCCAAACTTTGAGCTTTTCGTTCATGGTGCTGTCAACTTCCAACCTTACCGTGAGTTATTTAAAACTAAGTTTTTCCCATCCAGCGATGTCCGTTATTTAGAAACATATAATGCCTCTGAAGGTTATTTCGCAGTTCAAGATGACCTTTCAAAAGAAGGTGAAATGCTGCTTATGTTAGATTATGGTGTATTTTATGAGTTCGTCCCGATGGAGAACATAGAAGAAGAGCACCCAAAAACTTTGACCATTGATGAGGTAGAACTAGATAAAAACTATGCAATTTTAATTTCTACCAACGCTGGACTTTGGCGATACAAAATTGGCGATACAGTCAAATTTACGAGCAAAACACCTTATAGAATAAAAATATCAGGACGTACAAAACACTTTATAAATGCCTTTGGTGAAGAATTAATTATTGAAAATGCAGAGAAAGGAATAACGGCAGCTTGCGAAGCCACAGGTTTGTCTGTTAAAGATTTTACAGCTGGTCCTGTTTATATGCAAGGAAGACAAAAGGGCTCGCACGAATGGATTATTGAATGTAATTCTAAACCAAAAGACCCTTCCATATTTATAGAGAAACTTGACAATACACTCCGGAAAGTAAACTCAGATTATGATGCCAAAAGGCGTGGTGATTTGGCTCTGTGTTTGCCTAAAGTACATTTTGTGGATGAAGGTACTTTTTACAGTTGGATGGAAAAGAGAGGTAAACTTGGTGGCCAAAACAAGGTACCTAGATTGAGCAATAACCGGGAGTTTCTAGAAGATATTCTTTCCTTTATAAATTAATCTTCTTCTACATCACCTAATAAAAAGCCCCAAGGTTTCAGTTTCTCTACCGAATCAAATATAACTTTGACAATAGCTGTGAGTGGCAAGGCCAAGACCAAGCCACCTATTCCCCATAGATTTCCAAAAAGAATTAAAGCGACTATAGCCGCAAAGCTATTTATACTAACTTTAGAGCCCACTATATAAGGTGTAATAAAGTTACCTTCTAAAAACTGGATTACACCAAAACTTAGAGCAACACCCACCGCATACCATGCCGAATCTTTAGTAATAAGAGCCAAAACTATAGGCAAAACAGAACCAATAGCCACCCCGATATAGGGAACTAGGACTAATACAGCCGCAAAAAAGCCAAAGAAAAATGCATTATCTATCCCTAATAATAAAAGCGACAAAGTGTTTAAAGCTCCAATGATTAATATCACTAAAAGCAAACCAGACATGTAGTTTTGGGCTACATCCTTAATCTTGTTCGTCACCGTATTCACTCCTTCTTGACTTACCTTTTTAAAAAGTTTAAAAAGAAACTCCTGAAAAAAGTCGCGATAAAGAAGCATCAAAAACACATAGAGTGGAATGAGAGCTAAATTTGCCAGAAAACCAGTGGTGTTAGAAAGTGTTCCAGAAATAAGCGAGCTGCTGCTTTTTAATAACTCGGTCAAATACTCCCTTCCTTTAGTGAGCTGTTCTGCTTGCTGCATGTTCAGTTTTTCAGCCAATAGGGTTTGTCCTATTTTTAGCCACTCTTCTCCTTTTTCCAGCATTTGCGGCCAAACTTCGTCCAAAGACCTAATTTGCCCTACCATTAGCGTAATTACTAAAATGACTAAGCCAAAAACTATTAAAATGGTCAATGTAATAGCCAGTACTCTTGGAAACTTTTTCCTTTCCAAAAATGCACAAACAGGCAAAAGAAGTATAGCTAGAATACCAGCAAAAGCCAGCGGAACCAGTACATCTTTTAATACCCAAAGAATAAAAACCAAAATAACTCCAATGAGTAGATTGGCTGCAAGTACTACGGAGGGTGAAGTCTTTGTGTTTGACATATTTTAATAGCTCTTTTGTCAAAAATAGAGGTTTTTACTTCCAAAATACTTTTTCAGAAGTAATTTTATCTTCCAATAAAAAGCTCTTTCTCCTATGCTCAAATCTCAATTGGCTCTTTTATACTTCGCTTTTAAAATAGCGACATGCTCCTGTATGCCAGAAAAAGAAAAAGGGCTTGAAAACTATAGAGGTAAAAGTAAAATCACCAAAATTGGAAAACTTGACCAGCAGGTAGACGAAAGCTCTGGCTTAGCGAAAGCAGAGAACAATGCTTATTGGACCCATAATGATAGCGGTGGAAGCAATAAACTCTTTAAAATAAACAACAGAGGACACATCGTAGACAGCTTGGAGGTTTTAAAAGCCCGAAACATAGATTGGGAAGAACTCGCAAAAGACGACAAAGGCAATATTTACATTGGAGATTTTGGCAATAACGGAAACAGCCGTACCGATTTAGTTATTTACAAGGTAAACAATACAAAAACAGAAGAAATAAGGTTTAAATACGAAGACCAAAATGCGTTTCCTGCTTTAAAAAAGAACTTTGACTGTGAGGCTTTCTTTTGGTTTAATGGGAAACTTCACCTTTTTTCTAAAAGCAGAGAAGAGAATAACCGTGTTACCAAACATTATATTTTATCCGACACTGCAGGAAGTTATTCTATAAGCCCTAAAAATGAATTTCCAATAGAACAACAGGTCACAGCAGCAGATATTAGCCCAGACAAACAATCGTTCATCTTATTAACCTATGGTAAACTAATTTTCTTTGGAATTGAAAATGAAACCATTGACTTCAATAATCCCTTAGCTTGCATTAAAACCAAAAGAAAACAGACAGAAGCTGTGATTTTTGAAACAAATGAATCAATTTTATTTACAAACGAACAAAGAGAGCTTTTTCGAATAAAACTTGACCACAAAGTGGTTCTTAACAATTAGTTAATATTCAACTTCTATCTTTGCATCCAATTAACATAGACCAAAGAAATTAATGGCAGGCAAAATACTTTTAGTAGATGATGACGAAGACATCATCGAACTTTTAACCTATAATTTAAAAAAAGAAGGTTATAAGGTAAAGTCCGCAAATAATGGTCTAAAGGGGATTGAAAAGGCAGCATCTTTTATGCCAGATGTAATCCTCATGGACATAATGATGCCCGTTTTAGATGGTATTGAGGCTGGAAGGCAAATAAAAGAAGACCCTAATTTAAAAGACATTCATATCATCTACTTAACCGCAAGGGCGGAAGAGTTCTCGGAAATTGCAGCTTTTGAGGCTGGTGCCGATGATTACATCACAAAACCTATTAAACCCAGACCCCTTATTAGTAGAATTAAAGCTCATTTTAGAAAAGGCTTTGACAAAAATAACGAGGAAGACATTCTTGATATAGGTGGCCTTGTCATAAATCGATTAAACTACTCCGTAAAAAAAGAAGACGGAGAGGAAATAGTACTGCCAAAAAAAGAATTCCAATTACTTTTTCAATTGGCTAAAAAACCTGACAACGTACATTCTAGAACTGAGCTTCTTCACAAAATCTGGGGAGCTGATGTTTATGTGGTGGAGCGTACAGTGGATGTTCACATCAGAAAAGTGAGAGAAAAGCTTGGCGACAACGTAATCAAAACCCTTAAGGGGCTTGGTTACATGTTTAATTCTAAATAAACCTAAATTATCCTTAGAGATTTAGGTGGCTTTTTTGAAAAGGCCATATAAAATGATCAATTTTGTTTTTCTCTTAAACTAAAATGAAATTATCTCCAAGGTGGATTGCGTTTTTATTAGCAGGGATAGTATCTTCTATCACCATGCTATTTCTGAGTTTTATACCAGAGTGTACCACTAATATTCTTTTTGTTGCGGGTGCAGGTTCTTTCCTCACTGCTTTTTTTACTGCTTACGTCATGCTAGACATTCTCTTACTTAAAGAGGTTAAGCAAATTTATGATACACTTCAAAAGCTTAAAATTGGCGACTTAGACATTAACAAGAAATCAGTCTTTAGAAGCTTCAACCCCTTTAACAAGCTGAATAACGAAATCTCAGATTATGTAAACGCAAAGCAAACTGAGATTGACGAATTAAAAAGAATGGAAGCTTTCAGAAGAGAATTTTTGGCCGATGTTTCTCATGAACTTAAAACCCCAATATTTGCAGCACAAGGCTTTGTTCATACACTTTTAGACGGAGCAAAAGACGACCCATCCGTAGCAAAAAGGTTCCTAAAAAAAGCAGCAAAAAGCTTAGATGGTTTAGATGCATTAGTTAGAGACCTCGTGGTGCTTACGCAGGTAGAAACTGGCGACATTAAAATGAACTTTGAGATTGTTGACATAGTCAGTATAACAGAAGACATTTTCGAACAACTTGAAAACAAGGCAGATAAAAGAGGAATTCACCTTAAAATAAAGCCTAAAGGAATAAAAGAGTGTGCTGTAGTGGCAGATGCCCAAAGAATTTATCAAGTGTTGACTAATTTTATAGACAATGGTATAAAATACGGCAAAGAGAACGGAAGAGTGAGCGTTGAATTTCAAGAGTTTGATGAACATTATCTTATTGTGGTGGAAGACGATGGCCCAGGAATTTCGGCAGACCACCTGGCAAGAATATTTGAGCGTTTTTATAGGGTAGACAAAAGCAGAAGTAGAGAAACTGGTGGAACTGGATTAGGCTTGGCTATTGTTAAACATATATTAAATGCTCATAAATCTACTATTAATGTGACCTCAACCGCCGAAACTGGTACTAGGTTCTCATTTACTTTATCTAAAGGAATATAAATGTTAGAACTTTCTAAGTATAAAAAAGCTCCTAAAAACATAAACTTTGAAGAACTCATAGTTTTTCAAAATGACGACTATTTATTGATAAACAAACCTCCGTTTGTTTCATCTTTACCAGAAAGAACTGGCGATAAGAGCTTAAGTATTTTAAAATTAGCCAAAGAACACTTTGATGATATTCAACTTTGTCATAGACTTGATAAAGAGACTTCTGGCATTTTGTTGTTGGCTAAAAAACCTGAGGCTTATAGAAATGCCTCTATGCAATTTGAGCATAGAGAAATAAAAAAGGAATACCATGCCTTAGTAAACGGTGTACATGATTTAGACAGTATTTCAGTTTTTCTTCCTATTGCAATTTTAAAAGATAAAACGGGGGTCAAGATTGATAGAAAAAGAGGTAAAGTAGCCGAAACAGTATTTTTTACAGAAAAAAAATACAATCAACACACCCTATTGAGGTGTTACCCTATTACCGGAAGAATGCACCAAATACGTGTTCATTTATTATGCCTAGATGCTCCCATAGTATGTGACCCTACCTATAATGGGGAATACATTTTCCTTTCTAACATAAAAAGAAAATTCAATCTTAAAGAAAGTGACGAGGAACTTCCTTTAATAAAAAGAGTAGCTCTTCATGCTAAAAAAATAGCCTTCAAGGGTTTAAACGGAGAGCTGATTGAAGCAGAAGCTCCCTACCCTAAAGATTTCGAGGTCTTAATTAAGCAACTCGACAAATTCAGTAGTTAAACTATACGTACATTTTCTACATAGTTTAGAAAGATTTTTTATAGATTGTAGAATAAAGAAAGTGTTCAAATAGTCTAAGTTAAAGTTCTCTTGTTTGATTATTCAATAATAACCAAGACCTTTACCGCTGAAACATTTCATTTAGGGTTAAATCCTTTATATGACATACCAGATAAAAACAGAAGGAAAATATAATTATGTAGATGAAGGCAATGGCCCCACTTTGCTGGTGCTTCATGGTCTTTTTGGTGCATTGAGTAATTTCAATGACGTAGTTAAAGGTTTCAAAGAACACTACCGCGTTATTATTCCGCTCATGCCTATTTATGACATGCCTATGCGTCAGGCTAGCCTAGAAGGTCTTTTATCTTTCATAGAAGGCTTTGTAGAGCAAACAAAACTAAAAGACATGATTCTTTTGGGTAATTCTTTAGGCGGTCATGTTGGTTTACTTTATACACTAGCTCACCCAAAAGATGTAGCAGGGCTAGTTTTAACAGGAAGCTCAGGACTCTTTGAAAACACAATGGGGGGGTCTTTCCCCAAAAGAGGAAATTACGACTACATTAAAGAAAGAGTAGAGTATACCTTTTATGACCCAAAAACAGCCACTAAAGAATTAGTGGATGAATGTTTTGAAATCACTAGCAGCATTCCAAAGTGCATGAATATTGTTCAAATTGCCAAATCGGCTCAAAGAAACAATATGGCTAGCGAGATAACCAATATCAAAGTACCTACTTGCTTAATATGGGGTTTAAATGACACTATTACTCCTCCCCATGTTGGCCATGAGTTTAATAGGTTAATACCAAATTCGGAGCTGCACTTTATTGACAAATGTTGCCATGCCCCGATGATGGAACGTCCTGTTGAATTCAATCAGGTTTTAGAAAAGTTTTTAGTCAAAATCAATAAACCAGTTATTGCCTAGATGCTTGCCAGAGACCTCATAGAGAAAGACTTACCCGCTTTAGACATTGATGATAAAGTAGGCACCGCTTTGATATACATGGAAGAAGAAAACCTTAATCAGTTAGTACTCGTCCATGAAAAAGAGGTTTTAGGCGTTATTGAAAAAGATATCCTTTTCAATTTTGATGAAGAAACCAAACTCTCTCTAGTTCCTATTAAGTTTAGCAATGTAGAGGTCAAAGAGAATCAGCACCTTCTACTATTAGCAGAACATTGTATCAATAGGGATATTGAAGTATGTCCAGTTGTTGATTTTGAGAACAAATATCTAGGAAGCATAAAAACTGTAGACATATACAAAAAGGTAATAGCTGGTCAATTCTCTGGAAATGGAGGCTTAATGAGCCTAGAAATCAGCGAAAAAGACTACAGCCTTTCCGATATTAGTCGAATTATAGAAACAGAAGGTTTGAGAATAGAGAAACTATACCTATCCCAAGAAAACCAAAACGACTATCACTTTATTATTAAACTGAATAAAAAGGAGATAGACCCCGCTATAAACAGCCTAAAACGCTTTGGCTATAAGGTAGCTCAGATAAATGAACGAGCTAACAATTCTTACCCCGACTTAGAGCGTTATGAGCAGTTGATGAAATATCTTGAAATTTAAAATCAGAAATTTATGAATATCGCAGTCCATGGAAGGGATTTCAAACCTGAGGACAAGCATTTAGTTCAAATGTTTTTTGAGGAACTGGCAGAAAATCAATTGAACGTTCAGGTTTCTGACTCCTTCAGAAAAATACTTTCCGCCGCCGAAATCTCACCATTAACCGAAAAAACAGTCTCTTTTAGTGGTAAAGAGGATATTGATATCGTTTTAAGTTTAGGAGGAGACGGAACATTTCTAGAAACAGTAAGTAAAGTAGGTGCCAGTGAAAAGCCAATTTTGGGTGTAAATTTTGGTAGACTAGGCTTCCTCACTTCAATTCAGCCTACTGAGATAAAATCTGCCGTTCAAAAGTTACTTAAAAAACAGTATAAACTTGATGAGCGAAGCATGCTTCATGCTGACTCAGAAATCGAACTTTTTGAATCAGGCACGAACTTTGCCTTGAATGAAATAGCAATCTCGAAGACTGATACTTCTTCTATGATTATTATTCATGCGTTCATAAATGGGGAGTTTTTAAACTCCTATTGGGCGGATGGTCTTATGGTGGCTTCTGCTACTGGCTCTACAGGTTATTCATTAAGCTGCGGAGGACCATTAGTAATGCCTCATTCGGACAATTTTATTATTACGCCTATTTGTCCGCATAATTTGTTCGTAAGACCAATGATAGTACCTAAGTCAAGTATCATTTCTTTGAAGGTGGAAAGTAGAAGTAATAACTACTTAGTTTCAATGGACTCACGTGCAAAGGTAATAGGCGATGTAGATAGCGAAATTACCATTAGTAAAGAGTCTTTTAAGGCTAAATTAATTACACTAGACGGTTCAGACTTTCTAGACACACTAAGAGCTAAACTTGGCTGGGGTAGTGATGTTAGAAATAGAACCAAACTTCCAAGTTCAGAAGAGACTTCTTGATTGCCTAGCAATAATAAAACGAAAAATTACGTTCTGAAAACGAATTTTACTCAAAGCATGGCAAAGTCTCAAAAATTAACATTTGGCTTCCTAATCTTATCAATGGTTTTGATAAGTAGAGCTGCGAATTCGCAAGGTCTATTCTCACCCAAAAATGTAGTTAACCAATACACTACTGTTGGTTTTGGAGCAGGTTCTGCCCACTATATTGGCGATTTAGCTCTCCCCTCTCACTTTTACCGTTCATTATATAAGAACGTGAGATTTAATTTAAACGCAAATTATACAAAGTACCTTACGCCTAACGCTGCAATACGTGTTCAACTATCTTGGGTAAGGTTACTTGGAGATGATTACTCATATGGTGTAGATAACCTCGACTTGTTTTATCAATCTTTTATCAGAAATCTTCATTTCAGAAATGATGTAAAGGAGGTGGCACTAAGTGGGATATTTAATCTAATACCGAATATAGGAAAAGGTGGTGCGAGATATAGGAGTAAATTTACGCCTTATGCTACCATAGGGATAGGTCTTATCGCACATGATCCCAAGGCAATTTTACCGGTGGGAAGTTCTACCACAGGTAGTAAATGGCAGTCTTTAAGACAATACAATACATCTGGGCAAGCAATACCAAACAGTGGTATAAAATCCTATTCTTTGGTACAGGCCGTAATTCCATTAGGCCTAGGCATTAGGATGAAAGTCACCAATAAAATTGACATTACCTTTGAAGGTAATCTAAGAATTACTAACACTGATTATCTCGATGATGTTGGGCCCGCTAATTATGCAAATTTAGACCAGTTGGAAAGCTATGGTGGAAATATGTCAAAATTACTTTCGTATAGGGCTGGCGAAGCCATCAGCTCCAGAACAGAGATAAATAGACTTGAACAAATCTTGCAAATCTATGGGGATCCTTCTAAACTAGGTGCTCCCCAAGGTCCTGACCCTCTGAAAACTCTAGAATCATTTTATGGTCCTGAAGGTTCTATTAGTAAACAAAGAGGCTCAAAAGGAAGACTTAAAGATATGTACGGTACAACCCAAATCACTATCTCATATATTATTAGTGACAAAATAAAGTGCCCTGTTTTAAAATAATTTAGCATCGTTAACTTGAATAAAACCTATTTAATCGGCTTACTTTTTCTCTTTTCCATTGCCTGTCAAGGGCAAGCTTTAGAGGCTGGGCTCGGTACGGGTGCTACATTTTACAGAGGCGATCTTAATCCAAATTTCAATCCCTTACTAGCTAGACCTGCCGCTAACGTCATGGTTCGCTATAATTTCTCAAGAGCTTTTTCATTGAAAGGTAGAGCTATGTATGGCTTTATAACTGGAGATGACGGACTAAGCTCAAACCCTTTAAATAAAGCTAGAGACTGGAGTTTTGATGGGCAAATAATGAATTGGGGATTAGATTTAGAATATAATTTTCTAAACTTTCGAGCCTCCGGCACTATTGTCCGTTCCAAATGGACACCAATCCTTTTTTTAGGCATAGAACAGTATAGAATGCCTAAAAGAAACCTTCATGCAAATGGCCTTACCTTCTCCAGTAAAGTAGATTCGCCTAGCAAAGCTCTCTCTTATGGATTTGGCTATAAAAGAGAGTTAAATGCCAAATGGAACATAAGTGGCTCCTTCGGCTGCAAATTGGCTATGGAAAAATCCAATAGTGATTACTTTGATGGTTTCGGATATCTTGATGACGAATCTAAACCTTTTAGTAACGCTTATCCAGATCCCGATGTTGTGCAAGAACCCGTGATATATTCAACTCCAAACGCACACATAAGAGATAGGTTTTTCTATGCCAACGTGACCTTAAGTTATGTTTTCTCTGGTGTTAAGTGCCCTAATCCAAGAAGGTAAGACTTATCTTTCTATTACTCTCTAATTTCCTTACATTTGCGTTCATTTTCAGAACAAGATTCTTATTAGATACCTGTGTCAATAGATAAAATAGATAAAAGCAATTTGCCCAAACACATCGCCGTTATAATGGATGGGAATGGTAGATGGGCTAAAAAACAGGGTGCTATGAGGATTTTCGGACATCATCATGGCATTAAGGCAGTTAGAGAAACTGTAGAAGCTTGTGGTGAATTAGGCATTGAATACCTAACCCTTTATACCTTTTCTACCGAAAACTGGAGTAGACCCAAAATCGAAGTAGATGGAATCATGAAGCTCTTGATTTCAACGATAGCTAAAGAAATCCCAGATTTAAATAAGAATAACGTTCGCTTAAAAACTATTGGCGATTTAGAATCTCTACCTACATCAGCGAGGGAGGAAATGTTAAAAGGTATAAAACTCACTGAGAATAATACTGGTTTGACACTAAATTTAGCCTTAAGCTATAGTGGAAGATGGGATATTATTCAAGCGGTAAAAGAGATAGCTTCAAAAGTTAAAAAAGGTGAAATTAATATTGATAATATAAACGAAGCCTCATTTAGTCGTTACTTAGCTACAGAAGAAAGTCCGGAAGTGGACCTATTGGTGCGAACTGGAGGAGATCATCGTATTAGTAATTACTTACTTTGGCAGTCGGCCTATGCGGAGTTATTATTTTTAGACGATATTTTTTGGCCAGAGTTTAGAAAGAAAGATTTATTTAATGCTGTTTATACTTACCAGCAAAGAGAAAGAAGATTTGGAAAAACAGGAGATCAGGTTAAGAAGCCTTAAAACAGCATTTATGCTCAAAAATATAAAATTCAGTTTTGTTATTGCCTTAATGCTTCTTTGTGGAAGCACTACTTACGCTCAATTTATTGGTGTAGGAAGTAAAACACCAAAAACTAATCCTATTGATGAGATTAGATACGACAATCCTCAAGAATTTATTATTGGTGGAATAACAGTTGTTGGGGTTAAATTTCTTGACCCAAATACCCTAATCTCCGTATCAGGTTTAAGTGTAAACGACCAAATTACCATTCCTGGCGAAGCCATCAGTTCTGCTATAAGAAGATTAATGGATCAGGGTATTATAGAAGACGCCGCTATTAATGTCACAAAAATAGAAGACAAGAAAGTCTACCTTGAAATAGACCTTAAGGAAAGACCTCGGTTAAATAAAATTACCCTTACTGGCATAAAGAAAAGTGAGATTGAAACGGTAGAAGAATCTATCAGTGAAAACCGAGGTAAAGTAATTACCGAGGCACTTGTGAAAAATATTCAGCTTACCATAAAGAAGTATTATATAGAAAAAGGTTTTCTTAATACGGCTGTTCAAGTCAAGCAAATTGACGATACATTAAGAGTTAATAATGCCACCTTGATATTTGATATTGATAAGAAGGAGAAGGTGAAAATTGACAATATTTATGTTACTGGCGTTGAAGAAGTTCCAGAGTGGAAACTTCTATCTAAACTAAAGAAAACAAAACAAAGGGCTCCGATGAGACTTTTTAGTCCATCTAAATATATTCCTAAACTATACAAGGAAGACAAAAAAGCAGTAGTGGCTTGGTTAAACAAAAGTGGTTATAGAAATGCACAAGTGGTCTCAGACTCCGTAGTAGCAAACCCTTCTGGAAATGTTGACGTGTACATCGACATCAATGAAGGTCATAAGTTTTACTATAGAAACATTACTTGGTCAGGAAACTATTTGCACGCTTCTGATACACTTGCCATGATTCTTAATATTAAAAAAGGTGATTTATATAATCCCGAGGATCTTGATAAGAAAATCAATGGTATTCCTCAAAATGATGTAAGTTCTTTTTACATGGATGATGGCTATCTATACTTCAGCTGTCAGCCTGTAGAGGTGGCAGTAGAAGGAGATTCTATTGATATTGAGATGAGAATCTTTGAGGGAAAGCAGGCCATCATTAATAGAATTATACTTAACGGTAACACCAAGACATCTGACCACGTGGTTATGAGGGAATTACTTACTAAACCAGGACAGAAGTTTAGCAAGACTGACCTTATTGAAACCACTCAAATGCTTTCTAAGCTTGGATACTTCGATCCCCAAAAGATAGATCCAAGACCAATTCCCCAAGCTGACGGAACAGTTGATATTGAATACAATGTGGAGGAAAAATCTAACGACCAGATAGAGCTCTCTGGTGGATGGGGAGGCCTTCAAGGCTTTGTTGGAACTTTTGGTATTGTCTTTAATAACTTTGCCATTAAAGATGTTTTAAAATTCGGCCAAGGCCTCTATAAACCACTTCCTAAAGGTGATGGTCAAAGTTTTGCAATACGTTTCCAAGCAAACGGTGGTTTTCAAAACTACTCTATCTCTTTTACAGAACCTTGGTTAGGTGGTAAAAAGCCAAACTCGTTCTCTGTTAGTTTCTTTCACTCTGTTCAAGATTACGGAAAACTGCTAGATAGGTACGAAAAATTATACGGGGGCGGTGCTGGAGGGCTCTTAGGCGGTAGCCTTGGATTTGGAGGTACCAACTCTTTTTACTCCGGTTTCTTTAAAAACACTGGTGGCTCTGTAACTTTTGGTAAAAGACTTAACTGGCCAGATAGAAACTTTAGCTTCAGTAGTAGCTTATCTTACCAATACTATGATGTCGAAAATAGCTTTCTATTGGCAAACTTCAGAAACGGTCAAGCTCATGATATCGCATTAGCCTTAAACCTATCTAGATATAGTTTAGACAACCCACAATTTACAAGAACAGGTTCTTCAATAGTTTTGAATGCCACTTTTAACCCACCTTATTCTGCTTTTGGAGCCCAAAATGATGATGCAGAAGTGAAGTGGATTGAAGGTCACAAATGGATGTTAGATGCTAGCTGGTTCTCTCCAGTAGTTGGAAAGCTAATTTTCCACGCTAAAGCCAACATGGGTTTCTTAGGCCGTTATTCTCCAAGTGTTGGATATAGCCCATTTGGTAGGTTCGTAGTTGGAGGAGCGGGTATGGGACTTCAAAATACACAGAATATTGGGGTGGAACTTATAGGTCTTAGAGGCTACGAAGAAGGAATAGTACATGAAAAAACACTTGCAGAACAAGCTGCAGATGTTACGGGTGAAAGTAGTTCGAATGGACAGCTAAGCCGTCAAGGTGGTATCATTTATAATAAATTCACGACCGAATTAAGATACCCTATATCTTTAAACCCTCAAGCCACTATTTATGGACTAGCCTTCTTAGAAGCTGGTAATAGCTGGGGAAGTTATAAAGATTATAATCCTTTCAAACTCAGAAGAACTGCGGGGGTAGGTGTTAGAGTATTTATGGCGGCTTTTGGTTTACTTGGCTTTGATTACGGTTATGGTTTTGACCCAATTCCTGGTGTAGCGAATAAAGGTTTGAAAAACTTTACTTTCAGTATTGGGCAGCAAATACGTTAATATGTTAAGCAGTCGTTAATTAGACAGTTTGAAATTGACTTTTCTCTCTTTTGCTCGTCAAAGAAGGCAAATAGGAAAAGACCAAAGAATAAAATTGTCACATTTGAAAAATATTCTAAGATGAAGAAGACATTATTTTTTCTATTTTTGTCGCTAATCTCGGTTTCTGGCTTCACACAGAAATTTGGATACGTTGATTCTGAGTTTATTACAGGGAAAATGCCTGAATATAAAGAAGCCATAGAAGCTATGAATTCTTACTCGGAACAATGGGTAAAAGACATACAAGTTAAATATAGCGAGGTTGAAGATTTAAAAATGGCTTATCAGCAAGAAGAAATTCTATTGACTGATGACATGAAAAAAGAACGACTGAAAGCTATTAAGATTAAAGAAGAAGAAGTAAAAGCACTGAATAATAGTATATTTGGGCTGGAAGGGCAGCTCTTTCTAAAGAAAAAGGAAATAATGCGACCTATAATGGACGCCATTTATAATTCTTGTGAGAAAGTTGCTCGAGATAAAAAACTAATGTTCTTGTTTGACAAAGCGTCTGACATCAGCATGATTTACACAGACCCGCGTCATGATTACACGGACTATGTATTAGAAGAACTAGGAATTCTAGAAACTAAATAAAATGTTATTAATTAAATCTAATAAGTATAAAATGAAGATTAAACTTTTCGCAACCCTTTTTGCAGCATTAATGCTAGCAGGTATTGGTGCCAACGCTCAGGTAAAAATTGGGTACACTAATATTGATTACATCCTTACAAACCTACCAGATTCTAAAGAAATTCAAGAAAAATTGACTACTGAGAAAGCTCAGTACGATAAATTACTTCAAGAAAAAGTAGCAGAATTTCAAAAATCTTATGAAAACTATCAAAAGAATGCCGCTACTATGACTCCGGTAATTCGTCAAGATAAAGAAAAGAGCCTTCAAACTGCTCAAACTGGTATTCAAGAATTTCAACAAAATTCTGAAGTAGCTATCCAAAACAAACAACGTGAGCTTTTAGCTCCAGTAATGGACAAAATTCAAGTTGCTATTGACGAAGTAGCTAAAGCAAACGGATATACACACGTATTAAACTCTGATGCTGGATATGGTACTACTCCTGTAATTTTAGTAGCTCCAGATTCTGATAACATCACGGTTTTAGTGTTTAAGCATATGGGTGTAACGCCTCCTGAAGATACTGAAGGAAACTAATTCTCACTCCCAAATTATGGCCTCTTTGAGTAAATCAAAGAGGCTTTTTTTATAGATTACACTCCAAACGATTGCTCTTTACTGAATGAATTATTTAATAGTAGATTTAAATATTCAACTGGATGGCCACAAAATAGGTTTTGTTCAGCAAACACTTAACTGGCTGGCCAAAAATCAACCAGAACATAAAGGGACCTTTCATTTTTTGGTAAATGCAGAGCTGCAAATACCTGAAAGTGCTAACATTAAAGTAGAGGTCATAAAACCTCATACTTCGGCTAATTTTGAAGCTAAAACCGCCTTAAAGAAATACAAAAAGCAATGGGATTTTATCAAACTAAAAGCTAGCCAGTTTGATGCTCAAAAGATAATTTTGATGGAATTTGATATCTATCAAGTTGCCATAGGTAATGATTCTAAAACAGGTTTTGATGTTTCTGGGATATGGTTTAGACCTTATTTTAGACAAGTTTCTTTGAGTAAATCAATCATTACTACCACTAAGTTTAAAATAGCTAAGTGGAGAAAACAGGCCATGTTTAGGTTAGCTCTTAGGAACAAAAATTTACAGCAAATTTTCGTTCTGAATGATAGAGCCACGGTAAACGCAATCAATGAAAAACATGGTGAACGACTCTTTTACTTGCCTGACCCTGTTTTTGATTACAATATCACCGAAAGCATTGATATTAGAGCTAAATACGTCATTGAGAAGTCAAAGATTATATTTCTGATTTTTGGGCATATTGACAATAGAAAAAACGTAGTAAACATTTTAAAATCGCTGGAAGCTCTTCCTAAAGAAATGCAATCGGATATTGTACTTCTGATGATTGGCAAAGTAGCTCCAGAATACAAACTAACATTAGAAGAAGCCTTAGAAAAAAGTAGATGTGCTTATCAAATTTTACAGAACGACAAATTTGTGAGTGATGATGAAATGGAAGCTCTTTTTGCTCAGTCAGACTTAATTCTAAGAATGAATGTTAATTACTTTGCTAGCAGCGGAATTATTGGAATGGCCGCAAAGTATAACAAACCTTCTCTTGTCTCTGATTACGGCATAGTAGCAGATTTAACCAAAGAATACAAACTAGGTTTCGAAGTTAACCCTGAAGACACAGCAGCTATTACAAAGAAATTTGCTGAGTTTATAAACTCCGAAAACAAATGGAAAATGGATGGACAAGCTTACTATAAAGACCATGGTACAGAAGCCTTTGTTAAAACACTTCTTGACTTACCTTAGCTCTTAAGGCATCGTTTAAAAGATTTTCCCAAGCAAGCTTACCTCTGCAGTTCCAATGCGTGTCTCCTTTGGCAAAACCAGAATCTCCGAGTTTATTTAATGCACCAAAAGCATCTATTATCTCTACACTGAGGTTCGGGTGATTATGCACTCTCGTAATAAGTTGATTATAGTTTCCCAAATCCCTTCCTAAAATACTTGTCTTGTTAGGAATGATACTTAAAATTACTTTATCAAAACCACGAGCCTTATATTTTTGAGAGGTTTCATTGACATAAGTTACCAAAGTCTCTATCTCCTCATCCCCTATCTTGTCAAAAGCAGAACTTATGCCCGGCTCTGAGGGCAAGTAATACAGTAAATGCTCTCCGGTTTTATTTAAACGGACATTATCGTCTACTCTATCAAATAATTTATAATTCAAGGCTGCCTTCCAATCTTTAATGGTCATCATAAAATCATAACCAAAAAGAACCCCCTCATGAAGCTCTGTAGAATATGGTAATTCGAAATCAACGGCTCTTTTGAAAAAGCTTTCTTTTACTACATCCACAGGAGACGAACCATTGCCATCTACCACATTAACGCCATTCCAAACGCTTGTAAAACGCTCTCTAAAATGACGCTCTACGGTTTCTATTACCAATACGTTAAACTCCGCAGTATCTAAACTTATATCCGTATTTCCATCTACCCTTATATAATTATACTTAGAAGCTATAAAGTTGCTAGAGTCCATACGGCCAAACTCCGTAAAGCTATCACCTGCTAATACCAGATGTACCCCTTGTTCTTTCTCTAAGTTTGGAGTTGCACAGGTTTCCTTTAATTCTCTAAATTTGGCTAGGTTAGATAGTCGGTACAAATCACCATATCGATAATCATCTTTGACCAAACCATGTTCAAAAAGCCAAGTAGACAAACCACTAGAACAGCCTTCCAACCATAAGAAAGCTGCTAAAACCAACGCTATGTATTTAAGTATTTTCAAAATTGGAAATAGATAAATTGATTGGAAGTGAACACGCCAAAGAAATAACAAACCACCATGATGCCTATAAATTTGACATAAAAGGCTGGTGTTTTACTCGTATCGATAATTGGAACATAAATCTCTTTAAGCATTAAAACTAAAATGACAAAAGCACAGAACCATAATTCCGATACCGAGAAAGGGCTACTTAAAGCTGTATAAGTATCAAAATTAATAATCTTCCCAAGAATAGTCAAAGCATTAGTGAGCCCCTGAGCTCTAAAAAACACCCAACTGAGTGTAACCAAAGTAAACGTAAAGACCACTTGAACTATAGTGCTTAAACTAGTTTTCGGTAGTTTAAACCCAATATGCTTTTTCCAGTACATAGCCATGACCAAAAATATACCGTGCATAGCTCCCCAGATTATGAAGTTCCAAGAGGGACCATGCCACAAGCCAGAAATGGTAAAGACAATGAAATAATTAAGATATAGCCTATATTCCCCTACTCTATTCCCGCCTAAGGGAATATATAAATAGTCTTTAAACCACGTGGATAGAGAAATGTGCCACCTGCTCCAGAACTCAGAGATTGATTTAGAAATATATGGCACATTAAAGTTTTCCATGAGATTAAAGCCCATCAATCTAGCACAACCAATGGCCATATCAGAGTAGCCTGAGAAATCACAATAAATTTGGAAAGAGTAAAAGATTGTAGCCAGCAGTAATGTGGAACCACTATGTTCCGACGGGCTATTATAACAATAATCTACCATGATGGCGAGTCTATCTGCCACCACTACTTTTTTGAAAAGCCCCCAGGCTATTCGTATTAAACCTTGCTTTATGTTTTCAAAATTGTACTTGAAATAGGTATGAAATTGTCCCAATAGGTTTTGAGGACGCTCGATAGGCCCTGCTACCAGCTGAGGATAAAACATCACATAAAGCGAGTAGATTATAAAGTCTTTCTCTGGCTTTTGATTTTTACGGTATACCTCAATGGTATAACTCATGGCCTGAAAAGTATGAAAAGACAAACCAATAGGAAGCTCTAAACCATAATTAGGAATTGGATTTTCTATACCAATTAGATTCAAAGCAAAACTAATGTTAGCATTGATAAAATTGAAGTATTTAAAAATAGCGAGAAAGCCAATATTCGCCACCAAACTTAAACCTAACCACCATTTCCGTCGTTTGCCTTCTGCTCTGTCTATTAAGAAAGCGGCATAATAATCTACCAGAACGGTAACACCGAGAATTAGTATGTAAACTGGCTTAAAAGCCATATAAAAGTAGCAGCTAGCCAAAAGCAAGAGCCATACCCTACCACGGTGCCTTAAACTGTAGTACAAAATGGAGACTACAATGAAGAAAAATATAAACTGAATGGAATTAAAAAGCATGTACGCTGTTTAGTAAGACCGGTTTTGTTTGTTGCTCTTATTCAATTTGAGCCCAAAAATACTAAGAATTCTCCACTGAATATCTATCAAAATTCTATGTTTTGAATGCAAGCATCACAGTTTTAGAATTAGAAAGAATTAACTTGCAAACTTATGATTCATCATCAAGAACCCATCTGTGCTTTAGCCACTGCTCCAGGAGTGGGTGCTATTGGCGTTATTCGTGTTTCAGGCTTGAATGCCATCCAAATAGTGGATACTATTTTTAAAGGACGAAAACTTGAAAATGTCAAAACGCATACCGTCCATTTTGGTACTATCCAAAAGGGTGAAAAAGTGATTGATGAGGTTTTATCGGCTGTTTTTAAGTCTCCAAAGTCTTTTACAAAAGAAGACACCGTAGAGATTTCTTGTCATGGAAGCTCTTTTGTGATTAAAGAGATTTTGAAACTTCTACTGGATAATGGCTGCCGACTGGCAAAACCAGGTGAGTTTACGCAAAGAGCCTTTATGAATGGTCAGTTTGACCTAGTACAGGCAGAAGCCGTGGCAGATTTGATTGAGGCAGATTCTTCTGCTGCTCATAATTTGGCCATAAATCAATTGAGAGGTGGTTTTTCAGATAAGTTAACTTCTCTTAGAGATGAGCTCATCCACTTTGCCAGCATGGTGGAGTTGGAACTTGATTTTGGGGAAGAAGATGTGGAGTTTGCAGATAGAGATGATTTGAAAAAATTGATAGAAAGTCTTCAAAGTCAATTAAACCCACTTATTGACTCTTTTGATGCAGGAAATGTTATCAAAGAAGGTATTCCTGTTGCCATCATTGGTCAACCCAACGTGGGAAAATCCACATTGCTAAATGCACTTTTGAAAGAGGAGAAAGCCATTGTTACCGAAATAGCCGGAACTACCAGAGACTCCATAGAAGATACCATGGTGATTCGTGGAATGAAATTCCGATTTATAGATACCGCCGGTATTAGAGAAACTATAGACATAGTAGAAGGAATAGGTATAGAAAAATCAAAAGCGGCTCTTCAAAAAGCTCAAATAGTTCTTTTCTTATTTGACTCTGAAGCTGAGCGAACCTATCTGGAAGAAAATTATACCGAATTGGCCAAAGGTAAAAAAGTATTTTGGGTAAAAACCAAAGCCGACTTAAACGAAACTTCAGCCAACGCCGACTTAAGCATCTCAGCTAAAACTGGAGAAGGTATTTCGGAATTAGAAAATATCCTTTTTGACTCTACATCTATAAAAACACAAGGCGACACCGTACTCACCAACCTCCGACATTACGACCTCCTTATAAAAACTAACGAAGCCCTAACTGAAGTCCTAAACGGTTTAGCCTTAAATATTACCGGTGACTTTTTAGCCCAAGATATCAGACTGGCCTTAGTTCACCTTGGAGAGCTTACAGGCACCATCACCACAGACGATTTACTGAAGAATATCTTTGGGAAGTTTTGTATAGGAAAGTAGACCTATTATAAAATCTTAACGTAATCATAGGTAAAACCGATTATGTTTCTGTTTAAAGATAAATAGAAACCACCTCCCTGTTCCTTTGCCTAAACTGCTGTAAACCTACTTTTAAATCTTCCTGACTTCCATTTTTATCATGGTATCATCCTCTATGAGCAATGATTAAATTTATTTTTGCAACGTTGTTGCATTTAGGTTTTCCG
This sequence comes from uncultured Arcticibacterium sp., assembly GCF_964021845.1. Taxonomy (NCBI): domain Bacteria; kingdom Pseudomonadati; phylum Bacteroidota; class Cytophagia; order Cytophagales; family Leadbetterellaceae; genus Arcticibacterium; species uncultured Arcticibacterium sp. The sequence goes on along the minus strand of NZ_CAXHZC010000005.1, from coordinate 84,796 downwards.
CATTCTTATATTTGCAACAATGTTGCATTTAGAAGATTTGAAAAACAAACAAGATTATATCGGAATAGCCAGTGCATCACTTTGCGTGATACATTGCTTATTCACACCAGTGCTTATCCTTATAGCCTCCAATTTTTCCTGGTGGCATGAAGTAGCCTACTTTTTTCTATTGATAAGTTTTATTTCTGCCTTTCAGGCAAATAAGCCTAGTTCGTCTAAGACTGCCCTTTGGTTTATATGGTCAAGCCTTATTCTGCTGACCCTTTCCATCATATTTGAGGACTATCATCACTCCTTACACAAGCTTGGTTATGTGGCCAGCTTAGGCCTTATCATAGGCCATATTATAAACATTCGATACTGTAATAAATGTAATCATGAATAAAAAACTCCCCGTTACCGTGCTTTCAGGCTTCCTCGGAGCTGGTAAGACCACTTTGCTTAATCATGTTCTCAATAATAAAGTAGGTCTGAAAGTGGCTGTCATTGTAAATGACATGAGCGATGTAAACATAGATGCTGCATTAGTGGAAAAAGAAGGAAACCTCCACCGTACAGAAGAAAAACTCGTAGAGATGAGCAATGGCTGTATTTGCTGTACCCTCCGTGAAGACCTCATGGTAGAGGTAGAAAAACTAGCTAAAGAAAACCGTTTTGATTATTTATTAATAGAGTCTTCTGGTATTTCTGAGCCGGTCCCTGTAGCCCAAACTTTCAGCTTTAAAGATGAAGAAAACGGAATAGATCTTTCACGCTGGTCTTATATAGACTGTATGGTGACCGTGGTAGATGCCTTCAATTTTGGAAAAGACTTTAGCTCTGCAGACAATATTTGGCAGCGAGAACTTAATGAAGACCCCAGCGACGTAAGAACCATCGTAAACCTTCTGACCGACCAGATTGAATTTGCCGACATAATCATTCTGAATAAGACAGATTTAATGAGTAAGTCTCAAATCGGCGAATTAAAAGCCATTCTTAAATCGCTTAACCCTGTGGCTAAAATTATTGAATCTTCTTTTTCAAAAGTTGCTCCTTCGGAAATTCTAAACACCGGCCTTTTTGATTATGAGAAGGCAGAAAACTCAGCTGGTTGGATTCAGGAATTAGAGAATAAAAATAATGGTATAGAACACCTGCCAGAAACGGAAGAATACGGTATAAACAGTTTTGTGTTTCGTGACCCTAGACCTTTCCATCCTGAACGCTTCTGGAAATATATTGGGGAAGATTGGCATTCCGGAATTATTCGTTCCAAAGGTCTTTTCTGGATAGCTTCTCGCCAAGACTCTGCCTTAAACTGGAGTCAGGCGGGTGGTTCTGTTAGAGCCGAAGGTGCTGGCGTTTGGTGGGCTAGCATGCCTTTTAGTGAGCGTTCACGATATGCCGCATTTATAGACAATCAAGCCCTTATTGAAAGTCGCTGGAATAAACGTTTTGGCGATAGAATGAACGAGTTAGTCATTATAGGTCAAGACCTTGACAAGGAATCAATCTGCCAAGAATTTGAACAATGCCTATGTACGGAAGCTGAAATTAAAAAAATGGAAGCTCAAGGAAAATTCAATGACCCTTTTCCAAGAATTTAAGTTAGAAATGAAAAATAATAAACTATGCTAATAGCGAAAGACCTTTCAAAAACCTACGGCACTAATACTGCTCTCAATAAGCTTAATTTACAAATTGGCAAAGGGGAAATATTTGCCCTGCTTGGTCAAAATGGTGCTGGAAAAACCACCACCATAAATTGTTTTTTAGGCTTTATTGAGCCTAGCAGCGGCACTGCTAGTATTAATGATATTTCTGTAGCAGATAATGCCAACGAAACCAAGCAGCATCTGGCCTATATTCCTGAAACTGTCATGCTGTATCCTAACCTCACAGGTATCGAAAATCTTGAATTCTTCTCTTCTTTAGCAGGCTTTTCTTACAGTAACGAAGAACTTTCCAGTTTTCTCTCTAAAGCAGGTTTGCAAAACTCCGCCCATAATCAACGCTTAGCTGGCTATTCTAAAGGGATGAGACAGAAAGTGGGTATTGCTATAGCACTTGCAAAAAAAGCGAAGGCTTTACTACTAGACGAACCCACTTCCGGCCTGGACCCAAAAACCGCCAATGAGTTTTCAGAGATACTGAAAGAACTATCTAAAAACGGTACAGCTATTTTGATGGCCACGCATGATATTTTCCGTGCCAAGGAAGTGGCTCATAGAATCGGCATTATGAAAGAAGGGAATCTGGTCTCTGTTACAGAGGCCAAAGATATCTCTGCCAATGAATTGGAGAAACTCTATTTACAAACTGTATAAACCTAGATTAAGTACACCAAACACCTATATAAGAGGTGCTTTACTCAAATACAAAACTTAAATGAAATCAATATTTACCATACTATTATCACTGTCTAGTTTTTTTATATATGCCCAGAAAACTACTACAGGACATGTATCTGACGCCATAACAGGAGATAAAATTGTAGGAGCTTCCATAAAATTATTAGAAACCAATAAAGGTACCATCACGGACATTGACGGCACGTTTAGTATAGAAGGCGAGGGAACTTTGCAGGTAAGCTTCATTGGATACAAGACCTACCAAATAGTAACAAATGGAGAGGTATTACACATTGAAATTACGCCTGAATCCACTACTTTACAAGGGGTAGAAATAGTAGGAAGAGCCGCCAAAGATTATAACAGTGAGTATTCTTTTTCAGCCACCAAAATAGCCATCAAAAACAAAGAACTTCCTCAGGGTTTAAGTACCATCACAAAAGAACTCATCACCGATAGGCAAGCCTTTCAATTGGCAAATGCGGTAAAAATAGCGAGCGGTGTATTACCTTCTAGTAATTATAATCAATACAATATTAGAGGTATAAACCAAAACGAAGAAGGGCAAATCATTAATGGTATGCGGACTCGTCAATACTATTTCTTACAGCCACTTACTACCAATATAGAACGTGTAGAGGTACTGAAAGGGCCTGCGTCTGTTACGTTTTCGAGTGTTGACCCTGGTGGGAGTATCAATATGGTTACTAAAAAGCCGCTGGCAGTAGACCGCAAAGAAGTAAGTATGGCTGTTGGAAGCTTTAGCACTTTCAGAGGCAGCCTAGATTTTACAGGACCTTTAAATAAATCTAAGACCTTGCTGTACCGTCTTAATGGAGCCATTCAGAAAGCTCGTTCCTTCCGTGATTTGGTTCAGAACAATGCCGTTTTAATCTCTCCTTCCATCAGTTATTTACCAAACTCCAAAACATCTATCAATGCTGAAATGATTTTTAATAATGGTACTGGTACACTTGACCGTGGTCAGCCCATTTTTGGAGCAGTAGCCGGGCAAACAAACCTTAATAGTACTCCGCAAAGCTTGAATTTAGGCTCGCCAACAGATTACTTCAAATCAAATGAAATCATTATTACAGGAAACCTCTCTCATAAGTTTTCAGAGAATATAAGCTTCAATACTAGGTATATGAAGCAGTCTTGGACAGAAGACCTTCAGGAGCACCGCACCACCAATGCTTTTGCCCCAGACATTACCAATACACCAGTTACCAGTCTGGCCGTAATGCAATTTGTTCAGCGTCAGCAGTACTGGAACGTAGACAATCTAAACGCCTATTTCAATTTTGATTTTGACTTAGGAAAACTGGAAAACAAATTATTAGTAGGGTACGATTTACAAAGTTGGGAAAAAGTAATAGGTGGCGGCCAAAATGCTGCTAGAGGCTATCTATTAAATGATGGTTCTGTAGCACGATCTTTTGTACAAGAAAATGCCGAAGATTACCAAACCATTACAATAAATGACAAAGTACTACCTCGCCCAAATGTTCCATATTTTGATTTAGCAAATCCATCATATACCATCAGAAATGTTAGTGATTATGCCCTAAATGTCAATATAGCAGTACCTACCGCCTTAACTACTACCAATGCTATTTACTTACAAGAACAATTGACGTTTGGTAGGTTCTCGGCACTACTTAGCTTAAGAAATGAGTGGTTTAAAGACATAACAAATTACGAAACAGCCAATGAGCAATCATTCACAAACACCGCTCTCATTCCTCGAATAGGTTTGACCTTTGAAGCTACTAAAGACATAAATATATATGCTACTTATTTAGAAGGCTATCAGCCTCAGTCTAATACTGTGACGTTAATGCCAAGTACTGGAGCATTCTTTTGGGATCCAAATTCACCAGCGAGATTTGAACCACTTATCAGCGACCTCAAAGAGTTAGGAGCTAAAGCTGAATTCTTTGACAAAAGAATTTCAATGAACATGGCCATTTATGAGATCAATCAAAAAAACATATTAATGAATGCCAATGACCCTACCCAGCCCGACCTTTTAGTACAGCGAGGTGCAGATAGAAGTCGTGGTTTTGAGTGGGATATTGCTGGTTACATTACACCAGACTGGCAAATCAATGCTTCATATAGTTTTATAGATGCCGTAATTATGAACGACGCCAATGAGGCACTCATAGGAGAGCGTAAGGAGAATACTGCTAAAAACTCAGGTAATATCTGGACAAGGTATAATTTCAGTCCAAAGTCTCAGCTAAAGAGCCTAGGAATTGGCTTTGGCTTACAGTACGTAGGAGAAAGAATTCCTTGGTTTACACGTGATTTTATGGTTCCTGCCTACACGCTGCTTGACGCTGCTTTATATTATAAACCAAGCAAGGGTAATATGCAGCTAGCACTAAATGTAGGCAACTTGACCAATGCTACTTATTGGACAGGTGCTCAAACTTATCTCAGATTATTTCCAGGAGCTCCACGAAACATAATGCTATCTACTACTTATAAATTCTAAGCTAATGAGAATTAACATTGTTAAAATACTTTCAAAACAGGTTTGGGATGAAATCCTGAAAAAAAGCAAGACTACCAAAGTCTTGGTAAGTGTCATGTTTGGTTTGCTCATGTTTAGTCTTATTTCTGGGGTAAATAGTTATTCCTTTCAGAAAGAAACAGTTGAGCATTACTCTCATGAGGTACGCGAAAAATGGGAAAACAACCCAGATAAGCACCCCCACAGAATGGCTCATTACGGCTATGTGGCTTTAAGGCATAAGTATCCCTTAAGTTTTTTTGACTTTGGTATGGAAAGCTTCATTGGTAACGCCATCTTTTTGGAAGCCCATAAGCAAAACACCACCAACTTTTCTGAAGCAAGTTTATCAAGTAGTTTATTACGCTTTGGCGAAATATCGGCGGCCATGGTTCTTCAGTTATTGCTGCCATTACTACTTTTCTTCTGGGGCTTTTCTCTCGTTGCAAAAGAGCGAGAAAATGGCACCCTGAAAATGTTATCAATCCAAGGAATCACTTGGCCTGAAATCATTATTGGCAAAAGCTTTGGTCTATTAAAAATGGCTTTAATAGTTTTTCTACCTGCTTATGTTTTGGGTCTGTTAATAATTGCATTTTCCGAACTTGCAGACGTTAAGACGGACGCCCTAATTAGGTATTTTCTGATAGGGCTTGCTTATACAGCCTATTACCTGATTTGTGCTATGCTCGCTGTTTTGGTTTCTGCTAAAAGTGCAACGGCCAAATCATCACTTACAAAACTAATAGGCATTTGGCTCATTTTTACGCTGGTTCTTCCAAAAATGGCCTTGATTTTAGGTCAATACCTCTACCCTTCCCCATCAAAAATGGTATTTGATATGGCGGTGGAGTCGGAAATTATAGAACAAGGAGACAGCCATAATCCTAATGACCCGCATTATGCTGCTCTTAAAGACTCTTTATTAAATGCATATAATGTAAGTACGGTAAAAGAATTGCCTTTCAATTATAGCGGTTTTATGATGAAAGAAGGGGAAAAACTCAGTGCCGTAACCCACGCCCGCCATCAAAGTGATTTGCTTGATATTTACAAAGACCAGCAAGATATAGTGCGGTATACAGCACTTTTAAATCCCTATTTGGCCATCAAAAATCTTTCAATGGCTTTAGCCGGCACTGATTTCATTACCTATACTAGCTTTCAAAATCAAGCTGAAGAATACAGGTATAATTTGGCTCAAAAAATGAATGATTTGCAAATAGAATTAATAAGCAATGATGTCACCAGCTCTTCTGATAAATCAGCTATAATTAGTAACAATCATTGGAAAGAATTCCCTGATTTCCATTATCAATTTAGTGATTTAAAAGAAGCTATAAGTGCCGAAATTATTTCTATAGTTTCAATCCTATTATGGCTCTGTGCCCTTGGGTTTTATGTCCAAAACTTCACCTCAAAATTCAAAGTAATATGACACGATTATTATTTCTAAATTTCATTCGTTCCAAGGGTCTACATTGGGGTTTGGGTTTATTGTTTTTTACGGGTTTATTGGGTATCAATACCGGAAGGCAATTCCTTGACAAATACCAAGAAAATGTAAAACTAACTGCCAAAGTTCAAGAAGAAAGTATTGAAAATAACGTAAAGAATCACCCGCAAGAATTAGGCCTTTTACTATATTATGTAAAATTTGGACTGGTAAATGAGATGCCAAACCTTGCTGGACTCTCCATAGGCCAGCGAGATATAAATCCAAGCGTGCAAAGCGTAAATATTAGGTACCTAGAAGAACAAAAGTACAATACCGATTTAATCAATCCCCTCTACTCCTTATTAGGTAATTTGGATTTCAGTTTTGTTCTGATTTACTTCTTCCCCTTAATTATTATAGCGTTTTGCTTCAGCATAATTTCAGAAGAAAAGGAAGATGGTACATGGAGTTTAATATTAAGTCAGTCTGAAAACCCTCAGAAAATGCTTCGCATGAAGTTATTTATAAGGTTTTTGAGTGTATTAGCAGTACTTCTTCTGTTATTTTCCATTGCTAAAGTATATTTAGACATTCCCTTAGATGCCGCTTTTTCTGCCTTCATTTTAGTTTCTATGTTATACATCCTATTTTGGTTTAGTCTAGGCTGGTTAGTTGCTAGCTTTCAAAAGACCTCAAGCCAAAATGCAGTCATTTTAGTCTTTTCATGGGTCTTATTGGCTATTGTTATTCCAGCCATTTTCACCGCTGTTATTAATTACAAACTCCCGGTTTCCGAAACTTTCAAAACATTAATTGACGGCCGAGAAGGTTACCATGCACAGTGGGATAAACCCAAAGAGGAAACGCTTCAAAAGTTTTATGACCATTATCCACAATTCAGTGAATACAAACTCCCTCCCGGAGATTTTAACTGGCTATGGTATTACGCTATGCAGCAGTCTGGTGATGATATGGCCTCAGAGGCCTCTAAAAATTTACAAGAAAAGCTAAGACAAAGGGAAGCCTTTAGCTCTACGGTTGGCACTATCTTCCCTAGTATGCATACAGGAATTACTATGAGCAATTTAAGTAAATCTGGTTTAAAGAATTACCTCGACTTTGGTGACGAACTAGTGAAATTCCATGAGAAGAAACGCCTCTATTTCTATCCTAAAATATTTAGTGAAGCTTCCGCATCAAATGAGAACTGGAAGTCTTTTAAACTAGAATATTTCAATGAGAAAAGCAATATAAATTGGTTCCAAATACTATTGCCTTTACTCCTAGCTTCCCTAGTTGGCTTCATATGGGCTAAACGCAATGTGAGAAGCTTGATTTAGAAATTCCCCTTCTATGAAGAAGCTAATAGTTATCATAATTTTATCCTGTCAGTTCTGTATAGCTCAAGGTTCCCTCACTACAGGGAATTTTGAGCCTGCATTAATTGCTCCCACAATTCAGGCAATAGAAACTACTGAAACCATAACTATTGATGGCAAGCTAAGTGAAAAGGTTTGGGAAAACGCTCCCCTCACCAATGACTTTTTCCGAACCGAACCTAGACAAGGTGGAGAGGTTAGTTTCAAGACCGAGGTTAAGGTAATATATGATGATAAAAACTTATACTTTGGAGTCTTTTGTGAGGATAGCCTAGGAAAAAAGGGAGTTCGTGTTCAAGACCTCCGCAGAGATTTTCTTTTTGGCCAGAACGATATCTTTTATTTACAATTAGACCCTCAAAACCTCAAACGCTTTTGCGTTAGTTTTCAAACCACACCATACGGAAACCAGCGAGACCTTCAGTCTTTTGACGACACCTTTATTGATAGCGATTGGGATGCCCTCTGGAAAGTCAGAACGAGCATAGTAGAAAATGGATACTTTGCGGAATTTGCCATTCCCTTTAAATCTTTACGATATGATAAACGAACCGAAAACAGTTCATGGGGAGTCACTTTTGCTAGACTAGCGAGGAGAGAATATGAGCTATCGGTGTACCCTGCCATTCCTCAAACTTTCAGCCCTTACAGAATGACATACGCCGCAGAATTAAGAGGCCTGAAATTGCCAAAACCATCTCTTAACCTCCGCGTCAATCCATATATTTTATATCAAAATAACCGAAATATTGATAGCGAAGGAAACCTAAGCACCTTGCAATCACCTAAACTTGGTGGTGAAATAAAATGGGCTATAAATCCACATTCCGTTCTTGATTTAACTTTCAATACTGATTTTGCTCAAGCAGATGTTGATAGGGCCATTAATAACACTACACGTTTTAACGTACTTTTTCCTGAAAAGAGACAATTCTTTTTAGAGAATTCAGGTATTTATGCTGGGGCAGGTGTCAATGGCCTAAACCCATTTTTCAGCAGAACCATAGGTTTAGCTAATTCACAGTTTAACGCTCCTCCAGTTCCTATTGATGTGGGGCTAAGGTTCACTGACCGTACACAAGAAAGGAGTATTGCAGGATTATACGTAAGGCAGAGAGCCACTGAAGCACAAGGAGCTGCAAACTTTGGCGTATTCAGGTATCTAAAAAACTACGGCAAACAAAACAATATAGGTGTAATGCTTACCAATAAGTATGATGAGCAAAATATTGAAAAAGGCCTCTCTGCTCATAATAACACCACGCTTACTTTAGATGGCCTTATGAGGCCAAATGACAGCTGGACTATTAGTTATTTACTATCTGCTTCCATAGATAGTTCCTTTGATAAAATGGGAATGGCAGGTAATTTATCTGTAAAATATGCCCCTCAGAATGCATATATGGGTTGGATAACTAAATTTGTGGATAAGAAATATATACCCGGAATGGGCTTTGTCTTTGCGAATAACACTATTCATCATAGTCCTGGTGGATATTTCATTTGGAGACCCAAAGGAAAATTGGGTAAACTTATTAGACGATGGGATCCCGGTGTTTTTGTGAATTATTATCAAAATGCCTCTGACTTTAAATTACAAGAAGCCAACTTTTATATTTTTCCTATCTATATTATCACTTCCAGCAATGGACAACTGGAGTATGCCCTTTATCCAACATGGCAAGCCTATAATTTCCAATTCAACATTCTTGGTCAAACTATCCCAATAGGAAAATATAACTTCTGGAGACAGCTTTTCAGGTATGAAACAGACGCCTCGAAAAAAGTTTCTCTTGAGGCCAAGTATGAGTTTGGTGGTTATTTTAACGGTCAGCTCAACACTTTTACCTCTTCAGGTCGCTTTGCCCCTATTCCTCACATAGCAATTTCGGCCAGTTATGAGCATAGTAATTTTAAAGATTTTGGTATAGAAAATGCCAATTTCTCCACTGACTTATACTCTTTAGGGCTAAGAATTGCCCCTAACCCCAGAATACAGTTATCTAGTTTTTATCAGTATAACTCTTTTGATAGGCAAGGTCGCATTAACATTCGTGGCAGTTGGGAGTTTGCTCCATTGAGCTTTCTTTATCTGGTTTTCAATGAGAATAGCTACCAAGAAAGTCCAATTCAGAATCAGAGTTTCACGAGCAAGGTCAGTTATCTGAGACAGTTTTGACCCAAATTACTAAAGGAGGCATTTCATAAGAAGGAACCCTTCTGTCATAAACCCACCTAATAAATTATTTTATACCAAAGCCTAATTGACCTCAATTTCATCAACGAATAGCCACGCATTTGCCCCTGCACCATCATGCCATTCAGGCAGTTTACCGAAGCTTTTTGCGGTAATTTTAACAAACCTTGCCTTTTTACCATAGAGGTTTACTTTTACCCTTTCTACGAATTGAGCCAATTCACCGCCTTTACTAAACGACTGATTTACCAGCTTCTTAAACTTCTTACCATTCTTAGAAATGCTTACTTCTAAAATACTTGGAAACATAATCCAGCTACCAGGAGAATGTAGAAACCCAATGCTCAAATCTGATAATTTACTAAGTTGCTCTAGGTCAATAGTAAGGTCTAATGTCCCTCCTTCTAAGCCAACCCAGGTCTGCAGGTTCTTCTCATTACCTATTTGCCCGTCTGTCAGAGCCATTTCGGTATTTCCAGTGTACTTTGTTTTCTCAGAACGATAATCATAGCTTTTCCCTGTGGCTTTATTAACTCTTATATCAGCTTCAAAGGTATTTCCATACTTCTTACCTTTTTCATTATACAAACTAGCCATTAGCTTGGTTTTTTCCGTGATAAGAATGCCTTTGTCTATATTATACACCGCAGAAGTATTGCTAGGTTCTGAGCCGTCCAAAGTATAATGTATTTGAGGTGCTGCCTCTATATTATTTAACTTTACCAATACTTCCCCAGTATCCGTTGTTGCTAACTCAGCCTTGATATTATAAATAGAATGGGCATAGTTAACATTGAGTTTATCTAATTTCTTAAAATGGCTCTTAACTCTGCTTTCAAAACTGTCGTATTCCTTATTTTCCTTAGTTGACCATGCAGTTTCTGCCACAGCCAATGCTCTCGGGAAAAGCATATACTCTACTTTTTCTTGCGTTTGAATGTATTCCGTCCATAAATTAGCCTGTACACCTAAAATATGCTTTAACTCTTCTGGAGCTAAATCTTCCTCCAATGGTTCGTACGAATAAACTTTTTCTAAAGGTAAAAATCCGCCAATGGCCAGAGGCTCAGAAATAGGGTCACCCTGATAATAGTCTAAATAATGAAAGGAGTTAGGAGACATAATAACATCATGCTTTTGTCTAGCCGCTTCTATTCCACCCTCTGTTCCTCTCCAACTCATAACCGTGGCATTTGGAGAAAGTCCACCTTCTAATATTTCATCCCAACCAATCAGTTTGCGACCTTTTGAAGTTAAAAAACTATCGATTCTAGAGATAAAATAGCTCTGGAGTCCGTGTTCATCTTTGAGACCTTCTTTTTTTATCAAGTCTTGACAAAATTCCGAAGCCTTCCAGCTATCTTTTGGGCATTCGTCACCACCAATATGAATGTATTTTGACGGAAAAAGTGTCATTACTTCTGTCAACACATCTTCCAAAAAAGCAAAGGTCTTTTCAGTAGGACAGTAAACGTCTTTTGCCACACCCCATCTTGTTCTTACTTCATAAGGTCCTCCACTACAGCCTAACTCTGGATAACTCGCCAAGGCGGCAACTGCATGACCCGGCATTTCTATTTCAGGTATCACATTTATAAACTTTGATGTGGCGTATGCTACTATCTCTTTTACCTCTTCTTGTGTATAAAATCCACCATAAGGCTTTCCGTCTCCTCTGTTTTCGCTATCATGTCCTAACGGACTCTCCTTTCTAAAAGCTCCTATTTCTGTTAGCTTTGGATATTTTTTTATCTCAATTCGCCACCCTTGGTCCTCGGTCAAATGCCAATGAAATTGATTGAACTTATACATGGCCATTAGGTCAATAAACTTCTTAATAAAACTTACGGGCATCATGTGCCTCCCCACATCTAGCATAAGACCTCTATAAACAAAACGAGGTTTATCTTTTATTACGCAAACCGGTAAACTAAGCTTTACTAACGGACTTGTTTTATCATAAATATCATCTCTAAAAAGCTGAAGCAATGATTGGTAAGCGTAAAACAAACCCGTATTTGAGCCCGCTTTTAGTATTACTTGGTCAATAGAAACATTTATCTCATACGCCTCTTTCTCTAAATTGCTATCCAATAAAAAGGCTATTGAATTTTCGTTCTTATTCTGAACCGGAACACCGATTCCGGAAGTTTCTTTAACCGCCTCCTGAAGATTGGCTATAATTGTCATTAAGCCCTTATCTACCGATTTAACTAAAATAGAAGTGTTCTCATTTAGTACAAATTGACCGTCTCCTTCAATGTAAGAAAGTGGTTTTGGAATAATATCCTGAGCAAAACTCAAGCTAGAGAGAACAAGAAAGCCAAGCGTCAATAACCTGTACATAATGGGAGTATTAAATTTGTATAAGAGCAAAAATATTAATTCTGGACTCTTTCAAATCATCATTATTAAAATATTTTAATATATAACTCATATAAAGCCACTATTAATGGATGAAGGCTGCAATAGCAGGTCAAACAAGACCGTAATTTTATAAAACTCTAATTTTGTAATTTGCCTCCCATTACAATTAAGTAAGCAAATCTTGAAGAAAGACATAGAAACATTTTACCCTAAAAGTCAAGCAGATTGGAGAACATGGTTATTAGAAAATCATAAGTCTCAGGAATCCGTTTGGCTTCTTTTTTATAAGGTCTCATCTCTAGAGCCTTCCATTACTTGGAGTGAGGCAGTGGATGAAGCCCTATGTTTCGGCTGGATTGACAGTAAGAAACAAACAATTGACAAGTTCAGTTATCGCCAATTCTTCTCAAAAAGAAAACCCAAAAGCACTTGGTCAAAAATCAACAAAGACAAAGTTCAAACCCTAGAGAAAAAGGGTTTGATGACCCCAGAAGGGCTAAAATGCATTGATATCGCAAAAGAAAATGGTTCTTGGACTATGTTAGATGCCATAGATGCTCTCATAATTCCTGATGATTTAGAAAAAGAGTTTGCTAAACATTCAGGATCCAAAGAGTTCTTTGAGAACCTCAGTAAGTCACAAAAAAAGATAATTCTGTACTGGGTAACCATAGCTAAGAGAGAAGAAACCAAAGCAAAAAGAATGTCAGAAACGGCAGTATGTGCAGCTCAAAATCAGCTTCCAAAGCATTTAAGATAGCTATACTTAGAAAAGGTGGAGGAATTATAGACTTCAAACTACCGTCAATCCCATATTTACTAAGAATACTCTAAGCTTTAAACTGCCATACTTTTCGCAATTCCCTTAACTTTGTGTTTTCTTATTCCAAAGATAAATCCTTGTCCAAATGATTCATTTTTTTGGCGGTCAAGCCAATACCGTTTTTGCTGTTCAGACAGAAAACAATATTTCAAACGAAGACATCAAAAAGTTGCTTTGGCTTTTTCAAAGCCAAATTGATCATAAACACACCAAAACCAACGATAGCGAAGGTGTGCTAAATGCCACTTTTATAGGTCCACGTGCTGCTATGATTACTCCTTGGAGTACTAATGCCGTGGAAATAACCCAAAATATGGGTATTGAGGGTTTAATTAGGATTGAAGAATTTAAAGAGGTTCTTTCTGAAGAATCGGCTTTTGACCCAATGCTTTCTCAAAAATATAGCAGCCTTGGTCAGGACATCTACACTATAAATGTTAAACCAGAACCTATAAAAGAGATTGAAGACATTGACGCATATAACCTTTCAGAAGGTTTAGCCTTAAATGAAGAAGAGGTTAATTATTTAGTAGAGTTATCTAAAAAACTAGAAAGAAAACTGACCGATTCTGAAGTATTTGGTTTCTCTCAGGTTAATTCGGAGCACTGCCGTCACAAGATTTTCAATGGTACTTTTATCATTGATGGTGAAGAAAAACCAACTTCACTTTTCAAGCTGATAAAGAAAACATCACAAGAAAATCCAAATGACATAGTCTCCGCTTATAAAGATAACGTGGCTTTTGTCAAAGGGCCGGTAGTTACGCAGTTTGCACCTAAATCAGCGGACAAACCAGATTTTTATCAAGAAGAAGACTTTGATTCTGTAATATCTTTAAAAGCAGAAACACATAATTTCCCTACTACAGTAGAACCATTTAACGGTGCTGCTACAGGTGCTGGTGGAGAGATAAGAGATAGATTAGCAGGTGGGCAAGGTTCTTTGCCACTGGCAGGTACCGCGGTTTATATGACTTCATATTCTAGATTAGAAGAAAATAGACCTTGGGAAAAGGCAATGGACGAAAGACCATGGCTTTATCAAACACCTATGGACATTTTGATAAAAGCGTCAAACGGTGCGTCAGACTTTGGAAATAAATTTGGCCAGCCTTTGATTTCTGGTTCCTTACTCACGTTTGAGCACATTGAAAATTCTCGCAAGCTTGGTTTCGACAAAGTCATCATGATGGCTGGCGGAATAGGCTACGGAAAAGCATCACAGGCCATTAAGGCTGTTCCTGAAAAAGGAGATAAAGTAGTAATACTTGGAGGTGAAAACTACAGAATCGGAATGGGTGGAGCTGCGGTTTCATCTGCCGATACGGGCGAAATGGCCTCAGGAATTGAACTGAATGCAGTACAGCGCTCCAACCCTGAAATGCAAAAAAGAGCCGCCAATGCAATCAGAGGATTGGTAGAAAGTGCTGAAAACCCAATAGTTTCTATACACGACCACGGTGCAGGTGGACACTTAAACTGCCTTTCTGAATTAGTAGAAGAAACTGGTGGCGTGATAGACCTAGATAAATTACCCGTGGGTGACCCTACCCTATCTGCCAAAGAGATTATCGGAAACGAATCTCAAGAAAGAATGGGTTTAGTAATTGGTGAAAAAGATATTGACACCTTAAAGAAAATAGCAGACAGAGAACGTTCTCCAATGTACACCGTTGGTGAAGTTACGGGTGAACATCGTTTCACTTTTGTGTCCAAAACTACAGGAGCAAAGCCAATGGATTTTGCTATAAGTGATATGTTTGGCAGTTCGCCAAAAACTATCATGGACGATAAAACAGTGAAAAGAAACTACGCTGATTTATCTTATTCAAATGATAAAATAGAAGAATACTTAAATCAAGTATTGCAATTAGAAGCTGTGGCTTCAAAAGACTGGCTAACTAATAAAGTAGATAGATGTGTAGGCGGAAAAGTAGCCCAGCAGCAGTGTGCTGGCCCTTTACAGTTGCCCCTAAATAATGTAGGCGTAATGGCTCTCGACTTCAAAGGAAAAGAAGGAATTGCCACTTCTATAGGTCATTCGCCGGTTTCTGCTTTGGTAAATCCTGATGCGGGCTCTAGAAACTCCATAGGAGAAGCTCTTTCAAACATAGTTTGGGCACCCTTAACTGACGGTTTAAAATCAGTTTCATTATCTGCCAACTGGATGTGGCCATGTAAGAACGAAGGAGAAGATGCCAACTTATATAAAGCAGTAGAGGCTTGCTCAGAATTTGCTATTGCACTAGGAATCAATATTCCAACGGGCAAAGATTCGCTTTCAATGAAGCAGAAATATCCGAATGATGAGGTAATTGCTCCAGGAACAGTAATTATATCTGCAGGTGGTTCCTGCTCTGATATTAAGAAAGTGGTAGAGCCAGTTCTTCAAAAAGATGGAGGAAACATCTATTACCTAAACTTATCAAAAGACAATTTCAAATTAGGAGGAAGCTCTTTTGCTCAGGTTCTAAACAAAGTTGGAACCGAAGTGCCGACCATTACGGATTCTACGTATTTCAAAACTGCCTTTAATACACTGCAAGACCTTATTAAAGAAGGAAAAATCAAAGCAGGACATGACATTGGTAGCGGTGGTTTAATTACTACTTTATTAGAAATGTGTTTTGCTGATGTAAACCTTGGTGCTGAGTTTGACCTTACAAACTTAGGAGAGGTTGATTTTGTAAAAACACTATTTAATGAAAACATTGCAGTTGTTTTCCAAGCCGGTAGTGGAGTAGAAGAAACTTTTAAAACAAACGGAATAGCCTTACACAAAATAGGTAGCCCAAAAGAAGGCAATGAAGTAAGAATCAAAAACAATGAGGAAGTACTTAGCCTAAATGTATCTGAACTGAGAGATACTTGGTTTAAAACATCTTTCCTATTAGACCAAAAACAAGCATTTAACGGAACAGCAGCAGAAAGATATAAAAACTATAAAAACCAAGTACTAAACTATACCTTCCCTAGTCAATTTGACGGTGCTGCACCAGTCCTAGATTCTAAATCGGCAAGACCAAAAGCAGCGATTATCAGAGAAAAAGGAAGTAACTCCGAAAGAGAAATGGCAAACGCCATGTTCTTGGCTGGTTTTGATGTGAAAGATGTTCACATGACAGACTTAATTTCTGGACGTGAAACTTTAGAAGATATTCAATTTATTGGAGCTGTAGGAGGCTTCTCTAATTCTGATGTTTTGGGCTCTGCTAAAGGATGGGCAGGAGCATTTTTATATAATGAAAAAGCAAACACCGCTCTTAAAAACTTCTTCAAAAGAGAAGACACGCTTTCAGTAGGAATTTGTAACGGTTGTCAATTACTGATGGAGTTAGAAATGATTAATCCAGACCATGAAGTTCATGGAAAGTTAATTCATAATGACTCGCATAAGCATGAGAGCATTTTTACCTCAGTACAAATTCAAAAGAACAACTCCGTAATGCTTTCTACATTAGAAGGTGCTACACTAGGCGTTTGGGTTTCTCATGGTGAAGGGAAATTCAATTTACCTTACGGTGAAGAGAAATATAACATTGTAGGGAAATACGGTTATGAAAGCTATCCTGCTAACCCAAATGGCTCGGATTTTAATACAGCCATGATGTGCGATGCCACAGGAAGGCATTTAGTTATGATGCCGCACATTGAGCGTTCTACATTCCCATGGAACTGGGCACATTATCCTACAAACCGCGAATCTGACAAGGTTTCCCCTTGGTTAGAAGGTTTTGTAAATGCTAGAAAATGGGTAGAAAAAAGAATAAATAATATTGATTTGGTATAGAGGCAGAGCCTCTATACCAAATTCAAATGCTCCTCTAAAGAAGCTATTGACCTATCTATAATCAAGTGATAAAATGGTTCAGGATTATTGTTAACCTGAACATTCTCCAAGGCCCGATAATATTTGATTCTTGAATCAGGATCTCCTTTTAAAATGGCGATGGTATAACCATTCTGCAAAAGGATAAAATTCATTATCAAACGCGAGGTTCTACCATTACCATCTAAGAATGGGTGAATACTCACTAGCCTTTCGTGCATTTCTGCCGCTAAAATAACAGGATGCATACCCTTTTTTTGACGGTCATAATGAATAAAATAATCTTCCATTAGTTTATCAAGAAGAAATGGCTGTGGCGGCATAAATTCAGAACCGCCTATAGTCACAGGCACGTTTCTATACTTTCCAGCATTTTCATTATCAATACTTTTTAACACCAATCTATGCAAATCAAGAAGCGTTCTTCTATCTAGCCGTTCTTTCTCCGTAATTAGAGACTCTAAAAAAGAAATAGCTTCAGAATGATTAATAGCTTCCAAATGCTCCTTCATGCTTTTCCCTGAAATAGTAACGCCTTCCGCCACCACGAGCTGAGTTTCTTGTAAACTTAATGTATTACCTTCTATACGGTTACTGTCATAAGTGTACTTAGTATTGAAATAATCTAACAGTTTACTAAGCTGTGTGGTATTTAAAGGTTTTGATTCAGCCCATTTATCCTTTAAACGGTCTAGTTTCTCCAGCTTAGACTTGATATCATCACTCAATTCAGGCACCTCCAAACTTTTATCACCGCTTAAGTATTCTGCACGAGACTCACAAGCCATCAAAATATCCATAGGCTGAGGTTCATACTTCACCATTTCAATAATTTTATCCACTATCATCTCTCTTTTCAGCTTACGGTAAGAGATTTTGTAGCCATCTGCCAAACCAAATAAATGCTTCTGTGATGGCATTCTTTTCCCTGACTCATACTTTGAAAGCAGTGCCTGGTCTATACCCGTATTGGCTGAAATCTCTTGAATCTTTAAGCCAAGTTCTATCCTCCGCTCTTTTAAAATTTCATTTATCATATTTGACATATTTTGTCATGTCAAATTTAGTCATATTTTTTCGGAAAAGAAAACAGCCCAAAAAAAGGCTGTCAACTCAAAACTTATTCTGTTACAAATCTAAACCCTACCCCATGAACATTTTCAATTTTAAGTGATTCGTCTGGTGCCAGCATTTTTCTTAATCTAGTAATAAAAACATCTAAACTTCTTCCTAAGAAATAATCATCTCTACCCCAAATTTTGGTCAATATATCTTCTCTCTTAATAACAGAATCTCTCCTATCACAAAGGTATTTAAGCACTTCCGCTTCTCTGTGTGTTAGTTTTTTTATACCATCGTCAGAATCTAAAATCAGTTGCGAAAAGCTAAAATTATACTTTCCAATTTTATACTCATTTTGTTCATCTTCAATATCAGAAACCGTGCTCCTTTTTAAAAACACTTTAATTCTTAGCATAAGTTCTTCTATGCTAAAGGGCTTTGTTATATAGTCATCGCCTCCAATTTTAAGCCCTTCTATTTTATCTTCTTGTAAAACCTTTGCTGTCAAGAAAATAATAGGTATTTGCTCATTTTGTTCCCTAATCTTTTCAGCCAAAGAAAAGCCATCCAATTCTGGAAGCATGACGTCTAAAAGGCATAAATCAAATTTCTCTTTTTGAAAGTTCTTCAAGGCCTCTTTTCCATCCGCATAATGCGAAATCTCAAAACCCTCTTCCTCTAAATTATCTTTGATAACATAACTTAAGTTTTGGTCATCTTCTACATACAGTATCTTTGCCATTATTTCTCTTGGGGTATATTAATTCTGAATACGGTGCCCACACCGTATTCACTTTCTACGTTAATTTTCCATTTGTGAGCTTTAACTATTTGCTCTACATAATTTAGACCAAGCCCAAAACCCTTCACATTGTGTACATTGCCCGTTGGTACTCTATAAAACTTATTAAATATTTTTCCTAAATATTCCTCTGGAATTCCTATACCCATGTCCCTAACCTCAAGTACTACACCAGTATCATCATTCCTCGTAACCACAGTTATGTCGGCTGGCTTTTTAGAATACTTAATAGCGTTTTCTACCAAGTTTCGCACAACACTCAAAAGGTGAACCTTATCCGCATAAATAGAAGTCTGCACGGCATTCAATTTTAAAGTCAAACCATTACCTATTTCTAATTTAACACTCTCTAATACCTCCGATAACAGCAAGTGAAGTTCTTGTAACTGTATGTTAAGTTCCAACTTTCCTTTACCCACTTTGGCTGTGGTCAAAACTGTTTCAACTTGGTTTTTTAATCGTAGATTCTCTTGTTTGATTATCTGAACATACCTCTTCATTCTTTCGGGCTGTTCCATAATCTTATCTTGTGCCAGCACATCTGTAGCTACCCTTATGGTAGAGATAGGCGTTTGAAACTCATGCGTCATGTTATTTACAAAATCACGCTGAACTTCACTCAGCTTCTTCTGCCTTAAAATCACAAACATGGCATAAACGAAGAAACCAGTAATCAATAAAGTTATAAACGAAGACAAGATCCAAAAATCTAGATTTTGGAACAAAAAACTCCCTTTCGAAGGAAATCTAACACCAAAGTAATTCAAAAATTTATCTGTCTTTGGTAAGATAGTTGGCTCTATATGATCTATTTCAAAGTTGGCATTTACACTCCCTCCATATCTTATCTCATCAGTATCACAGTCATAAATACCATACTCAAAACTAGTATTCACATCATGTTTTTTGAACTCTTGCCTCAAATAATGTTCTAAAACAGGAGCATCTAATGGAGTTCTTAAATTAACTACATAATAATCATCTTCAAGCCTCTCTACTGGAGTCTCAATTTCTTTCAGTTCGTAAATTCTGGAGATATTATTCGCGACCTCATTTAAGGCCTCCACAGCTGACTGCCTAAAACGGTCATTTTCAATATCATATGCCCGCTTGACCCAAAATATTTGGATCCCAATTATGGCGGCAATAGCTAAACTACCAGTAATTATGATCAGACGTATAGCGTTACGTGTCAAATTCGGTTTTTTTATGGAAAGTCTTTATTAAGACAAATATAAGATAAAATGACTTAAACTAACTCTAAACTAGCTTTCTACATTATTTGCCAAACTAAAAACCAAGCTTCGGAGTTAAATAGTAATACCCCTTAAGTTAAATCAATATGTCAACAGATAAAAAAACAGCTTTACTTGCAGGTGCTTCGGGCCTCATCGGCCAAACTCTACTACAACAGCTCCTAAATAGTAATGAATATAGCAAAATCACAATTTTAGTAAGACGCCCATTAGAATTACAACACCCGTTGTTAGAACAAAAAGTTATAAACTTTGATAAAATAGGCACCTTAGAGTTAAAAGCTGATGATATATTCTGCACATTAGGTACGACCATAAAGACCGCCGGATCTAAAGAGGCCTTTAAACGTGTAGACAAAGAATATCCGCTCCAAATAGCAAACCAGTCTTTTAATAATGGTGCAAGACTATTTGCCATAGTAACTTCTATGGGCTCAAATAAAAATTCCAGTTTTTTCTATAATCAGGTGAAAGGCGAGCTTGAAGAAGAACTAAAAAATATTAATTTTCAACATATTGGAATTTTTAGACCTTCAATGCTAGTAGGAAATAGAAAAGAAAGTAGAATTGGAGAAAAAATAGGACAAATATTTATGAAGGTTTTCGATTTCCTTATCCCAAAGAAATACAAAGCCATTCATGTTGACAAAGTAGCCTTAGCAATGCTTGAATATGCAAAAAGACCCAAAGAGGGTCTTTCTGAAATTGAATCTGACAAAATGTATTAATCTATTCCCACTTTAATTCAGAATCCCCAAAGGCATCTGAATCTATAACTGTATCTTCTTTTACTTTTTCCACGGCTGGAGCAATTTCTACCACTTTTTCAGTTTCTTCTTTATTATCAAACTGTTCAAAATCAAAATCAGGCAATAATTCAGTTTTGATGTGATCTACTGTTTCTTGAAGAGCATCAACAAACTTGTTAAAGTCCTCCTTATAAATAAACATTTTACTTTTCTCGTAAAAAAAGTCTCCGTCTCGCTGCTGTCTTCTACTTTCCGTAACCGTTAAGTAATAATCATTTGCTCTTGTTGCTCTTACATCAAAAAAATAGGTGCGTTTCCCTGCACGTACTCGCTTTGAGTATATCATTTCTCTCTCTTCGTTTTGCACTTTATAAGTAGGGTTTGAAGGTTAATATTGAAGTCAAAAATAGTTTTTTATTCGATATACCCAAAAAAAACAACGACAAGATTAGATTCTACAACATCAAACTAAACTCATAATCGGCGTTTTTATAGCCATTATAGAATCTATTACTTATTTTTCAATAATCATTTTAACAAATATTAGCACCCATAATTAACCACCGCCCTCAATTTATTTAACTTTGTATTTGGAACAATGCCTAACAATGTGAAAATCATTTCATTTATTTTCATACTCAGCTTATTTTCTCCTGGTGAACCAGAGACAGTTAACTATGAACCTTTCTTAGGAACCGAATTTAAGGGCAAGGCCTCTTTTTACGGACCAAGATTTCATGGAAAAACAACGGCAAACGGTGAAAAAATGGACCAAAATGCATTTACCTGTGCTCATAAAAATCTACCTTTCGGTACAATGTTAGAAGTCCGAAATCCTGAAAATGGAATGCAAGTAGTAGTTAGAGTTAATGACCGCGGCCCTTTTGTTAAAGGAAGAGTTTTAGACGTTTCGGCCGGAGCCGCCAAAGCTTTAAAAATGAGAGATAGTGGCGTAATTGATATAGAGGCCACTGTGGTGGGTGAAAACGGCAAAGTATATATAAAGTCTACAAGTCCATTTTCAAGAATTTTGAATTCGGAAGTAATGGAAGAAGTGGCTGACTGGCTCAAATAATAACATGGAGAAACTAGATTTAGGAAAAGTAAGAGAATATGGTAATCTGGAGCTTTTAGCCAGACAAATGGTGGAAGGTTTTATTACCGGCTTACATAAGTCTCCATTTCATGGCTTCTCGGTAGAATTTGCTGAACATCGGCTTTACAACTCAGGTGAAAGTACAAAACACATTGACTGGAAGGTATTTGGCAAAACTGACAGACTCTTCGTTAAACGATATGAAGAAGAGACTAATTTAAGATGTCACCTTCTAATTGACAGCTCTTCTTCTATGTATTACCCAGCCAAAAACAATGGCAAACTAACCTTCAGCTGTTTGGCGGCTGCCACCTTGGCAAACCTCATGAAAAAGCAGCGTGACGCGGTAAGTTTAACGGCATTTTCTGATAAAATTGAGGTGCAAACTGCAGTAAAGTCTACGGGTGGGCATATTCATCAGATTTATGTGGAGTTAGAAAAACTCATGACGCAGGAGCAGACCAATAAAACCTCCGCTGTAGCAGATACCTTGCACCTAATAGCCGACTCCATTCATAAACGCTCTCTGGTAGTTATATTCAGTGATATGTTTGAAAAAATGGATGACTTAACTACCATCTTTTCTGCCTTACAACATCTCAAACACAACAAACATGAAGTGCTTATTTTCCATGTAACAGAGCAAAGTACAGAACGTGACTTTAACTTTGATGAACGCCCTTACGAATTTATTGATGTAGAAACTGGTGAAAAAGTAAGAGCACAACCTTCCCAAGTAAAAGACCAATACAAAACGGCCGTTCAAAGTTTTTATAAGGACTTAAGATTAAAATGCGGCCAATATAAAATTGACTTCGTAGAGGCCGATATTAATCAAGGCTTTGATCAAGTAATGGCTGCATTTTTGACTCGCAGAGCAAAAATGAAATAAACAATTCTATCTCAAATAAGACTCCAGTTCTTCTTTTTGAGTTAAATGATGCCGTAAATGAAACTCAGTATTCAATAACCACTCTTTCGCATTGAGCATGCCAAAATAAAAGTGATTGGTTCTATACTCCCCGGCATCTTGCTCTACAGCTTCTATAGTAGCCAGAAGAGCTCCCTGTAACTTCTTAAAACCTTCTTTATAATGAGCAATACTTTGTCCTGTTATTACAGGATTTATCTCGGCATCAGGTCTTTTAAACTTCTGTTTTAGAGGAAAACCATTATTTTTCAAAACGAAATTACCTGATTCACTCGGCGTTCCACCTAATTGTCCTTTGCGATGTTCCAAACACCTATTTATATTGGCCAAAAAGAACACAAACCCCGTCACTTGAAGGTGCTCATACATTTGGGCTAGTGACCAAATATCAGGCGAATACTTAAACGCAAATTCCTCGTCAGAATATGAATCTAAACTTTCAATATATGACTTAAAGCTTTCAATTAATTTATCTTTCATAATGACTTAATGTCTAATAAAAATAGGTTCGCTTTCCTTATTCCATCTATTGACGGTAGTTACCATATAAATATAAACTGTATTTGTGCGTCTTGTTTTGTCAATATATTCGCTACTTAAAGTTATTGCCAAAATATGTTTAG
This sequence comes from uncultured Arcticibacterium sp., assembly GCF_964021845.1. Classification (NCBI taxonomy): domain Bacteria; kingdom Pseudomonadati; phylum Bacteroidota; class Cytophagia; order Cytophagales; family Leadbetterellaceae; genus Arcticibacterium; species uncultured Arcticibacterium sp. The sequence goes on along the minus strand of NZ_CAXHZC010000005.1, from coordinate 61,390 downwards.
GGTCACCCGCATTTAAAGCCTCCCCTTCTTTAAATCTATAAACTACATTTTTAAACCCTACAGGCTTTTCATTTTCCCATGAAAGTTTTACACCTTCCTTAATATTAGTCAGTAATAAGCCTTTCGGTGTTTGAACTTGCCCTTTACCCAAGCCATTAACTTCAGGTACCAATGCAGGATATTTATATCGGGTGGCTATAGAGTCTGCCAAACCAAGGTTATTCTTAATGAAAGTATTTGTATTGTAAAATATACTCCCGTCTACACCTGAACTATACCTATTATAGTCAACTTGTCGTGGAATTTGATTTGGGTCTTTCCAGGCTTTAGTGCTAGAATTTCCCTCAACTCTATAAACCCCATGCCCTATATATAGTTTGGCTTTTCCGTGGTTTTTAGTCCACCAATCCGTCAAAGTACCATAAGGCACTAAATTATGTTCAAAAGGAAAATAGATTTGCGGAGCTATATAATCAATCCAACCCTCTATGGCCCATTTTCTAGTATCTGCAAATAGTAAATCATAGGATGGCTGCCCACCCTTAGTTTCTGAGCCCAGAGGATCATCCGACCTATTTCGCCAAACACCAAAAGGGCTTATCCCAAAGCTAACCCAACTCTTCTCACGCTTTATAGCATCGGATATCCCCTTGATAATCAAGTCAATATTATTTCTTCGCCAATCCTCTATATTTCTAAAACCATTAGGATACTTCGCAAAAGCGGCATGATCTTCTAGCTCTAAACCAGTGACTTTATAAGGGTAAAAATAATCATCAAAGTGAATCCCGTCCACATCATATTCCCTTACAATATTCATGACTACATCTATAATGTATGATCGCACTTCCGGCAATCCAAAGTTATAAAGTTGGTAATCTCCATAACCTATAAACCACTCTGGCTTGGTATAAATCAAATGATTATTCATCACCGAACCCGCCAAACGGTGCTTTCCTCTATTTAAGTTTAACCATGCATGAAATTCCAAACCCTCTTGATGAGCCTCCTCAATCATAAACTCTAATGGGTCATAAAACGGTTGAGGACCTTTACCCTGCTCACCCATAAGCCATTCAGACCACGGTTCCTTACTTTTAGCATAAAACGCATCTGAAGCTGCTCTAACCTGAACAATCAAAGCATTTATTCCCCTTCCTTTATGGTGTTTTACAATATCCCGAAACTCCTTTTTCTGAACTTCTGAACTAAGCCCTTTCTGACTAGGCCAGTCAATATTAGCAATAGTGGCTACCCAAGCACCTCTAAACTCTCTTTTAGGAATACTGGTTTTAACATTGACAGCCTTAAATTCAGGTACCTCCACTTCTTTTTGAAATGATTCTAGAGGCTTTTTTGAACAAGAATAAAATAAAACGATGAGTAATGTAGCCGAAGCAAGCAGTTTTGGCATCAATTGCACTATTTATTTCGGCTTAAAAATACCACAAAAAGAATGATTAAAGTATTTTTTGCTACATTTGCTTCGTTAACATAAGAGAGCAAACTCTCTAAAAAGTTTTATCGTTTTAAACAAACGAAAATTTCCCAACAGTAAAGTATGAAAGAATACGGAAGCAATATCCAAAAGCTGGTGGAGCATGTAATTTCTGTACCAGACAAGGACAAACGCACCAAACACGCACATATATTAATAGAACTAATGCGTCAGATTCATCCTCAAATGAGAGATGGAAATGACTATTCTAAAAAATTGTGGGATGACCTCTATATCATGGCAAACTTTGACCTTGATGTGGACAGCCCTTTTCCTCCTCCTCCAAAAGAAATTTTAGGTAAAAGACCACCTAAAATGCCTTATAGACAAAGCAATCTGAAACACAAATATTACGGAAGAAATATTGAGCTATTAGTGCTTAAAGCAGTAGCTACGGAGTCTTTTGACGAGCGTAAAGCTTTTGTTTCTTACTTGGTAAAGTTGATGCAAAACTCTTTCTTAGCATGGAATAAAGACAATATTCAAACGGAGACTGTTTTACAGCAAATTCTCCAAATGTCTGGTTTTAAACTTCAAGCCGAAGTAGATGCCATAAGAAAAGATGGTCTGGTACCTGACGCAAACCCTAAGGATGGCAACCGCGTTCCAAATAGGTTTAACAATGCCCAAACTTTCCGTAAAAATCAATCTGGCGGAAACTCTAACGGTGGTAAAAGATACAAAAACAACAAAAACAAAAGCGGTAAGTATAAACAACGCCGTAGATACTAATCGCTAACTAATCTTTCCTAATTAATGTCTTCATTTAAAATAACAGGTGGCAAAAAACTTCAAGGAGAATTAACACCACAAGGAGCAAAAAACGAAGCTCTTCAAATTCTTTGTGCCGTCATTCTTACCAAAGAAGCGGTAGAAATTCATAACATTCCTAATATTAGGGATGTAAATAAACTCATGGAGCTTTTAGAAGACATGGGTGTAAAACGTACAAAACTAGGAGAAGGCTCTTATAGGTTTGAAGCATCTGAGGTTAACTTTGATTACTTCGAAACTGATGCTTATAAAGAAAAAGCTTCTTCTTTAAGAGGCTCTATCATGCTTTTAGGACCTATGTTGGCTCGTTTTTCTAAAGGAAAAGCACCAAGACCAGGCGGAGACAAGATCGGTAGAAGACCTCTTGATACGCACTTTGTAGGCTTCCAAAAGCTAGGAGCCACTTTTACGTATGAAGCCGATGACGCTTTCTATACGGTAGAAGGAGAAAACATGGAAGGTGGTTATGTATGGATGGATGAAATATCTGTTACCGGTACTGCCAACGTGGTTATGGCCGCAGTTATGACCAAAGGCACTACCACCGTTTATAACGCGGCATGTGAGCCATATTTACAGCAGCTTTGCAAAATGCTGAATCGCATGGGAGCTAAAATCTCTGGTGTGGGTTCTAATCTTTTGACTATTGAAGGTGTAGAAGAAATGAGTGGCTGTGAGCACACCATGCTTCCAGATATGATTGAGATTGGTAGTTTCATTGGCCTAGCGGCAATGACAAAGTCAGAAATCACCATCAAAAACTGTCAAATAAAAGAACTTGGAATCATACCTGCCACTTTCAAAAAATTAGGTATTGAAATGGAATTTAGAGGTGATGATATTTATATTCCTGCTCAAGAGAACTACGAAATCAACACTTTGATTGACGGCTCGATATTAACTATTTATGATGCTCCTTGGCCAGGCTTTACACCTGACTTAATATCTATAATCTTAGTCACTGCCATACAGTCAAAAGGAACACTCCTAGTACATCAGAAGATGTTTGAAAGCCGTTTATTTTTCGTGGATAAGCTTATTGACATGGGTGGGCAAATTATTCTTTGTGACCCACACAGAGCAACTGTTGTTGGCTTAAATCGCTCTCATAACCTAAAGGGAATCAGAATGACTTCACCTGATATTAGAGCAGGTGTTGCTCTTTTAATAGCTGCACTTTCTGCTGACGGAACTAGTATTATTGACAATATAGAGCAGATTGACCGAGGATATCAAAACATTGACGACCGTCTAAATGCTATCGGTGCTGAAATAGTTCGAGTGTAAGCTATTTTCAAAACATATATTTGAAAGGAGAGTTTAACCGCTCTCCTTTTTTTATAGCTAGACTTTAAAGTTGATTTGTCTTACATTTATAAGCTCAACCCATATTAAATGAAAAAGACATTTACCTTACTCCTATTTACACTTTCTATAAACTGTTTTTCACAGGATAATAGGAAACAAAACTTCCCAAAGCTGGAAGAAAAAGTATCTAAAATACCCAACAAAAGTAAAGTCTGGGTATTTATCATGGCTGGTCAGTCCAATATGGCAGGGAGGGGTTTTGTAGAACCACAAGACACTATAAGTAATGCTAGAATTCTCACCCTGAATAAAAATAGGCAGTTAATTAAAGCCAAAGAACCCCTTCACTGGTACGAACCTAATTTGACTGGACTTGACTGCGGAATGTCATTTGCAAAAAACTTACTTCCAAATATCCCGGAAGATGTTAGCATTCTAATACTTCCAGTAGCTATTGGCGGTAGCTCTACTACACAATGGCTCGGCGACTCAACCTATAGAGGAGTTCAGCTTTTTACCAATTTCAAAGAAAAAGTAGCTTTCGCAAAAAACTATGGAAACATCAAAGGTATTATATGGCACCAAGGCGAAAGTGATGCCAATGAAGGTTTCCTCCCTGATTATAGTAGCAGGATTGAAAATCTTTTTAAACAATTCAGAAAGGAAATTGGCAATAAAAAAATTCCGATTATTATGGGTGAAATAGGTAGCTACTCAAAATCAAACGAATATTGGCAAAAGATAAACTCTAAAATTCACCGCTATTCCGCTGCAGCCAAATATACTGATTTCATTCACACCCAAGACCTTAATCACAAAGGCGATTTCATTCACTTTAATTCAGAAGGACAGCGTGAAATGGGAAAGCGATTTGCTCAGAAATATTTACTGATGGACAAATAAAGCTTTCAAGGATTTATTGAGCTATGTCAATCCTTAAAAGAAGAATAATTGATATCAATTCCATCAAAATTTAGCTAATTTTGGAAACTTAGTGAATCTATAAAACATTTGTTTTCAAAATCTAAATGGCCAAATCCAAACCAAAAAAGGAAACTCCATTAAACAAGCAATACAATCAAATAAAGGTCAAATACCCAGGTGCCTTACTGCTCTTTAGGGTAGGCGATTTTTACGAGACCTTTGGCGAAGACGCCATAAAAGCTTCTAAGATTTTAGGAATAGTTTTAACGAAACGAAATAACGGCGGTGCGAATCAAGAGTTGGCTGGTTTCCCGCATCATTCCTTAGACACCTACTTGCCAAAGTTGGTCCGTGCAGGTGAGAGAGTTGCCATCTGTGACCAACTAGAAGACCCAAAAACCGTTAAAGGGATAGTAAAACGTGGTGTTACTGAACTAGTTACACCTGGAGTTTCTTATAATGATAACGTACTAGAAACCAAACAGAATAATTACCTAGCTTCTATTCATTTTGGCTCAAAAGATAACTTTGGTATCTCTTTCTTAGATATCTCCACAGGAGAGTTTTCATGTACCGAAGGTTCAGCTTCATATATTGATAAACTATTGCAAAGCTTCGCACCCGCCGAAGTTCTTTATTGCAAGCAAAATAATGCAAAATTCAAAGAAACTTTTGGTGATAGATTTAACACCTACACTTTTGATGACTGGGCCTATACATATGATTTCGCCTTCCCTATTCTGACCAAACATTTTAAAACGACTACTTTAAAGGGTTTTGGAATTGAAAACCTTAAAGATGGCGTAACGGCAGCTGGAGTAATATTACAATACCTAGAAGACACAGAACACCGAGAAATCAATCACATTTCTAGCTTAGCGAGGCTTGATGAAGACAAGTTCGTTTGGCTTGATAAGTTTACCATAAGAAATCTAGAGTTGGTCTTTCCACAGCACGAAGGCGGTGTTCCTTTGATTGACATTTTAGATCAAACTATAACCCCTATGGGTGCTCGTTGCCTCAGAAAGTGGGTAGTCTTACCGTTAAAAGAACTAAAACCGATTCAAGATAGGCAAGACACGGTAGAGGTTTTTGTGAAAGAGCCAGAGCAACTAGAAGAAATTCAGGCTCTTCTAAAGCCCATTGGCGATTTAGAAAGACTAATTTCTAAAGTAGCTGTACGCAGAATTAGCCCTCGTGAAATAGTGCAGCTCAACAGAGCTCTTAAACAAATGGCTCCGCTAAAAGAAGTTTTAGAAAAACTCAGCAAAGAAAATCCTATTTTCAAAAAATACGCAGACCAACTAGCCGACTGTAAATTCTTAGTTGATTTAATTTCTACCCAGATTAAAGACGATGCTCCTCATGTTAGTAACAAAGGCGGCATGATTAAAACTGGGGTTGACCCTGTACTAGATGAATACCATGAAATAGCATTTTCTGGCAAAGACTTCTTACTCGGTATTCAAAGAAGAGAATCTGGCAATACAGGAATCACATCTCTAAAAATAGCCTATAATAAAGTTTTTGGATACTATTTAGAGGTTTCAAACGCTCATAAAGATAAAGTTCCAGCCGAGTGGATTAGAAAGCAGACCTTAGTAAACGCCGAAAGGTACATTACAGAAGAATTAAAGGTTTACGAAGAAAAAATCTTAACTGCCGAGAGTAAGATTTTTGATATCGAGTTTAAGATCTATAATGAACTTGTTATTGCGGCGGGCGAATTTGTATCGCAAATTCAACAAAACGCCAGAGTTATTTCTGCTTTAGACGCTTTGGCTTCATTTGCGGTAATTGCAAATCAAAACCACTATTGCAAACCTGATTTAGAAGAAAGCAGTATTATTAACATTAAAGACGGGCGTCATCCAGTTATTGAAAAACAGCTTCCTCCTGGGGAAAGCTATGTACCCAATGATTTGATACTTAATGACGATGACCAACAAATCATCATAGTAACGGGACCTAATATGGCAGGTAAGTCGGCTCTACTAAGACAGACAGCTTTAATAGTGTTAATGGCTCAAATAGGAAGTTTTGTTCCTGCCGAGGCAGCCCGAATAGGATTAGTTGATAAAATATTTACACGCGTAGGTGCTAGCGACAACCTCTCAAGGGGGGAATCTACCTTTATGGTGGAAATGACCGAAACGGCTTCTATTCTTAATAATTTAAGTGAAAAAAGCTTGGTAATCATGGACGAAATAGGCCGTGGAACTAGTACTTATGACGGTGTAAGTATAGCTTGGAGCATTTCTGAATACCTACATAACAATCAAAAGTTCAAGCCACGAACCTTATTTGCCACGCATTATCATGAATTAAACCAACTCACCGAAGACTTTGATAGAATCAAGAATTTTAATGTGGCGGTTAAAGAAGTTAATGGGAAGGTTGTTTTTCTACGGAAACTAAAAGAAGGCGGTAGCGAACACAGTTTTGGTATTCATGTGGCTCAAATAGCGGGAATGCCGCAATCTATTGTGCTACGAGCTAGCGAAATCTTACTACACTTAGAAAAAGATAATATCAAAGAAAAAAATAAAGAGAAAATAAGAGAGGCTCCTAAAGATAATTTTCAACTTAGTTTCTTTGACGCTCCTGACCCAAAAATGCAGGAATTGAAAGAGAAAATGGAGAGTATTGATGTTAATACTTTATCCCCGATTGAGGCTTTACTAAAGCTTAATGAGCTAAAAAAACTGTTGGAATAAAATCATACTCTTTCTTTTAAACTCTTCCCAGAAAGCCTTGATTCCCTCAAGGCTTTTTTTCTTACACCATTCCTGAAAGTCTTTCAAGCGTCATTATCACACAATACGACGCGACAGAATATTAGTTTGCACAAATTGACTTATACTGTGTTTTTATTTTAAGTTTTAAATAAAAAGCGATATTATAATTTACAATATTGGATTATAATAACTTAATATTCTTCATTTACCACGTATTTATACTTCAGACCTACGGAAAAATACTGGACCGCTACAGTGTTCTCTTCCAGAGGCATTAGTGAGCATATTCCGCATAGCTTTTACCATTTGTCAGGCATTACATGAAAATTCTTTAATTCTAAACCGTAAAAGTTAAACTGAGTATGAAAAAAATTTACGCTATCGTATTTGCGATATCATTTCTGGGTTCCAGTCCTGGAGTGTTTGCATCAGAAAGAAGACACCCAAACCTTGAAAAGGAAGACTTTTCAAAAACTAAACAGAAATTAAATGTCAAATCAATTTCTGGAAAAGTACTGGATGGAGACTCCAACTTTGGAGTTCCCGGTGTCAGTGTGGTTTTAAAAGGTACTTCTGTAGGTACCCTAACAGATGCCGAAGGAAAATATCAACTAAACATTAATGTAGATGCTGGCATTCTAGTTTTCTCATCTATTGGCTATGAAACTCAAGAAGTAAGTATAGGAAGCCAAACAATTCTAGATGTTAAATTAAGAGAATCTAATAAAACATTATCAGAAGTAGTGGTTACAGCTTTGGGCTTTAAAGAAAAAGCAGACAGAGTGGGCTCTACTAGTAGTAAAGTTAGTGGTGATAAAATAGTCAAATCTGGTGAATCAAGCTTTATAAACGGCTTAGCAGGAAAGGCTTCGGGGGTTCAAATTTCTAGGGCAGCTGGTGACCCAGGAGCTGCATCATTTATTCAAATTAGAGGTCAAAACACCCTTACGGGAAACTCGCAGCCATTGGTAGTAGTGGATGGCGTACCCATTAGCAGCACCACAGAAGGTGGAAGCTCCGGAGGCGTGGTACCTCAGTCAAGGCTAAACGACATAAACCCTAGTGATATAGAATCTATGCAGATTTTAAAAGGTGCCTCTGCTGCGGCCTTATGGGGTTCTAGGGCAGCTAACGGCGTAATCATTATAACAACTAAAAAAGGAAAAGATGAAGGTAAAATGTCTGTTTCATTTAGTTCTACCATGTCTTTAGATAAAATAAATAAGTACCATCCTTTCCAAGAAACCTTTGGTCAAGGTTCCTCTGGTGTTGCCAACCCTAACACTTCATTATCCTGGGGAGATAAAATATCTGATAGAGCAGGCGGAGCAGATGAGGTAGATACCAGTGGAGAGTTTTTCGAAGCCGAAGATGGCACTTTGTATTACCCCATAATCACAAAAAACTCAACCGAAACCTATAACGAAGCCAATTTTAATGAGGTTTTCAGGACAGGTACTTACTGGGATAATGCTATAAGTATAAGTGGAGGTGACCAAAGAGGAACATTTTTCTTTAGTATAGGTGATGTACGCCAAAAAGGTATCCAAAGAGGTAACAGCAACTATAACAGAACATCAATTAGATTAAACACCGAACGTCAATTTACTGACCAACTTAAGCTAAGCGTAAACGCATCTTATGTTAAAAGCTTTTCTGACAGAGTTCAGAGAGGAAACAACCTTTCGGGTGGTATGGTAGGCCTAGCAAGAAATTCACCTGACTTTGACATTTCTGATTACAAAGGGAGCTATTACTCAAGCCCTTTAGCCTCCCCAATAGAAAATAGACAAAGAGGATACAGAAGTTACTTAGGTGCACTTGCGAGTCCAGCAAATAACAATGCTCTATGGGCATTATATGAACAAACTAACTCAACTGATGTAGACAGGTTTATCAACAGTGCAGAGTTAAATTATGAACCTGTAAAGTGGTTAAATTTAATAGCCCGAATGGGAATTGACACCTATACCGACAACCAGATAGGATACTTCCCGGTAAATGAGATTAGAGGTGCTGGAAATGGTTCTTATCAAGACCAAATCACAAAAGAAACACAGTTAAACACAGACCTTTTAGCCAGAATATCAGGAGAACTTACTCCAGATTTGTTTTCAACATTAATTGTTGGAGCCAATTATAATAGTCGCGATTACTTTAACATTGGTGCTACTATATCAAACTTCCTAATAGCAGACGCCCCTCCTAATTTTTCAAATGCAGTAGCCACAAATAAGGCTCCTATAAATAGTAGAAGTACTGTTAAAACAGCCCGTGCATACGCCACAGCCAATTTAGGTTACAAAGATTATCTTTTCTTAAACCTTTCTGCAGCAGCCGAATCTGCTTCCACTTTTGGCAAATTGGCCGATAAAACTTTTTATTATCCATCTGCTGATGTGGCTTGGTTATTTACAAACCATGACTTCGCCAAAAGCGTACCCTTTCTCAACTTTGGAAAACTAAGAGCATCCTACGGAATTGTAGGCGTGCAACCATTACCTTACTTATCAAATACAATCTTCTCCTCCACGTCTTTCTCTGCTAGCCCTTGGGGAGATAACTTGGTTGGCTCTCAGTTTGGGAATGGTGCATTTAGCCAAGGCAGTTCATTGGGAGACCAATATTTAAAGCCTGAAAGAAAAACAGAATATGAAGTAGGAATTGACCTAAGATTGTTAAAGAGTAAACTAAAAATGTCTGCCACATATTACTACAATAAAGTGGAAGACGTACTTGTGCCGGTAACCCTTGCCCCCACCACTGGTTTCTCTACCAAGTATACAAATGCAGCTTCACTTCAAAACAAAGGCCTTGAAATGGAATTGGGTTATGACATCCTTCAAAAAGGAAGTTTTGACTGGAGTATGAATGCCAATTTCACAAGAAACAGAAGCTTGGTACTTGACTTAGCAGGAACCCAATCTCTTTTTCTACAAGGCGGTATCAATAACTTCTTCGATGCCAGAGCAGTTGTAGGAGAGCCTGTAGGTGTTTTTTGGAGCAGCAAATACGCCGTAGATGAGTCAGGTGAAAGAGTTTTAGATGCCAACGGATTTCCAACAGCTGACCCCGTAACAGGAGTGGTAGGCAACCCAAACCCAGATTGGATAGGAGGATTAGGAACAAGTGTCAAATGGAAAAACTTATCACTTAATGTGCTTTTTGAGACATCTCAAGGAGCAGATTATTTCAATGGAACTAGAGGTGTCATGTATACTTTTGGAACACATGCAGACACCGGTAATGAAGTTACACTAACAGAAGACACTAAAAATTATGCAGGGCAAATTATTCCAGCAGGAAGCACTGTTAGGGGTAATTTAGAAGATTTTGGAGCAGGAAATGTTTTACTGGATCAAGCATGGTACACTACATTGGGTAGTGGTTTTGGCTCTTTAAAAGAGCAATTTGTGGATGACGGCAGCTGGACAAGACTTAGACAGGCATCCGTTTCTTACGCATTAAACTCTGCCAAATTCAAAGAAAAAACCAAACTACAATCATTAGAATTTACACTCACTGGCCGTAATCTGCTTTTATGGACCAAAGTGGTGGGTATTGACCCTGACACTAACATTTCGGGTGTTCCAGCTGGAAGAAACATGGATTACTTTAATTCTCCAGGAACACGATCTTTCATATTCTCATTAAGAGTTAACTATTAATCAAGAAATTAGAGATGAAAAAGAATATATACATCAAAACGCTTTTGCTTTGCTTATTATCAATCAGTTTCTCTTGTGAAAAACTCGTTGACGATTTAAATACAGACCCAAACAATCCTACAGATGCCTCAGCTACATTGCTACTAACAGCGGCCCAATTAGGTAACGTTTCTGTCCAAGAAGGTCATTTGGCCAGATTAGCCTCCATGTGGTCTGGCTATTTCACAGGAAGCGATAGGCAATACAAAGACATGGCCAGCTATAATGTAACAGGTTCAGACTTTAACAATGTTTGGGGCTTTGTGTATCAAGGTGTGGTAGAACAAACCAAGCTAATTATTGAAAAATCAGAACAAAACAATAATCGCTTGATTCAAGCTATCGCCAAAATAACCAAAGCTAATGCTCTAGGAACTGCAGCTGCCTGTTTCGGAGATATTCCTTTTACAGAAGCCTCAAATATAGACATTTACCCAAATCCAGCTTTTGAGTCACAGGTAAGTGTTTATGCTAGCTTACAAACTTTACTTGATGAAGCCATTTCAGACCTAGAAAGCGGAGTTGGTTCTTCCCCAGGTGCAGCCGATATTCATTTTAATGGAGATGCAAGTAAGTGGCTTCAGACAGCCTATACTTTGAAGTCCAGATTCTACATGGAAACTAAAGAATATGCTCTAGCAGAAGCTGCTAGCCTTAATGGGATTTCTAGTTCAGCATCTTCTTTTGTGATGCCACACGGTAACTCCCTAAACGTAAATGAGAACTTAATGTATGCCTTTATTGGAAGAAATAGGGTGGGCGATGTAAATGCTATGAGTGCTCTAGCACCTACTTTGCTAGACCCAGCATCACCTACATATAAGGGAAACCTAAAAACCGATGAAACAGCACGTTATAATTATCATTACGCTACCCTAAATGACGTTTTAATGCCTAATGTATATTCCACTGGTAACTTGGTAGGTTTATTTGGGCAAACGGCTTCGTACCCTTTAATAACTTTTGAAGAAAACATGCTAACCATAGCTGAATCAAAAGCTAGACAGGGTAAAACTGATGAAGGCTTGGAAATTCTAAATACCTACAGAGCTTACCTAAACAGCGGTGGTGGCTTACACCCCTCTTACCTTTCTAGTGGCTTTACATATAAATACGAGCCATATAACCTTGATGATTTAGCTTCGGGAGGAATATTAAATAGCACAGGATTAAGTACCAATGACGCCTTACTTAAAGAAATTCTGACCGAAAGGTATATATCCTTTAATGGTCAAATTTTAGGGTTCAATGACCTTAGAAGAACCAGAAATGAGGCTATTGGTGTAAGCCTTACTCCTACTTCTGGCGATGTATTACCAGAAAGAATGATTTATAGTGAGGCCGAAATCAACTCAAACACCAGTGCACCAAGTCCAGTACCTGGGGTATTTGTGCCAACTCCAGTTAATCAATAAGTTGAAATAACATACATAAAATAAAAACAATTGATGTACAAAAATCACAAATTCGTGGAGCAAAAGTCCTGCTCCACGAATTATTCAATCAAACTAAAGCTCTATTCGGCATTCCTTCTAGTACTTATAACAAGCTCTTTAACAAAAGCTTCAATATTAGGTGACACCACCATAGTAAGTATCAATGAGGGCACTAACATGGCGGCAGAATTATCACCTGATAAGAAAACTATTACCATTGATTTACAAGGTACTATTTGGACCTTACCCGCAACTGGTGGGAAGGCTATTAAAGTTACTGACGGAATGGGAGACGACAGGCAACCAACATGGTCGCCTGATGGCTCAAAAATAGCTTTTCAATCATTCAGGGATGGTTATTATCACATTTGGATGATAAACAAAGACGGTACCGGCTTAAAGCAAGTTACCTCTGGGGCTTTTGATGAAAGAGAGCCAGACTGGTCTCCGGATGGAAAATTTATAGTATATTCTAGTGACGTTTATAAGAACTACGACCTCTTCAAAATAAATATAGAATCCAGTGAGGTCACGCAACTTACTAGCAACGAGGCCAATGAATACTGCCCAGCCTATTCTCCTGATGGTAAAGAAATTGCCTACGTGTCGGAGCAGAAAGATGCACCAGGTATTTACAAACTAAATGAGGCAGGAAAATCAATATTGATTTCAACACGTAAAGGTGCCCTCTCTGCACCTTCTTGGAATTTCAAAGGAGACTTTATGTACTTCACCGAATTCACTGGTTCTTATAGTGGTCTTGGCGAAATTGATTTAAAAAGTGGTGAAACCACCATAATAACCACGACAGAAATTGATGTATTTCCTTTCAGAACAAGTTGGCTAGACTCAAAGGAATATATCTATACCTCAAATGGAAAAATAAAAAAAGCCACAAAAGGCATGAAATCTACGTCAAACATAGAATTTGAGGCAGAACTCATGGTAGTAACACCAACTTACACCAGAAAGCCTTATGACTTTGATAGTGGAACTCCAGAAAAAGTTAAAGGAATAAAGGGTTTATCGGTTTCGCCTGATGGCAAAAAATATCTATTTACCGCCTTTAGTGATATCTACATTTTAGAAGACGGAAAGTCAAAACCTGAACCCTTATTTGAATCTCCATTTATTTGTTCCGATCCTGTTTGGTCGCCAGACGGAAAGCAAATTGCTTATTTGACCGATAAGTCAGGAAATATGAACTTATGGATATTCGATATTGCTACCGCAACAAGTACCCAAATCCTAAAACTGGATGAAGACATCAATTACCCTAGCTGGTCACCTGACGGTCAAAAAATTGCCTTTTACTTAGCAGATGCCAGAAATATCTGGGGCAAAGGAACCTTACAGGCTATAGATTTAAAAAGCAAGAAAGTAGAAAAACTACATGAAGCACTTTTTGTACCGAGCCAACCTAGCTGGTCTCCTGACGGAAAAACTATAGCCCTATCTGCACTTGATGTATATTCTACCAGATTTAGGGAAGGTATTAACAAAATCTTGCTAATATCTCTGGAAGACAAATCCGAAAAATTCATCTCTCCTGTAGAGGAACGTTCATTAGGAATGCGAGCCAAAAACGGCCCACTTTGGTCTCCGAATGGAAAGTGGATAGCTTATGTTTTGGACGGCCTCCTTTGGGTTATAAATGTTGACAAAAAAGGAAACATAATAGGACCTCCCGTAAGATTGACAAACGAGCTGTCCGAAGTGCCAAGCTGGACTTCAGACTCTAAAAGCATAGTTTACTTGGCAACCGATAATATAAAAAAAGTGAGCCTAGAAGATATGTTAATAGAAGAAATACCTATGGATTTCAACTGGGATTATAGCCAACCAGCTGGCAAAACGGTAATTCATGCAGGTAAAGTTTTTGACGGAATTTCTGAAAAATATCTCACCGATGTTGACATTATAATAAATGAAAACAGAATTGAAGCCATTTTGCAGCACGAAGACGGCCGAACTGGAAAATTAATTGATGCATCTGACAAAACGGTGATTCCAGGCTTATTCGAAATGCATACGCATCAACATGCTATGACAGGCGAAAAACTGGGACGCTTATGGCTTTCTTACGGTATAACCTCTTTAAGAGAAACAGGTTCTGACCCTTATGACGCTATAGAAAGGAAGGAGTCTTGGAATACAGGAAAGCTGACGGGGCCAAGAGAGTTTTTCACCGGTGGATTAACCGACGGAACTAGAATTTACTATGGTTTAGCGAACAGTATTCAGTCGTCTGCCCAACTTGATTTGGAACTTGATAGAGCTGTAGAATTAGGTTATGATTTGATCAAAACATACGTAAGAATGCCAGACATTTTACAAAGGAAAATCACAGCCTTTGCACACAAAAATGGAATTCCGGTTTCTTCACATGAGATTTTCCCTGCTATGCGATATGCTGTGGATGCAGTGGAGCATATAGGTGGTACTAGCCGAAGAGGTTACTCTCCAAAAATCACTAAAATGAATCACACTTATGATGATGTGATTCAATTATTGGTTAAATCTCAAATGAACATCACGCCAACTGCCTCCCTACAAGGTGGTTTTTATGCCATGGCTGCTAAATACCCGTGGTACTATAAAAATAAGCAATTGATTAATTTCTTTGGTCAGAGTTATGTAGATAATATGGAAGCTAGAGCTAGCCAAATAGCCAATATTTTCCCAGGCTACCTTTCTAATTTCTCCAATATTCAAGTGACACTTAAAAAACTGATAAACGAAGGAGCAAGTGTAACCGCAGGAACTGATAGCCCATTTATACCTTACGGCTATAGCTTACACGCTGAACTTCATAGCTGGGTCGACTCAGGAATATCTCCTTATGTCACCTTAAAAGCGGCGACCATTGGAGCGGCAACAGCAGTTGGTGTCAGCAAAGACTTGGGTTCAATAGAAAAAGGTAAACTAGCCGATTTAGTCATTGTAAACGGCGACCCTCTTAGTGAAATCACAGATGCATTAAATGTAGAATATGTCATCAAAAATGGCATCACTTATACCTTTGATGAACTAATGACTTCTCCGAAATAAAACGAAAAAGGCTATCTCATTTGAACGAGATAGCCTTTTACATTAAACTTGCTACTTTATAAACTTACTTCTCAAACACATTTACCTCCGCAATCAAATCAGCTACAAGGCCAGTCCAGCCAGTTTGGTGGGCGGCACCACAGCCTTCACCGTTGTCACCATTGAAGTACTCATAAAAGAGATGGAAATTTTTAAAGTTTGCATCTTTATCATACTGTTCATTTATCTGAAGTGCGGGTCTATTCCCCTCTTCATCTTCTTTAAAAATAGAAATCAGACGTTTTGAAATTTCATTTGCGGCATTCGCAATCGTCGTAATTTTTCCAGAGCCTGTAGGGTACTCTACCTCATAATCATCCCCGTAATACTGCGAATACTTATGCAAAGCATCAATTATGAGATAATTAAGCGGAAACCAAATAGGCCCACGCCAGTTACTATTTCCCCCCATGATAGAAAGCTCTGTCTCTGCAGGGCTGTAAGCCACCTCTAATTGCTCGCCATTCAAGTCAAAAGAAAATGGATGCTCTTTATGATATTTTGAAAGCGACCTTATGCCATAGTCTGAGAGAAACTCTGCCTCATTAAAGAGTTTTTTCAAAACCATCTTCATCCTGTGCCCTCTTAATAGAGAAAGTAAATGTGTTTCACCTTTACCCGGCTCATGCCATCTAGAAATCAAAGAAGCTAAATCTGGCCTGTTATTTAAAACCCACTCCAATCTTTTCTTAAACTCTGGTAGTTTATCTAGCAGGTCTTGATTAATCACCTCTACTGCACAAAGCGGAATTAAACCTACTAACGAACGAACCTTAAGGAAAATAGTTCTGGCATCTGGAGTCTGAATCTTATCATAGTAAAACTGATCTTCTTCATCCCAAAGTCCCATATTCCCATCTTCGAGGTTATTATTAATAGCCGCCGCAATATGAAGAAAATGCTCAAAAAACTTGGATGCCATGTCTTGATAAACCGGTCTTTCCAGAGCTATTTCACAAGAAATCCGAAGCATATTTAAGGTAAATATCGCCATCCAGCCAGTAGCATCGGCTTGTTGAAGTTGAATTCCTGGAATTTGAGCATTTCTGTCAAAAACACCAATATTATCTAAACCTAAAAAACCACCACCAAAGATATTATTACCTTCTTCGTCTTTCTGATTTACCCACCAAGTGAAATTTAAAAGTAGCTTATGGAAAATCCTTTCCAAGAAAACCACATCACCTTTACCTCCACGCTGCTCTTTATCAATCTCATACACTTTCCAAGTAGCCCATGCATGAACTGGAGGATTTACATCTGAAAAATTCCACTCATACGCAGGGATTTGACCGTTCGGGTGCATGTAATACTCCCTCAACACTACAGCTAATTGTCTTTTTGCAAAGTCCGTATCAATTCTGGCTAATGTGACCGTATGAAAAGCTAAATCCCAAGCTGCAAACCATGGGTATTCCCACTTATCAGGCATAGAAAGTATATTATGCATGTAAGCATGCTTCCACGTGTCGTTTCTAGTGAATGCTCTACCGGTGAATTTGAAAGGCATTTTAGGGTCACCATTTGCCCACTGGTCTATATTATAATAGTAGAATTGTTTGTTCCACATCATACCAGCGAATGCTTGACGCTGAATTTCCTTTTGCTCTTCTGATTTTACTTCTTTTTGAACCTCACCATAAAAATCGTTCGCATCATTTTTTGATTGCTCGAAAATTTCATCAAAGTCTGCAAAGGCATCGGCTAAATGCGTTTCATTAGAAAACCTCAACCTTATCTCTACGCTACTTTCAGCAGGAATCTCTTTATCATAGAGGCCTGCCATTTTAGTCCCTATATTATTCTTATTAACGGCTTTTTTGACACCATCAACTACGTAATCATTGATACTATCTTTTACAAAAGGAGTGTCATTCTTCTTTCCAAAAACACGTTTCATGTTTGTCTCATTCTCAGAGAACAACAGTTCATCTGCACCCTCTAGGTACAACTTCATGTTATCAAAAAGTTTATGCCTTACTTCTACTTGACTACCAGCTATACCTGTCAACATAGGTTTTTGAGCAAAATCTTCATAACCCCATGACCATGTATTTCTAAACCAAAGTGTAGGCAAAACCGCTAATTTAGCTGCCGCACCAGACCTATTATGAGCCGTCAGCTTAATTAGAATATCATTCTCCGACTTTTTAGCATATTCAATATAAATATCAAAGTATTGATTATCATTAAACGCTTCGGTATTGAGAATTTCAAATTCCTTATCTTTTTTTCCTCTTTCACGATTTCCTTGAAGAATTTCCTCATAGGGGAAAAGTTTGATAGGATATTTGTAAAGCATTTTCATGTAAGAGTGCGTAGGCGTACTATCTAAATAGTAATAAAGCTCTTTCACATCTTCACCGTGGTTACCCTCAGCCCCTGTGAGACCAAAATACCTTTCCTTTAAAATGGGATCTGCATGATTCCAAAAAGAAAAAGCGAAACATATATGTTGCTTATTATCAGAAATTCCACCAATGCCATCTTCCCCCCATCTATAGGTTCGGCTTCTTGAAATATCATGACTTACGTAATTCCAACTATCACCGTAAACACTGTAATCTTCTCTTACAGTACCCCACTGACGACCAGAAAGATATGGACCCCATTTTTTCCAACCTCTATTATCTGGCCTTTCTTCCAGTCTTTTCTTCTCTAAAGTATCTTGCATAAACTACAATTAGGTCCTTCGCAAAAATATCCAATTCACTTACCTAGCTTTCTATAAGGTTTCACTTTTTAATAGATATATTCAAATTCTTTTGTTCCAAATTGCTTTAGTCCAAATTTGGTATCCATTATTAAGTTACCAGCCTCATTAACCCCTACTATTTTACCTTCAAACACGCCTTCCGAGTCTTTATATTCACTCCAAACGTCTCTTCTAAATAAGTTTTCGGTGTATTTATCTTTTAAAAATACGTCTTTTCCTTGCTTTATCTTCAAATATTGCTCCTCAAGGTTTTCTAGCAAACTTGTTAATAACTCCTCTCGGTCAAAAAGGCCATTTTCTGTCAAATTAGAAAGCGAAGTGGCATTTGCCAATTCAAAATTTCTTTGGTTTACATTTAAACCTATACCTATAAAACTATAGTTAATAATTCTATTAGCTATTAAACTTTCAATTAAAATCCCTCCAAGCTTTTGACTCCCATAAAGAATATCATTTGGCCATTTAATTTTTAGTTTTTCATCTAAGAATTCATTAAGTGTATGGTATACCGCTAAAGATACAGCCATATTTAACCTAAATTGTTCATTCACAGGAATAAAGTCTGGCTTTAAAATTAAAGTAAACGTTAAATTTTTCCCTTTTTCTGAAATCCAAGTGTTACCTCTCTGCCCTTTACCCCTTGTTTGATTGTCAGTTATGACAATGGTACCCTCCATAATCTCGCCTTTCTGAATTATTTCAGCTGCGGTTTCGTTAGTTGAGTGACAAGTTGGCAGGTAAATGGCATTTTTGCCCGTAAAAAGTGTTTTGGGCTGAATTTTGTTCAAAATATTATAATTTAGCTGTTTGAAAAACGCAATTACTAAATGGCTTGTTAAAGAGCATTTTAAAGGAATGCAAAACTATCGTAAAATATACTGAATGAAAAAAACTAAGCAACTTTCAAGCACTGAACTAAGTCAATTTATAATTGAAGGGATGCACGAAAAGAAGGCAAATGAAGTTGTCTTAATGGATTTACGTAAAATCAACAACGCCGTAACCGATTTTTTTGTCCTCTGTTCGGGTAATTCCGACACGCAGATTGACGCTATCGCCAAATCTGTAGAAGGACTAGTTTATCAAAAAACCGGTCAAGACCCATGGAATAGAGAAGGAAAAACTCAAAGAGAGTGGATTCTTTTAGATTACGTGGATGTAGTAGTTCATGTTTTTAAAAGTGATAAAAGAGGCTTTTATGATATTGAATCACTCTGGGGCGATGCAGACATCACGTATTTTGGTGACGACATGAAACCGACCAAAGAATTGGTCAATTAATAGAAATTAAAGAATTAACCTTATCAATATGCCAGAGGAAAAGAGTCCTTTACCTAAACAAAAGAAAAAATTACCGATTGGAAACGGTCCAGGTTTTCAAGGTTGGATAATAGCCGCCTTGATTCTAGGAATCGTTGGAGTAATGTATTTTTCTAACAACAAATCGCTTTCTCCAATCAAATATAAGAACCTAGAAGAAATGGTTCTTAAAGGAGAAGTAGAGACCGTATCAGTGGTAACTGACGCCAATGTGGCCGAGGTAACCTTATCTAGCGAAGCTCTCCAAAAAGATGAATACAAAAACCTTTTAGGAAATAACCGATTTACGTCAGGTCCACACATGAAAGTGGATATAGTTTCTGAATACGCCTTCATGGACGAGTTCACTAACTTTCTTAAAAACTCGACTTTAGACGCTAAAAAGAAAGCTGCTCTTTATCCAGAGCCTATTCACAGAGAAGACATTTTGAATTCTTTATTCAACTGGCTACCCTTGATACTTTTCTTTGGTCTAATGTATTTCTTAATGACCAGAATGGCTGGTGGTGGTGGCCCAGGTGGTCAGCTTTTTAATATTGGAAAATCAAGAGCATCGTTATTTGATACAGATAATAAGGTAAAAATTAGCTTTAAAGATGTAGCGGGTTTAGAAGAAGCAAAAGAAGAGCTTACAGAAATAGTTGAGTTCCTAAAAAAGCCAGAGAAGTTCACCGAACTAGGAGGTAAAATACCTAAAGGTGCTCTTTTAGTGGGCCCTCCAGGTACTGGAAAAACCCTTATGGCGAAGGCTGTAGCAGGAGAAGCGAGTGTTCCTTTCTTTTCATTATCGGGTTCAGACTTCGTAGAAATGTTTGTGGGTGTAGGTGCTGCTAGAGTACGTGACCTTTTCAAACAGGCTAAGGAAAAAGCACCTTGTATCATTTTTATTGATGAAATTGACGCAGTAGGTCGCTCAAGAGGAAAAGGTGGCATGCCAGGCGGAAACGACGAGCGTGAAAATACTCTGAATTCATTATTAGTAGAGATGGACGGCTTTGGTTCTGATGCTGGTATTATTATTATAGCCGCTACCAACAGGCCTGATGTGTTAGACCAAGCTTTACTTAGACCAGGTCGTTTTGACAGACAAATAAGCGTAGATGCTCCTGACATTAATGGTCGTGAGGCTATTTTCAAAGTGCACATGCGTCCTTTAAAACTTGCCGACGAAGTAGATGCTAAAAAACTAGCTACCCAAACTCCTGGCTTTGCAGGAGCTGAAATAGCGAACGTTTGTAATGAAGCAGCTCTTCTAGCCGCACGAAGGGGCAAAAAAGCCATTGAAATGCAAGATTTCATGGATGCTATCGATAGAGAGATTGGAGGGCTAGAAAAGAAAAACAAATTGATTTCTCCTGAAGAGAAAGAAATAGTAGCATATCATGAAGCAGGTCACGCAGTAGCTGGTTGGTTCTTAGAACATGCTAATCCACTCGTGAAAGTGAGTATAGTACCTAGAGGAGCAGCGGCATTGGGTTATGCCCAATATTTACCAAAAGAGCAGTTCTTGTATAGAACAGAGCAGCTTTTTGAAGAAATGTGTATGTCTCTTGGTGGTAGAGTGGCTGAAGATATTGTTTTTGGAAAAATTTCTACAGGAGCATTAAGTGATTTAGAGAAAATTACCAAAATGGCTTATGGCATGGTAACTGTTTATGGCCTTAATGAAGAAATTGGAAATATCTCTTTCCATGATTCAAAACAATCTGACTATGCATTTACTAAGCCTTACTCTGAGTATACTGCTCAAAAGATTGACCAAGAAGTTAAGAAACTAGTAGATAGAGCATATAAAATGACTAGGGAATTACTTAGCTCTAAGCGTAAAGAGTTAGACATATTGGCTAAGGCTTTATTAGAAAGAGAAATTATCTTCCAAAGTGACTTAGTAGGCTTAATTGGAGAAAGACCTTTTGAAACCTTAACTACTTATCAAGAGTATATGGACAAAGGGGATGCACCTGAGGTTATTACAGAGAATATTGAAACAGCTCTTAGTGCAAATGGAAGCACTTCTACCACAGACCTTAAGTCAGATGAAACAGAAGAGTTGAAAAACTAAAATTCTGTTAGTCTTAAATTGAAAAAGCCGATGCGTTTTAAACGACATCGGCTTTTTTAATGATAAATATTGGGGTTTTACTTACCGAAAAGACCACCAAGCAATCCGCCTAGGCCACCTTTCTTCTGTCCACTAGCACCACTAAGAAGCATTCCTGCTAAATCATCTACAATGCTACCGTCTCCATCAGCATCTAAGAAAGACTCAATAAGGCTTTGCTGCTTACTACCAGTACCGCCGCCTAATAAACCACCAAGTACGTTTCCAAGGCCATTACTGTCTTGAACGTTTGATTGACTTACTTGCTTTCCTACAACGCCCATTAAAATTGGAGCAGCTACTTTTAAGATTTGAGAAACAGTTCCCATATCTAAACCTGATTTTTGGCTTAATGCACTTTCTACTCCAGCTTGCTTTCCTCCTAAAACGTGTCCTAAAATTCCAGCACCGTCATTCACTACGCTATCATCTACACCCCCTTGAAAAAGACCTCCAAGGTTGTCTAAAATTCCGCCATTGTGTTTGCCTGTCACAGCACTTAAAAGGCCAGCAGCCCCGTCAGGTGTGTTTGCATTTCTTTGCATAGCACCCATTAAAACAGGTAATGCCATTCCTAAGACATCCGCAGTTTTATTTGTAGGTGCACCAGTTTGTCCACTTACTCCAGAAATAATCTGCTTGCCTAAATCACTACCTAATAAATCTAATATTCCAGCCATTTTTATTGGTTTAAAGTTTCAAAGCCACAAAATATGCAAAAAGAACCGAAAGAAAGAAGATAAGAGACTATTTAAATCTTTTAAACCCCACTTTAACAATTAGTTAATAAATACAGTATATTATTTAATTAATCCAATAGAGAGTATAAACTGGTCTGTGGTGAAATTGAAAACTTTCGGATTATTAGATGGTCCTAATTTTGTTTGGGCATAGTTTTGAATACCTGCCTCATACCTAAAGTCAAAGAAAAAATACTTGAACTCAAACCCTAAACCCACTATGCCATTGACAATAGGTTTTTCAAGAAAATCCTTTGAAAGGTTCTCATTGGTATAAGGTGCTAATCCTGTTTCGAAAGCATCATTTTTATTTAGTGCATAAGAAACCACTGGCCCTGCAAAAAGCCTTGCATCTCTAAACCTTATCCCCAGTAAAACAGGAAAATCTATCGCTGTAAATTTTGCATCAACCCTGTTTAATAAGTTTCCAGTCTTATCAAGGAAATCAAACTTACCTCCTTTCAAACCATAAACTACTTCAGGCTGCAAATAAAACGACCCACTAATAAACCTTCCAAATATGGCTCCTTGATAACCATTCCCAAAGGCCGAATTTGACACTAATCCATCCCTAACTACACTACCATTAGCTATTAATGGTGTACCACTAGCGGTTATTTGAATTACATCTCCGCTGGTGGTATTTATTCTAGTTTTACTTATACCGCCCCTTACTCCCCAAGAAAATTGAAACCTATTCTTTTTATAAAGTGATTTATCTATTGGAATTGCAGGTTTACTATCCACAGTATCTGCCTCCATGATTTGTCCTTTCACCGCTAAAAATGAGCAAAAGAATATTAAAGTAAGTAAGTTTTTCATCCCAAATTTTGTTTCAAAAATTAAGCCAAAGGCTCTATTATCATAACCGTAAATCGGCAAACACATACCAGTTTCTTTGACTCATTTGTAATATCAATTTGCCATATATGTGTTTTCCTTCCTAGGTGAATTGCCTTCGCCATACCGTAAACCAATCCCTCCGTAACTGGTCTTAAGTGATTAGCGTTAATTTCTAAACCTACTATTTGTTTTCCTGAAGATGCCACCATAGAGTATGAAGCTACGCTCCCTAAAGTTTCTGCGAAGGCCACAGAAGCACCACCGTGAAGAATACCGGCTGGCTGTTTCGTTCTTTTATCAACAGGCATTGTACCTTTTATGTAATCATCGCCAACTTCCGTTATTTCAATTCCCAAATGCTCACTAAGGGTGTTTTGCCCCATTTTATTTAAGTTTTCAGGTTTAGCTGTCAATTTCATACTGAATATTCTATTTTTGGTCGATTTTTGAAACGAGGACAAAGGTATTTAAATGAAAAGTAAAACTATCTATTTAATAAGACACGGCGAAACCGACTATAATAAGCAGGGTATAGTACAAGGTAGCGGCATAGATTCTGAATTAAATGAAAATGGACACAGTCAGGCAGCAGCTTTCTATAAAAGATATGCTAATACTCCTTTTGACAAAGTTTACACCTCAGCTCTCCAAAGAACGCATCAAAGTGTTGCGAATTTCATTAAAGATGGGATTCCGCATAAAATATTACCTGGTTTAAATGAAATTTCTTGGGGTAAAACAGAAGGTAAAAAGCCTAACCCTGTAGAAGATAGCTTTTACTGGGATGTTATCAAAAAATGGAAAAGTGGCGAAACACACCTAGCTATGGAAGGTGGAGAGAGTCCAGAAGATGTTATTCGGAGACAAAAAATTGCTTTTGAGCACATTATTAATCAAGATCACGAAGACCTCATTTTAGTAGCCATGCATGGCAGAGCTATAAGAATTTTGCTAACTCTATTAACTGAAATTCCTGTATCAGAAATGGATAATTTCAAACATTCAAACCTCTGCCTTTATAAATTAGAGTATTCTTATCTTACAAAACGTTTTAAGATCTTGGAGCATAACCTAACCGACCATCTTGCTTTAATTTCTGCATAAAGAATAATCCTTTCATGAAGAGATAATTCCAATGGTGTAATTAATTACTTTTTGTGGCCAATTTCATATACCTTAATTTTCAATTCTAAGAAATGGAAACAAAAAAGTCGTATTGGATTTATCAAATTTTAGGGTGGTCGCTCTATTTCTTCTCCGATCTCCTCAATTATTTTACTATTTTTTCATTTGATTTTGAGGAGTTCAATAAACTCATTGGCAACTTAATAGTCAATGTAGCAGCTGGTATTTCTCTAACACATATTTTTAGAATAATTTTTAAGAGATACGAGTGGATTAAACTTCCGGTAACTCAGCTAATTATTAGATGTGCCGCCGTAGTAGGAATAATCACTTTTGTATTGGCCGCTATCAATATCCCAATGGATAGAGACATTATCAATACAGAAAAGATGAACTGGGCTTTAAGAGATATTTCTTACCTAACTAACCTTACCAAACCTGTATTAATCTGGGTGCTTTTATACGTTTTTTACAGTGTAGCCGATCTTCGTAAAAACGATGCCGTAGAACGTGTTAGGCTAGAAGCTTCTGTTAAAGAAACTGAAGCTAAAATTCTAAGAGCCCAAATGAATCCTCATTTCATTTTTAATGCACTAAACAGCATTAGAGCCTTAATTACCGAGGATCCTAAAAAAGCCATGTCTGGCATTACGCAGCTTTCAAATTTGCTTAGAAGCTCTTTAGTTTCACATAGAAAAACCACCGTGAGTCTAAAAGAAGAAATAAAAACTATTCAAGACTATCTGAGTCTAGAGAAAATCAGGTATGAAGAAAGACTTCAAATAAAATGGGATATTGCCAAAGAAACCGAGGGTATACAGGTACCACCCATGATGCTTCAGACATTGGTAGAAAATGCGATTAAGCATGGAGTTCAAAAGGCTCTAAGATGGGGTTTTATAGAAATTTCATCTCAATTAGAAGGAAAAGTATTAATCATTAGAATTAGAAATACCGGTAAGCTAGAAGGAACAGATTCAAAATCTTCTTCAGGAGGTTTTGGTTTGGAAAACACCAAAAGAAGGCTTCATTTGCTTTACGGTAACAAAAGCGACTTTAAAATATTTCAAGAAAACCATTTGACGGTGAATGCCGAAATAAGGATTCCGTTAGACCATCAATTATAAAAAATATGAGGGCAATAGTAGTAGATGACGAAAGACTAGCACGTAACGAGCTAAAAAGGTTACTAGAAGAGTTTCCGCGAATCACTGTAATAGGTGAAGCAGCGAATGCCGACGAGGCTATTCCTATGATAGAAGAAATGCATCCTGACTTATTATTCTTAGATATTCAGATGCCTGGTAAAAACGGTTTTGAACTTTTGGAAGCCCTTGAAGACAGCGTTCCCGAAGTTATTTTCACCACCGCTTATGACGAGTATGCATTAAAAGCTTTTGAATTTAATGCCTTAGACTATATCATGAAACCTATTGACAGCCCAAGGTTGGCAGAGGCTATTCAAAAGATTGAAGAGGTTATAGAAAAGAGTAAAAAGGAAGATTCTAGAGAAACGGAGGCTGAATTAACTGTACACGACCAAGTTTTTGTTAAAGATGGTGAAAAATGCTGGTTTGTAAGATTGGGAAAGGTGAGACTTTTTGAGTCTATGGGGAATTACGTCAGATTACACTTTGATGACCAAAAACCTATGATTCTCAAATCACTAAATAGTCTAGAAGAACGCCTTGATTCTAAAGTCTATTTCAGAGCAAACAGAAAACATATTATTAACCTCAATTATATTGACAAAATAGAACCTTGGTTTTCTGGAGGTTTACTGGTCAACTTAAAAGGAGGAGAAATAGGCCCAGGTGGGGAAAAAATAGAGATTTCAAGAAGGCAGGCTATTAAGTTTAAGGATTTGATGAGCCTTTAATAAAGGAGTAAACTTATTTAAATGTGAGTTCGCAAAACACAAAAACCGAATCAGAGACGATTCGGTTTTTTAATATATTCTAATTGGCTCGCTAATTCTGCTCTGTTGCTAGTACCATCCTTATCCGGAGCCTCGCTCCCATTCCCATAACATCTACCAAGTCTTGAATAGTAAGGCTTGATGCCGCTCTTAAGATTACGGTTGGTTCTTCCATTCCTTCGGTTGACTCTAAAAGAGCTTGCTCTAGAGCAGGAAACGGAACGGCCCGTCGGTCTATATAATATAATTTATCTTCTGTTATTGACAGATTTACGGGTGCTTTACTTACATCATGCGTAGAATCGTCGGATTGCGGAAGCATAAGCTTAATTACATTAGGACTACCCAATGTGGCCACAATTAAAAAGAACAATAACAAGAAGAACATGATATCATTTAATGCAGAAGTTTGAACCTCGGCATGAAATCTTCGCTGTCTTTTTAGTTTCATGTTGTCAGTGTTTTAAGATGCAGGCTCGTTCAGTGTATCCAAGAAATCCATTACGGTAGCCTGAAGGTTAATACTGAATTTATCTGTCATCATGTTAATACTGTGATAAGCAGCATAGGCTATTAAACCTACCACCAATCCAGAGAAACTTGAAATCATTTTCTCATAAAGACCATTTGATATGGTTTCAATAGAGAAATTTCCTGTAACAGATATTTCGTAGAAAATTCTAATAATACCAGAGATAGTACCCACAAAACCTAAGGTAGGAGCCACACCAGCTATAAGTCCTAAATAGCCCATGTTTTTCTCCATTTTAGAAATCTCTAAGTTTGATTGAATTTCCATCGCACTTTCGATATCCTTAACAGGTCTTCCTATTCTCGACATTCCTTTTTCTAAAATTCTAGAAATAGGTAGATTAGTACTTTTGCAAAGAGAAATACCTGAACGCATATCGCCTCTAAGTATATTATCTTTAAGCGACCTCAAAAAACCAAAGTCTATCTTGGAGGCACTTTTGATAAATAAATATCGCTCTGCCATCAGATAAAAAGTAGCAAAAAGCAATATCATAATAGGATAGATAACTACCCCACCTTTTAGAAGTAATTCAAAATAATTGATACTATCGACAGAAGCCGTAAGTGTAGAGTCCATTCCTACTTCCGCCGGAATTTGAAGTAAAAGCATTTTCAGCATTTAAAAAGGATTTTTAAGAGTTGGTTTACTAACTGGTTACTTTCAATAATTATTATGCAAAATACAAACTTTTACGCTTTGTAGATTCTTTTCACAAGCTTTTCAAGGGTTAGCCCTTGCACTATAATCGAGAATAATACAACGCAATAAGTTATGAAAACAATATACGGTTTGGCCTCCCATTCTGAAGGTAAAGATAGTGCCATAGCTATAGACAAGCCACCACGTAAGCCTCCCCAAGTAAGCAATAAGGGAGCTTTATCTACTGAGACCCAGTTTTTTGAGAATTTCAATAAAACTGTAATAATAAGATACCTAGCTAAAAGTACAATAACAATAGAAGCTGCTCCTGCAATAAAATAGTTAGTATGGAATTCTAAAATCAATATCTCTAAACCTATCAAAACAAAAAGAACGGCGTTCATCAAAACATCGACCAACTCCCAAAATTTGTCAACATAAAGCTCTGTAGTCTCACTCATAGAATCTTGTTTCATTCCGCTACTACCCATAAACAAACCTGCCACTACCATAGCAAGAGGTCCAGAAGTATGGAGCTGCTGAGCTAAGAAATAGCCACCCATCACTAAGGCAAGTGTAATCATTACTTCTACCTCATAATCGTCAATACTTTTCAGCAATTTAAACATTAGGAAACCTAAGCCCAACCCAAACAATATACCACCAACGGCCTCTTGAACAAATAGCGTAGCCACATCCATTGCGGTAACATTATCTACCCCAAGTCTTGCAATTTCTAATATGGTAAAAAATATCACTACACCTACACCATCATTAAAAAGCGACTCCCCTACTATGTTGATTTCTATCTTTTTAGGCACGTTGGCTTTTGTCATAATTCCTAAAACCGCAATTGGGTCTGTAGGCGAAATTAAAGCTCCAAAAAGCAAACAATAGACCAAATCAGTGTGTAAACCTAAAGCCATTGACAGGTAATATACGGCACCTCCGATTAAGAAAGTAGAGATAAAAACTCCCACTAAAGCAAACATCCCAATGGTTCCCTTCTCCTGTTTTATCATGCCTACATTAGTATGCAGTGCTCCTGCAAAAAGCAGGAAGGAAAGCATGACATCCATGAGGACGGTAGTAAAGTCAATTTCGGCCATGATGTCTCGTGCATAATGAACCAAATCAGGATAAATAAACTGAAGCAAAATCATAATTAATGAAAATACCAAAGCCATTATCATCAATCCGATGGTAGTAGGCAACTTCAAAAAACGAACATTGATGTAACCGAAAAGTGCTGAAATAACCACCAGCATGGTCAGTATCTTAAATAATTCCATTTTTACTTTATGATTTAATTGACTAATTCTTACAATACACCTTTAGTACTTGGCAGGCTATCCATGGCATTAATATCTCTTTTTACCGCCATCTTTATGGCCTTTGCCCATCCTTTAAAGATAGCTTCAATTTTGTGATGCTCATTATCACCCTCACATTTAATATTTAGGTTACATTTAGATGCATCGGAAAAAGACTTAAAGAAATGCATAAACATCTCCGTAGGCATTTCACCTACTTTTTCTCTTTTAAAGTCAGCATCCCAAACCAGCCATGGTCTTCCTGAAAAATCAATAGCTACCTGAGCTAAGGCCTCATCCATAGGTAATAAGAAACCATAACGGTTAGTACCTCTTTTATCTTTTAGTGCCTCTAAATAAGCTTCTCCTAAAGCCAAAGCCGTATCTTCTATGGTATGATGCTCATCAATATGTAAATCTCCTTTTACAGTAATTTCAATGTCGGCACCTGAGTGCTTCGCCAGCTGGTCTAACATATGGTCAAAGAAACCTAAGCCTGTATCCATCTTAGCCTTACCTGTTCCGTCTAGGTTCAGATTGACATAAATTTTAGTCTCTTTAGTATCTCTCTGTATAACTGCTTTCCTCTGAGGCAGTCTCAAAAACTCATGAATTTTATCCCAGTCGCTACTTATTAAAGCTATAGCATTCTTTTGACCATCCGTAGCTTCTTCTTTCGCCTCATCCGCTATCAAAATACCTTTTGCACCTAGGTTTACGGCTAATTGAATATCAGATAGTCTATCGCCTAGCACGTAGCTATTCGCCAAATCATAATCAGGATTATCAATATACTGCGTCAAAAGCCCAGTTCTTGGCTTGCGAGTTTCAGCATTTTCATGCTCAAAAGTTCTGTCGATGAAAACTTCTTTGAAGTGGATTTCTTCACCCTCTAAAGTGGTCATCATTTTTTGATGTGCTGGCCAAAAGGTATCTTCTGGAAAAGAATCCGTTCCTAAGCCGTCTTGATTGGTAATCATCACCAATTCAAAATCGGTCTCATTTGCGATTTTTCTTAAATTAGAAAGTGATTTAGGGAGAAACTCAAGCTTTTCTAGCGAGTCCACTTGAAAATCAGTTATCGGTTCCTTTATGATGGTACCGTCACGGTCAATAAATAGTACTTTTTGCATGCAATTATAAATGTATCAATAGGCAGCAAATGTAGGCATCTTACTTTTTAAATCCTTAGCTTTGGAAACGCATCTATTCTATATGAAACTTTTTTTTTCAAAGTCTGCACTTTTTCTCCTAATTCTGTCACTACAGGCATGTGGAAGATTAGAACAACCCGAAACTGGTCAAAAGCCTCCGGTCAAATTGGTAGAGCCCTACACTAAATTTGACTTGGAAGATATTAAAGCCGTAGTTATAAAGTGTGATTTAGGAAGAATGAAAGTCAATATCAGACAGTACATTAAGCCTAGCATTGAAATTCATAAAACCTATCAGAAATACGTACACCTTGAGCCTAGAGAAGATACACTCTTTATTTATACAGATAAAACGCCTCGTACCACAGACGAATTACGTGTCAGGAAAAACATCAACCTCTTTTTACCTTCTCTGAAGTATATAAGAAGTAATGTTTCTCAAATAATCATGGCTGACTTTGAACAAAGAGACATGACCATTGAGAATAACAGCAATGCTTTAAGACTATATAATTGTAGAATCCAAAACCTAGACATACTTAATAAGGGGCTTTGCAATATTCAGCTTGATGGAAATAATTATTTTGAAAGCCTAGCGGTCAAATTAAATGAAGAAAGCTACTATAACAGCGATGCTATGGTTTTAAAAGGTTTCACATTAGAAACTAAGTCTTTAGAGCATATCAACTTCACCAATTTACCAGAAAATGGTTTTAATTGGATTAAAAAATAAAAGAACTGCACTAAAGCAAGGTCTTTCACTACAGGTTTGCAAGAGAAAAATTAAAACCTTACTTTTGCACTCGATTTAAGACTCGTTCGAGTTCTCTGACAGCGGCAGTACACATTTAATGTACCTATTTTCGTCCAAAAATTCCTTTCAGAGCAGGCAACGGGTTTAACCGTGATGTTCACGAAAGGGCGTGTCGCAATCGTCTCCAAAAAACAATTAAAAATATAGGCTGCTAGCTGGGCAGTCATGCAAAAAGCGTATGCAAACTGTAAAGTTTAACGAACTTCCTGTGTCTGATTATATATTAAAGGCAGTGGAAGAAATGGGATGGACAGAAGCCTCCCCAATTCAATCAGCCGCCATTGAGGTGGTAATGAAAGGTACTGACATGATAGGTCAGGCACAAACAGGTACTGGTAAAACAGCTGCCTTTGGTATTCCGGCTATTGAAGCCATTGATGTTGAAGATAGATTCACACAAGTATTGATCATGTGTCCTACTAGAGAACTTGCACTGCAAGTTAAGGAGCAGATTTATCAATTATCAAAATACAAGAAAGGACTTTTAGTAACCTCTATCTACGGTGGCGAGTCTTATGAAAGACAATTTCGTGACCTAAAAAAAGGTGCACATATAGTAGTAGGTACTCCTGGTAGAATCATGGACCACATTGAGCGTAAAACGCTTAAGTTGGAAACATTGAAAATGCTTATCTTAGATGAAGCAGATGAGATGCTTAACATGGGTTTTAGAGATGATATAGAAAAAATATTATCTTTTGCTCCAGAAGAAAGACAAACTGTTTTATTCTCTGCTACCATGTCTCGTGATATCATGAGCATTACAAAGAGATTTCAGAACAATCCTGAAATTATCAAGATAACTAAAAAAGAGGTTACAAACGATAATATTGAGCAAACTTACTATAACGTAAGACGTGACTCAAAAACTGAGTTAATGTGTCGTTTGATTGATGTAAATGACCTGCAATTGATGTTGGTTTTCTGTAATACCAAAGCGATGGTAGACAGAGTAACTATGGAACTTCAAGACAGAGGTTATAAAGCTGAAGCTATTCATGGAGATTTGAGCCAATCGGCTAGAAATCAGGTTATGAATAAATTCAGAAACAAAAATTGCACTATCCTTTGTGCTACTGATGTAGCAGCCAGAGGTATTGATGTAAATGATGTGGATGCCGTTTTTAACTATGACGTTCCCTTAGATACAGAATACTATGTTCACCGTATTGGTAGAACAGGTCGTGCGGGTAATAAAGGTAAAGCCTTCTTATTTGTTTCTAACAGAGACAGAAATAAACTAAGAGAGCTAGAAAGATACACTAAAGTGCCTATTACAGAAGGTAAAGTGCCTACGAAGCAAGACATGAAAGAAATTCAAACGAAGAATTTCATGGAGAAAATAGTTTCTCATATTTCTGAAGAAGGAAATCAAGAATACGAAGCTATTATAGATGCACTTACAGAAAACGGACATAGCACGGCTGAGGTAGTTACTGCCTTAATGAAAATGCAATTAGACCTTAGCAAAACAACCCAAGGAGGCGATGACCTTTCTGACGGACGTGGCAGAGGCGGAAGAGACAGAGACAGAGGTGACCGTGGCGGCGACAGAAGAGGCGGCGGACGTTTTGAAAGAAGAGGCGGTCGTGAGCGTGATTTTGAAAGCAGAGACCGTGGTGGAAGAAATAGAGATAGAGGTGAAAGAGAAGGTGGCCGTAGACCTCACAGAGGTGCTAATGGTTCTGGAGAGCCAGGAATGGTTCGTTTGTTCATCAACCTTGGAAAGAAAGACCATGTATCACCAAACCACATAGTGGGAGCCTTAGCAGCCGAAGCAAAAATACCTGGTAGAGTGATTGGTCAAATTGATATGTATGACAAATTCAGTTTTGTGGAAGTACCAGAAAGAGATGTAAATAAAGTTATCTCTGGCATGGACGGCAAAACTATCAATGCTCGTCAAGCGGCCATTGAAGTTGCGAAATAAGTAAGATAATTATCTTATAAAATTAAAGTCAGTCGATTATCGGCTGACTTTTTTTGTGCCTTTTGCTTACTTATTTATAATTTCGGGCTATGAATTCAACCCTGACCTATACCCAAGCAGAGAACTTCCTACTAAGCCTTTTCAAAAAGGTAAACCTTCCAAACGACAAAGCATTAACTACGACTAAAATACTCTTAGAAGGAGAGCTTTTAGGTCATAGAACGCACGGTTTACAGCTTACTATGCCCTACATAGAGCACATTAAAAGTGGAAGCATGGAAATAAATGGTAGTTATGATATACTTAATAGTGCAGCGAGTTCTGAACTTTGGGATGGAAAATATTTAACAGGTCCTTGGTTGATAGAAAAAGGAATTCAGAAAGCCGATTTAATGGCTGAAGAAAATGGTGTAGGTACCGTGGTTATTCAAAAATCTTCTCACATTGGATGTTTGGCAGCATATTTAGAAGAGGCTACCCAAAACGGCAATATGGCTATTATAGCCTGCTCTGACCCAGATAATAAAACCGTTGCTCCTTTTGGTGGAACCACAGGTGTTTATAGTCCAAATCCTTTAGCTCTTGGCATTCCTACCGAAACGCAGCCACTTATTATTGATGTAAGTATGTCTGCCACTTCAAACGGCTTAATTCATCAAAAAAACAAAACTAATGAGCCTTTAGAGTATCCATGGCTTATCACAGCAGATGGTAAAGCCACTACAGATGCCAAAACATTCTTTGAAGATGAACCGTCCACTATATTACCTTTAGGCGGACTAGACTCTGGCTATAAAGGATTTGCTTTAGGAATAATGATAGAAGCCATGACATCGGCCCTTGGCGGACATGGAAGAAGCAGCGAACCTGGTAGATGGGGTGCATCAGCCTTTATTCAGGTTATTAACCCAAAGAAATTTTCAGGCGACAGTTATTTCAAACGAGAAATGGAGCATTTAAAAGAACAATCTTTGGCAAGCAAAGCTGCACACCCCAATCAGCCCGTAAGAATGCCAGGCGAAAGAGGACTAACCCTTAAAACAGAGCAAATGAAGTCTGGCTTGAGGCTTAGAAACGATACTTTTGAAGGTTTAAAGAAGTTAGCCGAAGAGTTTGTACTAAAACTCTAAGAATTAGTTACCCCACTTTTCAGGACTACGTTTCCACTTTTTTAGAGAAGCTATGTCTTCTTCTTTAACATACTGCTGCTTGCGAGCTTCGTCTATTAAGAAGTTATAATTACTCAATGTTATTAACGGTACATCAGCTTCTTGGAAGTTTACCCCAGCTATTTTTAAGCCATAGGTAAATACAGAAATCATTCCTATTACTTCAATACCCGCCGCTCTTAAAGCTTCTACCGCTTTTAGCGAACTGCCACCCGTTGATATTAAATCTTCTAAGACTACTACTTTTTGTCCCTTAACTATCTTCCCTTCTATCTGATTTCCCATGCCATGCTCTTTAGGTTTTGGCCTAACATAGGCAAAAGGAATTTTTAAATAATCTGCCACTAAAGCACCTTGAGCAATACCCGCTGTAGCCACACCAGCTACCAAATCCACTTCAGGAAAATGCTTTTTAATGGCTTTAGCTAATGCTTTCTTAATAAAAGTACGTCCTTCTACATCAGAAAGCGTTATACGGTTGTCACAGTAAATTGGTGATTTCCACCCTGAGCTCCATGTGAATGGTGCATTCGGGCTAAGTTTTACAGCTTCTGTTTCTAATAAGATATTGGCAATTTTTCTAGCAGTAGTCATTCAGTAGTTCTATTCTATTTCGTCTATTAAAGTGACAAGAATCTTGTCAACTCGGTTTTTATCCATGTCAACAATTTCAAAACGGAAGTTTTCCCAATCGAAATGGTCTCCCGTTTCTGGAATTTCTTGTAATATTTCCAAAGCAAAACCACCCATGGTATCGAAACCTTGGTAGTCTTTCCTATTATTTATCTCCACCTCAAACTCTTGTAAGAATTCATCAAATGGCAGTGAGGCATCAATTAAAAAAGTACCATCATCTCTTTTAAAGATCTCAAATTCAAACTCGTTTGTTTCTGATATATCTCCTACTAATGCGTCCAAAATATCATTCATCGTGACCACACCTTGAACATTACCGTATTCGTCTACAATCACCCCAAAATGACGTCTTTCTTGCTGGAATTTTTCTAAAACTTGATAACCCAGATTATTCTCAGGTATAAAAAGACACTCTCTAAGGCTTGATTCTAAATTCTTAAGCTCTGTGCTTAATGATTTCCCTAATAAGTCCTTCACATAAAGTAGACCTACCATATTGTTTATACCATCATTGCACACAGGATAAACCGAATGACGAGAAGCTATAATTTTCTTTCTGTTCTCATGTGGTGTATCATCTAAGTCTAAAAAGGTCACCTCATTGGTATTTGTCATTAAAGAAGTAATCTTTCTGTCGCCAAGATGAAAAACATTTTGAACCAACTCATGCTCTATTTCTTCAATAGAACCACCTGTGGCACCTTCTTTAGCCATTGACTTGATCTCTTCTTCAGTGATAGAATTATCTGATTCCTTTATTCCGATAAGACCAAAAAGGAATTTAGATGTTTTGCTAAGTAACCAAATAAATGGAGAGGTCACTCTAGAAAGAGCTATCATAGGAGCAGCCATTGTCATAGAAATACTTTCCGGGGCTGCTAATCCAATTCTCTTAGGCACTAATTCCCCTAAAATTAGAGAAAGAAAGGTTACCAATATGGTAATTATTACTACTGCAATGGTATCTGCATAAGTAGCTACTCCCGGTATCTGCTCTAATACAGGTAAAATATAAGCACCTAACCTATCACCAGAATAAATACCAGTGAAGATACTGATCAAGGTGATGCCTATCTGAACTGTACTTAAGAATTTATTTGGTGAGCTAGCAAGATTCAGGGCAGATTCTGCCCTTTTATCACCATTTTTTGCGGCTATTTCTAATTTAGTTTTTCGGGAAGAAATCAAGGCAATTTCCGACATCGAAAATACCCCATTGATTAAAATCAGAATTAATAAAATTACTATTTCCATTAAGCTTCATGAAGCCCTTTGGGGGCGTAATGCTCTGTTATTGAATTGCAAAATAATACAAATGTGAACCGCTTTACTAGATATAAATTAAATATTTTAGAAATAAAGCTTGCACTAATATACCAAACCCTATTTTTGCACCCAAACAAAAAGGAACAATGGTCATATTTATCAATGACAGACCAATACATTTAGTAGACGGTCAAGAGGGTGTCAACAAGAAGTTTGACACAATTATTAGCGATATCGGCATGATAAGCGGCCTAAAAGAATGGCGAAAAAAAGTGCTAATTCCTGATGCCAAAGCGGAAATACTAACTGCTTTCTTTAGAGCAATTAAAGAAATAAAAAAATTCGACTTTAAAAGTGTAACCTTTCTTGTCAACAATATAGAAGATGCTAAAGAGACTATTTTTGCCGAATACAAAATAGTTAACGCTGCTGGTGGTCTAGTCCTTAATAAGGAAAATAAAATCCTAATGATCCACAGACTTGGAAAATGGGACTTTCCTAAAGGCAAAGCTGAAAAAGGTGAAACTATAAGAGAAACTGCTTTAAGAGAAGTAGAAGAAGAATGCAACGTTAAAGTGGCCTTAATAGATAAATACTACATTTCTTATCACACATACTTACATAAAAATCAACGTGTATTAAAACGTACCTATTGGTATGAAATGCGTTTAATTTCTGATGCACATATGGCTCCCCAAGAAAATGAGGGAATAGACGATGTCAAATGGATGAATGCCTCTGAAATGTACAAGGCACTTTTCAAAAGCTACCCTTCTATCTTGAATGTGGCAAAAAACATGCTTTCTCAGGAGTTGAGCTTTTCTAAAGGATAGGGAACATAATTACTTACATCTACTCCAAAGGAATGTAGCTCTCTCACAATACTAGAACTAATAGGAGCCAACTCAGGTGAGGTAATAAGGAAAACAGTTTCCAAACCGTTTACTATTTGTCTATTAACTTGTGCTATAGTATTCTCATACTCAAAATCGGTGGTATTTCTCAAACCCCTTATTAAGTACTGGGCTCCATAGTTTTTGGCAACTTTAGCCGTAAGGTCATTATAGTTAATAACCTTTATACGTTCATCATTATTAAAAGCACCCTTTATAACGCCCACCATTACATCCAAAGGAAAATACCGTTTCTTTGCAGGATTATAGCCAATGCCAATAACAATTTCATCAAAAAGCTTCAATCCTCTTTCAACAATATCTGCGTGACCTTTAGTAAACGGGTCAAAAGAACCAGGAAAAAAAGCTATTCGTTTCATTGGGTTTATTTTTATCGTGGCTAAAGATTGAAATGTTTTTAATCATTTCAAAGTCTACAATTATTTTCTCCTAGATTTCATTCATTATTCTTAGGTATTTGGAATAACACCCTGCCTTTCTTCGAAACAAAAACGCCCTACCCTCAAGTAAAATCTTATTTGCAGCATACATAAACCTTAGATTTTAGAAGATTAATATTATGTTTGTTTATTCAAAAACAGACGAAAAATAAGGAGATGGAAAGATATGTATGGGGTGTTGACCTTGGAGGTACTAAAATAGAGGGCATTGTGATAAATGCTAAAACAGACGAAATTCTAATTAGAGAACGAGTTCCTACAGAAGCCAACCAAGGGTACGACCATATTTTATCTCAAATCAAAAAGCTTATAGATGGTTTAAGTAAAAAAACTGGCGTAAACCCTGAAGCTATTGGTTTCAGTACACCCGGCACCTTAGACCCTGGCCTTCAAACCATGAAAAACTGCAACACCACTTGCATGAATGAACAGCCTATGAAAAAGGATTTAGCCGCTCTACTAGGCGTAAAAATAGAAATGGCAAATGACGCCAACTGTTTTGCCCTGGCAGAAGCTACCATGGGTATAGTGCCTGATAAATATCCAGATGCTCAAGTAGTTTTTGGTGTAATTATGGGTACGGGAGTTGGCGGTGGCGTGGTGGTCAATGGAAAAATCATTGGTGGCAAGCATGGTATTGGTGGGGAATGGGGACATAACGTTTTAGGAGATGACCAAACACCGTGCTACTGTGGTAAAGTGGGCTGTAATGAAAATATTTTTTCTGGCCCAGCCTTAGAAAGGTTTTATGCCAGTATTTCTGGTGAGAAAAGGGGCTTAAAAGAGATAGTAGATAGGTATAGAGCAAATACTGATGAACATGCCACAGCTACGCTTCAAAGGCTCTTTAAGTCCTTTGGTAAGGCTATTCACTATATTATAAATGTACTTGACCCAGATGTGGTGGTACTAGGTGGTGGTGTTAGTAACATTGAAGAAATTTATACGGAAGGTGTAAAGGAGATTGAGAATTTCATTTTTAATAAAAGAAAGGTAGAAACGGTTTTCTTAAAACCTAAACTAGGCGACAGTGCGGGTGTTTTTGGAGCCGCTGAGCTAGTTCGATAATGCTTAACTTCAACTTTTACCCCACGCTTTTAAACGAGTATCACAGATATCTTAAATACCCATCAGAAGAAAATAAAACGAAGCTTCTGAACAGAATCAATAGAGTTCCAGAAACTGACCCTATTATATTGGCAAAGTTCAAAAAAGGTATTTCTTTTGAGAGTGCTGTGGTTAAAAATAAACCAGGAAATTTTGAGCCACAGCTCATAGAAGAAGCTGCCTCTTTGCTTCCAAAAAGACGCAAAACGCAACAATTACTATCTTTCCAGCATAAAAACATCAAATTTTATGGCTATGCCGATGTACTGGGGGAAGCGAGGGTGATTGACCTAAAGTCTACAGCGAATCATAAAGCTGGCAGGCATGATTTCAATTATCAAACGCTTTACCTCTACAGTTTGATTGACGCAGGATTTAAGAGCATGGAATATATCATCTGTGATTTTGAAAACATATACGTGGAAACCTACCAAGCTTCCA
Source organism: uncultured Arcticibacterium sp. (assembly GCF_964021845.1). Taxonomy (NCBI): domain Bacteria; kingdom Pseudomonadati; phylum Bacteroidota; class Cytophagia; order Cytophagales; family Leadbetterellaceae; genus Arcticibacterium; species uncultured Arcticibacterium sp. Next base: position 22,794 of record NZ_CAXHZC010000005.1, on the reverse strand, counting down.
CCTATGATTTTGACAGTATGATCTTAGAGATGGAAAGTTTCCGCGATTTTCTGATAGAACACAGATCTCATATAAGAGATAAAAAAATAATGATAGAAAGAACACAACCCTTTTTTGACTAACTATTTATCGCCACTTCCAAAACCATTTAAATCATCAAACTTTTTTAAGTTTAAAGTCCAACCGTTTTTAAAGGATAAATATCTAACTATAAAAACGATGGCCATAGAAACCATGACATTCACGTTCTCAATAGGACAGAATTGCTGCATAATGATGTAAATAACGGCCCCAAGTAAACAAGCCGCAGCGTAAATCTCTTTTCTGAAAATCAATGGAATCTCGTTAGTCAAAACGTCTCTAATAACACCACCAAAACAAGCAGAAATTACGCCCATCATAATACAAGTTTCTACTCTGAGGTTATACTCGGCAGCTATTTTAACACCTATAATAGTGAATACACCTATTCCCAAGGTGTCAAATAGAAACATCCCTTTTTTCAACCTTAAGACTCGTTTATAAAAAACATAGGCAATAACATAACCTATCAATATGGCTAGCATGTAATTCCGGTCATTAAGCCACCCCACTGGCGAGCGTCCTATCAACAAATCTCTGAGTGTACCTCCACCAACCGCGGTCACAAAACCAATGATAAGTGTACCAACTAAGTCAAAACGCTTTTCGATGGCCATTAAAACTCCTGAAATAGCAAAAACACAAGTACCAAATAAATCTAAAAAGTATATCCAAGTCATAGTTGCTAAATTTAGGAAGATGCAGAAACTGTGTAAAATCAATTCCGTTCAATAGGCTCTATCAAATCCCAAAGGTTGCCATAAACATCTTCAAAGACCAATACTTTGCCATACGGCTCTTCAATAGGTCCTCTAGTGATTTTGACTTGATGCTTCATTAGCTTTTCGTATTGCACCTCAAAATTATCGGTGTAAAGAAACAGAAACACTCTTCCTCCAGTTTGATTTCCAATAGCCTTTAATTGTTCCTCATTAGAAGCTTTAGCTAGCAACAATCTACACGAGTTCTCCCCTTTTGGAGAAACAGTTACCCATCTTTTAGTTTCAGATAGGACTGTATCTTCCAAAAGTTCAAAGTCTAAAACATTTGTATAGTATTGAATGGCGTCATCATAATCAGCCACTACCAATGCTATTTGATTTAAAGAAACGCCCATTTATTTTAAAACCGCCTTCAGAGGTGTTCCTACAGAACCGTTTGGCTCCTGAATATTTAATAACTGACTAACTGTAGGTGCTATATCGGAAATATAAGTAGGGTCTGTAGTTTCTCCATGTTTAATACCATTCCCAAAAAATAATAAAGGCACGTGCGTATCATAAGCCCACATAGTTCCGTGGGTAGTTCCACGCGTTCCGTAACCGTGAAACCAACCTGGCTCTACCAAAACCATAATCTCACCGCTTCTTTTTGGGTTGTAGATGTTTTGAATTTTCTCTTTATAAAAAGGAGGAATATTATCATTACCTAAACTTTCTAAGTTAATTACAGAGTAAATACCCTCTTGCATGCTTAACACTGGAGCTATCAAATTCTTAATTTGGTCTACCGTAATATTTTTTTCCGCCATTAAAACTCTATTAAGGTAGAATTCATAGTTTTTCAAACTCAAAATCCACTCCCCTTCTCCGTAAGCTTTTGAAATTATAGCATTAGCCTCTTTAGTAACTTCACCACCTAAAAATAAACCAGCAGGTACATCATGCTTTTTCATAAATGCAGGAATTTCAGCCACCGCATGGTCAGCAGAAAGGAATAAAGTATATGCCCCCTTCCCCACCTCGGCATCTAAAGTGTTAAGCAAACGTTCCATTTCTAAGTCTAACCTGATATACATATCCTGAATTTCTTTTGACTGAGGTCCAAAAGCGTGTCCAGCGTAATCTGGTGAAGAAAAACTAATAGCCAAGAAATCTGTAATCTCATCTTGCCCAAGCGACTCATTTTTTAATGCCTCTAAAGCAATATCAAGAGTCATGGTGTTTCCCCATGGCGTAGAAGCTATAGAACCCACCGTAAAAGTATGAGGGAAAATAGCTTCCTTTTGACCATTTAAACGGTTTTCATAAGGCTGCTTATCTTCCTCAGAGTCTGTATAAGTTTCTATCGGATATAATGTTTCCCATGTTTTAGTGGCATACTCTTCTGCCACATTTTTATCATTGAAGGCCTGTACCCAAGCTGGTAATTTATTTCCGTAATGTGTACTCGTAATCCAGTTTCCAGTGGAAGAATCGTACCAATAAGCATCACCTGTATGGCCAGCTGGCAGAATAGCTCCCCTATCTTTTATAGCTACTCCCACTACTTTAGACTGAAACTGATTTGATATCCTTAATTGGTCTGTAACCGTAGTAACTTTTAAATTATTAGGAGACATCTTCCCCGCTCTTTCTGAACCCTCTCCCACAGTAGAAGCAGTACTATCAGCAGCTACATACATGTCTTTACCACTTGCTTTATCAAACCAATCATTACCAACTATTCCAGAAACAGCTGGTACGCTACCTGTGTAAACATGAGCGTGACCTGGACCCGTTACAGTAGATGCATAATGATAATTATTGTTTTTGCAGTTAAAACCCTCTGCCATTAATCGTTTAAAACCGCCTTCTCCGTATTGCTTTTGAAATCTATAGAGGTATTCATACCTCATTTGATCAACCACAATTCCTACTACCAACTTTGGTTTAGAATTTTCAGCTGAGGATATCTTAGGAGATTGAGCAGCACAACTACTCAAAACAAGGAATGCGAAAAGGGTAACTAGTTTGTTCACGGATGATTATTTTTTTCTGCAAATGTAAAAAAAACACCGTGACTATATCTATTAAGTAATTGATAGGCTTAAATGTGTAGACATATCTTTCATTAATTATTGAAAGTTCAAAACTACCAATTTATTTAGTTCTTTCAATTGTAAATCTAACTAGACCAATTAAAGCGGTTTTATAGTCAGAATCGGGAAAAGAAGCTAAAATATCATTGGCTTCATTCATATAATTCATCATGGCATTTTGCGTATAGCTTATTCCGCCACTTTGTTTCACAAATTCTATAACCTCACTCACCTTAGCGGGTTTATTTGAGTGTCTTTTTACTAAATTGATAATCTTATTCTTAGTACTTCTATCAGCATGATTTAAAGCATAAATGAGCGGAAGCGTCATTTTCTTTTCCTTGATATCAATACCTGTTGGTTTACCTATTTCAGCATTTCCGTAATCAAAAAGGTCATCTTTAATTTGAAAGGCCATACCAATTTTCTCACCTAAAAGTCTGCACTTTTCTACTACCTCTGATGAACTACCGGCAGAAGCAGCACCTACAGCACAGCAGGAAGCTATAAGTGAGGCCGTCTTTTGACGTATTACATCAAAATAAATTTCTTCTGATATATCTAATTTCCTAGCCTTTTCAATTTGAAGCAGTTCTCCCTCACTCATTTCTTTGACAGCTGTAGAAACCAACTTTAACAAATCAAAATCCCCATTATCAACACTTAAAAGCAAACCTCTAGATAATAGGTAATCACCTACCAACACCGCTATCTTATTTTTCCAAAGTGCATTTATAGAGAAAAAACCACGTCTGTAGTTAGAGTCGTCCACCACATCGTCGTGTACCAAAGTGGCTGTATGCAAAAGTTCTATTAAAGAGGCTCCTCTGTAAGTGGCTTCTTGAATACCACCACACATTCCTGCAGTCAGGAATACAAACATTGGCCTTATTTGCTTGCCTTTTCTATGAATGATGTACTTCATGATTTGATCAAGAAGCATCACGTCGGTCTTCATCGAATTCCGGAATTTGCTTTCAAATTCCTTCATTTCGCTAGCAATAGGGGCCTGGATGTCTTTGATGTTTATAGACATTTATGAGATTTCAACGGAATGGGATGGTTCGATATAAGTCAATGCATTGCAATTTTACAATTCAAAAGTCTAATTTTACGGGTAGACTTATTTTTTAAACAGACAGCAGTCAATTGGTACAATTTTTTCTTCTCTTAATCCTATTAATAGCAAAGTTATAATATGAGGGCATTGGTACTTGGTGGAGGGTCATTAAAAGGGGCTTGGCAGGCAGGAGCTATCCAAGCTGTTTTAGAAACTGGCTTTAAACCGGAGATGATTTACGGCATTTCCGCAGGAGCTCTTAACGCTGGGTTTATAGTTAACGAAGCAGGACGCCAGCATATTGACACTAGCACAATTGACTGGGATATAGTAAACAAAAAATTGATTCAGTTCTGGATTGAAAATATTACAAAGCCGGACGACATTGGTCTTTTAAAGTCTAGGTTTCAGTTAGGAATTGATACGCTCTTAAGTCGTTTTGACGGACTTTTAGATACAAACCCGCTTCACGAGAAGCTCAGAAAATACATTAATTTAACAACCCTCCGACGTAGCCCAGTAAATCTTAAAGTAGGTGCTGTTAATGTAAATACGGGCAAAATGCACTATGCCGACCCCATGGAGCAGCATTTCTTAGATTACCTAAGAGCCAGCAGTTCCATTCCCATTATGATGCCCGCCATTCAGATTGGTGGTGACCACAGACAAGCCTACCTCGATGGAGGCCTGCGTGAAGTAGTTCCTTTAAAAAAGGCAATTGAAGATGGTGCTACAGAGATTTATGCAATTGCAACGCACCCAAAAACACGAGAATTAGAGCCGATTAACTATCGTTCTTTCTTTTCTATGATTGAAAGAATCAAAGATATTTCTGTCAATCAGTTTGAAAACAACGACATAGAGTGGGCTGAAAACTATAATGAAAGTTTAGTTTCTATTGCGGGTTTCACCCTCAATAAGAAAATATCACTTAAAGTGATTAGACCTGTAGAGCCTATCAATATCAACCTAACGGGTTTCAACTCGCATGATATTAAAGAGGTAATAAAGCAAGGTTATCAATTTGCTTACACTGAATTACGCTAATTAGAAAAACTTAATTTTCGAAGATAAATAGGCAGAAACAAGTGATAATATTATCACAATAGAAAAAGCCCAACTTAAACTGGTGGCTTGGGATACAAAACCTATTAAAACCGGACCTGCCATAAAGCCGCCCATAGCAAAAGTGTTCATCACCGCTAACCCAGTACCTTTAGAAACCCCTGGTACTCTGGCAGAAGCTCCATAAAGAATAGGTGCAGCACAAGAAACCCCCGCACCTACTATAGAAAAACCAATAATTGTAAATAAAGTGGTAGGGAAAAGTATGGCAATTACCACTCCAAATGAAGCCATAAAACCTCCATATATTAGAATTTTATTAGCTCCAAATTTTGGAATTAAACTATCTCCAAAAAACCTACCCAAAGCCATAAAAAGTGAATATCCAGCCAGACCCCAACCTACAAAGTAAGGACTACTATTCACTACATTTTTCATAAAAACAGAAGACCAATCGGCCATGGTGCCTTCTGATATATTACCACAAACACCTATCAAAATCATGACTAGGAAAGTCCCTTTTGGTAATACAAACTTTGATTGCATAGCTGTTTCTGAAACCACTTCGTCTTGAATTTTGAAAATAGTAGGGCGAATCAACAATGCGAAGATGATAATCATGCCAGAAAATCCTATCATATATAAACCAGGGTTCCATTCAAAACCTCTGGCCAAACTGGCACACATAGAGCCCAACATCAAACCCACACTAAACATACCATGGCAAGTGCTCATAATTTTAACATCATGATGTGCTTCAATACAGGTTACGCCCATATTCATGGCGATATTAGTGATAGAAATACCCGAACCACACAAGTATAACCCGATAGGCAGCATATAAACCGACGAACTATTTAATGGAATAAGAAAGGCTAAACTCATGGCTATCATTCCTAAAATAGTGGTGGTTTTCATACCAATTTTAGCTACCAACCACGCTCCTACCAAATTCATGGTGACAGAGCCTATTGGCATACTCAGTAAAATCAAACCTAAGTCGGCATCGTTGAGAGCAAATTTCTCTTTTATAAAGGGAATAAAAGTAGCCCAAGTACCAAACAAAAGCCCTACTGCTATAAAAGCAACAGCTATAGCTCGGCTTTGTCGGTTTCCAAAAAAGTCTTTTGTAAGGTGGTTTAGCAAACTGTTTTTCTTAATCGATACTTAAATCGTAATCTCTAATCTATTTCCTTCAGGATCTAAAACTACACTTTCGTAAAAGCCATCACCTGTCCATCTCACCTCTCCCGCTACTTCAAAACCATCTTTACGTAAAGTTTCGGTCAAGTCATTGACCTTTTCTTCTGAACCTACAGAAAAAGCAAAATGTGTAAGACCTAGATATTCAGCTGGCACTTCATTGGCAGAAGCTATTCCCACCTTTGTCATAATTTCTAAACTAGCACCTTCCTCAAAACTCAAAAAGTAAGATTCGAATCCCTTTTTAGCATTGATGTATTTTTCATTGCTTTTGGCATCAAAATACTTTTGGTAGAAAGCCCTCATTTTTTCAATGTCAGAACAGTATAAAGCTATGTGTTGGATAGAAGGCATTAGCGTATTTTATTTAAAATATCAAGACTGATTTCTGAATAATCATTGATATGAAAATCACATGGAGGTAATTCTTCTTTGGTATGGCTGCTTAAAACGCCCACCACTTTCATTCCTGCATTTATAGCTGCCGAAACCCCTGAAAATGAATCTTCAAAAACAACACAGTTCGTTGGTTCAACGCCTAAATTGTTTGCTGATTTTAAATAAACCTGTGGGTCTGGTTTATGAGCTGTCACATCTTCTGAAGCTAAAATTGACTCCATCATAGGTTCAAAGCCGAGCCTTCCCATTATTAATTCAAGGTTTGCTTTTGGTGCAGAAGTAGCCACCCCAGTTTTAAAACCTTCGGCTTTCAGCATTTTTAACCAGTCCATATAACCTGAAATAGTTTCTATGTGGTCTGCATATATTTCTCTAAAGAGACCTTCTTTCTCTTCTTCCATTTGAGTAAACTCTTCTCCCTCTATAGTTCTGCCAAGAAAGTGCTTTAAAATATAGCTATTGCTTTTACCAAACATGTGCTCGGCAAACTCTTCATCAGTAGGATTTAGGCCTCTTTTTTCAAAAAACACTCTAAAAGCTTTAGAATGAAAAGGGTTTGTGTGGCAAATGACACCGTCCATGTCAAAAATAACTGCTTTGTTTTCCATGTCACAAAAGTAAATTAATAGTTTAAATGTAGAGGAGATAATTAGCAATACCTTACTTCAAGTTTTTGTTATCCCTATATTTGCAAATCCTGTCAAAAGATAGGTAATGACCTCATTTTTATTGCAAAAAAAGCATGCCTGAATTTCAAGATATTGAAGCCTTAGATCCTAGAACGCATATTATCATCAAAGGAGCTCGAGTTAATAACCTAAAGAACGTTAATGTAGCCTTTAAAAGGAATAAGCTTACCGTAGTTACTGGCTTATCTGGAAGTGGAAAGTCCTCATTGGCTTTTGACACTTTGTATGCAGAAGGCCAAAGAATGTACGTGGAAAGCCTCAGTAGCTATGCCAGACAGTTTTTGGGCAGAATGGAAAAACCTGAGGTAGATTATATCAAAGGCGTTTCTCCGGCCATTGCCATTGAACAGCGAGTAAGTACTAAAAACCCTCGCTCTACTGTAGGAACCACTACCGAGATTTATGATTACTTGAAATTACTCTTTGCCCGTGCTGGAACCACCTACTCCCCTGTTTCAGGAAAAGAGGTCAAAAAAGACAGCGTGCATGACGTAAGTAATTTTATACACAGTTTTGATGCAGGTCAGAAATTAATGATTCTGTCTCCACTAAATATTGCTGAAGGCCGAAACCTACCTATTGAGCTTGATTTACTTCTAAAAAAAGGCTTTAACAGAGTTTCGATAAATCAAGATATTCATCAGATAGAAGATGTTTTAGAAAGTGAGGCCTTATTAAAAGCAGCTCATGAAAATGTTCTGATATTAATTGACAGAGCCGCTGTAAAGTTTGACGAAAACGGAGAACCTGACGAAGACAATCTTTTTAGAATGTCAGATTCTATCCAAACAGCTTTTTTTGAGAGTAATGGAGTTTGTATTGTTCAAATCATGGGGAAAGAGCAAAAGTACTTTTCTGATAAATTTGAACTAGATGAAATTGTTTTTGAAGAGCCTAGTGTCAACCTCTTCACTTTCAATAATCCCTATGGGGCTTGTAGAGTTTGTGAAGGCTTTGGAAAGGTTTTAGGAATAGATGAAGACCTCGTAATTCCAGACAAATCTCTTTCACTTTTTGAAGGAGCCATAGCCCCTTGGCGTTCAGAAAGAATGAGTGATTGGCTTGCTCCCTTATTAAGAAATGGCATCCACTTCGACTTCCCTATTCACCGAGCGTTCAAAGACCTTACGGAAGAAGAACAGCAATTAGTATGGACAGGAAATGAGCACTTTCAAGGACTTAACGCATTCTTTAAAGACCTAGAAACTAAGACTTACAAAGTACAGTACCGTGTTATGCTTAGTAGGTATCGAGGCAGAACAGTTTGCCCGGACTGCCGTGGCTCTAGGCTTAGAAAAGACGCCTCGTATGTCAAAATAGATGGTTACTCTATTACCGATTTGGTGCTAATGCCAATAAACAAGGCTAGAACACTTTTTGACAAACTCAAATTAGAAGGCAACAAAGTAGAGATTTCAAAAAGAATTCTAATAGAGATAAAAAACCGTTTAGAGTACCTTGACAGAGTGGGTTTAGGATATCTTACCTTAAATAGATTAACCTCTACCCTTTCTGGTGGTGAGTTTCAACGTATAAAGTTGGCTACCTCTTTGGGTTCCGCTTTAGTAGGCTCCATGTACATTTTGGATGAGCCTAGCATTGGTTTGCACCCAAGAGATACACAGAAACTTATTTCGGTATTAAAGTCGCTACGCGACATTGGCAATACCGTTATAGTGGTAGAGCATGAAGAAGAGGTCATGCAAGAAGCCGATGAGATTATTGACATTGGCCCAAATGCAGGAAATCTAGGTGGCGAATTAGTTTTTCAAGGAACATTTGAAAGCATTAAAGCCCATAAAGGAAAAAGCAGCAAATCTCACACCATCAATTTCCTTTCAGGTCAAGACAATATTTTAGTACCTGAAAGAAGAAGAAAAGCAATTGACTTTTTAAAGCTATCTGGAGCAACAGAAAACAACCTTAAAAATGTTGATGTTAAATTCCCACTTGGCGTATTATGCGTGGTAACAGGCGTTAGTGGCTCAGGGAAGTCAACACTGATAAGAAAAATTCTTTATCCTGCTATTTCAAGACAAAAAGGGGAATACTCGCAAGATGGCGGAAAATATGAATCATTGACTGGAAGCTTGAGCAGAATAAATCAGGTGGAAATGGTAGACCAAAACCCTATTGGGAAGTCCAGCAGGTCAAACCCAGTAACTTACATTAAGGCCTATGATGCCATAAGAGCCCTAATGGCAGACCAGCCTTTGGCAAAACAGCGTGATTATAAACCTGCTTTTTTCTCTTTTAATGTAGACGGAGGAAGATGCGAAGCCTGTGCCGGAGAAGGAGAGCAAACCATAGAAATGCAGTTTATGGCCGACGTCAAACTCACCTGTGAAAGCTGTAAAGGAAGACGTTTCAAACAAGAGGTTTTAGAAGTAAAGTATCAGGAAAAGGATATTTCTGACATTCTGAATATGACCATTGACGAAGCTCTTGCCTTTTTTGAGGATAACCAAAAGAAGCTTTATGAAAGACTGCTTCCGCTACAGGATGTGGGCTTAGGCTATATCAAACTAGGACAATCTTCAAACACGCTTTCTGGTGGTGAAGCACAACGTGTCAAGCTTGCTTTCTTCTTAGGCAAAGGAAATTCCGACAAAGGAAAAACCCTCTTTATTTTCGATGAACCCACCACAGGGCTACACTTTCATGATATTCAGAAATTATTGAAAGCTATGAACGCCTTGATAGAACAGGGCGATTCGGTCATTATCATTGAGCATAATATGGAGGTGATTAAGTCTGCCGACTGGATTATAGACCTGGGTCCAGAAGGTGGTGAAAGTGGTGGAAACCTATGTTTTGAAGGCACACCCGAAGAAATGGTTAAAATTGAGGGGAATTATACTGCTGACTTTTTGAAGGGGAAGTTGTAGGAGATTACCAGACCTCTTATACGGAATACATAAATTAGTGGGGCTTATTAAGCTTCGCTATTAATATTCCGCTCCGCTGGAGCTAAATTAAAGCCATAATTCATACTAAGACCCTTTTCATTTCCATCCATCTGCCCTAAAAACCACATATAAAATACTCAATGAGTATTCTTCACTAGAATTTCAAATAATCAGTTTAGCCATCTATTTTTAAGATGTAACACCATTTGAAAGCTATGAAAGCCCTTGTCTTTACTACATACGGAAACCCTAAAGAGGTTTTAAAATTCACTGAAATTGAAAAACCAATACCCAAGGAAAACGAAGTTCTGATTAAAGTAAAGTCGACCACTATTAACGACTATGACTGGAGCTTGGTGAGAGGGCGACCCAAACTTTACCAACTCATGTTCGGTCTCTTTAAACCAAAACATACTATTCCTGGCATGGAACTATCTGGCATAGTAGAGGAAATTGGTTCTAAGGTAACAATGCTAAAAGTTGGCGACCATGTGTACGGTGATATCTCGGAATTGGGTTTCGGAACGTTTGCTGAATTCATAGCTGTAAATGAAAAAACGGTCAAGGTAAAACCTCCAGAACTAAGCTTTGAACAAGCCGCTGCCATACCTCATGCAGGACTTTTGGCTTATCAAGCACTTGACAAATTAGAAGAAAACCAAAAAGTATTAATTAATGGTGCAGGGGGTGGCGTAGGTACTATTGCCTTACAGATAGCCAAACATCATAATTGTTTTGTAACTGGCGTTGACTCCCAAGCAAAATCACAGATGATGAAAGATTTAGGTTTTCACCATGTCATAGATTACAAACAAACCGATTTCACGAAAACTGGTGAACAATATGATTTCATTTTAGACTGTAAAAGTAAAAAATCGGCATTCTCTTATTTAAAAGCACTTAAGCCAAAAGGTACTTATGTAAGTGTTGGTGGAGATTTGACGAAGTTAATCGGCATACTATTTTGGGGTAAAGTTCTTTCTTTATTCAATAAAAAGAAGCTCGAGATACTCGCATTAAAACCTAATCAAGGCTTAGAAGAATTAAACAGCCGATTTAGCATCAAATCATACATTGATGGCCCCTATAAACCAGAAGAAATACCTGGTTTAATTCAGTATTTTGGAGAGGGAAAACATAAAGGAAAAATAGTAATAAACTTCTAGGCTGAAGAAATAGTATTGCTTATTGCCAAATAAAAAGCAGGCTATTCCTTAAAAGCTTTATATCTTCGTATGAGTCCAAAACCCTCGAAATAAAAGCGAAAAATGAGAATAGACGCCCATCAACACTTCTGGAATTATAATGATAAAGATTATGCATGGATTGATGATTCTATGTCTAAAATCAGACAGAGCTTCCTTCCGGCCGATTTAGAACCAATTTTGAAGCAAAATGGCTTTGATGGTTCCGTATTAATTCAGGTAAATCAAAACGAAGAAGAAAATATTGAATTCCTTCAATATGCTGATGAAAATGATTTCATAAAAGCGGTGGTATCTTGGGTCGACTTAAAGTCTCCTGATCTTAAAAACAGATTGCACTACTATTCCACCAGTCCAAAACTCAAAGGCTTTAGACATATAGTGCAGGGCGAACCTGATGATTTCCTTCTAGATGAAACCTTTACCAAGGGTGTAGCTAAACTGGCTCCATTAGACTTCACGTATGACATTCTCATTTTCGAAAGGCAACTAAATGCAGCCCTAAAATTCATCAGAAAGCTACCCGATAACAAATTAATCATAGACCATATAGCCAAGCCTGATATTAAAAATCAGTCTATAAACAAATGGAGTAATTATATGAATGCCATTTCTGAACATGAAAATGTATATGTCAAAGTATCAGGTATGGTCACCGAAGCAGATCCACAAAACTGGAAAAAAGAAGATTTTTCTATCTATTTGGACAATGTATTGAGCTCTTTCGGTACAAAGAGAATAGTTTATGGCTCAGATTGGCCTGTCTGTTTGGTAGCAGGAGAATACGAAGAACAGCTAGACATAGTACAGTCTTATTTCTCTAAACTTAGCCAAAACGAGCAAGATGACATCTTTGGGTTAAACGCCCAACGATTTTATAATATCTAAGTCAAACCCTTAGAAAGACACCGCAAGCTCCAAAGGAGCAACATATTGCTAGGGAGGGGTGAAAACACCTCCTACAAAGAAGAAAACACAATTCATTTGGCGTGATTTTCAATCAAAATCATGACAAACCATCCTCTACTATGTCTATTTTAAAGAACAGATCCAATTATTTTCACGAAGCATTCGCTAATTATTGACGTCTTATGAAATAGGATTATTAACTTACATCCTATAATATTTCACATTCATCAATAAAAAATAATGGAAACCCTATTCACTACAGATAAGACCAGAAAACTGCTTCCGGTCATCAAGGAATTTATAGAAACCAAGCTTTATCCGCTTGAAAGTCCAGAGACTTTAAATGGTAATTTTTCTGAGATAGAACCTACCCTAAACAAATTAAGAGAGGAAGTTAAACAAATGGATTTATGGGGACTAGCCCTCCCTGAAAGTTTAGGGGGAAAAGGGCTGACACTTTGTGAGTTCGGACAGGTAAGTGAAATATTAGCAAGTTCTCCATTTGGCCACTTTGTTTTTAATTCCCAAGCACCAGACATTGGCAACATGGAGCTTTTACACAGGCATGCCGACAAAAGCCTTCATCCAGAATTCTTAGAACCGCTGACAAAAGGAGAGATAAGAAGCTGTTTCTCTATGACAGAGCCAGCTTATGCAGGTTCTAATCCTACCAGAATGGGAACCACCGCAGTAAAAGACGGTAACGATTATGTCATAAACGGGCATAAATGGTTTACCTCCTCTGCTGATGGGGCAGCATTTGCTGTGGTTATGGCGGTAACCAATCCTGATGCCGCACCTCATAAAAGAGCTTCACAAATCTTAGTTCCACTGGATACTCCAGGTTACGAGTTTGTACGTAATATTCCAATCATGGGACATTCTGGTGACAGCTGGGCTAGTCATGCCGAAGTTAAATACAATAATGTACGCGTGCCGCAGAGTAACCTAATTGGTACAGAAGGCGAAGGTTTTCTTCTAGCTCAAGAAAGACTTGGGCCAGGTAGAATTCACCACTGTATGCGTTTCATAGGTATAGCAGAGCGTTCTTTTGACTTGATGTGCAAATATGCCGTAAATAGAGAATTAAAAGATGGCGTAACGCTTGCCGACCAACAAAGCATTCAAACATTCATAGCGGAAAGTAGAGTGGAAATTGACGCTTGCCGTCTGATGGTTTTAAGCACTGCCACCAAAATAGATAAAGTTGGCAGCAAAGCCGCCAGAGCAGAAATATCAGGCATTAAGTTTTTCACCGCAAACATGATGCTTCGCGTAATTGACAGAGCCATTCAAACACATGGAGCCTTGGGAATGACAAATGACATCATTCTGTCTTACTGGTACGCTCATGAGAGAGCCTCTAGAATTTATGACGGAGCAGACGAAGTGCACAAAGCCTCCTTAGCGAAACAAATCTTAAAACCTTATAGAAATGCTTGATTTTGACCAAGCCAATCAGGTTAGAAACGAAGAAGAACTACCCTTATCGGCTCTAAATAAACATTTACAAGAAAACAGTTTAGCCAAAATTATTAGTGTCAAACAATTTTCAGGTGGTTACTCAAACCTCACTTATCTACTAGAGGCTAAGAATACATCTTATGTATTACGCAAACCACCAAAAGGAGCGAAAGACATAAAAGGCGGCCATGATATGGCTCGTGAATTCGGGATTCTGGATGCTCTTGATAAGGCTGGTTTTAAACAAATCCCTAAACCGCTTTTGCTCTGTGAAGATGAAGCCGTAATTGGTTCTATTTTCTATGTAATGGAACGAGTTAAAGGAAGTATCCTTAGAGCAGCGGACGCCAGAACATTCTTAAAGGAAGATAATAGTGCCTTATTCAAAACGCTCTCTCAGGCAATCTGTTTAAATCAGGTAGCACTTCATAGTATTGATATTAATACTACAGGCTTGGTAAATATTGGCAAGCCAGAAGCTTATGTAACCCGGCAAGTTAAAGGTTGGCATAAGCGTTATTTAGCTTCGCAAACGGATGATTTACCAGATATGATTTCTGTGGCAGCATGGCTAGATACTAACATCCCTGAACCTGCTGAGGCCACATTAATACATAACGACTATAAGTATGACAACCTCATATTGAATCCTGAAAAACCAGAAGAGATACTCGCTATTTTAGACTGGGAAATGTGCACTGTTGGAGACCCTTTGATGGACTTGGGAACCACCCTGGCCTATTGGGTAGAGTTTGGCGACGCCGACTTCGGCAAAGCTTTTAACCTTTCTTGGTTGCCAGGAAACTTGACCAGACAAGAATACGCCAACCTCTATGCTGAAAAATCAGGAAGAGATATTTCAAACATTCTTTTTTACTATGTTTTTGGCTTATTTAAAAATGCCGTGATTATTCAGCAGATTTACGCCAGATATAAAAAAGGCCTAACCAAAGACCCGCGTTTTGCAGGATTGATAGAAGGTGTGAAGGCTCTTTCTAGGAAAGGTGTGGATTCCATTGAAAGTGCAAAGATGATTTAATCTAAAAAGAAAGTTTAGTGAATTTTAAAATCGAAATAGCCCAAGAAAAAGATCTAGAAGAAATCCTAACACTTCAAAAACTAGCGTATATCCAAGAAGCAGAGATTTATAATAATTATGAGATAACGCCACTCACACAAAGCATAGAAGAGCTACAAGCAGATTTTAAGACAAACACTTTCATAAAAGCGACTTTCAATTCTAAGATAATTGGCTCTATAAAAGGCTTTGAAGAGAACGGTAGTGTGTTAGTGGGTAAATTGATTGTTCATCCAGACTTCCAAAATAAAGGACTCGGTTCTAGGCTCATGCTAGACATAGAAAGTAGATTCCCTAAGGCCAACCGATTCTGGCTATTTACTGCATACAAAAGTGAACCTCTATTTGTATCAAAAGCTAGGCTATACCGAATTCAAAAGAGAAAGTCTACCTCCGAATCCTATCATGATTTATTTAGAAAAAATGGCATAAAAAAAGGCTTCCGTTTGGAAGCCTTTTTCAAATACTATATTCTAAATCCTTATCTGTTAAGGATTAATTTCTCAGTCATCACTTCGTCACCGTTAATTACTCTAACAGTAAGCTCTGTAGTTACTAAACTAGTAGGAAGCGAATAAACTTTTCTTAAGTCGTTAACTGAACCTTTCATGCTCAATACTCTACGACCATCTTGATTAGTAACATCTACTGTTACAGCATCACTGTCATTCATACCTGTAAGTTTCAGGTTGAAGTCACCCTGCGTAGGGTTTGGCCATACGCCAATGTCCTTTTTAACAAACTGACCTCTACCCGATGTGAACATTACACCTTTCTCAATACCACTTTTCTTGTCAAAAGCAGCATCTTCAGAAATATTCCATGTTCCTTTTTTTAAGTAAGCAACGTTGCTTTCGTAAGTACCTTGAAGCCTTACGCTAGCTATATCATTTTCGTCTGAGCTTTTTACTACCCAGTACTCGTTATTATTAACTGATTCTACACCATTCGCTAATTCACCAGAAACTTCTGATGGATTTTGAGATTTATACTCTGCAGAAAGAGCACTTCTTTTATTACTTGTAGCTACAAAACCTCTGTAGTTAGTACCATCTCCTACTGGAAACTCAAAATTGTTAGCATCTACTTTAGTTACTACACCTCTAGAGTGAGAAAAGTCAGAAGCACCGTTATAACGTGCATCTTCAGTAAAAACTAAAGGGTTATTTTCTGAAGAAGAAACTATACCTTGATTATAGTTTAGCTCTTTATTGATAACTAATGCTGTGTTCAAATCAACATCGTTTTCAATAACAGCCTTAGAAAGAACTACATCGTTCGTTCCAGAAACAGTCTGTTTTGTGTAACCGTCAAAAACAACATTACCATCTGATGATAATGTACCATCGTTAGTAAGGTTTTGACGTAAATGTAATTGACCTTTGTTTGTCAATTCTCCATTGTTCTGAAAATCCTGACCTATGCTAAGGACAGCTCCTTCTGAAACATGAATTTGTGTTCCACTCACCATTTGTGCTGAAACAGAACCGGCTATAAGGGCGGCACTTAATGTATAGATTACTTTCTTCATAAGAATGTAGTATTTATTTGTTTTCCTGATATAAAAGTAACGAGAGTTATTGACATCAGAAACTGCTAATCACCTTTTTTATTAAATGGTTTGGTATGTAAAGCAATATTGCAAAACACAATTATCATACCTTTTTACGCTCGAAGTCTACTTTATTTTAATAGCTCATTATTTTTTAGCCAATCTTGAAGTCTGTTAGACCAAGTAGAAACAGGATTTTCTTGGTCGTAGGCCAATCCAAAGCCATGTCCACCTTTTTCATATAAATGTAGCTCTGCTGGTATTTTGAATTGGCGTAAGGCCTTAACATAAGCTAAACTATTTTCCATAATTACGCCATCGTCATATGCATGTACTAAAAACGCAGGCGGTGTATTTGGCGTTACCTGAAGCTCATTAGAAAAATGTTCCATTTCCTCAATTCTTAACTCTGGACCAATCAAATTTGCCCTAGAACCCGAATGAGATAACTTATCGCTAAATGATATAACAGGATACATTAAAATACTAAAGTCAGGTCTTAGACTAACTTCACTATTTTCATTTACGCCCACACCTTTGTCAAAATGCGTAGAGGCCGAAGCGGCCAAATGACCTCCAGCAGAAAAACCCATTATACCTATCATTTCAGGATTAACGCCATATTTACTAGCATGCTTTCTTACATACTTTATGGCCGACTGAGCATCTTCCAGTGGTCTTATTTGTTTTTCGGTAAACATTTCAGGCTGTGGCAACCTACTTTTTAAGACAAAAGCCGTAATACCTCTTTCGGCAAACCACTCCCCTATTTTATAGCCTTCTTTATTAATGGCTAAAATATGATAACCTCCACCTGGACATATTATAACTGCAGCACCTTTACTCTTGTTTTTCTTTGCCGGATAAATAGTAAGACTTGGGTCTGTAACGTTTCTTAATCTTATTACACCATCATCTCTTTCTGAAACATCGGCCTCTTTGAGACCATGGCCTGCAATAGCTCCCGGTACCCCATCAGGATATAACAGTACTTCCATAGATTGTCCGTAACCTTGAATTGAAATTAATAATAATAGAATGAATATTTTTTGCATAAAAAAAGCCTGATTTAATCAGGCTCAATTTACAATATTTTAAATAGAATTAGTTCACTTCTTCGGTAGAAGTACCTAGGTCTGTCACTTTAAATTCAGTTCTTCTATTCACCTGATGTTCTTCCTCGGTTTTCGCAAACTCCACTATAAGTTCTTCTTCCCCATATCCTTGAGCGGTCAACCTCCCTCTTTCTATACCTCTAGATATAATGTATTCTATCGCCGAATCTGCTCTTCTTTGAGATAAACGTAAGTTATACATATCTGTTCCCCTCACATCTGTATGCGACCCTAACTCAACCTTTATCTTAGGATTATCAATTAGAATTTGAACTAGTTTGTCTAATTCCACAGCAGCATCCGCTCTAATATCTGCTTTATTTAAATCGTAATAGATATTTTCCAAAACAAAGGTTTTGCCAATGAATAGCTTATCCACTATTATCTCGGTAGTGAACGTGGTATCTGTTACAGGTTTTCTTAATAATATTTGAGGAATAGTTCTTCCATACATGGTAAAGCCCTCTCTCTTCGTCAAATATTCAGGCTTCTCCACTATAATTAGGTAGTCGGTATCTTCAGATAAACGTATTGGCCCAAAAGTACCCGTAGCGTCGCTTTTTGTTTCCGTATCTAATTCTTCAAAACCTCCACTAATTTTATAAATAGATATTTTGGCATCTGCCACTAATGAAGCTTCCTTTTCTTTAATAGTTCCTTCTAAGAAGTAATTGACCGTTTTCATGGTAATTTCATTCTCTCCGTTTTCTTCGTCAGAACCTCCTTTTAATGGATCTACGTTTTCAGCCAATTCCTCTTTTGGCGGAGCTTGATAAAAATAAATATCATCATCTCCCATACCTCCTCTCCTATTTGAAGAGAAAAACACATTGCCATTATCATCAGAAGACAGCCCAAAATCATCCATAGATGAGTTATAAGGAAGTCCCATATTTTCTACCGAAATTTTACCCGACCTTCTTTCTGCCACAAACAAGTCTAACTTACCTAAGCCTGGATGGCCATCAGAAGCAAAGAACAATTTCCCATCTCTTGATACATAAGGAAACATTTCATCACCAGGTGTGTTTAGTGCTTTACCCATATTAGCAGGATTACCAAACCTTCCAGATGCATCCATATTAACCCTATAAAGGTCCATTCCTCCCGAGCCCCCTGCCCTATTGGAAGCGAAATAAAGTGTTTTACCATCACCTGAAAAAGCTGGGCAACCATCCCAACTGGCAGAATCTGAAGCCGAAACTAAAATAGGCTCTGTCCAACCTGTGCTCGGTGCCAATCTACTTATATACAAATCTACATCAGGCGAAACATCCTTTCGTTTTCCAGAGTTACTTCTAGCAAAAATCACCGTTTTACCATCAGGCGAAAAAGCGGGTGTTCCTTCGTTTCTTTCAGAATCAAAAATGGCATCGCTAAATAAACTCACATCACCAATACTGGTCAAATCAGCATTAACCTGAGCTCCATAAATCCCTAAGAATGGAAGGCCATTTGAATAAGTCTTTTGTTTTCTAGAAGCCGAAAAAACTAGTTTACCTTTATAAACAAGTGGTGAAAACTCTGAACCTTCAGTATTTATCTCTTTTAGGTTTCTGAAGTTTAATTCAGTATTCTTCTCTTTAAGCAAGTCAACTATTTGAAGCGTATTAACTTCTCTGTTTGCCCACTCATTATACGTCTTATTTGAAGTCTTTAGACCTATGTATTTTCTATATTGGGCTAAAGCCAAATCATATTGCTCGTTTGCTTTGAGAGCATAAGCATAATGAAAAACTGCGTCTGGGTCATCTACTCCTTTGGCTATAGCCTCCGCGTAATATGAAATGGATTCAATCCACCTGTTAGACAGCCTGTAAGACTCCGCAATGGTATAGTTAAGTTTAGCTTCTTGTGAAGCATCAATCTCTTTAACCTTTAGAAGGTCGTTTACTGCCAAATCATAATAACCCTTCTCAAAACTTGCCAAACCTTTTTTATAAGCTTGCAATTGGGCAGAGGCCGCAAGGGAAAAAATGGACAGAAATATTAGTAAAAGGTAGCTTTTTCTCATTCGTAAATCGGCTTCAGCTTAAGGAATTTGCCCTAATTTAAGGCTTATTGTTAATAATAGAAACGTTTTGAATCAACAAGTATTTTGTGAATCTGAAAATGAGTGTTTTCAATAGACATTTTTAAATAAAGAACCCTTTAATCCACTTCCATCCCCAAACCAGTATCAACTAACCAATCGCCTAACCTTTCTGGCCATTTACTTATACTTTTCAAATCGCTTCTGTTTCCCATATTAAAACCATGACCACCTGCCGTATAAAAATGTGCTTCTATAGGTACTCCTGCTTTTCTATAGCCTTGAAGTAATTTAAAAGTGGGTTCTGAGCAGCATTCATCATCATTGGCAGCTAAAACGAAAGCCGGTGGGGCGTCAGTAGGAACAACTTCAGGTACACCTAGAGGTCCAGGATAAATACATATTTGAAAAGTTGGTTTGGCATTTTGGCTATCTATTTCATCCACCTCGTTCATGATACTTTTGCCATCTTCGTAGGCCATCCAGTGCACTACTTCACCACCTGCCGAAAAGCCCATGACACCTAAAAGAGCCTCATGAACTCCAAATTCCTTTGATTTTGACCGAATCAATCGCATAGCCCTTTGTGCATCTTCTTTGGCGTGTACGCCTAATTCATATGGAGAATCTGGTTCTCTTGCCATTCTATATTTTAGTACAAAAGCCGTAATGCCATATTGATTAAGGAACTTGGCGGCATCAATGCCTTCGGCATCAATCACCAAAAGTCTATGACCACCACCCGGAAATATTAAAACACCTACGCCATTAGCTTTACCCTTTTCAGGGGCATAAACTGTTATAGATGGATTATGGACATTTTTAACCCAATACTCTTTTGCTTCTTCTTGTTCATTTTCCAAATGCTCAAAACCCGGAGCACCGTTCTCCCATAAGTGAATGACTTTCGGACTTTCTTGGGCTTTGACCAGAACTGGCAATAATAGAACTAGTAGAATTATTCTTTTGAACATCATAAATAAGTAAGGGTTGAATTAAAGATTGACAAGCTACGCAAAAAAAACGCAAAGCCTTTTAGTATTCAGAGCAAGCTGAATAACACAAAAGACTTTGCGAAAATATAAACCTATTCGGCCTCTACTATTAGACGAATACCGTCTACTTTCTTAATCAAAACTTTGGCACCTTTGGGAATAGCAATGTCCGTAACGGCTTCCGCTATCCAGTCAGAGCCTCTGTAAAAAACTTTCCCTTCTCCTTTGGCAGGAATAGCAGCAGAAACATTTGCTCTTTCATTTACCAGCTCTGTATAATTTTCTCCACTTTTATTAAAAGCCGTTAAAATTTGTTTTCTAAAAACAACAAGCGAACCCGCAGAAACTACCAAGAAGGCGATTACTTGGGTAATCAAATCATTGGTCAATTCTAGGTAAGTTAACAATGCCGTGACTAAAGCACCCACGCCAAAGAAAACAGCAAAAAATGAAACCGAGAAAATCTCAACAATAAGAAAAATCACGCCGAGAATAACCCATATTTCTAAACTTGATAATTCCATATTCCATTACTTTTTAGGTGTTGTTTCTTTAATTACGGTCATGGCAGAAGCAATCATGGAACCCATATCGCCCAAATTGGCAGGCAAAATCAAGGTATTCCCTTCTTTAGCAAGGTTACCAAACTGTTCAATGTAGAGTTCGGCCACTTGTAGCTGTACGGCTTCCATTCCACCTTTTTCACTGATGGCAGCTGCTACCTTCCTTACTGATTCCGCTGTGGCATCAGCTACAGACAAAATTGCTGCTGCTTCACCCTCTGCTCTATTAATTTGTCTTAATTTCTCTGCTTCAGACTCTAATACTACGCGTGCTTTTTGACCTTCGGCTGTGTTTATTGCAAACTGTTGCTTTCCTTCAGACTCTAGAATTACTGCACGTTTTTCACGTTCGGCTTGCATCTGCTTTTCCATAGCCATTAGTACCGTTTGAGGCGGCGAAATATTCTTTATTTCATAACGTAAAACTTTAACACCCCAGCTAATGGCTGCTTCGTCAATGGCTTGCACCACTGCTTGATTTATAGCCATTCTTTCCACAAATGTTTTGTCCAAATCAATTTTACCAATTTCTGAACGCATAGTGGTTTGAGCCAATTGCGTTACCGCAAAAACGTAATCATTTACCCCGTAAGAAGCTTTATGAGCATCTATTACTTGTAAAAAAATCACACCATCTACCCTAACCTGAACATTGTCTCGTGTGATACACACCTGCTCATGAATATCATAAGCTTGTTCTTTAAGACCATGCTTATAAGCTACACGGTCTACAAAAGGAATTAAAAAATTTATTCCTGGCTGAAGTGTGGCATAATACTTCCCCAAACGTTCGGCGATGTAAGCTCTTTGTTGTGGCACCACCTTAACACCCATCATCACCACTACGATGACCAGAAGAACAACAGCGGATACAATTATCATATATGTATTATAGTTTTGTTTTGACCTAAGTTTAAATTGACTTAAATCTTATAAGCAAATTAGCTTTATACCCTTGGTTTAGCAAGGCAATTGGTATAAATAAATCCTTGGTCTGAGGAATGGTGAGAAATAAAGGTCAAACGGAAAATAAAGACCTCATATCTTAAGATAAATTGTCTTAAAACAAGTATTAGCATGTCAAAACTCAGCCATATTAAGCATTTCTTAAAAGTATTGATAAAATAGAATTACCTTTGCTTATATTCAGAATATCAAATAATTACAGCAGCGATGTTGCAAAGCAATGGCAAATTTTAGAAAATTCGGTAAATCCGATAATGAGGGTTCTAGAGAAAATAGAACCGACAGACCAGATTCTCGTCCATCTAACGACAGAGACAGAGGCGATTCCAACAGAAAATTTAACAGAGACGACAAAGCTTCATTCAGTAGAGTGGACAGAGGAGACGATAGACGCGACTCTGGAAGAGGTGACTCTAGACCTTCTTTTAACAGAGGTAACGACAGACGTGACTCTGGAAGAGGTGACTCTAGATCTTCTTTTAACAGAGGTAACGACAGACGTGACTCTGGAAGAGGTGATGCTAGACCTTCTTATGACAGAGGTAGCGACAGACGTGACTCTGGAAGAGGTGATGCTAGACCTTCTTATGACAGAGGTAGCGACAGACGTGACTCTGGAAGAGGTGACTCTAGACCTTCTTATGACAGAGGTAGCGACAGACGTGACTCTGGAAGAGGTGACTCTAGATCTTCTTTTAACAGAGGTAAC
>NZ_CAXHZC010000004.1:0-505970 GCF_964021845.1 uncultured Arcticibacterium sp. | reverse complement strand
TTCTTATGACAGAGGTAGCGACAGACGTGACTCTGGAAGAGGTGATGCTAGACCTCCATTTAATAGAGGCGATAAAAGAGACGACAGAGGGGAAGAAAGACATTTTAGAAAACCACCTAGAGGTAAAGGAAAAACAGAGAAATCGGGATTTTCAAGAGAAGAAAGACCAAGAAAAGGCAGGCCTGAACTATCTACTTTCAAACCAAATTTAGATAGACAAGTTGGGCCAGAAAGACCACCTCGTTATGATGCAGCTGCTCTTAAATCTAAAGCTCCTGAGCGTATCAAAGAAAAAATAATGGAAGATGCCCCTTCAAAAGAAGAGGAAATCAGACTAAATAAATACATAGCCAACGCTGGCTTGTGTAGCAGAAGAGAGGCTGATGAGCTCATAGAGTCAGGAATGATTAAGGTGAACGGAAAAGTAGTAACCGAAATGGGCTACAAAGTAAAAGACAGCGACACCATAAAATATGGTAAAGATGTTTTGAACCGTGAAAGAATGATGTACATCCTTCTTAATAAGCCAAAAGACTTCATAACCACAATGGACGACCCAAAGGAGCGTAAAACTGTTATGGATCTAGTGGGTGGAGCTTGTAAAGAAAGAGTTTATCCAGTAGGAAGGTTAGATAGAAATACCACTGGTTTATTATTACTAACTAATGATGGCGAGTTAACGGAGAAACTAACACATCCTACTAACGACATCAAGAAAATTTACCAAGCAGAATTAGACCAACCTATTACTACCGAGCACTTTGAGGCCATCAAAGCGGGTATTGAGCTAGAAGATGGTTTTGTAAAACCAGACCAACTAGCTTTAGTAACTCCTGATGCACACGTAGTAGGAATAGAAATACACTCAGGAAAAAATAGAATTGTAAGAAGGATATTTGAAAACTTTGGATACGAGGTTACAAAATTAGACAGAACAACTTTTGCTGGATTAACAAAAAAGGATTTGCC
Source organism: uncultured Arcticibacterium sp. (assembly GCF_964021845.1). Taxonomy (NCBI): domain Bacteria; kingdom Pseudomonadati; phylum Bacteroidota; class Cytophagia; order Cytophagales; family Leadbetterellaceae; genus Arcticibacterium; species uncultured Arcticibacterium sp. The sequence goes on along the minus strand of NZ_CAXHZC010000004.1, from coordinate 505,001 downwards.
TAGAGGAAAATGGCGTTTTCTTAATGAAAAAGAGCTAATCAGATTGAAATACATGATCTAATGGTTTTTTGCTAATCCGTTGAAAACCTACTATTTTAGTACAAATAAACCTTAAACCAAATATAGAAATGTTAGACAATCTGAAAAACAAAGCAGGTGACTTAGCCAATAAGGCAAAAGACACCGCCGCTAAGACTGTAGATACTGCTGCCGACGCTGCTGGTAACGTAGCAAATGCTGCTACTGATGCGGCTGGAAACGCTGCAAATGCCGCTACCGATGCTGCAGGAAGTGTTGCTAAAGGAGCAACTGATGCTGTGGAAGGTACTGCAAATGCAGCCAAAAACGTAGCTAGTGAAGCCACAGGTGCAGCTAGTGCTGCTGCCGGTAAAGCAAAAGGTGCTGTTTCTGGATTAGCAGATGAGGCCACTGAAGCCACTTCTAAAGCTAAAGCTGCCGCTTCAAAAATGGCAGACGAAGCTTCTGAAAAGTTTGATGATATAAAAGAAGACGCTAGCGAAGCATTTGACGATGCTAAAGCAAAAGCGAAAGAATTTGCTGGAGATGCTGAAGAAGCTGTAAACAAAGCCAAAGAAAAAGTGAAGGACTTTGTAGACAGTGAAAAGGTTCAAAACCTTAAAGCTGAGGCTTCTGAAAAATTTGAAGATATGAAAGATGATATGGAGGAAGCAACTGAAAAAGCAAAAGCGAAAGCCTCTGAATTAGCCGATGAGGCAGAAGAAGCAGTAGAAGAAATTACAAAAAAAGCAAAAGGCTTTTGGAGTAAGCTCTTTGGGAAATAATAAAAATACGCAATCATAAAAAAGCCTCTTCCTTTTAAAGGAAGAGGCTTTTTCTTTGTTGTACTGCTAAAGATTAATCTAAAACTACCCTCCTACTAATTCCATCTTCACCCTGACTCACTATCACAAAGTGTGTTCCTTTAAGACCCTTCTTTAAATCTATTTGCCCTACAAATTCTCCTTTAAAGTCCTTCGTTTCTTTTTGAGCTACCACTTTACCTTTGGTGTCAATTACTGAAATACTTACATCGCCCTCTTGAGGTGCAAAAAACTTCACATTAATAACATCAGAGTTAGGCTTGTTTGGGAAAACATCTAAAGAACGAATTGGGCTATTACCAACCTCTGCCAATACGTTATCAGACCAAGCATAAAAACGAGGTAAGTGCTTTTCTATTCTATAAGGAATTTCCTCTCCAAGCATTTTCATATTATCACCAAAACGCTCCATTTCTATTTCAAAATCTTCCTTCCAGTCGTTCCCTCCTTTTCTGTTTTTCTTATAGATTCTAACTTCATTATCATGCTCGCTATCATAATGCTGCCATACACCGTTTTCGTCTTCTGATAGCTCAAGCTCTTCATCTTGCTCCCCCATGAAAACGTCTCTATCGTCTTCTATCACCACTTTCAGCCTTTTCTTACTATTTACATCACCTATAAGTGAGTCTTGCACATTCTCAATCACAGCATCCCTTTCGGCATCTGTCATGCCCGCCGTGTTAATTTTTCTTACCGTAACTTCTTTTTCGCCATCTACTATTTTTTCTACACGAATTGTTACGGTTGACGACTCACTTTGGGCGTAAACCATGGAGCTCATGAAAGCCAAACAGGCTAATATTGCTAACTTTTTCATAATTAAGTTTTAGTTTTTTATAATTTGTACTGTAGTGCTTTAGCACCTTAACAACACAAATCTATATTATTCATTTCTTAATTTTTGTTAAAGAAACTTAATGTCTCTGCGTCCTAGTACTCGAAAAGAATGAAACGAATAGAAATTCGGAAAGATAATTGTAGCACATATTCTGAACAATTTTCCACGACTTCATCGTTGTTAAAATATGATACGTAAAATTTCCTATATCCTTAGTTTTCTATTCATCGTTCAATTTTCTTTTGCGTCAGCTCCAGTTACCTCTTCCGAGAGCGTCGAGGTAGTTGTCAATAAAAAAGGCAAGAGGAAGAAAAATGGTCGTTACAAAAAACGACGAGGTCTATTCAAAAGAATTTTCAAAGGGAAAAGCAACTGCGACTGTCCAAAACACTAGAATTTGTGACAGAAAAAAGAAATAATATATACGAGTTACATCTTAAAGAACTTCAATTAAAAGATGGCAGTGAACCCTCAAAAGCTATAGCGTTTGACTTTCAAAATCATGATAACATTTTTGAACTATTAGAACGCTTCAAAAACAGAGAACTCTTTGAAAATAAAAATGATAATATAGAATTTATGGTTGGCTTAAAGCTATTCAGTGAGGTAATTCTAAAAAACAAGAAACACCCCATATTTGAAGAATTTGCCCCAGCATTTGGTCAATTAATGAAGAAGCTTAAAGGAAAATAGTTAGCATTATTATTCCCCGCAAATTCCAACTAGAAAGAAAGTCTCATTAATTAGCACTTTACAAAGTTCTAATTCTGATTAACCGCAGTTAAATCCGTTGATATTTAATTTTCCGCAAATAGCTTCTAAATCTTTTTTGTATTTTTCTAATTTCCAAAGTACATTTGACACCCGTTAGGATATGCCACATTTGTGGGAAATCTTTCATTCAAAACTTAAGCATAAAAACGATCAATGAGCGTACTTGTCAATAAGGATTCAAAAGTTATAGTACAAGGTTTTACAGGAACAGAGGGAACCTTCCATGCAGGTCAAATGATAGAATATGGCACTAATGTAGTGGGTGGTGTAACCCCAGGCAAAGGTGGTCAGACTCATTTAGACAGACCTGTTTTTAATACTGTAGAAGAGGCCGTTGAAAAGGCTGGAGCTAATGTTTCCATAATTTTTGTACCTCCAGGGTTTGCAGCTGATGCAATCATGGAAGCTGCTGATGCGGGTATTAAAGTAATTGTTTGTATCACAGAAGGAATTCCAACTAAAGATATGATTACTGCCAAGTCTTACATCAAAGGCATGGACTGTACATTAATAGGACCTAACTGCCCAGGTGTAATTACACCAGGCGAAGCGAAAGTTGGTATTATGCCAGGTTTTGTATTCAAAAAAGGAAAAATCGGTATTGTATCTAAATCAGGTACTTTAACCTATGAAGCTTCTGACCAAATAGTAAAAGCTGGTTTAGGAGTTTCTACAGCTATCGGAATTGGTGGTGACCCTATCATTGGAACATCTACTAAACAAGCTGTACAATTATTAATGGAAGACCCTGAAACAGAGGCTATCGTTATGATTGGAGAAATTGGAGGAAACTATGAAGCTGAAGCTTCTAGATGGATAAAAGAGCAAGGCAATCCTAAGCCAGTAGTTGGTTTTATTGCTGGTCAAACTGCACCAAAAGGTAAAAGAATGGGACACGCAGGTGCTATAATTGGTGGTGCTGATGATACTGCAGAAGCTAAAATGAAAATTATGGCTGAATGTGGAATTCACGTTTGTAAGTCTCCTGCCGAAATCGGCGAAGTGATGCTTAAAGCTCTTGGCAAATAAGCCAAACATTTTAAAATCTTAATGAAGAGATTGCCCATAAGGGCAATCTCTTTTTTTGTGCTCTTTTAAAATTAAAATGAGAATCAAGCACAATTATCTTATATTTGTTTAACTAGAACTATTTTTCAGTGAACAATATTAAAGATTCTTTTACCATCAATGACCTCGAGAACATCTCAGGCATTAAGGCACATACCATACGTATTTGGGAAAAACGTTATGATTTACTCCAACCTGAAAGACTTAACAGAAACGTCAGGTTATATAACCTAGAGAGTTTACAAAAAATCCTTAATGTTGCTTTGCTTAATAAGCATGGAATAAAGATTTCTAAGATTGCTAAACTTTCTGAAGAAGAGATAATCCTAAAGACACGAGAGTTCGTAAATCAGGCATTCAAGAACGATAAAGCATTAGTACTCCTAAAACTCTGCATGTATAATTTTGATACCTCACTTTTTAACGAGATTTATGGAGAGCAGCTACAGACGAAAACCTTTAGTGAAATATTTCTTGACCTTTATGTACCTTTCTTAGAATTTGTAGGGTTAAACTGGCAGACAAACTCCATTAATCCAGCTCATGAGCACTTCATAAGTAATCTGATTTATCAAAAGATTCAGGTGAACATTGAAAACCTTGATTGGAATACAGAGAAGGATACGGATGCTACTTATGTAATTTACTTGCCTGAAGAGGAAATGCACGAAATAGGTATTCTATATTTTAATTACGAACTATTACTTCGTCATAAGAAAACTATTTACCTCGGTAGAAGTGTGCCTATTTCAGATTTAGTATCGCTCCAGAATCAGTTCAAGAAAGTTGTTTGGATAAGTCAGTTTACTGTATCACCTAAGTCAGACCATATAGAGATTTACCTAGAACAAGTGAAAGAACTCTTAATAGGTAATGGAAATGAATACTGGGCTATTAGCTATCGTTTGAAAGACTTGAAAATTAATACAGACCACAATAATCTTAAAACATTCACTTCAATTAAAGATGCAATTAAAAGTTTATAATTAATTACACTCTGTTTAATTAATTACTATTTTTGTTAAACAATATGAAAAAAATATCTATTATCGGTTCAGGCTTTTCTTCCATTTCGGCAGCATGTTACCTTTCTCAAGCAGGTCATGAAGTTCAAATTTTTGAAAAGAACAAAACCATAGGAGGTCGAGCCAGAAGGTACGAAAAAGATGGCTTCACTTTTGACATAGGCCCTACTTGGTACTGGATGCCAGATGTCTTTGAAAAATTCTTTAATGACTTCAATCAGCATCCAAGTAATTTTTACACTCTTGAAAAGCTCAATCCAGGATATGAAGTCTACTTTGACAAAAACGACAGCGTTAAAGTCTCTGGTGATATTGAAGAGATTTATCAACTTTTTGAAGACACAGAAAAAGGAAGTGCAGCCGAGTTAAAGAGTTTTCTTAAACAGGCTAAAAGAAATTATGAAATAGCCGTTCAAGATTTAGTTTACCGACCAGGGAATTCGCCGTTAGAACTTATCACTTTAGAAAGTGCCACTAGATTACGCCTACTTTTTGTAAGTATTCAATCTCAAATACAGAAGAAGTTTAAAAGTCCGAGATTGAGAAAGCTGCTTGAATTCCCCGTGCTTTTTCTCGGAGCTAAACCTAGTAATACTCCTGCCATGTATAATTTCATGAACCATGCAGATTTTGGGCTTGGTACATGGCATCCTAAAGGAGGTATGTACTCCGTCATAGAAGGAATGCAAAAGTTGGCAGAATCTTTAGGAGTGATGTTCACTACCGAAGCCAACGTTGATAAGATTTTAGTAAAAGATGGAAAGATAGACGGTCTAACAGTCAATGGGAAAAAGATAGAATCTGATTTCGTATTATCAGGTGCTGACTATCATCATACAGAAACCTTACTAGATGAAAAGCACAGACAGTACTCTGAAAAATATTGGTCAAAGAAGGTTTTTGCTCCTTCTGCCCTATTGTTTTATATCGGTATAAATCACAAGCTAGAAAACCTTTCGCATCATACGCTATTCTTCGATACGGATTTTGAGCCACATGCTGCAGATATCTATGATAATCCACGCTGGCCAGAAACACCTTTATTTTATGCCAGCTTTCCTTCTATGACTGATGAGGCCTTCGCCCCTGTGGGTAAAGAAGCAGCTACTTTTTTAATCCCACTTGCTCCAGACTTGGAAGATACAGAAGAGCTTCGCCAAAAGTATTTGAAATTAATTTTAAAGCGATTAGAATCTCTTACAGGACAAGATATTCAAAATAACATGCTATTTTGTAAATCATATTGTGTAAATGATTTTAAAGAAGACTATAATTCATATAAAGGAAATGCCTATGGATTAGCCAATATTTTGACGCAGACGGCTTTTTTAAGACCAAAAATCAAGAGTAAAAAAGTGAAAAATTTGATCTTCTCAGGCCAATTAACCGTACCTGGACCAGGAGTTCCTCCTGCTCTTATCTCGGGAAAAATAGCCGCGGAGCAAATACTCCAAAACATTTAATTTATGAAACACCTATTTGATGAGCTCTCACTTCAGAGTTCAAAACTTGTTACAAAAAAATATAGCACTTCTTTCTCCTTAGCTGTTGGACTTTTATCTCCAACAATAAGACCTGCTATCTATAACATCTATGGTTTTGTTCGTTTGGCAGATGAGATTGTCGATAGTTTTCATGAATATCCTAAAGAAGAATTGTTTAACAAGTTTGAAGAAGACTATTATAGTGCCTTAAAACATGGAATAAGTTTAAATCCTATTCTTAATGCCTTTCAAAAAACAGTAAAGGAGTACGACATTGATGCGGAGCATGTATCAGCATTTATGAGCAGCATGCGAGCTGACCTAGAAAAACAAAAGTATGAGAGCCGGAAGGAGATTGACACGTATATTTATGGTTCAGCAGATGTAGTTGGACTCATGTGTTTAAAGGTTTTTGTAAAAGGAGACCATGAAAAATATTTGCTTTTAAAAGACTCTGCCATGCGTTTGGGCTCCGCTTTTCAAAAAGTCAATTTCTTAAGAGATTTAAAAGATGACTATGAAATTCTTAACCGTTCATATTTCCCAAATATTGATTTAAGAAATATTACTAAAGGTCAAAAAGAAGAGATAGTTAGAGAGATAAAAAATGATTTTGAAGAAGCATATAAGGGTATAGTAAAACTACCACTAGAGGCTAGAATGGGGGTATATGTAGCATATAGGTATTACAATCGTCTGCTGCATAAGTTAGAACAAACCCCTTCTGAAAACATCATGAATGAGCGTATAAGGGTTTCTGATTTAAGAAAACTAGCTATTCTGGGAGACTGCTACATACGCTTTAGGCTAAACAAATACTAAAATGAAAGCAATCATAATCTTACTGACACTTTGTGCATTCCCTCTAAACGATGTAAAAAACTTGTTAAATGACTTTCACAGCATTAAATCAGAAACAGAGGAAAAAGCCTTTATAAAAAAGTATGGTGTAGAAAACTCCGCCACGTATCAAGCTTATGTGTGCTCTATGGAAATGAAGCAAGCTGAGCATGCTTTTAGTCCTATTAGAAAACTAAGTATTTTTAATGATAGCAAAGACAAACTAGAAAAGCTAATTAGTAAAAACCCAGAGAATATTCATCTCAGATATATTAGATATTTAGTACAGTCCAATGCTCCATCTTTTCTATCTTACAATGATAATTTAGAAGTAGATAGAAAAATGTTAAAAGATTATATTAAGTCAAATTCTTCTGACGACACCCTGAGTAAATACATTAAGATAAAATGCTCCTTATGATTTTTGCATTAACCACATTAGTAACTTTTTTAATAATGGAAGGTGTCACTTGGTGTACACATCGTTTTATTATGCATGGCCTTTTATGGGTTTTACATGAAGACCACCATCAACCGCATGAAGGTTTTTTTGAAAAAAATGACCTCTTTTTTGTCATATTCGCTATGCCAAGTATTGCATTATTTTACTTCGGTGTGGAAGGGGGATTAAATATCCTCTTTTTCATTGGCCTTGGAATCATGCTCTACGGCTTAGCCTATTTTTTAGTGCACGATGTATTAATACATCGCCGCTTTAAATGGTTTGACAAAACCACCAATCCATATCTTAGAGGTTTAAGAAAAGCTCATAAAATGCACCACAAGCATCTTGGCAAAGAGCATGGTGAATGTTTTGGGATGTTGTACGTACCTTTAAAATATTTCAAAGTACATCAAACGGCATGACTTGGCTATACTTTCTACTTAATATTGGGTCTTTAAGTATTCCTTTTTTATATTCCTTTCACCCAAAGATGAACTTCATCAGACACTGGAAGGCAATATTTATGTCCTCGTTTATTATAGCCGTCATCTTTATAATATGGGATGTAATTTTCACTAGAAATGGCATTTGGGGTTTTAATGAAAAATACCATTTTGGCATTGAATTCTGGAGTCTTCCTTTTGAAGAGATACTCTTTTTCTTTTGCATTCCTTATGCTAGTATTTTCATACATTACTCTTTAGAATATTTTGTTCCTAAGGTAAAATTGAGTCTAACTTTGGTAAAAGCCATCACTATCTTACTTGCTATTTTAGCAGTGGTGCTAAGTATCCAGTTTTCAGATAGAGCTTATACTTTTGTTAATTTCACCTTCTTCTCCGTAGTACTAGTTGTTTCGTGGTTAACAAATTTGGAGCTTTTAAGGAGGTTTTATATTTCTTTCCTAATTATTCTAATTCCTTTTTTCATTGTCAATGGAATACTTACTGGCAGCTTTATTGAAGAGCCGGTAGTGTGGTATAACAATGCAGAAAACTTAGGTATCCGTCTTTTTACTATTCCGTTAGAAGACACTGCCTATGCCTTCAGTATGATTTTTTCTAACCTAATGCTTATGAAGTATTTTCATCTAAAAATCTCAAAATGATAACATTTAAAAGCCATTCTGGAATACATACTTTAAAAGCTGAGCAAATATTACCTATTTCGCTTGAAGAGGCTTGGTCTTTTTTCAGTTCTCCACTAAATCTTCCACGAATAACACCTTCAGACATGAGTTTTAAGGTAACTTCTGAAGTTGATAAAAAAGCTTATCCCGGTCAAATAATCAGTTATAAAGTAGGCATATTGCCTGGTGTAAGAGTTAATTGGGTTACCGAAATAACTGCAGTAAAAAGACTAAGTCACTTTATAGACGAGCAGCGTTTTGGCCCTTATACCATGTGGCATCATGAGCACTTTTTTGAGGCTTTACCAGATGGTAAGACTTTAGCTACCGACAAAGTGTCTTACAAAATACCCTTAGGACCTATCGGTAACCTGATGAACATTCTTTTTATAAAAAGTAAACTAAAACACATTTTTAGTTACCGAGCAGAAAAGCTCACCGAACTCTTTCCAAATGACTAAATCCTTAAATATTTTCTGGTTTAGAAGAGACCTAAGGTCTGAAGATAATCACGCTCTTTATGAAGCTTTAAAGAGTGGCAAAACACTTCCTATATTTATTTTTGATACCCGAATCATAGACGAGTTAGATAAAGATGATGCTCGAATTAGTTTCATATACAAAACGCTTAAGCACCTTCATCATCAGTTTAAAGGCTCGCTTAAGGTATACATAGGTGACCCTCTTAAAGTTTGGAATGAAATTATAGAGAAATTCGATGTAGAAAATGTTTTTCTCAATAAAGACTATGAGCCATATGCTTTAAAAAGAGAAGAGGCTGTAGTTGACTTATTGGCAAATAATGGAATAGCTATACACCAACTTAAAGACCAAGTAATCTTTGAAAAAGACGAGGTAGTAAAAGATAATGGAGAGCCATATACAGTTTACACGCCGTTCAAAAACAAATGGCTGAGTCAGTTTAAGGATGACTTTATACGTCCATATGCTAGTGAAGCAAATCTAGGCAACCTAATTCCTTCAAAATTTGACTTTCCCACTTTAGAGGAAATAGGTTTTAATGCATCTGAAATAAAGGTACCTGCATACACTTTTGATAAGCTTGAGAATTATGAAGATGTAAGAAACATTCCTGCCTTAGGGCAAACCTCCTACCTCAGCACTCACCTAAGATTTGGCACAATTTCCGTGAGAAAAGCCGTTAAACTCGCCAAAGAAACAAATCAAACGCTATTAAGTGAGTTAATTTGGAGAGAGTTTTTCATGCAAATTCTTTTTCACTTCCCTCATGTAGTTACCCATAGTTTTAAGCCAAAATATGATAAAATAACATGGCGAAACGCTGAGGATGATTTTAAAAAATGGTGTAATGGCGAAACAGGTTACCCAATTGTAGACGCAGGAATGCGTGAACTTAACGAAACTGGCTTGATGCATAACAGAGTAAGGATGGTTACAGCTAGTTTCCTAGTCAAACACTTACTTATAGACTGGCGAGAAGGTGAAGCGTATTTTGCAAAAAAGCTTCTGGATTATGATTTATCAGCTAATAACGGAAACTGGCAGTGGGTAGCGGGTACTGGCTGCGACGCTGCCCCGTATTTTAGAATATTTAATCCTACCTCACAACAACAGAAATTTGACCCGAAAGCTAAATATATCAGAAGGTGGGTTCAGAATTTTGATGACCTAAGCTACCCAGCTCCTATGGTAGAGCACACATTTGCCCGAAAAAGATGTCTAGAAGTCTATAAGCGGTCTTTATCTTAATTTTTATAAATTGCAACGTGCACTGTGAAGAAATAAATTGTACTATTCAGTCATTTTTTTGACTAATTATTTTACATATTTAAGTCTGTAATGCATTTCATTGCATCCTAAGTGTATTTAGAAACATTTTTACACTCTTAAAATATTTTAAAATAGCAAGCTTGATTATAAAAATATATTCAAAACTGTCATCTTTTTTCTATGTCTTGGCAAAGACTTTATTAAATAAAATGAAGCTGACTTCAGGTGGTATTTTTCTAAAAATGATACTGCCCTTGCTTACTATTTGTTACTCCACCGCTTTCTCACAGCAATACGGTCTCGGTTTTCATGGAAATGAAAAAAACAGTGACCTCAGAACATCACTAATTCTTGGAGATAAGAAAAAAATAAGTATTAGTAATGACTTTGAAATAGACTTCAAAGCCAAAACAGATTCCCATGACAATAATTTTTATGGTTATATTTTCAGATTAATAGACACCGACGACAATAACATTGACCTAATTTTTAGGAGTAACACTTTTCAATTTATTATTGGCCAGCAAAACTTTGATTTAAGTGACAAATCAAAAACACCAATAGAAACTAAAAAATGGAATAACCTTAAATTAAAGGTTGACCTCATTAGTTCAGAGGTATGTTTCTATGTTAATGAAGTTCTTTTAGTAAAGACAAAAAGTACCTCGAAATTTGCCAAGGACTTTACACTCTATTTTGGTCAAAGTCACCATCCCGGATTTAGCTATAAAGACGTGGCGGCCATGACCATTAAAGACATAAAAATAAGTTCTGAAGAAAAACTAAAACATCATTGGTCTCTAGACCAAATATCAGGAAGTATAGTTACTGATACAAAAGGGAATCTAAATGGAAAAGTGCTGAACCCAAAATGGGTAAAAAGAAAAAACTATACTTGGGAGCTGGTTTTAGATAATAACTTTGATGGTGTAATAACTACCTCTTATAACAGTCCAGAAAATCAGCTGCACATATTCTCAGAATTCAATCACTTTTCGTATAACCTTGAAGAAAACAGTTCGAATATTGAAACTTATAAGGGAGCAATACCTAAAATCACTTTTGGCGATGCTGGTGTTAGCTTTAAAGACAAAAATGGTTTTGTCCGAGTAAACAAACATCAATTCTTTCCATATAACCCTAAAGAAAGAAATTTTTTACCTAAAGTTTCTGAACCTGACACGCTTACTGAATTCTGGCATCACAACACTTATATATACCCTGAAGACACCGCTATTGTTACCATAGGTGGCTATGGCATGTTTAAATATAAGAACTCTTTCCAAAAATTTTCATTACTAACAGGTGTGTGGGAAAACCTGAATATGAGTGGAGACATCCCCGCACCGAGGTATTTAGCAGGTTTTGGAAACTCTAAAGATGCCACTACTTCCTATTATATTGGTGGTTATGGGTCTGACTCTGGAGACCAATTAATTACGCCAAAAAACTATTATGATTTCTATAAAATTGATTGGATAAATAATGAAGTATCCAAAGTATACACACTTCCAGAGCCTAAAGAGCCTTATGTTTTTGCCAACAACCTGATTTTACAGGAATCTAAGGATCTTTTTTGGGGAATTACTTTTAATCAGTTAAAACACAACTCAGAACTACAATTAGTACAGGGTTCTTTAGAAAAACCTGAGTTAACTAACATAGGGGATAAACTACCTTTCTTATTTAATGATGTTCGAAGTACAGTGAACCTTTACTTCAATGAACTTGACAAAAAACTCTTTTTAGTGCTTACGCTTCATGATATTAACATTAGCCGTACAAATGTCAAAGTTTACCAAATAAGTGCTCCGGAAGATAAAGAAACTGAAGCTACCTTCTCGTTAATATACCTTATCCCTCTTTGTCTAATTGGTCTTTTAGTTTTCTTAAGAATATATTTGAGACGAAGAAACAAAGTCGGACAGCTTTTAGATATACAAAGTGGCAGTGTAGAAATAAAACCAGTTAAACAAAAGGAATCGCCAGCTTCAGAACAAAAGAGCTCTGTCATACTCTTTGGAGAATTCCAGATTATAAATCAAAACGGAAAAGACTTCACAAGGGCTGTAAGCCCTTTACTAAAAGAGATATTTGTTTATATTTTAATGCATACCCTTAGGTGGAACAAAGGCGTAAGCACTTCCAAACTTGATGAAATGTTTTGGTATGATAAAAGTAAAGCAAGTGCTAGAAATAACAGAGCGGTGAATATCCGAAAACTAAAAAGTATTTTGGAAGAAGTTGACGGCATATCACTTGCTAAGAAAACAGGGAATTTAGAAATAGAATATGACGAGAACCTAGCCTGCATAGATTACGCTAAGTTTTTAAAAATTGCCCTTTTTGAATCGGAAAACTCAAAAGACCAAATAGACCAATTATCAAAAATAGTTCAAAGAGGAACGCTATTGCCAAATCAAGATTTTGAGTGGCTTGACAGCTTTAAAAGCGAAACTTCGAATAAAATAATTGATAAATATTTACTTTTTGCTGAGACTTTAACGCTTTCTAAAGAAAACGCAAAAGAGCAGATTGATATAGCGAATAACATTTTCCTATTCGACCCATTAGATGAAATAGCAATGAGCTTGAAATGCAGGGCTCAGCATATTTTAGGAAAACACACGCTGGCTAAGGAGACTTATGAAAAATTCGTAACTAATTACGAAAGCCTTTTTAATGAAAAGTTCGGCAAAACCTATCAACAAATACTGGAAGAATAAGTAAACATTTCGCTTCGCCCCCCCTATCTTATCAAGCCTCATCCTTACTCATAATTATCTTCTGAGTCATTACCCCCCTTATTATTCCTTATCAAAAAGGACTTAAGTATATTTTTTGGAGACCAAAATCCAATCATCATATTCCTTCTCCCAATATAGTAATTACGAGACATTATTATATTTTTCTACAAATTCTATAATTCGTTAAGCTTTTGTTAAGCTTTTATTAACACACTTTATGTATAATTACAATTATTAATTTTTTTTAGTAATTCAATGTTACTTTTTAATACTTAATAATACTTTAACCTTTTTAAACCTTTCGTAGCATTAAAACGCTACAAACCCTTTCATTACTTAATATTCAATATTCCAAAACTAATTTATTACATGAGAAAAAAACTATTCCGATTGTTTCTTGCTCTGATGGCTACTGTAAGCAGTACGGCCTATGCTCAAGACGCAACAATTACAGGTAAGGTTACTGACGCATCAGGGGAAGCCCTGTATGGTGTTAACGTAACTGTAAAAGGTACCACGAAAGGTACTATAACAGGTGAAGGCGGAGTTTATAAGATAGCTGCCGCTTCAAACCAAACTTTAACTTTTAGTTATATTGGTTTTGATTCTAAAGATGTCTTGGTAGGCAATCAAACTACTATCAACGTTTCATTATCAGAAAATGCCAGTGTTCTTGGCGAGGTTGTAGTTACAGCATTTGGTATTGAGAAAGACAAGAAGAGTCTTGGATACTCCGTAACACAGGTTGAAGGAGACAAATTTACTGAGTCTAGAACAGCCAATCTTGGTAATGCATTAACTGGTAAAGTAGCCGGTGTAAATGTATCTACACCTTCTACTGGTGTAGCTGGTTCTAGTAGAGTGGTAATTAGAGGGGGGTCATCTTTAAGTGGAAACGACCAGCCTCTTTATGTTATTAACGGTGTACCTATGGACAACTCTAACCTTGGTAATGCAGGCTTATGGGGTGGAAATGACAGTGGTGACGGTTTGAGCTCTATTAATCCTGATGATATTGAGAACATCTCTGTATTGAAAGGTAATACGGCCTCTGCACTTTATGGTTCTAGAGCCTCTAACGGTGTTATCTTAATAACAACCAAGTCTGGTAAAGGAGCAAAAGGTCTTGGAATTAGCTATAACACTAACTACACTATGGACAAAGCTGTTGACCATACTGACCTTCAAGAGGTTTATGGAACTGGAATTGACGGTTTAGCTCCAACATCTTTAGCAGAAGCTTTAGACAATGGAGGTAGCTCATGGGGAGCAAGACTTGACGGTTCAAATGTAATACAGTTTGATGGTGTAGAAAGACCTTACTCTGCTACAGGGGAAGGCCTAAATGATTTCTATCGTGTAGGTAACACATGGACAAACACTTTAGCACTAGCTGGAAGTAATGACGTTGGAAATTTCAGATTCTCCGCTTCTAATCTTCAAAATGAAGATATCATGCCAAACTCTGGTTTCGATAGAACTACTTTCAATGCGAACATGAACGGTAAGTTTGGAAAATTTGACTTAGCTGTTACTGGTCAATATAGTTTGGAAAGTGCGAAAAACAGACCTAGACTTTCTGACTCTCCTGGTAATGCTAACTATACTGTAATTACAAAAGCTCCAAATATTTCATTTGCCGATTTGATGGGAGACCCTTCTAAATTAGGTGCTATGGAAGATGGCTATGAGCTTGGTCATACTAGTAACATTTATGCCACAAACCCTTTCTGGGCAGCATATCAGTTTTTACGTCTTGATGATAAAAACAGATTCTTCGGAAATGCTTCTGCCACATATCATATCACTGATTGGTTATATGTAAGAGGTAGAATTGGCACTGACTTTAATTCGGTTCGTTTTGAAACTACGGAACCTTACGGTACTGCTTACAAGCTTACTGGTGATTATAACATCACAAACAGAACTATTCGCGAAGACAATGCTGACTTATTCATTGGCTTTAACAAAGACTTTGACCAAATCAGTTTTGATGCCATAGTAGGTGGTAACCGCATGAGAAGGTCTGATGAGTCGGCTAGAGTTGGAGGTCAGGGACTTAATGTACCGTTTTTCGGTAGTGTTAATAACGTAGCGGCTACTAGTTATGGTTACGGTTTTTCAGAAACTGGAATTAACTCCATCTTTGGTTCTGCTAATATTGGATACAGAAATTTCTTATTTCTTAACCTAAGTGGAAGACAAGATCAGTTTAGTACGCTTTCTCCTGAAAACAATACTATCTTCTATCCTTCTGTAGGGCTTAGTTTTGCATTCTCTGATGTTATCCAAAACCAACCTTCTTGGTTAACCTTCGGAAAAGCTAGATTATCTTATGCACAAGTAGGTGGTGGAGCTCCTGGAGCATATACCAACAACTTGACTTATAGATTAGAAGGCTATCAGCATGACGGTGCTGTTTTAGGAAACATCAACAATGGTTCTATTCCTAATCCTAACCTTAAGCCATTTCTTTCTAGTGAAATTGAATTTGGTTTAGATTTAAGATTCTTGAAAAACAGATTAGGTCTTGATTTTGCTGTTTATCAAAGAAATACAGTAGATGACATCCTTAATACTTCTATCTCTGGAACTTCTGGATACGGAAGTACTTCTATTAACGTAGGTGAGCTAGAAAACAAAGGTGTTGAGTTTTTGATAACTGGTACACCAATTAAGAAGGGTGACTTCACTTGGGATTTATCTCTTAACTTTTCTAGGAACATCTCTAAGGTTCTTAACCTTGGGACAAATGCAAAAGGAGAGAACATTGAATTTCTTAACTTAGAAGAAGCAAGATCAAGACAAGAAAGAATCAGACACTATGTAGGTGAGCAATTAGGTGTGATAGCTGGTTATAAGCAAGCGACCATCGATGGTGTTCCTGTTTATAGTGATGCTGGTTACCCTGTTAGAGGTGATTTTGAAATGTTAGCTTTGGGAAGACACCCAATTAGTGCAGGTTTCTCAAATACATTCTCTTACAAAAACCTAAGCTTAAGTTTCTTAATTGACATGCGTCAAGGTGGAAACATGATGTCAGGCACAAACCTTGGACTTCACTCTGCTGGTCTTCATAAAGGAACATTAGAAGGAAGAGAAGATGGACTTACTGTAACTGGTGTAACAGCTGCAGGCGAAGCCAAAACATGGCAAATTGCCCCATCAGATGTAGATCAATATTACCAAGAGTACAGAACTATTACTGAAAACTTCATTTATGATAGTTCATTCGGTAAGTTGAGAGAGCTTTCTTTAGGCTACAGCCTTCCATCTAGCCTATTAGCTAAGACTCCTTTTGCGTCGGCTAAAGTATCTGCCGTTGGTAGAAACTTAGCTCTATTATGGTCAAGCGTTCCTAACATAGACCCAGAAAGTGGTTATACAAACATTGGTGGAGCTCAAGGTCTTGAGTACTTCTCTATGCCAACCACAAGAAACCTTGGTTTTAACCTTGCACTTTCTTTCTAATTCAAAAAAAAGACTTTAAAGATGAAGAAAAACATAAAACAAATAGCTCTTTTCACCCTTGCTGCATTAACATTTGCATCTTGTGATGAAGACAAACTCACCGAGTTAAACATAGACAAAAACTCTCCTACTTCTATTGACATGGGTTACCTGTTAGCTTACAGTCAATTGCGAGTGGCGGGTAGTAGATACGAAAGCTGGAGAACTAACCTAATTTATAGTTCTACCATGATCCAGCATAATGCTACTTTAGCTGGCTACTGGTCAGGTGACAAGTATTACTATAACTCTTCTTATAGTGGGGCGTATTGGGAAAGTCACTATACAAACCCAATCAAAAACCTTACAGAGGTAGTTGACAAAACCGCTGGAATCCCAGAACTGGCAAATATTCATGCTGCAGCTCAAATAATGAGAGCCTTTGACTTGCATAGAATAACTGACCTTTATGGTGATGTACCTTACCTTCAAGCTGGACGTGGAGTAGCAGATCAAGCTAACTGGTTCCCTACTTATGACAGCCAAGAAGTGATTTATCAAAACCTTATTGCTGATGTAAAAGCAGCAAGAGATGAATTCTCAGAGTCTGCGAATGCTTTAGGTGACCAAGATGTCTTATTCAAAGGTGACCTAGTTAAATGGAGAAAATTCGCAAATTCTTTATTGATGAGAATAGCGATGAGAATGAGTAATGTAGACGAAGCTACTGCCAGTGCAGTATTTGCAGAAGCTTTTGCTAGTGGAGCCATTGATGGTACAGACTCTAATGCTTTTTTAGTTCAACAACTAGGAAACGGTGGAGATACAAACTACAATGGAACCTCATTGGTTTACGCAAATCACTCAGGTGGTGGTGGTGACGATAACGCCAGAATCTCTAAAACTTTTATGGATTGGATGAATGCTAACAATGACCCAAGAAAGATGATCATTGTAGGTGGTGTTGGTAATTTTTATGACAGCAGCACATGGAATACAGATCCTGATGCTCAGCAAGGTTTACCGAATGGTTATACAAGTACTACTATCAAAAACATACTTCCTGATTTTGGTACTTATAATGATTACAGTTTCCCAAATCCTGAAATTTTAGACTTAGACGACCCTACACCTTTCATCTCGCATGCAGAAGTTGAATTCATGAAGGCAGAAGCTGCCCTTAAAGGATGGATTTCTGGAAGTGCAGAGGCTTACTTTAATGCTGGTGTTACCGCAGCAATGGATTCTTGGTCTCTTTTTAAAGTAGCTACTCCAGCTCCTGAAGAAGTTAGTGCTTACATTGAAGGTTTAGGTTTTGGTTCTGCTGATAATCAATTAGAATTGATTGGTGAGCAATACTGGGCTGCTACTTATTTGAACCATATCGAGTCTTGGGCAAACTACAGACGTTCTGGATTCCCAGCGTTAGTACCAACTTCTGACCCAAATAACGTAACAGGCGGAACTATCCCTCGTAGGTTAAGATATTATGAAGATGAGGCTGGAAGTAACCCTAGCAGTTATACTGCTGCGGTGGCTGCTCAAGGTCCAGATTTAATGACTACCCGCATGTGGTGGGATAAATAATCTTAATTGATTTATATTAAAAAGGCTGTTTCGATAATCGAAACAGCCTTTTTGCTTTTAAGAAGATTGTGATTAATTCAATTCCTCAATTCTTTGATCATAAAGTTTTTTACTTTCTTCTACAGCTACATTAAGCTCATTCATGATACCATCTACTCTGCCTTCAATACTCTCTAACTGAGCGTTAATATTATCAAAAGAATTTAAGGCTACCGCCACCTCTAAAGCCTTTACCACATCCACCGCATCTGTATGAAGTAGTCTTAATTTATCAATGGCTTTTGAGGTATTCACTAGCGTGCCATTATATTTTACTCTAGCCGTTTTAATTGCTTTTGAAAGGTCTGCTTTACTTTTAGCGTCAGATAAACTATTGGTTTGCTCTTCCATGGCAGTAAATAAGCCCTCCGCTTTCGCTTTTAGATCCTCATATTCTTTCGTTAAATCCTTCACTCGCTTATCCACTTTTTCCCAATTGCCATACACTTTGGCAAATTCCTTATCCTCGTTTTTGGCATCTGCCAAAGCGGCCTGTAATCCACTCAATGAACTGAGGCCCTTTGTTACATTTTCGTTTGTAGTGTTTTTATCTTTTTCAAAAGTCTCCACTTGTTTTTGAAAAGCGGCTTTCAGTCTTGGCAAATCTTCTGGGCTTTTATTTTTCCAACAAGAGCTTGCTATCAAACTCAAGAGAAATAAAGGGGCAAGTATTTTTTTCATTTGATTTATTTTTTTGAACAATCTCCAAAACTAACATTTTCAAAACACAATCCAATTTGACCTAAGGAATATCTATTCGTTTCAATGGCCTTTATTGCGTAAATTTGACCTATAAATTTTAACCATTTTAGTATGCCTCGTATAGCACTTTTATTATGCTTGTTTCTATCTGTAACATTCAGTAGTTCAGCACAAGAAAGACCAGATTTCCTAACCAATTATAATGGAGTTTGGGTTGATTCTGTTTTTAATTCTTTGACTATTGACCAGAAAATAGGTCAATTACTAATGCCTAGAGGTAATTTCTCTGGCCAAGGATATGAGCCAGAAAAATTAAAAGAATGGGTTACAAAATATCAAATAGGAGGCTTGGCTATGTTTGCTGGTCAGCCAAGTGTTCAGGCTCAGATAATTAACGACCTTCAGGAGCTTTCAGAAGTGCCTCTTTTGATAGGGATGGACTTCGAATGGGGTTTAGCCATGCGTTTAGACAGCACTGTTCGGTTTCCTTACCAACTTTCTTTAGGAGCCATGGATGGCGAAACCGACCTTATAGAGGCTATGGGAAAAGAGATAGCTCTTCAATGTAAAAGACTGGGTGTTCATGTTAATTACGGACCTGTGGCCGATGTCAATGTGAACCCAAATAACCCCGTTATTAATTTCCGTTCTTTTGGCGAAGATAAATTGGACGTGGCCAGAAAAGCCATGGCATACATGAAAGGGCTTCAGAGTGAACACGTGATTGCTACCGCAAAACATTTTCCAGGTCATGGAGATACAGGTGTAGACTCTCATTATGATTTACCCGTAATTCCTCATAACAGAGCAAGGCTTGACAGTATTGAGTTATTTCCATTCAAAACCATGATAAACAATGGTCTAACAGGAATAATGACAGCCCATTTAAGTATTCCAGCCCTAGATGACACTCCTAACCTAGCTGCCACACTTTCTCCCAAAATTATTACAGAGGTACTGAAAAAAGACCTAGGTTTTGAAGGATTAACATTTACAGATGCCATGGATATGCAAGGTATTACAAAGCATTTCCCTAATGGCACTGCTTTGGTACAAGCCATTATAGCCGGAAATGATATTCTAGAAACGTTTATTGATGTTCCTACGGCCGTAAAGGCCATAAAGGCTGCTTTAAAAACTGGAGAACTCACCGAAGAAATTTTGAACGAACGTGTTTTAAAGATTTTGAAAGCTAAATCTTGGGTAGGTTTAGACCATTACAAACCTACTCAGGTCCACAATCTCATAGCTGATTTGAACACAAAGAATGCAGATTATATTAATAGAGAATTTGCAGAAAAGACACTTACACTGGTAAAAAATGAGAACAATACTTTGCCAATAAGAAACTTACAAAGTAAAATAGCTTTTGTGTCTCTCGACAACCCTCAGACTACACTTTTTCAAGAAATGGCAAGCAACTATACCAAGGTTGACTTTTACAATATACCTGCCAAGCCATCTGAAAGCTTGATAAAGGTTATTCAAAACAAAACGAAAGATTACGAAGAACTGGTAGTAGGTGTTCACCTTCAAAGTATAAGGCCTTACAGCAATTATGGCGTAACAGAAGGAAATCAAGCAGCTTTAAATGCTCTCCTTGAAAACCCTAACGTAACCGTAGTACTCTTTGGAAATGCCTTTTCATTGGATAAAATTAAAGGATTAGAGAAAGCAAAAGCCATAGTGGTGGCCAACCAACTTTCGCCATACATGGAAGAGGCAGCTACACAGGCTATTTTTGGAGCAATTCCTTTCTTAGGTCATTTGCCTGTAACGGTAAACGAAATGTACCCATACCGCCATGGTTTATACCCAGCGGCTCTAAAGCGACTTGCCTACGGTGTTCCTGAGCAGGTAGGAATAAATTCAACAATACTTAATGCTAGAATCGATTCGGTAATATATCATGGATTAACAGAGAAAGCATACCCAGGAGCAGTAATGCAAGTAGCCAAAGACGGAAGGGTGATTTACCGAAAGGCTATTGGTTTCCATACCTATAAAGATGCAAAAAACGGTGTAGTATTAGAAGAAGAGCAAACTTTTGAAAAAGGGAACAAGGATGTCATGGATAATTATGACCCATTTGAGCCAAATAGTCAAGTAGGTTCTCCTATGCTCATTGGTAATGAGGAAGCCAAGAACCTACGTGGTTCTGTTCAATTAACTGACCTCTACGGTCTTGCTTCAGTTACTAAAATAAGTACCTCTGCCCTAGCGGTAATGCAACTTATGACGGAAAATAAGTTTGAGCTAGATGCTCCATTTGGTCAATATTATGAAGAGTTTAAAGGTACCAACAAAGAGAACTTGACTTTCAGAGATATGCTTACACATAGAAGCGGCTTGAAAGCATGGATTCCGTTTTGGATGGACTGTATTGACAGCCTAACTACCATTAACAAGGGCTTAATTAAGCACCCTGAGTTATTATCACAATTTGAATATTTTCCAGAGCCTGAATTGAATTTTTTCCAGCGACTATTTAGACAAAAGACTACTCCTGCTATTGACTACCAAGGGTCTGTATTGAGAAATAATGATTTATGGCTAAGCCTAATGGACACCGAAACTATCACATGGAAACCTAATATCTTTTCAAGTGCTCCTTCTGATAGCTTTACCGTGCAGGTAGCTGATAAACTGTGGCTTCATAAAGATTACAAGAAAACCATTTTTAAGCAGATAGAAACCTCCAAGGTAAAACCAGAGCAAGGCTATATTTACAGCGACATGCACTATTATTTCTACCCGGAAATAGTACCTAGAATAACAGGAAAGCCATGGGAAACATACTTAAAAGAAACTTACAAAGACTTAGGAGCTAACTCTTTAACCTATAACCCTACACGTTTTTATCCTTTAAGCCAAATAGTACCAACGGAGCTTGATACACTTTTTAGGAAATCACAAATTCATGGCAGAGTACATGATGAGGGTGCAGCTTTACTAAGTGGTATTTCTGGTCATGCTGGTCTTTTTGGAAATGCAAATGACCTAATGAAGCTTATGCAGATGTATCTTCAAAATGGCTATTATGGTGGTAGGCAATTTATTTCGCCCGAGGTCATTATGGAGTGTACTAAATATCAATTTGACCCCGTTGATAATAGAAGAGCCATCGCTTTTGACAAACTTCACCCTAATAAAAACATTGCCAATGGACCTCAAAAAGGCTCTGACCTAAGTTATGGCCACAGTGGTTATACTGGAACTTTCACCTGGATAGACCCACTTTATGACATGGTTTATGTATTTCTGTCAAACAGAGTTTATCAAACAAGAGATAATAATAAGATAAGTAAAATGAATATCCGAACGGAGGTAGGAAATCAAATTTATAAAACTATTCTAGGGGAATAATCCCCTTAGAATGGTTTTTCTTATTTACTAAGAATTTTTAATTCAGCTTGATATAAATCGGGTTCAAAAGTAGCAGAGTCGTTTAGCAGCTGCACGCCTCCATTGTTATAGACTTGCCATTCAGGTAGCCCTTCACCATTTGGATTACCTGTTTTAATAAAGTTTAACCAATAAGAAGATATTAATGTTTCCGCTTTGCGGTCAATATCTCTCCAAGGCCTGTCCCATGTGTGTAGATTATGCAATGTTAATGGCACATCAGAAGTGTGGAAAGCTCCATAATTCGGAAAACCTGGCTTTTCTACTGGAACGTGGTTAATTTCATATACATAAACGGGCTGGGTATTATACTTTGCCAAAAGATGCACGGGTAAACCAGCAAATCCTAGCATATTTTTCTTACTTATGCTTGCCTGCAATTCGTCCGAATTATTTCCTGGAAAAAGAGCTAGGTACCCTTCCGCTTTTTCACCATATTCTTCTGTTATTTCCTTTTTATAATCCTCAGGAGAAATCTCTGGGGCAGAAAGTAACTTGCCATCGCCAGACACCCATCCCCCTAAAAATGGTACATCATTAAACTCTCCAGACTTAAAAGAGCCTTCTAAATCATTTGCCAGCACTACGCCATCTCTTACTGGAGCATAACTTGTATAACCTACCTTATTTACCATCTGAAAGAGTTCTTCGGCAGGAACGCCACGTAAATCTTGTATGCTTTTACCATCCAATTTATCGAAAAGTTCTTTTCCTTTAAGTTCTGCTTCTTCTAAAGTTACCGCTCTATTTCCTCCAAGGAAACCTCCGCTTTGACCGATAGCTTTATTAAAGAGCCCTTTCGCCAATGGCGAAGCCACCAAAGAATGAACACTCATACTACCTGCCGACTGCCCAGCTACGGTTACATTATTAGGGTCGCCACCAAAAGCTGCAATATTCTTTTGTATCCATTTGAGAGCTTGAATTTGGTCTAGTAGCCCGTAATTACCAGAGATTCCTTCGTCATTTTCACTACTTAATTCTGGATGAGCTAGATAGCCAAACATATTTACACGGTAATTTATGCTAACAAAAACCACGTCGTTTTTGGCATATTCTTCTCCATCATAAATAGCACAGCCCGCTGAACCAGAATTAAAACCTCCACCGTATATCCAGACAAAAACCGGTTTCTTTTCTTTTGTGTTTTTTGCCCATATATTTAGGTAAAGACAGTCTTCACTAAGTGGTTCTGGAGGAGAAATAAACTCCGCCGTCCACATTCTAAAAGGTTTTGGTTTAGACTGAATTGGGCTTGCTGAAAATTCTTTGGTCTGTAGTACGCTTTCCCAAGTTTCGTGTTCTTGTGGAGCTTTCCATCGTAGGTCACCTACCGGAGGAGCGGCAAAAGGAATGCCTTTGAAAATATCAATATCGCCTTTCTCATAGCCCTCAACGGTTCCTTTATCGGTTTTTACAATAAAACTATGTTCAGGTTTACAGCCAATGGCAACAAAAAGAATAAATAAAAAACTAAGTAACTTCATGGATAGTTATTGGGTTGAAAGTTTGAAGTTAAGTTTTTCCTTCAATTTCTCTATCCTACCTTGTGGTATTAGTTCTATCTCTCAAAGTTATCTTCAAAAACCACATGCCCATCTAAATCAGAGATTTTAATATTATCTACAGCACCTCTTCCCTTGATAAAGTATTGGATACCACATAAATCACCAACCTCTCCACGGTATGGGCTTTCAAAAATAAGTTCTTCGTCTACAAATATCTTAGCTACTTGGTCTTTCATTATAACCTTGACGTCTCGCCAAAATGATAAATCAATTCCCATTTTATTTAATTTAGCTCGCTCCTCAAAACTTTTAAGGTGCGTGTCTGCAATCAGCATGTTTGCATATATGACAGCATCTGGAGACAATAAATTAAAAGCAAGTTGCTTCCCTTCACGTCCAAATAAATTTAAACTTACATCAAACGCCCATGCACTGCCCATTTCAGCAGAGTTTTTAACACGTGTCTCAAAAACCAAGGCGTCTCCTTTTATCTTAAAATCCTTGAATAATTGAAAGTTACCATAAGTTTCTTTAACATCTGTGGGAGCTAACTCCTCTGGTAATCTCATAACCCCATTTTCTATAAATGGAACGTTGTATATCGGCTTATCTAAATTTACACTACCCCACCAATCTCTTGTTTTCACAAAAAGTACTTGAGTCTTTATAGGTTTACTATCCACCATAAGCCGAACAGACCTCCTACCTGGTGTACGAAACTTAAACTTTTGTTTACCTTCTCTTTTTTGAACAATTTCCACCTGCCCATTAATATCAAATAAGGCTCTACTATAATCTAAATTTTTTAGGTCGTAATCTATATCTATCTCCTCATCAAAAAAAAACTCTGATCCATTATTAACCACGAATCCAGGTTCCGAATCTTCTATTTGCCCTCCATAACTCCAATAAATAAATGCAATACCAAAGACTACTAAAGCGGCCAAACTCAGATACCATTTTGATTTTTCACCTCCTAACCGTTTGGTAGGTTCTTTTGAACTAGCATTTTTAAGACAAAAATCTTTGAAATGTTCGTAGCCAAGATAAACTGAAAAAGCGTCTTTATTTTTATCATTAAAAGACTTGCTATAGCTAAGATCTAAAAATCGTCTGACGGAGTCTTTTGAAACACTTCTTCTACTTGCTACAGCTAAACCAAACTTCTTAGATAAAGCTTCGTCTACCTCATCCTTTATCTCGTTGTAAAAACCATCCTTATTATTGACAGAATCTAAGCCTTCATATTTTTCGGCAAAGGTTACCTGCTTTTCTCTATCCCAATCCTTCTGGATTTTAAGATGTACAGCTTCTCTTAGCTTTAGCGTATATATTTTTTCTGGCGTCATAAGTGGTTTGTAGTAGAACACTGCAAGTTAATAGTTTAAAGTTATTTGCAAAAGGTTTGCAAACACCTAGAAAAACTCTTGCTATCGGTTTATAACTGAAAAAAGTGAGTTTTGACTTACTAAAAGGTACCAAATGCCACTCTTTCTCGCTTACTTAAAAATCCACAAAATTCTATGAACTACTTTTCTTCGAAAGTTGAAAAACTAATAGGAAGCAACCTTAAAGATGTTTCTCACTTCAAAGCCGATATAAATTACACATGTATTCATTTAAAAAATGGAGAAAAGCATATGTTAAGTTATACCCTGAAACGCTTTGAAGAAATGCTTGAAGACTCTGAAAACTTTGTCAGAATACATAGAAGATATATTGTCAATTTCGATTTTGTCTCCTATAGCAATAAACATGAAGTTCAATTACGGAATGGAGAATTCCTTCCGATTGCCAGGAGGAAGAGAAGTTTAAGTAATAGTCATTAAAAGATAATTAAGTTCTCTTATAACCCTTTACCTTTTTCAGGTATAACAACTTTAATGGCAGACAGAGCTATCCCTTTCGCTCCTAATATTCATAAATGGATATGGTTCTCATACTTTCTCTTTTTGAATAATACCGACACACGTTCCTTGGCAAAGTTCCACTTTTAAGTAATACAACTTCACAAACACTATACGAATGAAAATACTGCTGTGGTAATTCGTAAAACTCTTAAAAAAACAAAGTAGAGCTTTTCGGTGCTATTTAAGATGCAAATACCTTCGGTCAAACAGCTATTACCAAATCACCTTTAGACGCCGGTGCAGACAAAACTCTTGTTCACGAAAGGTGCAACACCGCTTTAATGCAATCCAAGAACTCAAAAGGCTGCAAACACTCTTAGAAGGGACTTAAGGCAACTTTTTTTTTAATAAAAAATCCGTGTCAATTTCTTCTAAAGAAGATTTCAACACGGATTTTCTCTTTTCAAAATTAAATCTTAGTAAAGGTTATCAGCCTCTTCATCGTCGTCAGACAAAAACTTATTTGGGTCAAAAAGGTTATCCAATAAGTCATTAAAATGAAGACCTTTATCTAGCGACTGTTTACTAATTAACGAGAATTCGGCTAATCCATGAAGAGCAAATTCCATCATAAAGAGCTGTTGTTTCCCTTTTAGCTCTGGATGTAGCAAAACAACCAATTCTTTAAGACCATCAATTGTTCTTAGCCTAGCTGCATATTCCTTATCAGTAAGGTCATTTAAAATATCAATCTCATTTCCACCAGCAAACCATGAAGTTATTTCCGTATAAGGATTTTTAACACTCTTCTTTTTCTTGATAATTTCAGGGTCAGGGAAATACTTTAAAAATTCTGTTCTCACGGCTTTCCCTATCAAACTCTGGGCTACATAAACCGGACCTTCTACCTCGCCTTCATATACCAACTCTATTTTCCCATTAATAGCAGGAATAGCTCCGTAAAGATCTCCCAGCCTAGCATAAACATCTTTTTCCCCATTAATTAATGTTCTACGTTCTGCGGAACTTATTAAGTTTTCAAAAGCCGAAATAGTCATTCTAGCAGAAACTCCAGACTTAGAGTCTACATATTCACTTTCTCTAGCTTCCACCGCTATTTGCTCCACTAAATCTTTCAGAATTTCATCTGCTTTGATTTTCTCTTGCCCTTTTTTCAAAACAGCTTCTTGCTCGGTAATTTTTCTACCAATCTCAATAGACTTAGGATAATGCGTCACTATCTGAGAATCTATTCTATCCTTTAGAGGAGTTACTATACTTCCTCTGTTAGTATAATCTTCGGGATTCGCTGTAAATAAGAACTGAATATCGAGTGGCAATCTTAATTTAAAACCTCTGATTTGAATATCACCTTCTTGAAGAATATTGAAAAGAGAAACCTGAATTCTTGCTTGCAAATCTGGCAACTCATTGATAACAAAAATACACCTGTTAGAACGTGGTATTAAGCCAAAGTGTAATACGCGTTCGTCAGAATAAGGTAATTTCAAAGTAGCAGCCTTTATTGGGTCCACATCACCAATTAAATCGGCGACAGATACATCTGGCGTAGCTAATTTCTCATTATATCGCTCAGCTCTGGCAAGCCAGGCTATGGGTGTCTCATCACCTTTTTCGGCAATTATATCATGTGAATACCTTGAAAGTGGCTTTAAGGGGTCATCATTTAGTTCAGAACCAGCCACTATTGGAATATACTCGTCTAACAAATTGACCATTAATCTTGCGATTTTGGTTTTAGCTTGTCCTCTTAGTCCCAAAAGATTAATATGGTGCTTTGAAAGAATAGCTCTTTCAACGTCAGGTATCACGGTATCTTCATACCCCCAAATACCTTCAAAAACCTGCTCCTTGTTCTTTATCTTTTCAATCAAATTATCTCTAAGCTCATCTTTTATCGATTTGCTTTCATATTTGATTTTCTTTAATTCCCCGAGTGTTTTAACTTTTAAATACTGCTTGTCAAAAGACATAATTATACGACAGGTTTTAATTTCTTGAACTATTAAACGAAAGTTTTTCAGTCTAAGCCTTATTAACAGTAATAAAACCAAACGAATTCCTAATTTTGAAAAAAACAATTCGGTAAATGAATTCTAAAACCCTTTTAGCAAGAAAAAGAGTAGCCTTGGTAGCCCATGATAACATGAAAGCACAGTTAGTAGAATGGGCTAAATACAATAAAGCTACACTTTTAAAGCATCAGCTTTTTGCCACAGGAACCACAGGAACGCTCCTTGAAGATGCTCTAGATGTGCATATTACTAAACTTATGAGCGGTCCCTTAGGTGGCGACCAGCAAATAGGTGCATTAATAGCCGAAGGCAAAATTGACGTATTAGTTTTCTTTTGGGACCCTATGTCTGCCCAACCACACGATCCAGACATAAAAGCATTATTAAGACTAGGTGCTGTCTGGAATATCCCAATAGCCTGTAATCGCTCTTCGGCAGATTTCTTATTAACCTCACCTATAATGAATCAAGAATATGAAGTAACACTTCCAGATTATGCCTCATATTTGAATAGAAAAGTTTAATATCCAGTTCCTTATCAATACTTTTGCAAAAAAAAGCCTTCTTGAAGCTTAAAATACTATTTCTCCTCCTATTTGTGCAAACCGCCTATGGTGCTAAAACTGGCCCCAATGATGGATATTTTGTGATATATAACTTATCACAAGATCTACATGTTTACAATCAACAAGAGGAGGCCTATGAACCATATATAGAGGGTATTACTCCCCCAAATTTTGCCCACACTGTTTTTTTTGAGGTCGCTAATTATCAATATGCTACCCTCTTGATAAAAACTGATGTACCAAAGAGTTATGTATTTATTAATGGCTTGCTTTACAAAAATCTAGTAGAAGACGAATGGTTGGAAATCCCTATTAAAGAACTTAGTAGGTATGGTGAACAAATAGCCTTATCTTTTTATGGAAGTACAAACCCAAACTATAAAGAGATGATTATAGCTAGTAAAGTGAGTACTACTAGCCTTTCTTCTAAAATCATTAGAAATAACCTTTTCAACATGAAGCTAAGGGAGCAACTCGCTAACTTTAATGTTTACATCATACTTCTCCTCATAATTTTTACGTTTTTAACACTTCTGAGCGTAATTAATCCGAAAGCATTTAATGAGTACTTTAATTTCCAAGACCTACTCACCGTAAAGATAAGAGATACAAAGCTCCTTATTAGCAAGCCTCTCAATCAAATAAATATCACATTTGTGGTGCTTTTAAGCATGCTTAGTAGTTTTTTCTACCTACTTCTTAGAGGAAAAGGAATTTACATGTTCCAAAACCAATTCCCTCATACTGAAGTACTAAGTAGCTTTTCTTTCTTATTTATATTCCTCAAAGTAAGCCTCCTTTGTGTAGCAGGGTACTTAGGAAAATACTTTCTTCTAAACATTGTAGGAAACCTTTTCGGTTTAGAAAAATCTATCAATATTCATTATTTCAAAGCTATCCAGTTCAACCTTTTCGCTTTTCTCATAATTGGAATAGGACTTTTCGCATACTTTATAACACCTTCATCTGTGAATCTAAACTTAGGTTTCACATTGCCTTTATTGGGCTTTTTGACCTATGGATTACGTACAATACTAGTTTACTTCACTATTTTAAAAAGTACAGGTATTCAAAGTGTTTATTTATTTGCTTACCTTTGTGTCGTTGAAATCCTGCCAGTTTTTATAGGTATCCGATTTGCTTTTTAAATTAAAATTGATAGACTAACAATTTAGAATATTTTTATATAAAGGGCTTGAAAAGAACATCTGGCAATTACCAACAGACTTTGAGTGCACAGGTACTCAGGTTTCGTAAACCCAATTAACAATCAAAATACGCTACTCTAGAATGAGTCAAAACTTAGAGCAAGATCTTGGGAAGGAAAGGAAGAAAAAGGTAGAAAGTATTTTAGTCACCTTATCTGACCCATTAAAAGCAGGGAAAAATAATACGCCTTACGACAAACTGAAGGAAAAATATGGCATTAAAGTAGATTTCAGAAACTTCATTGCAATTGACGGTTTGTCTTCAAAAGAATTCAGAAAACAAAAAGTTGATATTCTTAGCCACACGGCCATCATTTTTACTAGTAGAAATGCTGTTGACCACTTTTTCAGACTTTGCGGAGAGTTAAGAATAGAAATGCCAATTGATATGAAATACTTCTGTATTTCTGAACAAACAGCGAACTACCTACAGAAATATATTACCATCAGAAAACGTAAGATTTTCTCCGGAACTCGAACTGCCGCTGATCTAGAACCTTTCTTGGTGAAAAACAAAAAAGAAAAGTTCTTATTCCCATGCTCAAATATTAGAAATGACAGTATTCCTGATATCATGGAAAAAAACGGCATCTCATTGACAGAAGCCATCATTTATGAAACTGGACCTGCAGATTTATCTGACCTGACCGAGGTATTCTATGATGTCATTTGTTTTTTTAGTCCTTCTGGTGTTCAGGCTTTGGTTCAAAATTTTGAAGGCTGGCAACAAAAAAACACGAGACTTGCAGCTTTTGGTTCTACTACGGCACAGTCTATAGAAGATGAAGGTTTAATTTGTGACATTCAAGCACCCCTGCCAAATGCCCCATCTATGACAGGAGCATTAGAACTGTACATTAAAGAAGCCAATAATTTATAGATTTCCTAAGTAAAAGCGACGGTCAAATTTCCAATTTTTAAGACGATATACACTTTAAAGAGATTTTATATTGATAAAATTTGTTATCCTTACATAATTGGAATTAATTCAGGACGTTTTACTACAAACAATTAAATCTTTGGATAAACTCTTCAACATTAAAAAAATATTCTTGGTGTGCACCTTGAGTCTCTTTGGTCAATTAACTTTTGCCCAGTCAGACCCTCAGTTTACCCAATACGTTTTTAATAGATTTTATCTTAACCCTGGAGCTGCTGGCCTAGGTGGTCAAACGGATATCACTGCGTTCTATAGAACGCAATGGTCTGGCTATACTGGTACTTTTGACCCAGGTGGGGCACCACAAACCCAGTTGATTTCAGCCTCAGTTCCGTTTCCTCAGTTAAAAGGAGGTTTGGGTCTTTACTTTATGAACGACCAAATTGGTGGAGGAAGTGGCAACAGAGAAATTAACTTTTCATACGCATTTCATAAAAGAGTAGGAAATAACACGCTAGGAATAGGGGCTTCCGCTGGATTGTTTACAAGAACACTGGATGGCGGAGAATTTAGACCTAGAGAACCAAATGATGATGTTATCCCTACTTCAAAAATAAGCGAATCTCAAATTGACATAAGTGCTGGAGTTTATCTTTATAACCCATCTTATGAACTTGGGCTTTCTGTAAAACATATAAATCAACCCTCTTTTGGGTTTTCAACATTAACAGGAAAAAACCCATTGAATAGAAGTCTCTATTTAAATGGAAGTTTTCTAATTGGCATATCTTACACACTGGACGTACGTCCTATGTTTGTCATAAAAAGTGATTTTAAAACAGTGTCACCTGAAGTTGGAGCTTTGGTCTCTTACAACTCTTCCTACTGGGCAGGGTTAAACTACAGGTGGCAAGATGCGGCATCTTTCCTAATAGGTGGCAATTTCTTGAACAAGAAGGTTAAAATAGGTTATGCTCTAGATTATGTAGTTTTTGGTCAACTAGCCAAAGCTACCACATCTCATGAGCTAATGCTTTCCTATACTTTAAGCCCTCCTCGTTCTGGAAAAAAATCTATTATTCGTACTCCGCGGTATAGATATTAAATTTAAATTTTAGACCTCTTACTGGTAAAATACGTAATTGGTTAAGATCAATTTAATGAATGAATTTGATTGGCATGATTTATGCAAATTGAACTCTTGAAATAAGATAATGATAGCAGAAATGTGCTTTCCGCATTTTCTGCGAACTTTAATTTATTTCCACAATAATAAGGAATAAGACTACGTTTTTAGTCTGTTCTTTAGTACTAACAGGCTTAAAATACTAATAATTAACATCTTGTTTATATGAACAGGTTTCAGTTTCAAACATTATCAAAAACTTTGCTCATCGTAATACCCCTTTTGGTATTGCAAAGTTGCGGCTTCCTTAATAAAACCATGGAGAAGGTGGGAATTGGTAAAAATGGTGGAGGAGATATCGCAGGTGATGGCTTAGACGGTCTTACCAATGGTGAAGTGGTAGCTACTGCCCGTAAAGGCTATAAGCAAACCGCACCTACTGGTATGGTTTTAATCCCTTCTGGCTCATACACTATGGGCCAAGCAGACCAAGACATTCTTTCTTCCAGAGTTTCTATGAACAAAAGGGTAACTATTAACCCTTTCTATATGGATGACACTGAAATCACCAACCATGAGTACAGAACTTTTGTAAACTACATGTTTGCTGACTCTGTTTCTGTCCTAGGTGAAGAATATATATCTTCTAAACTAGCTCCGGACAGTACCGTATGGAGTAGAGATTTCTCTTATCATAACGGAGATCAAATGACAGAATACTATTTCTCAAGTCCTGCTTTTGATATGTATCCGGTAGTGGGTGTTAGCTGGGATGCAGCTCAATACTTCTCTGACTGGAGATCAAAGCAATACAATGCTTTTAGAGAAGAAAACGGTCAATTTAAGTCTCCTAGGTTTAGACTTCCATCTGAAGCCGAATGGGAATGGGCTGCTCGTGGTGGCAAAGAAGGTGCTAAATACCCATGGGGTAACCCATACGTTGCTAATGGAAAAGGTTGTTTCCTAGCAAATTTTAAACCTTACAGAGGAAATTACAGAGCAGACGGCTATTCCTATACCGCACCAAGTAACTCTTTTAATACAAACGACTTTGGCCTTTACAACATGGCCGGGAACGTGGCAGAATGGACACAGGATGCTTACTCCGAATCTTACATGCCAGTAACATGGGATTTAAATCCAGTGTACGATGATCCTGATGAGCCGAGAAAAGTTATTAAAGGTGGCTCTTGGAAAGACGTAGCTTACTTCTTAGAAACTGGTACTACTTCTTTTGAATACAGAAGCACTACTCGTTCTTACATTGGATTTAGAAATGTAATGGACAGACTTGGTTCTATACCAGGTAGAGAATAAAAACATAGAGCGGTTTTCAAGCCGCTTTTTCTAATTAATAAAATAAACCAATTAAATCATTTAACTAATTTTTCATTCTAATGGCAGCAAACAGAGAACCTAGCATTTTTTGGGATAAAGTTATTCCTTTCTTTTATGGCCTTGGAGCGGCAGTCGTAATTGTCGGTGCATTAGGTAAAATTCAACATTATGACTGGGCTGGTATAGCTCTGCCAATTGGATTAGGTACAGAAGCTCTTATATTTTTACTTTATGCATTCCAAGTAGTACTTAGACCCGATGTTGAGTATAAATGGGAAAATGTTTACCCTGAACTTTCTGATGATTTTTCTGGTGCTCCGAGGAAAGCCGTTTCTACTGAAAACATTGGCCTAACATCCAAAATGGATAATATGCTTGCTGATTCTGGAATCGGTTCAGATGTTTTTGACAACCTTAAATTGGGTTTCAATAAATTGACAGAAACGGTTAGCGGATTAGGCGAAATTTCAGATGCTACCGTAGCCACAAAAGAATACGCTGCAAATGTAAATGCCGCTTCTCAAAAAGTAGGTGAAATGAATAATGCATACGGAGTAGCAGTAACTGCTATGAACAGCATGGCTGATGCCACAAAAGACGCTCAAGATTATAGAGATCAATTTCAAAAAATCACTCAAAACATGGGTGCTTTAAACGCGGTTTACGAATTAGAACTTCAAGACACAAACAAACACCTGAAAGCGATGAACTCGTTTTACGGTAATCTTTCTTCTGCTATGGAAGATATGTCTGAAGCATCTAAAGATACGCAGAATTTCAAACAAGAGTTAAACAAGCTTACAACTAACTTAACATCGCTAAATTCTGTTTATGGTAGTATGCTTTCAGCAATGAAAGGTTAGTATCCCCAGCTCTTAAATAAATCATAAACCGTTTAAAAATAAGATATTATGGCTGGTGGAAAAGAATCACCTAGGCAGAAGATGATAAATGTGATGTACCTGGTACTAACAGCAATGTTAGCTCTCCAGGTCAGCAATTCGATTCTTCAGAAATTCCTTACAATTGATAATAGTTTAATAGCTTCTAACATTCAGGCGAATACTTCTAATGAAAGAATTATTCAATCTATGAAAGAAGCAGTGGACAAAGCAGGTAACAAACCTGAGTATGTACAGTTACTTTATGCTGCTGACAGTGTAAGGAGTGCTACGTCTCAAATTAATGCATACATTGAAACATTACGAAATAGAATTGTTGAAGAAGCAGGGAAGGGCATAGACCCTGAAACTAATCAAATCGTTAATCTTGCCGAAGAAGAAAAAGTTTCAAATATTTTTGTTGGTCCAGCTGACAAAAAAAACGGAGAAGGCTACATACTTCAACAAAAATTGAGAGCCTACACTGAAGGTATTTCAAAATATGCTAATGGTGCTGTTAGCCTTTCTGACCTAGCTCCAGATGCTAAGGACGACCCTGCATTTAGCGGTACAAAAGACCCAGGAGAACTCAATAAAGATTTTGCTCAAGTTATGTTCTTGGCTACTCCAGTTCCTGCAGCATTGGCTTCTTTAAGTCAAAAGCAATCTGAAATTAGAAGACAAGAAGCGGAAGTGTTAAGTCACCTTGCTCAGCAAGTAGGTGCTAAAGAAATTAAATTTGACAAAATATTTGCAGTAGTTATTCCAGATTCAAGAACAGTAGTTGCAGGTCAAACCTATAAAGCCGACGTGGCTATTGGAGCATACTCAAGTGCCATCACGCCAAAAATCAGCATTAATGGTTCTCCATTAGCTGTAGTTGATGGTAAAGGTACTTATGAAACAAGAGCTCAAGGTGGCCAGTATGACGCCAATGGTCAATTAACCAGGTCATATAAAGCTACCATCTCTTATCCAAAACCTGATGGTTCTACTGAGCTAGTAGAGCAAGAAGAAACTTACACTGTACTTAAACCATCCGTACAGTTAGAGTCGGCTTCACTGCCAGCACTTTATTTCAGATGTGCCAATAAATTACAAACAAGTTCACCGGGTCTTGGGCCATTGTTTAAGCCTACATTCTCTGGTCAGGGAGCTGACTTTATTGCTGGTGGCGGCGGAAACGTAACCGTAGTACCGAATGCTAGTAAAGTGGTATTGAATGTTAACAATGATGGTGTAAACCTACAGTCATTCCCTTTCAAGGTAAGACGTGTACCTAAACCAACTATTCAGGTTTTAGCAAACAACGCTCCTGTAACAGATAATGTTAGTCAAAAAGGTCTTCCTGCGTCTTCTGTAAGAACGATTAATGTTCAAGCCATTTCAGACGAGGACTTTAAAAACAACAATCCTGAGGATGCTAGTTTTAGAGTTACAGACTATGATATTTTCTTAGCTTCTGGTATAAGACCAAAGGGAAGACTTAAAGGTGTGAGTGGAAGTCAAAGTTTAGGCTCTATTGCACGCGATGCAGAGGCAGGAGATCGTTATATAATTACTATTAATAAAGTAATGAGAAGAAACTTTAAAGGAGAAACTCTGGAAGTCAATGTAGGAGAGATGACTGTCCAGATTCCTTTGAGATAAAATTAAAAGAAAAAGACAATGAGAAAAATCAAATCGCTAGCTATTTTGACTGGTCTTGTGATAAGTCAAATGGCTGTTGGTCAGGAAAAGTCAGACAATGGTATGAATCCTTTGTCTCTACGCCCAATTCACGAGTCAAACGTAGCTTACAAAGTAGGTCTATGGAGAAGAGTAGATTTAAGAGAAAAGCAAAATCAACCGCTTTTTGCTAATAACAATGAGATTACAAAGTATCTTATTGAAGGTGTTAAATCTGGTATTTTGGATGCCTACTCTGATGATCAATTGGAAGAAAGACTGACGCTAAACGAATTTAACGAACGAATGTTCAAGCGTTTTGAAGGCGGCGGTTTATCTCAAGAAGAGCTAGATGCAGGTTTTGGAACAGACGATGCTGGAACTGATGACGGATGGGGTGAAAGTACCACCGGCGGTACAGATGACGGCTGGGGTGAAGAAACTACTACGGAAGATAACTCTCAAGATGGAACTGTAGCTGCTGCTAGCACACAAGCTCCTTCAGACGGATACGAAATGTTTCCAAATGAGTTTTACCTTTTAGAACTTAAAGAAGATTGGATTTTTGACAGACAGCGTTCTCGTCAATATTTCGATATTCAAACCATAAGCATCAAAATACCTGCAGAGGCATCAAATGATGGTTTAGAAAAAACTTTAGCTACGTTTAAATATACGGATTTGGAGCATTTCTTTAGAAATAACCCTAATGCAGTATGGTACAATGAAGCTAACACAGCTAAGCATATTAACTTAGCAGATGCATTTGAACTTAGACTATTCCATGGTAGAATAGTTAAGAAATCTAGCTCATCTGACAGATACCTTGATCAGCAGTACAAGTCTCCAAAAGAAGCTTTAAACAAGTCTCAAGAATTAGAGTATGAACTAATCGAATTTGAGCATAACCTTTGGGAGTTCTAACTCCTCATGATTTCAAAAATATAAGCCTCGGAATTTTTTAAAAGTTTCGAGGCTTTTTTATGCCGTGCCAACCTTCTAAAACAACCAAAATGAATTCTACTTTGACTCTTATAGTCTCTTCAAAAAGCATGTAAAAAAAAAAGCCCCGCATCACTTTACTGATGCGAGGCCAATTTCAAGGACAAAGACCTTAAATCTTAAATTTAAAGTTAAAAGACACCTTAATTTCTTCATCAGTTGACATACCCATAAGGCTTGGAGGTTCCACTCCAAAATCTGTCATGTTCACATCAAAATCACCTGAGATTGATAAAACACTTTTGCTTAATTTTTGGACACCCACTACAGTAAATGGTTTAGTTTGACCATGAAAAACTAATTTACCCTTTGCAGTAACCTTATCTCCGACATAAGAGAGCTCTTCTGCAGTAAAAGTTACATTCGGATATTTTAAAGCTTCCACTGTCTCTATAACATGAGAATCTCGGTTTGAGTTACCACTATCAAAACTATTTACAGCCACCTTAACAGCAATAATTTCCATTTTTTTTGAATCCTCATTATAAACACCGATTCCGTTAAAGTTTTTACTCACGGCCTCAAAGCTGTGTAATGGATGATGCAAGGCGTACATAAATGTGGAAGAACCTGTATCCGCTATCACCTTCTTTTTAACAGGCATATTACTTACAAAACTTCCGAGACAAAGGATTACTCCCAATGCCAATATTGATTTTTTCATAATAAATAGATTTCTTAAAATTCCAACTTAATTGTTACAATAGAAGCTGTGTAAACAACGAAAGTTCCTACTGCGGCAGCTCGGTGCCATTTTTTATCCACTTTTCCCGCACTGGCTTTTTGAGCCAGAATATTGGTAGCTATCATTCCTGTAAAATGCGTAATAGCCATAAGTTTGTGCAATTTGATATTATCAAACTTCTTCCTGTTCACCATAGGTGGTGGTGACGCCAGAGCCATTAAAGCTGTAGTTCCGTACGCAATATTGGTACCTAGGGCTACGCCTTTATGAGCTTTTCTTACGTCAAAATTAGTTCCATCTTTATATAATTTTGGTCCTAGAATGGCCTGACCTATCATACCCGCAGCAGCTAAAAAACCAGTAGCCTGATGTATTTTGAACATTGTTCGCCTAGCTTTTAACTCTCGCTGCCTACTTTCTGCAGTTAATTCCTTTGGAGCAAAACCGACCTTCCTATACAAGCCATTCTCCCCCCAGAGCATTCTTTGCGTAAAGAGCATCTTCTCTGGTAAATAGGCAGGTTCTACCTCTTCTGAGTTGATATCGCCCATTAAGTCATCTAGAGAAATTTCCTGACCTATAGAAACATTAAAAACGCCGAAAATCAAAGCAAAAAACAAAGTCCAATTTTTCATGTACATACTTTTATTAATTACTCAAATTTAGGCAGATATACTCAAAGTGTTTTTATCAGCAGAAAGCACTACTTTAAAAACTGTAAGTCCTGAGCCTGCTGGTGATTTTGTAACCGCTCCCGAAGTAGCAAATTCAGAACCATGATTAGGACATCTGAAATCATTATTATCTTTGCGATATTCTACAGAAGTACCTTGGTGTGGACATTTCTTGGAAAGAGCTATATAGCTTTCAGAACCAACATTGGCTATGATGACATCACCTGCATAATCAAAAGCACCGTCAGTTTTTAGTTTTGAAAAATTGGCATCCGTCAAGTCTAAAGTGAAATTTATATTTGAGCCTGTAGAATTTCCTACAATAGCATTACTTGTCCCTTGCTGACCTCCAGGATTATTATTGCCTTGAGGCTCTACACCGTCGTCTGAACTGCAAGCGGCTAAAGTACCCATGCAATAAAAAGCCATAAGGGCTTTAGAACTCATGCCTAATTGTTTTAAAAATTGTCCTCTGTTTAATTCGCTCTTTTGCATATTTCTAAATTTTTAAAGTTTGGAATAATATGCAGTTAATACGAGAAGCAAACAGAAAAGGTTGATTTCTTAATTTCTTAAAGGAACCTTTGTAGAGATAAATAGCCCTGCCGTGGCCAATTTGACCTTTCCGTAACCAACGTTTCCTACCGGAATTTTAAAAAATGGTTCTACTTGGATAGACATTTTGTTAAATAATCTTTTTTCTAATCCTCCAGATACATTAATTACTCCTGCAGCGTAAAAACCAGTTTTCCCTTCCCAAGACTTCCAGACTTGGTCATTGTAATTGCTAGCAAATATGTACTCGTAATTTTCCTTCAGCATTAAATAACTGGTAAAGCCAGCCTGAGCAAACCACCTATTTCTGGTATTAGTAAAATCATACCGTATGTTTAGAGGAATATCAATCATACTACAGCGAGCATCAATTTGATTCAACTCAGCGGGTGCATTTCCCCAAGTTTCTGGCCATTTGTACTGAGCAGGGCTAGCTTGATAAAATTTTAAAGACTTTATAACACCCGTTTGAATACTCCATTTATTGTTAAACCTATGCTCCAAAAGAGCAGCCCAATTATGACCTATTTTAAAGAAAGAGTTTTCTGGTACCACACTAAAATCAGGAGAAAATGCAAACCTCAAAGCGAAACCTTTTAGCATTTTTTCTTCTTCATTCACCTCTAATGAAACCTTTTCAGGGCTAAGAATAATATGTGGGTGCAATTTAATTTCAAAGGGCACAAAATCCTTCCTAGAAAGTTTAGTCAATGAAACTATATCACCTCTATTTAACTGTTCATATAATGGTTTTTTATTTTCTAATGTCAATTCATTCTTGCTTGACGGTTTTGAAAAATCTGCCCCTAAACCTTTTTCAAGTACATCTCCCTTGTTAGTATTCCCAGAACTCCTTTTTACCCCTTTTTCAGAATTCGGCTTTACACTCTTTTTGGAAGCTGAAACATCATCACCTAAATCCTCTCCTAGCCTATTTAACAGCTCTCTTTTCTTCAAATCAGCAGTACTCCCCTTTACTCCAGATCTATTTTTTTCATGATTAAGTTTAGGCATATTTCCTGCTAATTGCTCAGTTCCGCTCAAAAGCTCCTTTTCAAAGTTTTCCTCTAAAGGGTTGCCAGTAGTTCGTTCATTTTTAAGTGAACTTAAGGGATTTAACCCTTCAGATAAATTTGAATCTCCGCCAATAGACTCCACTTTAGTCGTTTTTAAAATGGAAATCTTAGCAGTATTCTTATCAAATAATTTAAAGCCTACATATGAAATAGACAAAAGGAGAAGGATGATACTTGAATAAATCAAGGGTTTCTTCCACCATGTAACTACCGGTGCTTCAGTATCATCCAATAAAGCGACCATTTTATCCCAAGAAGACTCATTAAAATCAGGCACAGACTGGTCGGCAGACTCTTGGAAGAGTTTGTCGAGGTCGGTATCCTTCATGTTTTTAAAATCTTTCATTTTATAATATTCGAACGCTCAGAAATTGACACTAATTTCTCTCTTAAAACCTTCCTTGCCCGAGACACATTTGATTTTGAAGTACCTATACTAATGCCGAGCTTTTTTGATATTTCATCATGAGAAAAACCATCAATGGCAAACAGACAAAAACTTGTCCTATAAGCCATTGGTAATTCATGTACCAGACACATGAGCTCATCATGGCCTATATCGCCTTCTGCATTTTGTAGGTTGCTTTTAAGAGAAAAAGCAGTATTAATATCCTGATGGTAGTAATGTTTTTGCTGACTTCTATAAAAGTCTATAGAAGCATTTATCAGAATCCTCTTAAACCAATTCTTAAAAGAATGGGAGGTATCATACTTTTCTAAGTTTTTAAAAACCTTAAGAAACGCATTATTTAAAACCTCTTCTCCTTCTTCTTTAGTTTTACAATATCTTAAACATATTGACATAGCAAAGCCATAATGACTGGTGTACAATTTTCTTTGTGCACCACGTTCACCGTTCTTACATTTTTCGATCAAGTCGAAAAACTCGGAATTGATAGCCTTACCGTTCATTCTGAACCAATACGTATGAAAGAAAGGAAAGGTTGCCCTTAAATTTTAATTTATTATCACCCCTATTTAGTGGTGTTCTTGCGAAGCATTATATCCCACAGCAAAAACTATGGTTTCCAAAATAGTCCCAAGAATAAAGATAAATAAATCACCAAAAACTGCCAAGATTGCGAGTATTGCAAGATAGATAACAATCATTAACCAACTAGGAATTTTTGTAGATACACTTTCAGACATTTTTTGCTACGTTTAAATTTGTCACGAAACTACGAAATTTACCATTTCCAATGAACTCAAATAATCTTTTTTTGTCTTGAACTTCTTAGCTTACTTTGAAGCTATTATTAAAAAAGCAGCCAAATAATCTGATTTTCCGTATCTGAAAATGATGAAGACAGTTTATATACCCGTTATTCTTCTTGGCTTTCTGTTTTTCTCCCAAAGCTTTTGCTATGGACAAGACTCCCCTTATTACCAAAGACCTACTGAGCGAAGCCTTAACAATAATGATATAGCTCTGCCAAATCTTAAAACCGAAAAAGTTTATTGGTATTTTGGGGGAAACGGCGGACTAAAGCTCGCTTCACAAAAAATAAATAATGACTTAGAGGGTAGCCTTACAGCAGCCAAAATTAATACAACCTACGGTGAAGCCTACTTTGGCGTTAATCATGACGACCGCTGGCAAGCTGAATTAGGTTATATCAACAACCCTTTTAAGCTACAATGGCAACTATACCAAAATAGTTTAAGAGCACCTATCCAATTTATTGCAAACGAGCCAAGTCATGGTTTAAGTTTAAAATTTAAGAAAAGGCTTTTCACACTAGACAAAATCACCAAAAACACAAGACTAAACCTCACCTCAGGGCTGATTTATGCCGTTGACAGAAAAAACACCACCCTTTCAAATTATGCATTTAGAATTCCTACGGGATTAAGCCAAAATGGCTATACCGACACCTTAACTGTAACTGGTAATTTCACTCAAAAAGCTGCTCCTTTTTCTGGAGAACTAGGCTTAGAACTTATTAACCGTTTGGCTAATCCCATAGAAATAGGTGTTTATGCAAAATATGTACTTAATGGAAAAGATATTCTGAAGGGGAAGATGGCCGTGGAAAGCAATTTTACCGAATCTAAAAATTCTGAATTAACGCTTAACGGGAGTAATTTCATGTTCGGTCTCACTATGCGTTGGAATTTCTTACACGGAATACGTTATATACCAGAAATAGAGTAATATACGTACCAAAAATGCCCTAAAATTCATGGTAAGGCAAAATAAAAATGTTAACATTGTATAGAAAATAACTCCCTTAAACTTAACAATACTAGCATGAGTAAATTTACAGAATGTGTAGAGCTCTATAAAGCTCAAAATTCCGAATTAGGATTAGGACTTAGCGAATCACTTTTAACGAGTGTAGCAAAAGGACTAGGCCCTTCTATATATAATCCTGATTCTTCTAAGGTTTCTGGTTCAGACCAATCAGAATTAGACCGTGTAAAAACTAACTTTTTAATTAAGAAGTTAGGTCTGGCTGATAGCCCTGCTTTAGATGCAGCAATAGCCGAATGTATGGATAAATTAGGTAGCTCTAACAGAAACAAATATAGAGCAGTAGTATACGCATGGCTAACCGTAAAATTCGGAAAAGAAAGCGTTTATAATTGATAATCGGCACTTTCTCTAGCAAGCCTTGGTTTACATAATAAATCAAGGCTTTTCTTTTTATGCGTTATGTAGCCATTTTTATTGTAAGACTTTACCAAGCAGCTATTTCGCCTTGGTTTCCGCCTGCATGTAGGTTTGAACCTACATGCTCAGAGTATTCTGTGCAGGCCTTTACCAAACATGGTTTCTTTAAGGGTTTTAAACTTACTATTAACAGATTAAGAAAATGTCATCCTTGGGGTAGTAGTGGCTACGACCCCGTTCCATAGAATTTTGCATTTTATCTAGGTCAAACTTGACTAATCTAATATATTTCAGTTTTGAATCTGATGTCTCTTAGGGAGATTAGAAATGTATTTAACTTTGAACCTTTCAATCACAAAAAACCGCTTTTTACTGTGGCTAGTACAACACCTAAAAAATACTTCATAATAGATTTTGATAGCACTTTTACTAAAGTAGAAGGCTTAGATGAACTTGCAAAAATTGCCTTAAAAGGCTCCTCCAACCAAGAGGAGACTGTTGCAGAAATCAGAAGATTGACCGATTTAGGCATGAGTGGTGAACTTACCTTTGCGGAAGCTCTTTCAAAAAGATTAGCACTGCTAAGTGCAAACAAAACTCATATTAACGAATTAGTAAGTTTCCTGAAAGATAACATTTCAGATTCATTTGCTAGAAACGAGGTATTCTTTGAGCATTGTGCTGAGCAAATAATTATACTATCTAGCGGTTTTAAAGACTTTATAGTTCCTGTAGCCACTGGTTTAGGCGTAAAAGAAGAAAACATTTACGCCAACACTTTCACTTTTGATGCCGAAGGAAATATTACAGGTGCTGATTCTGAAAACGTTTTGGCCGGTAACGGCG
The DNA here is from genome assembly GCF_964021845.1 of uncultured Arcticibacterium sp. NCBI lineage: Bacteria > Pseudomonadati > Bacteroidota > Cytophagia > Cytophagales > Leadbetterellaceae > Arcticibacterium > uncultured Arcticibacterium sp. The sequence continues at coordinate 462,358 of NZ_CAXHZC010000004.1, read as the reverse complement.
GAAAAGTAAAACTGGTAAAATCACTAAACCTTGATGGCGAGGTTCATGTAATAGGTGATGGTTTTACAGACTATGAAATAAGACAAAGTGGTTTGGCTGACAAGTTTTATGCTTTCATAGAAAATGTAAAGCGTGATAAGGTAGTAGCCGTGGCAGATGAGGTAGTGAAAAGCCTTGATGAAATCCTTTGGATGAATCACATGCCTAGGAGCCAGTCTTACCCAAAATCTAGAATCAAAATTCTTTTACTAGAAAATGTTCACCAAGCTGCAGTAGCCGCTTTCAAGAAAGAAGGTTTTGACGTTGACTTCCATGTAGGAGCTTTGGATGGTGAAGAGTTAATTGAGAAAGTTAAAGATGCCTCTATTATAGGGCTTCGTTCTAAGACAATGCTAACTGCAGAGGTTTTAGAGCATGCCGAGAAATTAATAGCGGTAGGTGCTTTCTGTATTGGTACCAACCAAATAGACTTAGAAAAATGTACTGAAATGGGCGTAGCCGTTTTTAACGCCCCTTACAGTAATACACGTTCTGTGGTGGAATTAGCCATAGCAGAAATGATAATGCTTATTAGAAAGATACCTTCTAATAGCGAAAGAATGCACAGGGGTGTTTGGAATAAATCCGCCACCAATGCATTTGAAATTAGAGGTAAAAAACTTGGTCTGATAGGTTACGGCCATATTGGTATGCAACTTTCTGTAGTAGCTGAAGCCATGGGCATGGAAGTTTACTTCTATGATGCTATGGATAAGATGCCAATAGGAAACGCTATCAAATGCAGAAGCATGGAAGAGGTGTTTCAGGTTTCTGATGTGGTTAGCTTACACATTGACGGAAGGCCTGAAAACAATGATCTAATTACCGCCAAAGAGTTTGCTCAAATGAAAGACGGCGTTATCTTCCTTAACCTTGCTAGAGGTTTTGTGGTAGAAATACCTGCCTTGGTAGATGCTCTTAAATCTGGAAAAATAGCAGGAGCCGGTGTTGATGTATTCCCTAAGGAGCCTAAAACCAATAAAGAACCTTTTGAGAGTGAATTAATGGGAATGGAGAACGTTATATTATCTCCCCACATTGGAGGAAGTACGGAAGAGGCTCAAGAGATGATAGGCCATTATGTGCCTGAAAGACTCTTAGAATATATGAATAACGGAAGTACTACAGGGAGTGTAAACTTCCCTGAGGTGCAGCTACCAATGCTCGGTGAAAGCCACAGACTGATGCATATTCATAAGAATGTACCTGGTATTATGGCAAAAATAAACAGCCTATGTGCCAAACATGACATTAATGTTTCTGGTCAATATCTGAAGACTAATGAGACCATAGGTTATGTAATTATGGATGTAAATAGGTCTTACTCGCCTGAGTTCTTAGATGAACTTAGAGAGATAGATAACACTATCAAGTTCAGAAAGCTCTTTTAGAGCATAATCGTCATCTTTCATTACATTTATGTTTATGAAAAGAGATTGGCGAGATAAAATGCATGAAATTATTTACGAAGCCGACACCAAAGAGGGTAAACTCTTTGATGTGGCTTTGTTGTGGTTAATACTCGCATCTGTAGTATTAGTGATGCTGGGTAGTGTTAAAAGCCTTGATACCAAATACCATAGCTTTTTTAATATTACAGAGTGGATTGTCACCATTTTATTTTCCATAGAATACATTTGCCGTATTATATGTATTAGGAAGCCTTGGAATTATGTCTTTAGCTTTTATGGAATTATTGACCTCTTTTCTACCATTCCCAAATACATCTCCTTCTTTCTTCTTAGTTCTTCAGGTGCATTATTAGCATTTCGTTCACTCCGATTGCTAAGGATTTTCAGGATTTTAAAGCTCGCGAAATATGTAGGAGAATCTAATAAGCTCAAAAAGGCCCTATTGGCATCTAGAACGAAAATACTTGTATTCTTATTTGCGATAGTTATACTCTGTACCATACTAGGTACCGTTATGTTTTTGATTGAAGATGAGACCTCTGGCTTCACCAGCATTCCAAAAAGCATTTATTGGGCTATAGTTACCATGACCACGGTAGGCTATGGAGATATTGCTCCACAAACAGTCCTTGGACAGTTTATCGCTAGCATTGTTATGATTTTAGGATATGGGATTATCGCCATACCTACTGGAATAGTAAGTTCCGAAATAACTCGTCAGAGCTTAAAAAGTGAGGATATTAAAACCGTTTCTTGTACAAATTGCTCTGCAGGAAATCACGCTAGGAATGCTACTTTCTGCTATAAATGTGGAGAGAAGTTAAACTCTTAAAGTTCAACCAAAGAAACACTTCACAAATAATTGTATTTTCAATAATTACTGAATTTACCATAAGAAACAAAACCCATCAAAATGGAGTTTTATGACATAAGCGTTTCCTATTTCTGAGTAACTCTAACTGCTATCCTTCTATTCTGAGTTTTACCTTCTTGGCTTTCATTACTAGCCACCGGATGAGCGGAACCATATCCTTCAGCCTCTAATCTTGATGCGTATATACCATTGGCCAAAATTGCAACCATAACTTTGTTCGCTCTATCCTGAGAAAGTTTCATATTTCCTTCTTCGCTTCCAGAATTATCTGTGTAACCTCCTACCTTCAAATTTACCTCTGGATAGGCATCCAGAATGACGGCAATATTCTTCACTTGCTCTGATGACTCCGCTGTTAAATTAGAGCTTCCTGACTCAAAATTTATTCTATCTAAATTAAACCAGCTGGTTTCATCCACCGTTCCATCCGATATGAAATTCAATAGATTAGCTTCCATACCTTCCGTAGGGATATTCAATTCAACACCGTTTGGTAATTTCACATTGAAAAATTCACTTAATTTCTTTATTTCCTTATCAGCAGCCGCAACACCGTCATCTACTGCACCACTTACATCCTCTCTAATTACATCTGCTGTATTTACGTCTACTTTAGAATAATTCTTATAGGCCCAAATTCCTATAATTATAATCAGAAGAGCCAATAGTACCTTCATCATGCTCTCTCCTCCAAAAATGCCTGCACCAATGTTCTTTATACCAGCCATAGCTGTGAAACTTCTCCCTTGAGCGTTTCCTAGCTGTTCAAAATTTAGCGAACTCGCCAAAGAAGATAAACCTGCCGGCATTTCAGCCTTAACATACTCTTTTTGTCCCATCAATAAACTTGCTAAACCAGAAAGGCTCAAACCGTCTAGTTTCACTTGCTTGCCTATCACACTCATTAACAATGGCGTCACAATGCTTAAAAGGGACGAGGTTGATGATTTTTTCAAACCACTAAAAGAAGCAATACTATCTATTACTGAACCAGTATTATTTCCCAAAACGGAAGAAACTAAACCTGAGCCATTATCCAACAAACCTTGAGACTGCGACTTATTTGTCAATAAACCTTCCAGATTACCCAAAACCCCTGAATTACTACCCAAGTTAATCAGCCCCATTAAGGAGGCTAAACCTTCTTCTGTAGATATTTTGTTAATTATTCCACCAAGAAGAATTGGTAATACTCCGCTAAGACCTCTACTTATTAAAGATGAGTTTTCTCCTAAAAATTCTGAGACTTGGTCGACAGCTTCATTTGATAGATAACCCTTGGTTAACTCCAGCAAATTGGTTGACATATAAATGGGGTTTTATTATTGAATAACCTATGCCAATAAAGGCAAAGTGGATGTTGATTGACTACGTAGGTTAGACTTAATAAATCAACAAAGTCACAAAAATATCCTATTTATCCAAATAACAAAACAGCTAATAGACTTATTTAAAAGCAATTAATAATAATCTCTTTTTCAATGAGGTTTAAGGTGTTGTTTAGCCGAACTGAGCCAGCTAAAAGGTTTTTCAGAATTTCTATTTAGTAAGCAAAAAATACTAGCCTATTCGCTCAAGTATCCCTTTAATAATAGTAGTCATTTGAGGCTCTGCCGCATAAGCTGCCTTCAAAATATCTTCAATATTTGCTTTGGTCAACGTTTCTGGAATACCCATGTCTGTAATTACAGAAATAGCAAAAACTTTTAAACCTATCTGAATGGCAACCAAAGCTTCTGGTACGGTGCTCATTCCTACGGCGTCTGCTCCCACTAACCTTAGTAGTCTATATTCTGCCTTACTTTCTAAAGCTGGACCACTTACGCTAACGTAAACACCTTGCTGTACTCGGTCAAAAGAGTTTTCAGCTGCTATCTCATGAGCCAACTGAATCATTTCTGCATCATACGGTGCCGACATGTCAGGAAACCTGTCGCCTTTTATGCACTCCCCTACCAGCGGATTCTCTGGTAAGAACAAAGAGATGTGATCGTCTATTATCATTAAATCAGATACCGCATAGTCAGGATTCATCCCTCCAGCAGCATTCGAAATAATAAGCCTATCAATACCCAAACTGTCCATCACTCGTACAGGAAAAGTAACCTGTTCCATGCTGTAGCCCTCATAGTAATGAAACCTACCCGACATGCATACCACTTTTTTACCTGAAAGCGTACCGAAAACAAGTTTTCCAGAATGAAACTCTACGGTAGCCTCCACGAAACCTGGGATATCTGAATAGGCTATTTCGTAAGCTACTTTAATGTCTTTCAGTAAGCCTCCAAGGCCCGTTCCCAAGATAACTCCAATTTCAGGAGTAAAACCGTTTGTTTTTTCTTTTAAGAAGTCGGTGGTGCTGATAATTTTTTCAGATAAGTTCATCATGGAAGTTTTAAAAAAATAAGGAGAATCTTAAACAACAAAAAAAGGGTCAAACCTTTCGGTCGACCCTTCATTTCTTACAAAATATCTTTTACAAAGAAAGAGTACCTTTTTTAGCTGCTTGTATTAAAGTAGCTTCAAGACCTTTCTTGTTAATAGTACGCATAGCTTGTGTAGAAACTTTAAGCTCTACCCAAATACCTTCTGACTCCAAGAAGAATTTCTGCTTCTGAAGATTAGGATAAAATTTTCTCTTCGTTCTATTATTTGCGTGAGAAACGTTGTTACCAACTCTTGTTCTCTTACCGGTGATTTGACAAACCTTTGACATAATCTCTTTCGTTTAGTATAATTCTGCTGCTTTCACGAAGCAACTCCTCAATTGGGGTGCAAATATCCTAAATCTTTTATTCAATTGCAAGAGGGGCTTTTCTTTTTTATCTGGAATTTAAACACTTACCATTTAGCCTTATAATTGACATAAATGACTTTAATATATGCTGTTAAACACATTGGATTAATATATTCCTTAAAACATTTGTCATAATTTTGGCTTTTAAGACCAAAATAACGCCAAACGAATTGGCCTTTTATCTCCAATTTCCTATTAACCTTTCGCTCCTCTGGAGCTTTTACACTGAATAACATCTAGTAATCCTAGTCAAACACTACCTCCATACCTCCAGACCTTAAAACCGTATTTCTAATACTTCCTGGTCCTTCAAACCTCGCATGAACACCCACAATTTCATTTACAGGGTTTTGTGTGGTGGCCTTGTAGGCCAAATTTCCATTTACAAAAAACTGTACCTCACGGTCTATACAAACCACTTTTATCTTTGTCCATTCGTGTAAGTCTGCACCAAACCCGCTTAGGTCTGCCGACTTGCTATCTGTACCAAAACCGTAGGCCGCCAAATACATATTACCGACACAGGCGGGCTGAGCTAGCGGAATTATCAATATATCATCTTTTGCTTGAAGCATGATTTGCATATTTTGACAAGCCGCTTTCCCTTCGGAAAAACTTGATTTCACTTCTATCTCAAACTCAAAATTATCCGTCTTAAAACCTTCCAAATCTTTTTGATTTGAAAACCAAATTAAAGGCAAGTCTGGAGTGAGCCCAATATCATACTTCTCCAAAAGTTCTTTACTGGCTACTACCGCATCTTTCTCATAAACCTCCTCCTTGCTAAAATAAAGCGGCATATCATTAGTGGTATTAGCTAAAACGCCAAGCCAACCATCCGTGATTATCTGAATATCATGTTCTTTTAATATATAATCGCCAGCCATTAGCTTTGCTCTATAATACCCAGGATAGTAATAAATGGAAGAATGATGCCTCTTATTTCTATCTACGGCAAACTTTCTCCTGACATCCCAATTTTGACTGATAAAGACAGTATCATTTTCATTTGCTGCCGTGGCATCGTAATCAAAAACTACCGAATTAGGCAAACCTTTACTCAGCATAGTTTTAGACGAAAACTGGAAGTCTTCTAGATTATATTTTGGCTTAGATTTTAAATAAAGAAAAAGTGCTGCCACTAAAAGCAAGACCAAACTAGAATACAGATAGGGTTTTAATTCAAAAGCCCTCTTTTCTACTGGCTTCTCTTCTTTTAAAGAAGGAATTATTTCTTCCGAGTTCTCTGAAGCAGCTTCCGTTTCAAAGCTTCGCCAATCTTCATAACCCACAAAAGCTGCCAGGGTGTTTAGTGTGGTAAAGGAAGGTTTATTTTGATATTTTACTTTGCCGAAAAAACGCTTTAAGGTAGAAACACTCAAACTAACCTCTGTGACTTCCAGAATCTCATCACTTAGTTTTTCAAAGTCATAATTACTCCAGCCTTCCGCAGCACCCCAATTCAGCCGAGCTTCAATTGCTTTTTTTAGTATTTGGATGGTTGGGTTTTTCATGATCATTTCTCTTCAACGCTTACTCGTCGAAACTCCTTTAATTTAATCCTTCAGCCTATTCTTTAAATCCATTCTTTCATGGAGAATTCTAGTCACTTCAATATAATCCTCACTCAAAATTCGATAGAAAATAATATGGTGATTCACTTTCATCCCGAAAAGCGATTCAGTAATACCCTCATAGCTTTTACCTATTCTTGGATTAATCGCAATCTCATTACATGTCGAAATGAAAGACTTATAATAAATATCTGCCTGCCGCTCCGACCATTCGTCAAAAGTATAATCCCAAATCTTACCTAAATCTTCAACTGCCTTATTTGTAAGATTAAACTTAGCCATTTGAGTGTTTTCTTGCTTTTAACTCTTTTAAATGTTTTGTAGCATCAAAGTCTTCTGCAATTCCACTGTCCATTCCTTCTTGAATAGCATTCCGTAAAGCAATAGCCCGACTTTCTTCTTCTTCCAAAAGTCTTAAGCCTGCCCTAATAACCTCACTAACATTTTTAAAGCGACCTTCGCTAATACTGCTTTGAACAAACTGGTCAAAATAATTACCTAAGGATACTGATGTGTTTTTACTCATTATCTAATTCAATAAACTATTCAAATATACCAAAAATTGGTACTATTTAAAGCAACTCTTTATAAAACAATCACTGAAACCACCTTGAACCAAAAATGAACAAATCCTGAACAGGCTATATAAGGCTGAATAGCCAATTTTGCGATACATTAAACATACAAGCAAAATGAAAAAGCTAATTACCTTAACCCTATTAGTCGCTGTGGTTTTCAGTGGCGTGGCACAGTCCATTGACCTAAAACCTGAGAACTTTGACTTTAAAGAGGGCAGCGTGGAATTCCTTAATTACAAGGGGAGACAGAGCATGAAGATTGCTCCTAATGCTAATCCTATTGAAATCAAAAATCTTAATTTCAAAAACGGAACCATTGAGTACGACATGGAACCAATTACCGGAGGTTTTTCTAGTAGCGTTTATTTCCATAGACAAGATGACAAAGAGCAGGAGATTGTTTACCTGCGAGTTTTTAAAATGAATGATAAACTTGCGAATGAGGCCATTCAATATGCTCCCTATATTGATGGGGTAAACATGTGGGATATGCTACCGCAATATCAGGCCGCTTCCGAGATTAAACCAGACTGGAATCATATAAAATTGGTCATTTCTGGTAAGCGAATGAAAGTGTACTGCAATAAGAAAGAAGTGCTGAACATTCCAGAACTGGAAGGAAGAATGGCTGAAGGTAAGATTGCTTTTGATGGTAATTCTTATATCTCAAACCTAATAGTAAAGCCTAATGCCACAGAAGGATTACACCCAGAGGCTCTTCCAGACCTAACAGACCATCAGTCTAATTTTATACGAAACTGGGCCATGACCTCTCCTATGCTCTTACCTAAAGGCACAGATATCACAACAGATAATTTACCAGACAATGGTCTTTTTGAAAAATCCATTTCGGCTGAAAGAATGGGACTTATTAACCTAACCAAAGTTTACGGTAAAAGTACAGAGAGACGTGTTATTTGGTTAAAGGCGGTGGTAGAAAGCAGTATAGCCAAATCGGTAGAACTAGAATTGGGCTTTAGCGATGAGTTATGGGTTTTCTTAAATAACAAAATGGTGTATGTAGACAAAAACCTTTACATGCAAGACATGAAGAAATACCCAAGGGGGCGTATTTCTACAGAAAATGGTTCTGTTAGATTAAATCTTAAAGAAGGTAAAAACGAAATAACCATGGCGGTAGCAAACGACTTTTATGGTTGGGGCATTATAGCTCGACTAAAAACGGTGGACGACCTTCTTTCTATTGAGAAGTTTACACCTATAGCAGAAGTGTCCATTGAGAACATTAAGCAGTATTTAGGCACTTACACTACCAAAGACATGCCCATCAAAATTAGTATTACGGAAACGGAGGGTAAGTTGATAGCTCAAGCCACGAATCAAGAGCCTCTAGATTTTAAGTATATCGGCAACCACGTTTTTGTAAATGAGAAGGAGAACATCAAATTGACTTTTAATATGGCTGAGAGCAAAGTTATATTGACCGAAGGTGGAAATGATTATTCTTTTTTGAAGAAATAGAACTTTCGATAGTCTTTAAATTACAAATTCTCACTTTTTAGAAAGGTGAGAATTTGTCTTTTATGGGGAGTATTGTTTGTCATGATTTTGGCTTTTTGAACCAAAATAACGCCAAACGAGCTAAAAATTCAATCTCGTTTCTATTAACATTTCGCTTCTCTGGAGCTTTCAAAAATAATGTTCTAATAAATTAAGAATAAGCTACTTCGTACTAAACTGATGGTCTTTGTCTTTGAAAAGGACATTGAAAGAGGTCATGGAGCCGTAGCATCGGGTAATGTATTGTTGGCAATCAACCTTGGCTTCGTCAGTTAAATCGCTGGCATTTACCTTTTGTTCTAGCACACGTAGTTTGTCACGCATCATCACTATTTTATGAAAGAATGTCTCTATTGGCATTTCCTTCGCAGCTAATCCTTCGGCTCCAGGTTTTAGAATCATGGTTCCTCCCTTCCATCTGTCACCTAAAGGCACAGTTTCGGTTTGCCCATTCCATTTTTGAAGAAGTTTAGTAAGTGTGAGTTCCACTTCATACATAGACACCATATCACTCTCGGTTTCTACATATTCAATTATTTCTAGTGGTTCTTCCAGCTCCACTTTTTCACTCCCTTGGTTATAAAATGTAATGTCATAATAGGTAGAATGCACATTCATTACCACGCCTAAGCCATATTCCTCATGTTTTACTCTGCTTCCTACTCCTAAAAATTTCATATTCGTCGGTTTTGTTTATTAGCTAATTTCAAAGGCTGTGCCAGTTTAATTTAACTGCTTCGAAAAGTTTATTTTAATTTTTTTAGACAAGCCTAAACTTTATTTTATATTTGTACGTAATTAAAAACATATATATAACTAATTTAATTATTTGAAACATCTACTTTACATACTGATAACCCTCGTTACCAACACTTTAGTATTGGCTCAGAATAATTCACTGACAGGTAAAATTCTCTCAGAAGAAGGTGAAAGCGTATCGTTTGCTACAATTTTACCTAACAATAGCGGTCAGGGCACCCAAGCTGATGAAAATGGAAAATTCACCTTGAACAATTTAGAGCCTGGGAAACTAAGTCTTAGTATCAGCTCTGTTGGTTTTGAAAACAAGAAGCTCAATACTGAAATAAGAGACGGAGAAACCAACTATTTAGAAATAATACTGCGTGAAAGTTCCTCTTCTTTAGATGAAGTAGTAGTAACTGGCACCATGAAAGAAGTAAGTCGATTAGAAACCCCCGTACCAGTAGAAATTTATACGCCAGCGTTTTTCAAAAGAAATCCTACACCTAACGTTTTCGAAGCTTTGCAAAACGTAAACGGAGTAAGACCGCAGCTAAACTGTAATGTGTGTAATACTGGTGATATTCACATAAATGGCCTGGAGGGCCCTTATACCATGGTTTTGTTAGACGGCATGCCTATAGTGAGTGGCTTGTCCACGGTATATGGTTTATCCGGAATTCCGAATTCTTTGATTGAACGTGTAGAGGTGGTTAAAGGACCAGCCTCTTCTTTATATGGCAGCGAGGCCGTGGGTGGTCTCATTAATATCATCACCAAATCGCCGCTAAAAGCTCCTAAATTATCTGCCGATGTAATGATGACCAGCTGGCAAGAATTAAATGTGGACTTAGGTTTCAAACAAGCCATAGGCTCAAAAATCCAAACTTTGACTGGCGTCAATTATTATAACTATCAGAACCCGATTGATAATAATGGAGACAACTTCACAGACGTAACTCTGCAACATCGTGTTTCATTATTTCATAAATGGAGTGTAAAACATAGCGGCGACAAATACTTTAATGTGGCCGCCAGGTACTTTTATGAAAACAGGTGGGGTGGTGAAATGGACTGGACAAGTGCCTTCAGAGGTGGAACAGAAAAATACGGTGAAAGCATCTACACCAAAAGGTGGGAAGTACTAGGAAGATATGAACTCCCTACTAAAGAAAAACTAGCTTTGACTTTCTCTTATAATAATCACGACCAAGATTCTTACTATGGAGACCTACCTTACTTTGCGAAGCAAAACATCGGTTTTGTTCAAATGACCTGGGATAAATCTCTAAAAAATCATGATTTACTTACGGGAATAGCGGCTCGTCACACATTTTATGATGACAATACTCCAGCCACCGCAAGCCCTGAAAACCTTGACATTACTGCTCCTGAAAATAGTTTACTGCCTGGTGTTTTTGTTCAAGATGAAATCACCTTAGACCAAAAACAAAAAATACTCTTAGGTTATAGATTTGATTATCATCAAGAGCATGGTGGCATTCACACACCGCGAATAGCTTACAAATACAATTTGAACAAATTCAATATTCTTAGACTTAATGTAGGTACAGGTTTTAGGGTAGTAAACCTTTTTACAGAAGACCATGCCGCACTTACAGGAGCTAGAACAGTAGATATATTAAGTGAGCTTGAGCCTGAGAAAAGCATCAATGCCAACCTTAATTATATGGCCAAAATCATTACAAAAAACAACGGTTTTATCGGCGTAGATTTCACGGCTTTTTACACTCATTTCAACAACCGAATAGTGCCTGATTATGACACAGACCCTCAAAAAATTATTTATGACAACCTAGATGGGTATTCGGTTTCAAAGGGTATATCTGCCAATGTGGATTTCAATTTTGCGAATAGCCTAAAACTTTCGACAGGTGCCACTCTTATGGATAACACTTTAATAGAAAATGGCGAAACCGAAAGGCCTTTACTGACCGAGCAATTCAGTGGAACTTGGTCTGCCTCGTACACCATTCCTCGTATAAATATTATGGTAGATTATACTGGAAACCTCTACGGGCCAATGAAACTGCCAGTGTTGGGTGACTTAGACCCAAGACCTGACACCTCGCCTTGGTGGAGTATTCAGAATATTCAGTTGACTTATTCGCCAAATAAAGGTTCAATACAAGTATATGGTGGCGTTAAAAACCTTTTAAACTTTACACCTGCGGCAAATAGCATTGCACGTTCTTTTGACCCATTTGATAGAGAAGTGACCTTTAATGATGCTGGAGATGTGGTTCCTACCGCAAACAACCCTTACGCCTTAACTTTTGACCCGAGTTATGTTTATGCTCCAAATCAAGGAATTAGAGGTTTTTTAGGGGTGAGATGGTCATTGGATTAATGAATTTACTCATAGGGAAAACGATTTATGAATTGTCAATAAAAACTACATATCACCCCTACGGGGTTTGTTAATTCTTTGCCAATATTATTTATCTACCAATGTTTCGCCCCGATGGGGCTTTGCATAAAGATGAAGTTGCTTTATACAGGGCCGATATGAAAGTAGGATTGGGTCATGACCCAATCCTACTTATTAACGACAAAAACAAAGCTTATTCGTTTATTATGACAATTTCTACACGACGATTTTTTTGACGCTCTTCTTTTGATTGATTTTTCTCAATAGGCTTTGTATCTCCCCATCCTTTGAAAGTAATACGCTTAGCTTCAATACCTTCGGCTATCAAATAATCTCTTACATTCTTAGCTCTATCCATGCTTAAAATCATATTAAGTCGGCTATCGCCTTGATTGTCCGTATGACCATCTACTCTGATTTCCATTTCTGGGTTTTCGTTCATCATCCTAACTACCTTTGCCAGTTCTTTATGAGACTCTTCCAATATATCTGCTTTACCAAGCGGGAAATAAACATTCTTCAATCGGAAGGTATTTTCATCAACCTCTTCTAACTCTTCCTCTTTAACAGGCTCTTCTATCACTTCAGCTATTTCCTCTTGTGGTGTTTCTTCCACCAAAGGCTCTAAAAATATGTCTCTATCAAACGATTTGGTCACCTTGCTCAAGTTCATATTTTCCGTAGTTAAAGCGTAACCATCTGCTTCTATTTTATAAACATAGGAATCAGGTTTTACTAAAAACTCATAGTAACCAGTTCTAGAGGTCATCACGGAATCAAAAGGAACATTGTCACCTTCAATAGTACAAGTGATTTTTGCCGCAATTGGTTTTTCAGTGGCCGCATCATAAACTTTACCACTCATGATAAACTCTTCTGCTGGGTTTTCAGGTATTGCTGCTAGAGCTTGAGTTTCACCAAGGGCAGGATTGTTAACTTCTACTCCATAAAAATTCCAATATTGAAAACCATCACGCTCGTCGTTTGGTCCTTCTACCAAGTCTACCGATTTAATGCCAGGCGACAACTTCTCAAAAAACACTTTGAAAAAGTACTTTTTATCGGGTTCTACATTTTGCCTTTCTGGTGCTACTGGAATATTACTGGCTTTGATAAAATCAAACTCCTTTCCATCTTTTGAACGTAAAAAGGAAGTTGGCTGAATGCTAATGGTACTTCCTCCCATTCCTCCCATCATTTGCTGTAAAAGCATATTACGCATCATAGGATTCATTCTACCTAGCTGCTCTTTTTCCTTTGGGTTGTTATCCAAATACTCTTTTAAGGCTTCCTTTGGCGATTTGCTCACATACTGCATAGAAACCACCGTATAGTCGTCTGTAATTTCAATTTTATTGATGAAAGTATCTTGAGTAGACTTCTTAGTGACTTTTGGATTTGGCGTAACTTGTGCCAGTGCATTTTGTACGCCAAACAAGAAAATGATTGACAGTATCTTATACATAGTATTTTAGTTTATTAGGTTCTAAATGGCAAACAATGCCCCTAATTTATAAGTTTAAACTGACTTGTTAAGAAGTGTTAAAAGCGATTCGTGAATATTGACTGCCTTTCAGGAGATTTTGAACTTGAATGTTTTATGATTTTTTCTCCTTGCGATAAAAAAGCGACCAAAGCGTGGGGTGATATCTCAAGGGTATTTTACCGAAGTTTTGTCCCTACAGGACATTCTTACGGCAAATCATCGCGTAAACGAATTCATATTAAGTATTAGTCCTCATAAAACTCTAGTGGCAAGCCATCAGGGTCTGCAAAGAAGGTAAAGCGTTTCCCGGTGATTTCATCAATTCTTATCGGCTCGCAGGTAACGCCCTTTCTGATAAGTTCTGCAATTGCGACTTCAATATTATCAACTTCAAAAGCTAGGTGTCTCAAACCTACGGCCTCTGGCCTTGAAACTCTCGGAGGAGGGTTTGGGAACGAAAACAATTCAATAATGTATTCGCCGTTTAGACCTAAATCTAACTTATAAGAGTCGCGTTTTTCTCGGTAAGTTTCTTTGATAATTTCTAGGCCAAGTACCTCCGTGTAGAATGTTTTTGACTTTTGATAATCGGAACTTATGATGGCTATATGGTGAACTTTAGTTAGATGTATCATCAATTGGTATTTTCTAAATTTTCAATTTCTCTATGTAACATTTCAATTCTATCTGGTAGTAGATAAATATATTCAATAAGATAATCCAACAAATCCAACATTTGAGTGGCAATTCTTTTATCAGGAGTTTTTACTAAATCAAAATGAGCCCCGAGATTCCCTCCTTTCCTCAATGCTTCAGCAAGAGTCAATATAGGTTCTTGTAAATCGATATGATTGGGCAAATCTTTCAAACTATTATAGAGAGTAGCCTTATTGCTCAGGTTTGGAATTAAATCCTTCGATATACCTTCTAAAAGCCTCCTACACAATACTGCAGTACCAACCCATTCGCCAATATTATATACGTTTATTGCTGATTCATAAGCCATTAATAAAGCTTCGTTCAGATTGGACTCCTCATGATTAGCACTAACGATTGAAGTTCTATTATTTGAATCTGGATGAATATATAGCTTACCTAGTTTACCCTTTTCTAATTCATAATCGATGTATATAAATTTCAGAAATTCATTACAGCCAGGACATTTCGATTTTGCACACATGCAAATATCATTAGAGTTTTGAGACCAGTTGAGCACAAAATTCACATTCCTAAAGCACTTAGGACAAAAATAATCTATTGAATAAACGTGAATGTATCCACGTGTTTCGGTCTTTTGTGAGATGTATTTTTCCTCTATTCTCTGCATGAACCTAATCTATATTTTACGCTATTTAATTTAAATCACTACCAATCATTTTTTGGAAATCTTTAATATTACCCATCATTACCAAAATATCTGATTCGTCAAACTCGTGGTCTGGGTCAAGATTCATGTCTACCGTGGCAAACTTACTCATCATACCTATGATGTTCTTTTTAGTCTCAAAACGCTTTACAGCTATCAATTTTAAACCATAAGTGCTAAAAAAGTCAATATTATCGGCTGTTCTGCCCAAATACCTTTTCGGTACTTCAATCTCCAAAATACTGCAATGGTCCGACAAATCGAATGATTCTAATACACCACTAAGTTCTAGTTGCTTCGCAAACTGTTCTGCCGCTATTTTCTCTGGATTAAATATAGTTTCAATACCAATAGACTCTAAAACCGTTTGATGTAGCGGATTAATAGCTCTACTAATAATAGACTTGGCGTTATGCTGTTTCAGAAGAGCGGTAGTCAAAATAGATGCTCCCACATCTTCCCCAATAGCCACTATAATTTGGTCTGCCTCTTGGATAGGAAGCGAGTTTAAGGCCCCTGGTTTTGAAGAATCTAAACAGATGGTATGAGTAATTTTATTTTTTAATTGCTCTACAATCTCCAAGCTATTGTCTACCCCAAAAACCTCATGCCCAATGGCTGTCAATCGCGAGCTAAGCGTTGACCCAAAATTCCCTAAACCTATAATAATGTATTTCATTCTTTTCTTAAATTTTCAATTGTTGAATCCCTCCCCCTATTTGTCGGAAGTTTGATGTCCTATGCTGGAAGTTTTCATCGAACCTCCGACATTCAGTATCCAAACACCCATCATCAAATAATCAAAACGTTTTCCTTAGGATATTGATGCGAACTGCTATGAATCTTCTTAAAGACGCCAAATAACAAAGTAAACATACCTACCCTCCCTAAAAACATGGTCACTATCAAAACGAGTTTTGAAGCCGTACCTAACTGAGGGGTCAAATTCATGGATAAACCTACCGTACTATATGCCGAGAAACATTCAAAAGCAATCTTGGTAAGTTCTTGCTGCGGTTCAAATGTACTTATGAGAAAAACTGCCATCCCGATAATTAAAAGCGAAAGAAATATTACAGCAAAAGCTCTATGAATGGATGAACCAGAAATTTCTCTTTTAAAAAGGTCAACCCTATCTTTTCCTTTGGCTAAAGCCACAATATTTGATATTGCAATGGTAAATGTGGTGGTCTTAATACCTCCACCCGTACTACTTGGCGAAGCACCAATCCACATCAACAAAAGGTAAATTAAGATAGTGCCCTGCATCAAACCTCCCATATCTACGGTGTTAAAACCAGCCGTTCTAGGGGTGACTGAACCGAAAAACGACTGCACCAATTTTCCGAACATAGTAGGATGCGGCTGCAATGAATTATTATACTCTGTGATAAAGTATAGGACAGTTCCTATCGCCAGCAAAATTCCTGTAGATGTAAGTACCAGCCTAGAGTGCACATTCAGGTTTCTGGCCATAAAAATGAACCGTTTCTTAAAAAACAACCAGCCTATCAAACTCCTCAGCAACTTCTTAAAAGTATCATAAAGGTCTATCACCACCGGAAAACCTATACCTCCCAAAATCACTAAAACACAAATAACGAGCTGAAAAGGATAATTAAACCGAAAACCGCCATTAAACAAACCATCAGGAAGCGTACTAAACCCTGCATTACAGAAGGCGGAAATGGAGTGAAAAACAGAAAACATCCATGAGTCATAAGAACTCGTGAAAAAAGTTTCATTACTGGTAAGATGAATAAAAAACACCCCTATAAGCTCAATAACAAAGGTGTAACTTACAATTTTAAGGAGCGTTGAGAATAATGAATTTGGTTTATCTGCCTGAATAATATCACTTAAAATAAGGTGATTTCTAAAAGACATTCCTCCTTTAAATAGAATGGCGAAAAAGTTGGTAAAAGTCATTAAGCCCAAACCTCCAATTTGAATCAAAATCAAAAGCATGTCTTGTCCAATGGCTGTAAACGTAGTGGAAGTATCTACCACTGTAAGCCCTGTTACACACACTGCACTGGTGGCTGTAAATAGAGCATCAATAAAAGATATTTTTTGAGAAGAAACGTCTGGAATCAAAAGAATGGCGGTTCCTACCAAAATCAACATCACAAAACTCACCACAAAAAGCACAGAGGGTGTCATGCCTTTTCCTCCGAAAATGGCACCTTCTCTCATGAGCCTCACCACAAAAAAGATACTCAATAAAATATAGAGAAACCAATTTTGATTTATTAGCTCAAAATTACCTTTCAGATAAAGAAATAGGTACAAAATACCTGCAAAAATCAGGTCTGGCAGGTGTGTTCTATCAAGAAGCTTAATTCTTTTTCTAATAAAGTTTTGAAGAATCCATTTGATGAAATATAAAAACATCACCGCAATCGGGATATCTATCAAAATGGTATCTACCCAGTTTTCTACGGCTAACTCTTTAGGAAAAGCTATTTGATAAATTACCAATGCAAAGCCCAAAAGCAGAGCACCAAAAATAGCCCAGTCCATTCTTTTAACCACTTTTTCTCTTATGAGAATAAGCTTATCCCAGAAATCTACCAGGTAGTGTTTTAATTTCACTTAGTATAAGTCTTTGTTATCAAGCTTCTAATTTAGGAATTCATTTATCAAATCTATGAATATCAAACAATCCTATATTTTGAGATACGTTTTTTTCAAGAATTAGTTTACTCACCATTTGACCCGATATAGGGGCTAAACTAATGCCTAACATAGCATGGCCAGAGGCTACCACTAAATTATCAAGGTGCTTTGCCTTCCCTATATAAGGCAAACCATCTGGTGAGCATGGCCTTAATCCGTACCAAATATCATCATCTTTTGGCATAGGTACTTTTACTTCCCCATAAAAATCTTCACCTGCTTTAGCTATCGCTTTTACACGTTTCTTTTTGATATTGGGGTTAATTCCTGCCAACTCCATGGTGCCTGCAAAACGTACTCTATTATCCATAAATGGCGTTACAGCCACTTTAGCTTCGCAAAGAATAGAAGGGTGTTGGATTTTTTTATTGACTTCTTGCTCTTGCAGAAAACTGTAACCTTTTCCTGCCTGCATTGGTATTTTAAGTTTAAATAGCTTTACCAAACCTTCCGACCAACTTCCTGCCGCTACCACTACTTTTTCTACTTTTATTTTAGATGGCTCCCCTTTAAAGTCTTCTAATGTAAGTTTGTCAACCGTGTTTCCATTAAAACTGGCGTCAATCACTTTGGTATTATAAGAAAACCGAACACCCTTACTAAGTAAAAACTTCTTAAGGCTTTTGACTAACTTTTGAGGATTACAATGGGAATCATCTGGGTAGAAAACTCCTCCTAATACATCTGGCAATGCTTCCGGTTCTAACTTATGTACACCTGCTCTATCCATAATCTCGGCCTTCATACCCAAATCATGTGCCTTAGATGCTACCTGAATTTCGTCATCTAAAAGATGTTCCGTTTTACAGAGAAGAAGCAACCCTTTCTTTTCAAAGTCAAAATCTAGTTCTTTGGAGGCTTCCAAATTAAGATACATGGCTCTACTTGCTACCAAAAAGTCTCTTAAAATCGGCATAGCTTCATCTACCTTTCTTTGATTGGCAGCTTGCATAAATTTCCAAGACCAGTTAAGCATAGACAAATCAAGTCGGGGTTTAACATAAAACGGGCTAGCATCATCTAACATCCATTTTAACGCTTTTTGTACCATTCCTGGAGTAGCCAAAGGGATAAAGTGACTTGGGGTAATCATACCTGCATTTTGAAATGAGCAGCCATCATCACCAGCGTATTGTTCAATAATCTCTAGCTCATGACCTTCCTTAACTAGGTAGTAAGCCGAGAAGAGTCCTATAATACCAGAGCCTATTATGTGAACTTTCATTTTTTGTTTTCTTACGCTGTTTTTATATTCATTTCTTTTTCTTAATCCCGCCTTTTGACGATAACCTCTTCTTTCGCTGCCTTATTCAGGCGGAACCTACCTTTTTTCATCTGGAAAAAAGTAGGCAAAAAAGCAGACAGGATTTAAACTCACGAATCTAAAATTGACTTTATCTTTTTTTTTTCACAAACCCTCTTTGATTTTAGCTTCGCTCAAACAGTAAATTCTGATGTAAGGGTCAATTACTTTTTTCAAATCACTTGAAAACCCTCTGCATAAGGGTCATCTTCTTTATTTATTGAGATTAGGTTTTCTCCGTACACTTTTGCCCATCCTTCTATGGAGGGTATGATGGCGTCGAAATCTCCTAATTTCGTTCTACCTTCTATTCTCCCTTCGAATTTACTGCCTATTATGCTTTCATGCACAAACACATCACCTGCTTTCAGTTTTCCTTTTGCGGCCCATTGAGCCATTCTTGCTGAAGTCCCTGTGCCACACGGCGACCTATCAATAGCTTTGTCGCCATAAAAGACCGCGTTTCTTGCCGTAGATTTTGGGTCAATAGTCTCTCCCGTCCACATGATATGGCTTAGTCCATTAATACTGGAATCTTCTGGGTGCGTGAAATCATGAGAAAGCCTAAGCAATGCTCTAAGTTCCCTTGCCCAAGAAATTAATTGCTCTGCTTTATAATGTTCTAATCCTTTAAAGTTTTCTTGACGGTCTACTATTCCATAATAGTTGCCGCCATAGGCTACATCTAGTTTTAGTTTTCCTAAAGGCGGAAAATCTACTTCTATGTTTTCCTTTGCCAAATAGGAAGAAACGTTTGTCAATCGCACACTTTCCACTTTCCCATCCGCATCTTCTGTATAAGCAATCTCCACCAAACCAGCAGGAGCTTCCATTCTTACCTTACCATTAATTTTAGGTTTGATAAGCCCGTATTCCAAACCCATGGTAATAGTACCTATGGTACCATGACCGCACATTGGCAAACAACCCGAAGTTTCTATAAAAAGTACAGCTACATCATTTTCAGGCTTATGAGGCGGATAAAGAATACTTCCCGACATCATATCATGACCACGTGGCTCAAACATCAGCCCTTTTCTTATCCAATCATATTTTTTAAGGAAATCTTGTCTTTTTTCAGACATGTTATTCCCTTCTAATGCAGGACCACCATGTGCAACCAAACGAACTGGATTACCACAGGTGTGGGCATCAATACAGTAAAAGAGGTTTCCTTTCAATCTCCTTTTGACAAAGAAACTTTCAGAAACCTCTAATTCTAATGGGTGTGTTGCCATTCTTAAAGTTCAGGTAAAACAGGTCTTGTTGCCAATGATTTTTCAATAATCGCCATTACTTCTGCTCTTTCCTCTCCTACCAATGGAAGTCTAGGCTCTCTCACCCATTCCGTACCCATGTTTACAGCAGCTTCAGCAAGTTTAATTTTCTGTACAAACTTGTTTCCAATATCTAAGGCCAACAGAGGGAAAAACCATCTATAAATTTCTCTTGCTTCCTCTATTCTTCCTTGTTTTACTAATTCATAAATTACTACCGTCTCTCTTGGGAAAGCATCTACCAGACCAGCTACCCAACCATCTGCTCCCATAATTAAGCTTTCCATGGCTAAATTATCAACCCCAGAAAGTATTTTATACCTGTCGCCTAATTCATTGATAATTTCTGTCAAATAACGAATATCTCCCGTACTCTCTTTCATGGCTTCAAAATGTGCGTTTTGAGCCAAATCTTTAAACATATCAATGCTTATGAAATTCCCGTAGGCTATAGGGTTATTATAAGCCATTACTGGCAAATCTGTGGCATCTGCTACTGTATGAAGATAATGAAGCGTTTCTCTATCGTCTGCTTTGTAACGCATAGAAGGTAAGAGCATAAAACCCTCTACACCAGACTTTTCACAATCTTGTGCAAAAGCTACCGACTCCGATGTGATGCATTCTGCAACACACATTATCAATGGCATTTTGCCATCAATTGCCTCCTTAGAAGCCTCAACCAAGGTCATTTTTTCTGCGGTGGTCAGTGTACCATTCTCACCGAGCGAACCGCAAATAATAATGCCATGAACACCCGCTTCTATTTGTTTTTCAATATTGGTTTTGAAAAGACCTAAATCCAAACTTTGGTCTTTATTAAAATTAGTAGTTACTGCTGGGTATACACCGTTCCAATCTGGCTTCATAATATTTGGGTTTTCTAAATGAATGTTTGAGGCTTCAAATTAGAACTATTTATTAGAATTAATTGTCCTTTCAATACTGATAATTTAGACCATGACTAAAAAGAAAACACTTATTTTAGGTGCTAGCACCAATCCAACACGGTATTCTTATTTGGCTGCCAACAGATTAGCCAAACATAAACACCCTATAACTTTATTAGGCATAAAAAAGGGTGAAGTAGCTGGTGCAACTATACAAAACAGTACAAATGGAATAGAACACATTCATACTGTCACCATGTATTTAGGGGAGCGGAATCAGCTTCAATACGAAGACTTCCTTTTGAATTTAAAGCCTAAACGTGTAATCTTTAACCCTGGAGCAGAGAATCCTTCTTTAATGAAACGTTTACAAGAGCAAGGTGTGGAAACCTTGGAGGCATGTACCCTTGTGATGTTGGGTACCGGGCAGTTTTAAAACTTAACCTATCTTAATAGCCACATTCCCTGTCTTTTGTCCCGCGAAAACGTAAGTAAAAGCTTCGCCGACTTTCTCTATAGGATATACCCTATCAATTACTGGTTTCATTTGGCCTGACTCCATTAGTTTTTTCACCAACATCACACTTTCCTTTATATTTAATGGTAAAGGAAACTTCACTTTTTTCCCGGAGCTAAATTTGCCAATTATTGGTAAGAAAATATTCTGCGACCAAGGTCCTAATTCGGATGAGATGTAGACACCCTTTGGTTTTAAAAGTGGCTTACATTTAAAAAATGTGCTTTTGCCTACGGCATCAAAAATAAAATCAAATGCTGTATCTAGTTTCGTAAAGTCTTCTGTTTCGTAGTTTATTACATTATCGGCTCCCAAAGATTTAAGCAATTCCAAATTCTTTGTATTCCCTACAGCGGTTACCTCCGCACCAAAATATTTAGCTAATTGTAAAGTGGCAGAACCTATCCCGCCAGTAGCTCCGTTTACGAGTACTTTATCTCCGGGCTTTAATTCTATTTTATTAAGAAAATTGAGTCCATAATGAGCTCCTTCTGTGCATGCTGCAGCTTCTTCAAAAGTTAGCTGACTTGGTTTTTTAGTAAAAGCTTCCTTTTCTGAAAGTACTAGATATTCCGCATGGGACTTTAAACCATTAGAGTTTAGTCCAAAAACCGCATCTCCTACTTTAAAATCATTGATACCATTCCCTACCCCCTCTATAATTCCAGAAAACTCTGTTCCTAGAATCATATTTTTTGGTTTAAAAAGCCCTGTCATAAAACGCATAAAGAAGGGCTTTCCATAGAAAATAGCACAGTCGGTTCTATTAACAGATGCCGCTTTCACTTTAATTAAAACCTCATTTTCTTTTGGAATCGGCTTAGTAATTTCTTCTAACTTAAGATGTTCAGGTTCACCGTATTTTAACCATTTTATTGCTTTCATATTTTAAAATTACATCTCCAAACGGGAAGCTTAATCCAATAATTTATCAATGGTTCAAAATAGTTTTAAATGGTTTGTTCATAAAAGAACCATTATTAAGTACCAGTCAAATAGCCTTAGACTAAGCTTTCCCAGTCCTTTTAGCTAATTTTGCAGCAGAACCAATATTAGTGCATGCTTTACCCGAAAAATTTAGAACAAAAACTCGGTTTTGACACCATCAAAGAACTTACCTCAGAGAGATGCGTGAGTGACTTAGGCAGGTCTTTTATAGACAAAATTAGATTTTCAGATAACTATACGCTCGTCAAAAAATTGGTAGGGCAAACTGCCGAGTTCAAACTTATCATGCAGCTGCATTCTGCGTTTCCTGAACAAAACTATATTGATGTTACAGATTCCCTCCAAAATGCACAAACGCCCGGTGCTTATCTCTCTGAAGAATTATTCTTTGACCTAAAACTATCTTTGACCACCATTCTTCAGATTCAGCAGTTTTTTGAAGGAAAAGAGCTTCAATTTCCTCTTTTGGTTGACATGGTGAAACAGGCCATTGCAGAAGATTTAGACTTAGAAGAAATCGTTTCTAATATTGATGGGATTATTGACGAACGTGGGATAGTGCGTGATAACGCATCAAAAGAGCTATTTCAAATAAGAAAAAGAATACTTTCAGAGCAAAGTTCAGTTAGAAGAACGTTAGAACGCATCTACAAAATGGCCAAAAACTCTGGCTGGATTGGAGAGGACATGTCATTAACCGTGCGAAATGGCCGTTTGGTGATTCCATTACTAGCGGAGCATAAAAGAAAGATGAAGGGCTTTGTTCATGACGAGTCTGCTACAGGGAAAATGGCTTTTGTAGAGCCTTCTGAAGTCTTAGAAGCCAATAATGAAATTCGTGATTTAGAGATTAAAGAGCGAAGAGAAATCATTAAAATCCTTAGAGATTTAACAGCAGATATTCGTCCACATATTTTAGAGTTGAAGCGAGCCTACTTCTTATTAGGTTTAACAGATTTTATTAGAGCTAAAGCAAAGCTTGCGGTTGACTTAGATGCCACAGCCCCATTACTGGTCAATGAAAGGCTCATGGAGTGGACTTTTGCGAAGCATCCTATTCTGTACCTTGCTCATGAAAAATTAGGCAAGGCTACTATTCCATTAACCGTAGAACTTAACGATGATAATAGAATATTGATAGTTTCTGGACCAAATGCCGGAGGTAAGTCTGTGATGCTGAAGACTATTGGCCTTATTCAGTACATGGCTCAGTGCGGTTTTTTGGTACCAGTTTCCCCTGATTCAAAAATAGGAATTTTCAGAAACTTGTTTATTGACATTGGTGATGAACAAAGCATAGAAAACGATTTGAGTACGTATAGTTCTCATTTGACTAACATGAATTTCTTTTTGAGCCATGCAAATAAAAACACGCTCTTTCTAATTGATGAATTTGGAACTGGAACAGAGCCAAATTTAGGTGGTGCCATAGCTGAATCTCTTTTAGAGGATTTTGTCAAATCTAAAGCCAAAGGGGTAATCAATACACATTATACCAACCTTAAAATCTTTGCTGATAAAAACCGTGGATTACAAAACGGAGCTATGAAGTTTGATGGCGAACAGCTGGAACCCATGTATATTTTAGAGATGGGTAAGCCAGGGAGTTCATTTGCACTGGAGGTGGCAAGTAAAATTGGCCTACCGCCGTACATCACCAAAAGAGCAAAAAAGAAACTAGGAACGCAGCAGGTTGATTTTGAGAAAATGCTGAAAGAACTAGAAATAGAAAAGAAGGTATTTGCTGAAAAAAATCAAGAGTTCATAGAACAAAACGCTCTGCTAAAGCAAAAAATGGAGCAGTACACTGGCCTTAAAGACTTCTTAGATGGCGAGCAAAAAAGAATAATAAACGATGCTAAAACCGAAGCCAAAAAGCTTTTAAAAGACAGCAATAAAGCCATAGAAACGGCTATTAGAGATATAAAGGAAAACAAAGCGGACAAAGAAAAAACAAAGGTTATTCGTAAAAAGCTTGAGGTATTAAAGGAAGAAGTACTAGAAGAAGAAGTGGCCGAAGAGCCTAAAGACGTTTGGCACACTGAGCAAGGAAAAATAGAGATAGGCTCTTTTGTAAAAGTAAAAGGCCAAGAAACTATAGGGGAGGTTATAGCCATTAGAGGTAAAGATTTCGAAGTGGCTATAGGCCAACTGAAAACTAATATTAAAGGCAATAGACTTGAAAAAGTTAGTAAGAAAACATTCAAAACTGCTACTAAAGAAAAGCCTAGAGCCAAAGTCACCGGAGTAGACATGACTGAGAAAATGGCCAACTTTAGCTTCAACCTCGATATTAGAGGAAAAAGAATGGAAGAAGCCATGCTAGAGTTAGATAACCTCATGGACGACGCCATTATGTTAGGTTATAATGAACTCCGAATAGTTCATGGCAAAGGAGATGGAGTTTTGAGAAACCTAGTCAGAAATCACCTAAAAGAATATAAGCAGGTAAAGGGCTTTAAAGACGAACATGCTGATAGAGGTGGACACGGGGTTTCATTAGTGAGTTTAGTTTAATTATGAAATCAGACAATAGGCAAGAAATAAAGAAATTCTGGGCTTGGTTAGTTAAAAACGACCAGCTGATAAGAAGAGTATTAGAAGAAGGTAGTGATGCTAAAAAGAAAGAGCTAAGTAATTACTTTGACGAAAAAATCTTATCCTTTGGGCATTTTACTTGGGAGATTAATGATGGTTTTTCAAAAAGTTACCAATTGGTCATTTCACCAAATAGAGAATTTGAACTGCTTCAGCTTTCTAAAAAGATAATTGCAAATGCTCCTAAAATGGAGTTTTGGGAGTTTGCTTATGCCAAAGCCAAGGTAAAGTATATTGAACCCTTTAAGATATACGACGAGAACTTAGATGCACATTTGATAAGCACCAACACATGGGAATTTAAAACAGAGGGCGACACTTTCTATGCATACGCTCCTAATTTGGTAGAACTAGACAAAGAAACAGAACAGCACATACTGGACTTAGTGGGCACAGCGGTACTGGGTGAAGAATACAGAATATTAAATATTAAGAATTTAGTCAGAGTTGAAAATACAGAAGGTGGTGATTTTACCAGCCTTTAATCTTCTCTCATTTGTAAGGTTTTTATACCATAATGATGCCCTGCATCTTCCTTAATAAGCATATAGATTTTAAACTCCTTATTTTTACTCTTATAGTTTGCCACCGAATAACGTAAAGTTTTAGAGGTAGTTCCTTGGTAAACGTAGCTAAACTCAACAGGAGGATTAGTTTTAAAGAAAGATGACAAAATATAACTAGCTCGCTCTTTTGAGATTTTAGCAAACTCAATTTTTTCAGAGTCTATAACTAACTCTAACTCATCGGCCAATAGGTCTCCAAGTAAATCTGCATTTCCACGGCTAAAGGAGCTTTCTATTAAACCCGCAATTTCATTTAAAGAGGCTTGCTCTTTATCGTTGTGATTGATAAACGCAACTGAATTCGTCAAAAACAGACAAAGCAGTAGACCGTAAATGTATTTCATGTTTTTTATGTGAAGATTGATACTCCTGACAATTTATATATTGATTAAATTTGCATAAACTGTGCCAGAAACACCGATATACGTAAAGAATATGTTAGATATAAAAGAAGTACAATTACTACTAAACACTGAACAGACTAAGCAGAAGATCAGGAGGATGGCCTTTCAAATATTTGAAGACAATTTTAAAGAAAAAAAACTGGTTATAGCAGGGGTTAATGGCCAAGGTTACCATTTAGCCGAGGCTATTGTTAATAACTTAAAAGAGATATCAGATAAAGAGATATTTCTTGCAAAAATCATATTAGACAAGCAGGCTGAGAGCCAACCAGATATTCAAATTGAATGTGAAATAGATACGTTCAAAAAGAAAACCGTGATATTAGTAGATGATGTCTTAAACACTGGAAGGACTTTAGCTTACACTTTTAGGCCTTTTATGTCTATCCCTCTAAAAAGACTTCAGGTAGCAGTACTGGTGGATCGAGACTATTTAAACTTTCCTGTTAGAGCTGACTATGTCGGTTATAATTTGGCTACCACACTAAATGACCACGTAAAGGTTATTTTAGATAACAAGAAAGAGTACGGGGTTTATCTGTATTGATAAAAAGTATCCATGAAAAAACTACTAAAAGTATTGACACTACTTTTAATGCTACTTTGCTGGCATGGCACAGCACACTCTCAGGTAATAAAAAACCTTGGACTCACGGTCAATTATAATTACGGTGTTAAGAATGCTGGTGTGGGTTTACGCTATTACGTAGCACTAACTGAAAAGCTTTCCATTGTTCCACAGGTAAGATATCAGCCTGCCTTTAACACCATTCATGAGGCGTATGCTGGGCTAATGTTGCATTACTCCATTTATGAAAACAACTCCCTCGGCATTTATGCTTTGGCAGGTGGTGAGGTGAACTATTGGCTAAATTACGCCCCTACTGTAAACCCTAAAGCAAAGGAGGTCAATGCCTTACCCGAGCTAGGTGCCGGAATCCAAATCCCATTAAACAAGTTTATTATTTTTACTGAATTGAAATATAACCCTATTTGGAATGAAGCCTTCTCCGAATTAGGCATTAGGCTTACACCTAATAAAAGACGTAAAAACAAACAACTAAAATGCCCTAAATTCATTTAAAATACTCATTATCAATCCGATGAAAAACAAAATCACGTTCTTCCTTTTTTTCATATTTATTTGGGGCTGCTCGGATGACCGACTAAAACCTTTGGAGAAAGAAACCGCTGTAGAAGTGGAAATTCCCGAAACAGGCTCAGAAACTGAAGGTGAGCCTGAACCAGAGCCAGAAGAAATTGATTTTAAAAATAATACGGAGGCATCTAATCTCTTTTTAGCTCAACCTGCAAAAATCCCTGTCAATATAGATAACAGCATGCCATTTGTCAGTGTAAATGGCACTCAGGTTTATGTAGAGGTAGAAAAGTTTGTCAAAAAGAAAGATAATTCTCCTGTTAGTTTTCCTGTGAATATAGAACTCATTGAACTTTTTAGCCCTGGCGATATTATTTTGAATGGGAAGCCCACCGTTTCTAATGGAAAGCTTCTGAAAACTGGTGGTGAAATTTTTATAAGAATCACAAAAGATGGTGATGAAGTAATTCTTAAGGATGACCATTACCTAAGAATAAAAATTCCCACAAAAAAACCTGACAATCAGATGAGGCTATTTACTGGCGAAGAAGATGTGGAGGGAAACTTAAACTGGGAAGAAGAACCTCAATGGATAACCTATGAATGTAATTCTGACAAAAGGCAACCAGGTATTGATAGTAATTGCTTTAATACAGAGAGAGTGTCACTAACCGTAAATGACAATAACTATGAATTCTTTACTGGTGATTTAGGATGGATTAACTGCGACCGTTTTCTTAACGATGAAAGCCCTCTAACTACCATTAGTTTTGAGGCTAAAAATGCACCATTGAATGCTATCCTTTTATACTTGTATTTTCCTGATATAAATTCAATTATAGCAGTAAAAAATGGAGTCTCTTTAGAAGTACCTATAGGCCAAAACTACACCTATGTAGCTTATGCTGTATCAAGTAATGACCTCGTGTATGCTGAATGGAAAGAAGGTTTAACCGTGGCAAAAAACCAAAAAATCGAGTTAAACTTGGTGGAAACTACCCCCGAAGCCTTACTCGATTTTTTAGATGGTTTATAGTTTTTATTTATCTGCCTTGGCTCTCAAATAAAAGTCAACAAGCACTAAAGCTGCCATGGCTTCTACTATAGGTACAGCTCTTGGCAGCACACAGGGGTCATGTCTTCCCTTGCCAGATACTGTTACAGACTCACCATCGGCATTTACACTATCTTGGTCTTTCATGATAGTGGCAGTAGGCTTAAATGCAACGTTGAAATAAATATCTTCTCCGCTGCTAATTCCTCCTAAAATACCTCCGGCATGGTTGGTTTTAGTCTTTACCTCACCAGCTTCGTTGGTAAAAAACTCATCATTATGCTCTGAACCGTACAGCTCAACACCGTCAAAACCACTTCCGTATTCAAAACCTTTAACGGCATTGATACTTAACATAGCTTTACCAAGTTCTGCATGAAGTTTATCAAAAACTGGCTCACCCCAGCCTACAGGCACTCCTGAAGCTACACAAGTTATCACGCCACCAATTGAGTCCCCTTTTTTTCGGGTCTCATCTATGTAGTCAAACATTTCTTGAGCCATAGCGGCATCAGGGCATCTTACTGCGTTATCATACCTTTTTGATAGGTCTAAATCTTCGTAAGACTTGTCAAGCTTTAACCTTCCTACCTGCTTCACGTATGCCGCTATTTCTATGCCCATGTCACTCAAAATAGTTTTGGCAATAGCTCCTGCAGCTACTCTAGCAGCTGTTTCACGGGCCGAACTTCTTCCCCCGCCTCTGTAGTCTCTATTTCCATATTTAGCTGAATAGGTATAATCTGCGTGAGAAGGCCTGAATTTATCGGCTATGTGGCCGTAGTCTTTACTTCGTTGGTCTTGGTTGTTTATCACCAAAGCTATTGGTGTTCCTGTGGTTTTACCCTCAAAAACTCCTGATAGCACATCTACACTGTCCGCTTCTTTTCTTTGTGTAGTTATCCTAGACTGACCTGGTTTTCTTTTGTCTAATTCGGCTTGTATAAATTCCTCATTAAACTCCACACCTGCTGGGCAGCCATCTATCACCACGCCTATGGCCTTACCATGTGACTCTCCGAATGTAGAAATATTGAAAATTTTACCGTAAGTGCTTCCCATTTTTTGTGGTTTGTTATTCGCGTCGCTGTCTTCTAAAATCAAAAATAAAGAGCATTCCTACCAACATCAAAAAAAGTAGCACATTGATAGAAACTTTTACTATGCTTCTATAATTAATACTACGCTCAGAAATGCTTCTTTGCTCTAAATTATCGTACACCCCTTTTGAGTTTACTGCCGATGTTTCTATCCGCTCTCCAGTAACTATTAGACTCTGTTTAGCCTTTAAAGTGTCGTATTCTTGTTTTTGAGTATTGTAATAAACCCAATAGAAATAGTTACCCATGTCAAAATAGCCCGAGTCTTTAGGAAAAACTTTAAAGGTGAATGTTTTTTCACCTGAAATATAGCCTTCTGTTTGAGAATACTCTGTTTGTGGTGGGTAGAAATCAAAATTCTTATCGTTTTCAGGTTTATCAAAAAGCATGGTTTTGACATTTCCTTCTCCTTTGATATTGATACTGTAGCTTAATATTTTCCCTGTTTTAACTGCACCTACTTTACTTAACTCTTTCAGCTTAAACTTTCCTACCGCTACCCTGTCCTTTAGAGGGTGCTCAGGTAATGCAGATACATTCACCGTATAACCTCTGCTAAAAAACGAACGAACCTCCACTACCCTGCTGCTATCTGCCCCAATAGAAACCTTGTCCATATTTAATCTTGCAGAAGATAATTCAATGCTTTTTTGCGATAATGGATAATAGACGCTTTCAAAAAACTTATACTTGATATAGTTTTTTCCCTTTACCACCGCTGGTTCAGGTTTAATATCAATTATCTCTCTTCTACTCTCCAAACAATTATCTGGCTTGAGTTGATTACTAATTTGATTAATTTGCTGTGTCAAATTCTTTGGAAACTCCCAAGAGGCTGTATTGTCATCAGAAACATAAAAAGCCAAATTTACTCTAAAGCCCTCTCCCACTACAATGTTTGATTTATCTACAAACAAAAACAACAGAGCGTCTTCATTTGTTATCAAAGTATCTACCAGCTCGGTATCTAAAGGGTTTTCAGAATTACTCACGGTAAGCTCTTCGGCATCTAACATGAGTACTTTTCCATTGACCAAAAATTCATATTCCGGTAGGTCAAAAGTGCCCCACTTTACAGCTCTATAGTTTTGCGTAACTATATGCTGCAAAATAGTTTTGTCATCTATTTTGACATTTGCATGAGAAACAGACCTTCCCTCTTTTTGAAAACCTTCTATTTGAGGAAAGGCTTTTACGTTTGAGTTTTGAGAACCTCTGATGTTGATTTTTATACTAAAAACATCACCAACCTCCATGACCTTTGAAGACGTAGATATGCTTATATCGGCTTTCTCTTGGCAAATACCAGAAAGACTAATTAGAAGTAATAAGCACGTATGTATCCAACGCATCACGCAAAATTAGTGAAAGCCTTAAAAATCTATTACTTTAAAAGTTTTAATTGTGCATTAATAACGATACTGCTCTAAAAGCATGTCAATTCTTTACAAAAAATGAGATTCAAGTTTCTACTTCTCTGTCTTATAACTAGTCATGTTACTTTTTCTCAATGGGAAAAGCTTGATATTGGCACCTCCGCGTCATTCCGCTCCATGGATGTGTTTAGTAAAAAAGTAGTTTGGGCCGGCGGCTCAAACAATACAGTAATAAAAACGCTTGATGGAGGAAAAACCTGGCAACAGTATGCTGTCAAACCAGAAGTAGCTTTAGATTTTAGAGGCATTAAAGCCATTGACAAGAAAACTGCTATTATAGTAAGTGCGGGTTTAGCCGAAGAAGACCAAGCCAAAATATTTAAAACTGTAGATGGTGGACTATCATGGCAACTCGTTTTTGAAACTAAAGAAAAAGGTGTTTTCTTAGACGGCATAGCCTTCTTTAACAAATTACATAGCTTAATAATAGGCGACCCTATTGACAATGAAGTTTATATTTTAGAAACCAAAGATGGTGGTAACACCTGGGAACGAATGTCAACCGATTTGTTTCCAAAGCCAAAGAAGGGTGAAGCATCTTTTGCAGCTAGTAATAGCTGCTTGGTAACTTATCAAGACGAAGCTTGGTATGCCTTTCAGAGTAGGATACTTCACACGCCTGACCAAGGTAAATCTTGGGAGGTTTTAGAAAGTAAGTTCCCTTCCGGAGCTACCAGCGGCATATTTGGTTTACATTTTTGGTCAAAAAATAATGGTGTACTCTTGGGTGGCGACTATAAAGACGACAAAACGGAACAAGTCAATTTTGCTAGAACCGTAGATGGTGGAAGAACTTGGAAAACGCAAGAAATCAATCCACAAGGTTTAAAAGAGTCGGCGGCTTTAAGTGGTGAGAAATTGATAGTAACTGGTACTTCTGGAACTTCCGTTTCTTCAGATTTTGGAATTTCTTGGAATGTTATTGACAAAACTCCATACCATGTGGTTCGCTGTGTGGGGAAGCATTGCTACGCTGTTGGTGCCAAAGGTGAATTTGCCAAAATGGCCTTAAAATAAAAACCGAGACAAAGACCATAATAGCCTCTATCTCAGTTAAGAAAAGTCACGTAACTTTGTCCTACGCCAACTTCTCCCTAAAAAAGTTTACAGTCCTTTTCCAAGCTAAATCCGCAGCCGGTTTATCAAACCTAGGGGTGGTATCATTATGGAAACCATGATTAGCACCTTGATAAACAAAAGCACTATAACCTTTGCCATGTTTCTTTAAAGCCACCTCATAATCTGGCCAGCCAGCATTTAATCTGGTATCCAAGCCACCATAATGTAATAGTAAAGGAGCGTTTATTTCGGCCACATCCTCTTTATCTGGTTGTCCGCCGTAAAAAGGTACACTTGCAGCTAAATAGGGCACTTTAACCGCCATCATATTAGCCACCCAACCTCCAAAACAAAAACCAACTACACCTACTTTTCCATTACAGTCTTTATGACCTTTTAGGTAATCTGCGGCAGCAATAAAGTCTTCTAACATTTCGTCTCGGTCTCTTTGCCTTTGCAATGTTCGTCCTTCGTCGTCCGTTCCAGGGTATCCGCCTAATGGCGTCAAAGCATCGGGTGCTATAGAAATGAAACCGGCCAATGCCGCTCTTCTTCCAACATCTTCTATATATGGGTTTAGCCCTCTGTTTTCATGCACCACTACTACACCTCCTAGCACATCTTTGGCTTCGGCTGGCATAGAGAGCAAAGCCTTAATTTCTCCTCCTCCTTTTGGCGAATTATAGGTTATAAAACTTGATTTTATTCGGGGGTCGTTTTGTTTTATTTGTATCTGCCCTATGTAATCAGGCATCAAAAAACTCATTAAAGACGCTACCGTAACTGAGCCTACAGCATATACCCCCAGCTGCTTCATAAAACCAGTTCTGTCTATTCGGTTATGAGCATAATCGTCATATAGGTCAAATACTTCCTGCTTGATATCTTCTTTTTTTATCTTTTTCATAAGGCTGTATGTTTTATATAGGTAATATAATGATTTTCCAGCTATAAGGCAAAAAAAAGCACCTAAAATAATAGGTAAATCTAAGGCTCGAAAAAACATTTCCCCTCTAGAGAGCAAGTTTTCTTTTCCTTTTTCATCAAAGAATTAGAACAACAAAAAAAACAAAATCTATGAAAATATTCATAAGTGCCATCTTCTCCTTAGTCTTAATGGCGAAGTCTTGCAAATCAGACTCCTCCGCAGAGCCTGGTGAAACTGTACTAGGAGTAGATGCCTCTTTATTTTTAAGTGATGCTATTTCGGTAACACTAGTAGACTGCATATTATCAGATGGTTCTAGTGCAGAATGCTACCAAATAGTTTCAAACGGCTTAGCCTCTGACCACGAAATGGGACCATGGTGCCCTACTACTATAACAGATGATGCTACTGCCGGTGGCATCTGGTTAGAAAACGGTAACGTATACGATGTAGATGGCGAGTTTGTGAAAAATATGGCCACATTTTACAATGACAATACATGGAAAATGTATGATGCCGATGGTAAGATTTACAAAACAGAAACTTTAGAAGACTGTAATAATGCCGCTAACCCAAATGTGGGTGCAGAATATGCCAACTTCTGTGTAGAATGTTTGCCTTCGTACATCTCAAACATTAACCAAACTTACCTTATACCCAAAACTCCGAAATTGACATCCGAAACTACACTATTTGGAGCAGCTGGCGGACCACCCGACGGAGGTGCAGGAGGCCCTCCTCCAGGCGGAGATATGGGCGGCGGACCACCTCCAGATGCTATAGGCGGCCTTTCTGCTCGTGGTATAGCCTTTAACGGAATTCCTTTTGACGCACCTGCTCCTACTGATGCTATTCTTGGTGCTTATACACTTGCTCCTTTTGATGACGCCGGCGGTCATATTAACCTAAATGCGGGCTATCATTATCATGCTGCCATGGGCAAGACTACCAAGTTTAATCAACCTGATGGGCATGCAGCCATGATTGGTTACGCTATGGATGGCCATGGTATTTATGAGCAATTAAACGAAGATGGCACCGAACCAACAGACTTAGATGAATGCCGTGGACATACCGATACCACTAGAGGGTACCATTATCATGTTTCGTCTCCTGGAACAAATAATTTCTTCAACTGCCTAAAAGGTGCTTACGTTAATTGATATGGAGTTACCAAAATTAAAATACGCCTTTAAAAGAGCCCTCATCTTGATTTTATTGTCAATATCAATGGTTACCTGGGCACACCAGCCTGACGTTTCTTCCACAATGTTGGTTGAAAACGAAAACAGCGAATGGATTTTAAGAATTACATGCTCTGCCTCGGCTTTAGAATATGAAGTAAAGAAAACATTTGGTGCTGATTCTTATAAATCAAAGGAGGAATTTGAAAGCTTAGCTCTTAAGCTTGTTAGAGAGAATTTAGCACTAACTGCAAATGATAATGAGAAATTAAACCTAAGTGCCGACATGGTAAAATTAGGTCATGAGACTCAAATTCTTTTCAAAGTATCAGAAATGCCTCAGGAGTTCAACTCTATTACTGTTAAAAACAGCTCTTTTAAAGACATCCATCATCACCAAAGTGCTTTGATGGTTTTAAGAAAAGGTTTTGAGAAAAAGCAGTTTTTATTAAACAATGAAAACGACAATACCCTAAAATTAACAGCCGAATCTAATAAATGGGTAATGGCATCAAACAATGACTTTCAGATAGCAGGCCCACTGAAATTAATTGGCGTAGCTATTATTTTATGCATCATAATACTTAGTGGCTATAAGTTTTATAAAAGTCGCGATTACACTCTATCAACAAACAAAACAATTTAATTACACTTATTATGAAAATGACAAAATCGAAAATAGCATTCTTAGCACTTCTAGCTTTAGGAGCTTGTAAAAGCACAGAAAAGAAGCAAAAAAGCTCAGGAGGAAACAATCAAGCTGAGAAAATGTTTTTACAAATGGATGCAAACAAAGACGGTAAACTTTCAAAGTCGGAAGTAAAAGGTCCTTTAGCCAATGACTTCTCTAAAATTGATCTTAATAATGATGGCTTTATTTCAAAAGAAGAATTTAACAAAGCTCCAAAGCCGAATGGAGCACAGCAAGGAGGTGGTAGACCTCAAGGCCCTCCAAGAAATTAATACATAGCTAAAGCCTACCTAAAAAAGAAAAGCCCAAGGCGTCGTAGTGGCGTCTTGGGCTAAATTTATGATAAGAGGCTTGTTAAGATTTACTCTTCTTTAAACGCTTCTCCTCTTTTTTCTCCTTTGGAGTTTTAACTGCTACTTTTTTTACGCTCTTTTTGGCGTCTTTGCTTTTTGCCATAATTTTTCAATTTAAAATTGGTTCAAAGGTGGTAATTATTCTCGAATTAAAACTAAAATCATTTCAGCTTTATTTTTCAAAATAATTCTAAAAGCAAAAGACAATATAGAAGACTCATAAATGCTCTATCTATATGCTAAGAAACTCGTTTTAAATACTTTGAAAAGCTAAAGGTTCTAGCTCCAAATATTATTAGCCAAAGGCATATTCCAAACTCCCCTATTTGCGAAGGCAAACCCGCCATATCAGAAAGAATAGTATCGTAATAATTCTCTATAAATAATCTTCCGGCAAACTCCACCAGATAACCCGCACAACCTAGCATCAGAAACACACCCAGAAACTTTGGCAGGAATCCCGATTTAAAAACCAAATAACCAAACGGAAAAAGCCATAAACCCCAGAAGATGGAATTAACCTGTACTCCTTTATTAAATGAGGTTAAATGTGACATTAGTTGCGATTTAAGAATATCACTGCTGATTTGTTCAGGTTTCTCCAAGAGTGCTAAAATCTCAAACCTATGAAGTGTATACGAAAAAGAAAGTGTTACACTTATGGCTACTAAAAGCACTAAAACTGCGGCTTGACTTCTGTTTACTTCGTGAAACAACTTATATAGAACAAGTGACAATGTTAGAAAGAATAAAGCCATCAACAGACCTGAAACTATACTGAGTTTAAACAGCACTAAATTTCCTTTGATGTTTTCGACAGTTTTTGCGGCATTTTCCCAATCTATTAATTGATTAGGAACATACATTAAACTGAAAATCCCTGTTATAATAAGGCAGAGGTAAACAATGCCCGCGAGCCTAGCGGTCTGATTTTGGGTAATGCTCATTAATTCTTGAAACTTTTGTTTTAGTCCAAGATGTGCATAATACTAGCGAGGTTGCATGGGAAAATTCACAAAAAAAATCGACTCCTCCGATAATTATCGGAACTGAGTCGATTTTAATTCAATATAAAAAAAGCTAAAATTTTAGCTAAGGGCAGCTACACCTGGTAATACTTTACCTTCCATGTATTCTAATAATGCTCCACCACCGGTAGACACATAAGATACACGCTCACCCATACCTGCATTATTAATAGCAGCTGCAGAATCACCTCCACCTATTAAAGAGAATGCATTATTTTCTTCGGTAGCTTGAACTACCGCATCAGCAATAGCATTAGTTCCTTTAGCAAAAGTTGGGAACTCAAAAACTCCCATTGGGCCGTTCCAAAGAACAGTTTTTGATGTTTTGATAGTTTCTGCAAATAGCACAGCCGACTCAGGCCCGATATCTAAACCTTCCCAGCCTGCAGGTATTTCCCCTCTTTTAACCACTTGCGTATTGGCATCATTACTAAAGTCATCAGCAATAAGGTTATCTAAAGGCATTATTATTTTAACACCTTTCTCTTTTGCCTTCTCTAATATAGAAAGAGCCAACTCTTGTTTGTCTTCTTCTAAAAGAGAATTTCCTATTTGACCACCTGAAGCTTTAGTAAAAGTATATGTCATACCTCCACCTATTATAAGGTTATCTACCTTATCAAGTAGTTTCTCAATAATTAAAATCTTATCAGAAATTTTGG
The DNA here is from genome assembly GCF_964021845.1 of uncultured Arcticibacterium sp. NCBI lineage: Bacteria > Pseudomonadati > Bacteroidota > Cytophagia > Cytophagales > Leadbetterellaceae > Arcticibacterium > uncultured Arcticibacterium sp. The sequence continues at coordinate 425,802 of NZ_CAXHZC010000004.1, read as the reverse complement.
CACCACCCATTATAGCGGTGAAAGGCCTTTCAGCGTTTTCAAGAATATGCTGAGCATTGTCAATTTCAGCCTGCATTACATAACCACAAACTTTGTCAGTAAAGAACTGACCTATTACTGCCGTAGAAGCATGAGCTCTGTGAGCCGTTCCGAATGCGTCATTAACCCAAACGTCACCTAGTTTTGAAAGCTTTTCAGCAAAATCAACATCACCCTTAGTTTCTTCTTTATAAAAGCGAAGGTTTTCTAACAATAGAACTTCGCCAGGTTTTAAAGCTCCTGCTAATTCTGAAGCTTGCTCTCCGATACAATCATCTGCAAACTTTACAGAGACGCCTAAAATCAAAGATAAAGCTTGAACGATATGCTTTAAAGAATACTTTTCAATAGGTCCGTCTTTTGGCCTACCTAAGTGTGACATCAAAATACAAGAACCACCATCTTCCAGAATCTTTTTGATAGTTGGTACAGTAGCTTTAATCCTGGTGTTATCCGTTATTTCAAATTGGTCATTTAAAGGAACATTGAAATCAACACGAACTAAAGCTTTCTTGTCTTTAAAATTATACGAGTCAAGTGTTATCATATTGGATTAGAAATCTTGTTTTGTTATACTCTTTTTTCGAGGAAACAAATATAATTCTAAGCTTTAATCTTGAAGAAGATTGCTCTAGCTAATTAAGCTTACCTCACTAATTCTATTTATATTGTGCAATAAATTGTATAGAAATTTCTACTTCTCACCCATATACATAAACGACATTACTATAAAAGCTTAGTAATAAATAACTAAATGATTGTATTCACCGCAAAAAGTCGTACTTTTGCACCTCATTTTTGAAAATAATTAATAACAAACAAAATTATCATGTTTCAAAACCAGTACGAAACAGTGTTCATTTTAACTCCCGTTTTATCTGAAATTCAGATGAAGGACGCTGTGGATAAATTTAAGAAAGTGCTGACTGATAATGGAGCTGAGTTAGTAAACGAGGAACATTGGGGTCTTCGAAAACTAGCATATCCCATTCAGCATAAATCAACGGGTTACTACCAGTTGTTTGAATTCAAATCAAACACAGACTTAGTGGCTATTTTAGAATTAGCGTATAAGCGTGACGAACGCATCTTGCGTTTCCTAACTACTAAGTTAGACAAACATGCCATTGACTACGCCGACAGACGTAAGAATGGTAAAATAGGAAAGAAAAATCAGGACGCACCTAAAGAAACTCAAAACGCTTAAGCATTATGTCATTAGTAAACGAAAGAGTAGAACGTAAAGATAGAGTACAAAAAAAATACTGTCGCTTCAAAAAAGCAGGTATTAAATATGTAGACTATAAAGACCCAAATTTCCTTTTGAAATTTGTGAATGAGCAAGGTAAAATACTTCCTAGAAGATTAACTGGTAACAGTTTAAAATTCCAGAGAAAAGTATCTGTAGCTATCAAAAGAGCAAGACATTTGGCTTTGATGCCTTATGTAGCTGATGGCTTAAAATAAGATTAGTCAAGAGAAAGTCTGATTAGACTTTTCGCTTTTAAAAATTTTTAATCAAGTATTACAATGGAAATTATATTAAAAACGGATATTGCGGGTCTTGGCTACAAGAATGATGTTCTTGACGTTAAGCCGGGTTACGGTCGCAACTATCTTATTCCTCAAGGTTTTGGTGTTTTGGCAACTTCGTCAAACAAAAAAATCCTTGCAGAGAACTTAAAACAAGCTGCTCACAAAGCAGAAAAAATACAAACTGCTGCTGAAGAAATAGCTGCTGGAATTGGCGAAATGGTAATTACTATTACTATGAAAGCTGGTGAGTCTGGTAAAATCTTTGGTAGAGTTACCAATACGCAGGTTTCTGACTTCTTAGCAGAAAAAGGTTTTGATGTAGACCGTAAGAAAATCACTATGGACGACGTAAAAAGCGTTGGTGAATACAAAGCGGTTTTAGACCTTCACAAAGAAGTGAAACACGAAGTAAAAGTAGCTGTAGTAGCTGAAGCGAAAGCAGAAGCTTAAGTTTTATTTATCTTCTTATAAGGAAAGACGAATCGAAAGGTTCGTCTTTTTTTTTATTTAAAGTAGTTGTACCTAAATGCCACATCAACATATAAATACGATTTACCAGTTTCAGTTGCAGTAGGTATGTATTCAATCTTTAATTTGTTAGCATAAAAGTTGCTCATAAATATTGTGGTATCAATACGACCCACTATCCCTATTGATTTATTATGATATTGATTTTGTGGAACACTGCTCAGTTTTATTGTAGTACTGTCAGTTGTGAATCCAATAATTCTAAGTGCCGCGACAGGAGGGCCGCCTAAAATACCCTTACTGATAGTATGGCTAATTTTCTCCGATCCATGAAATTTATAGATTTTGTCTCCTGTTCCCCAACAACCAAAGCAAATAAGCCCAACAAATAGGATATACAAATGCCTCATTAAATGAAATTAGTTTAATAAATCAAACAAAAAAAGTCGGACACAAAAGCATCCGACTTCCAATATCAATCATCCTTTAACAGATAACCGACAAATATTTCTAAAAAGCTTTCGCTTACTTCAAGCTAGCAATCCATTTTGCAATGATAGCTGCTTCGTTTTTAGGCACCTGAGCCATTGGTGCCATTGGTGGGTAACCAGGCCAGTTCTTAGGATTTGGCTTGTAGATTAAAGCTACAATTTCGTCTGCCTTATATTTCTTTTTCTTCATCACCTCTTTATACGCAGGCCCTACTAATCTCTTATCAGCGTTATGACATGCTAAACAAGTATTTTTTTGAAGCAATTTCTGAACATTTGGTGGAATACGAGTTTGACCGTGAGATAATGTCGCGATACTTCCGATTAACAATAAGGTTACTAATATTTTTTTCATTCTGAGAGACTTTTAAAATTTTGAGATGCAAATATGGTTGATAATTCCTTAATCCAAAAACTTGTTTCAAAGATACCAACGCTTTTCAAATATTAGACGCTTAAAGTAGGCCTAGGGTTGTTAAGAGGGTGTTAAGGAATAAGGAATTTTAAGCATTACACTAGTTTGGCGTACTTGTGCTCATCCCACATCTGCTCTTTTTTAAAAATGGCTTTTCTAAAGATTCCTTCCTTAACAAAACCATTTTTCTCTAAAACTTTCATAGAAGCCAGATTATATTCAAAAACACTGGAAAATAGTCTATTCACATCTAAACTCTCAAAGGCATACTCAGTAATTAATTTAACCGCTTTGGTAGCAATACCCTTCCCCCAAAATGGCTCCCCTATCCAATACCCCATTTCGGCCGACTTTCGGTAAACATCGGTTTGCACATTGGCAGAAATCACTCCACAAAAATCGCCATTATAAGTAATCGCGAAATTTTCATTGACCGCCATTTCTAAACTATGATTAATAAACCACGCCGCATCTTTCTCTGTGTAAGGAAATGGAAAATAATCTCGTACATCTTCCCATATTTTCTGGTTATTGGCTAAGCTAGCTAAATCGGAAAGGTCGGTTTGCTTTAGTGGTCTTATATCTACATGCATATTCTTAGAGGCTTCTAGTTAAACTTGTATTCCTGCAAAATTGATTTTTCGGTAACCTGCTCTTTCACCAAAGTTAAACCATAGTGAGAAATAATATCTTCCAAATGACCAATAGGGATGCTTTTAGAGCAATTGGCGTCTATATATTCCATAATAAAAAGACTACCGTCTAGCTTTAAAGAAGCCTTTATACTTTCCAACATTTCCTCTCTTTTTTTAAAATGATGGAATGCGTTTCTTATAATTACCTTATCAAGCTTAACTGGCAAATTAGCATCGTCTTTTTCACCCAAAACCACCCTATAATTCTCGTAGCTTATGTACTTCTGATTATCAGAAAGAGTTCTATTAATACTGGTTACATAGTAAGATCTAATCTCGTTAACTGTTATTTTCAAGTCCAAACCCGTAAGCCCTAGAAACAAACTAAACATACCATCTCCTGCTCCTAATTCTGCGATTTCCTCTCTTTCATGTAAATCGTAAAACTTAAGCTCTTCCATGAGCTTCTTGATATATTTTAATCGAAACGGAGGTCTTGGGTCTATCACCTCTTCTAGCAAAAGCTCTCTTATTTCACGGAACCAAATAAACTTAGTAAATTCTTCATCTGTGACGGCAGATAGCCAAGGGGAAGTATATCCATTTTTAGCCCATTTTTCAGCTACTTTTTCAACCTTTCTTGACCGATAAGTTCTCCTAAACAGAAGGTCATCAAACTGCGACCTGAGTGAATCTGAATTAGGCTCTATCAATTCCCACTTACGCCAAATGGCAAATAATTCATCTACTCTTTCAGCATTATCAAGCAAAAGGTTCGCTCTGTATTCTGATAGGTTTTTGGTGTATTCTAATTCATCAAAGACCCTTTTCTGAGCTTTTAATGAAAAAGCCGAGAAAATAAATACAAAAAGTATCAACCCAAACTTTGGGATTTTCATGAAGTTGTGTTTTAAATAGTAATTACTCCTTCTCCGTACTAAGTAAAGCCTTTTTTACTTTCATCTGAATTCCCCATATCTCTTCTACGGAAACAGGTTTTCTCTCAAGTTTTTCTAAGTCAGTGAATTCAGACCAAAGAAACGGCGTAAAACTCATAGATTTATCTGCTCCCATACTTTTTATTTCCTCTTCCCAATCATTCCATTTTAATCCTTTATAAAAGTCGGTAACATCACCTGTAAAGGCCCAAAAGATAAACTCTGAGTAACCTATTCCTAAGGACTCCCACTTTAAATGGTCCGGGGCAAAATAGAATATTTTCCCTAAATCTTCCTGACCAAACTCTCCACCATTCATAGCATAAAAGCCTCCTGCCGCATCATCTGCTATCAAAACATAGGTCATTCCTTCTCCATACTCCTGAAATGATTTGCCTTTGTTCCATTCTGGTAAGTTGCGTTGTAGCTTTTCTGAACCCGAGCCCAAGATTCTTAGCCAGCCTTTATCCACCAATATTCCGCCGGTTTCGTAAATCACGCCACCCATTAATGAGTGTGTGCTTACTTGAGTTCTATATAAAGCTAAACTGGCTTGGCTAGAGTCTCTTTCTAAAACTTCTATTTCGTTTTTTGCATCTGACAACCAAGGCACCACCAAAGCCCATCCTGGGTCTTCAGTATCAATCAATTCTTCCAAAGGCTTCATTTGACCGATGGCCGTTTGACATATTACGAAAAGAACTAAAAGCGTTATATATTTCATTTTTGATTATTGGGCTTTAATGTTTAGTCTAAATTATGAAAACAAGTATTAATCTGTACGGGAAACCCACTCGCATTTATCTCTTTCTCTACAAAATAGTTGAATGAGTAGAGTTAGGGGTTTTAGAAATTATTATTGGGTTATTTTGTTTGAGAAAAGTAACAAGAATAACCAAACAGAGTCCCTTGGCGAGACTCTGGTTGATGGGAAAAAGAATATTATTTAGTTAAATAGAAGAACTCCCTCTCCAATTCATGCTTTAGCTTCATGACGCTTCTCCTTATTAAAAAGTATGGTACTCCAAGCATAAAAACTGCATGAATAAACATTAATGGTAATATATAGCCTTGAAAATCATTTCGGATATCTCCCGAAACAAAAAAGTCGATAAAAAATAAAGCGTAAAATAGGAACACTACACCTAAGAAAAGAATCATGATTTTATGAAATCCATTTATTTCAGTGTGAACCATTAATTTACTCTCGTACTGTGTAAAACTTCCAGTTGCGACAGCCAAGCCATTATTCATTTCAAATAATCTCTTCCTTCTCTTAATTCTAAACCCATCAGAACTAACCTCGCCTTTATATTTATTTTTACTAGAAATAAACACATCGAAGCTATCCGATATAATATCAATTCTTCCTATATCCACAATACGGCTCAGTCTGATTACAAAATCCTTTTTACCAATTTCCAATTCGGTATCTAGATAATCCAGTAGCTTTATTTTCTTTAAGAATTCTCTCATTCTTTTTTTATAATTTATTAAACATACTTAAAAATAAATCACAATGGTTCACTCCTTAAAAAACACCCTAAGCACCTTGGCATTTATGCCTTTTTCTTCAAAATAGTTAAGCCAGTACAACTGGCGGTTTGAGAGATTATCGGTGGGTGATTTTACTTCTACAAACTCATAACCGTTTTCGTCCCACACAAACAAATCTGGGAAGCCTCTAGAGTTTTCTACTATGTCTTTGCAGATATGCACTAAAATCTCTTTGATAGGCTCTAAGCCTATATATTGCGTAGCTATTCTGATGCTTTCCCACATTCCTTCCATCCATATCACAAAGGGATTAGCGATGCCCTCATGGTCAGTAAATTTTCTTCCCATAAAAAGCAGCAGACTCTCCATGTCTTCAAAACTTTCTAAATGCTCATGAATATGTTCTTTCCGTTTTAGGTAAAAGTCAGGTAAGTGTAAATCTGAAGGACGTCGCTGAAAAGGATGATGGAAAGCTACCAAACTTGGGTCAAATATAATATCCCAAAACACAAGTCCAAAAATGCCACGCCACAGGTGATTTTCAGAAAAGATGGCGTATTTACCTTCTTCTAAGTAATAATCTATCGTTCCCAATTCCACATTACCTCGGTACATGGCATCTATATAAATTCGCTCGGCTTCGTGTAGTTTTTCAGTGGTGAGTTTCTTCTTTCTTTTAGATTTTGAAAGAATTCGCTCTGAAAAATCTTTGGCAAAAAAGTGTTCGTCGGCATTGGTGCTATTGGCTATCATGTCTTCACATAAAGCCAGGGCTTCTTCATTATGTTTGAGCTTTACCAAACAGCGTACACGTCTTTCTTTTGCCTGGGGCAATGCACACATCTTAAAAACTTCTACCGCCAGTTCTTCTGCCTTTTGACGCTCTAAATGCCTACCAACTTTAAGTGTCAGTCTCTCTAAGGCTGGCTTCGCTATTTCTGAGAGTTCCTTTACGCTGTCTGCCATGGTATCAAACCAGTCATACAAGGCTTCGGGTGTTTCTGTTTTTTTGAGTTTTTCAAAAAGGTCGGTTTGGTCAGAAATCATCCATTTGTCTTCAGCGTCTTTTCGCGTTTCAAAACGAGCTACCAGCTTATCTTCGTCATGAGAGAAATACTGGATAAAACCCAAGTCTCGTACCACAAACTCCGTCATATCCATGTAACGGTTTCCAAAAAACAAGAATTTGAAAAAGGTGACTTCGTACTCAAAGTTGACCTTGACCAGCGGCTGACTTAAAGCTATTTTTTCTACTACCTGCTCAGGCTCTAAATTATCTCTTATCCAATCCGATAATTCACCTTTTGGTTTTGTTCTAAAACCTTTTTCAGGAATAAGTTTTAGCAACTCTGGTTTGGTGCATAAATGTAACAATTCCAAAAGAAAGTCAGCATGATTGACGGACAGGTCTTCCACAAACTCACGCGAAAGCAGCTCTTCCAAAGCTTCTGGAATGTTTTCTATTTCCTCATATTTGAGCCGTTGGCTCCTAAAAAAAAGACCTTTACGGTTAGTGAAGCGAATAAAAAGGCACTGAGCATCTTCAGAAAGACCGTAGAATTTCCTAAGGAAACGCCACTCCTTTTCTTCCAAAATATGCTTGTACTTGTCTTTGACGAAGTCAAGCAGATAATTAAAATAGTCGAGGTAATACTTTGGTGGAAGTACTATGTTTTCATTTTCTGACACTGTGCAATTTATGGTTTTCAGCCGAATTACACATTAGAAAATTTAGGTTACTAATGGTTTATGTTTGTCACAAATTTTGCTTTTTGATGCCAAACGAGGGGTTTCACCCCTCGTTATTAACATTTAGCTCCTCTGGAGCTTTCATTTAGTCAGAATTTAAATAGAGTAATATGTGAAGTTAAACTGCCATTTTTCTAAAAATATTAGCAATAAAAAATCACTTAAAAACGTCTTCTAGCTCCTGAGTACTCCATGGCTTCTCCTTTTCCGAAACCGTAACTAAAGCCTAAGGCTATGAAACGACCTCGCTGCCTGCTGCTGTAAACGTAAAATTCAGGCTGTACCGTTTCTGATTTTCCTATCCTAGAAGCTAAAACATCTCTCACGCTCAAGTTAACTACGCCTCTGCCTTTAAGAATCTTCTTTCTAATACCAAAGTCGGCATAAACTTGGTGAGATTGCTCTCCTTGAAGTGTTCTTACTTTTGAGCGGTAATTACCGCTAACTTCCATGTCTATATCTTTTGGCAAGCCGATTTTAGCATTCAACCTTGTACTCCATTGGTCTGCACTAAAATCAAACAATACCGCTTCTAAAGAACCTTCTCTTTTAAACATGCTATAGTTAAAGTCACCATTAAAAGTCAACCATTTCGCAGCGGTTAACTTTCCATTTATTTCTAGACCAGTAGACTTGTTAGTACCAATGTTAGTAGGCTTGGTGTATGTAACGCCATCTTCAAAAGTAGAAATACGCTCTACCACATCATCTGTTAGTCTGTAATAAATGGCTCCGTTAAGCGAGAGCTTGTCTAATAAGTAAATGGCCGTAAGTTCATAGGAATCTGTATATTCCGGTAATAAATCTGGATTACCTGTACGTACATTAAAATTGTTTCTAATGTTAAAGAATGGGTTCAAATCCCATAGTCTAGGTCTGAAAATTCTGCTAGAGTATCCCGCCTGAACAGAAAATTCTTTTGACACTTTAAGGGTAGTATGTAAACTAGGAAAAAGGTTATTATACTTCTGTGTATTTGAAACATCGGTAGTGGCTAAATAAGTATTTAAGTCTGTGCTTTCCATTCTCAAACCTAGCTTTACCCCCCATTTTTCTCCTTCGTAAGCACCAGTAGAGTAAACTGCAAATACCTTTTGATTATATTCAAAAAGATTAGTCAAAGCAGCGTTTTCTACGTAAACACCATCTATCTGGTCGCTTACGGAGTAGTCGTTACTGACATCATTAATAACATACTGCGAACCCAGTTCCCAAGTAAAGGCTTCAGAGAACGGATGCGTATAATCAACTTTGAAAAGGTTTTCAGCTTCTTTGAAATTTGTTCTGGTTTGTTGGTCGTTCAAATTACCGGTGCCAAACGTGTAAGTATTTCCAAACTGAGACGATTGGTCTTTTCCAAAAAAACTACCTACTGCAGATGCTAGTAGCGTGTGGTCTTTATGGTCTTTAAAATCTCTTTTATACTGAAAGTCGTATTGATATTTTGGGTTATTGGCTTCTGTGGCTTCTTCTCTATACCATTCTGAAACCACTTGATTTTGGGCGTCTAGCAGACTGAAATCTGTTCTAGAAGGGCCATCTTCTATTTCATAAGCAAAGTTTCCTGAAAGTGTGAAAACGTTGTACTCATTTAGGTGATAGTCGGTTCCTAAAATGAAGTTATAAAAGGTCTCATTTCTGTACTCCGTACCTTTACTGTTAATAATCTCATTGTTTATTAGGTCTTGATTGATGTTTTCCATTTTGTTTGGTAATGACCTATACCCCGCTCCAAGCTGAGAAAACAAGTTAAATTTCTCTGTTCTCCTGTTTAAACTAATACCTATACTATGGCTATCTGGAATACCTGTATTTAAGGAAACAGAACCGTTAAACCCTTTTCTTTCATCTTTTTTGATAATGATGTTGATAATTCCGCTCGTACCTTCGGCATCGTATTTGGCTGAAGGGTTGGTAATAACCTCAATTTTCTCAATCATGTCTGCCGTGATAGTACCTAAAGCATTTCCTTCTCCAGAAGCCATTACCGATGGCTTACCATTGATAAGAATTTGAACACCTCCACTACCTCTTAGGCTAATTTCACCTTCTATACTAACATTGACCGAAGGCACATTATTTAATATTTCCAGTGCACTGGCTCCTGTGGTAGACAAGTCTTTACCAACATTAAAAACTCGCTTATCAAGCTCGAATTCTGTTTGAGATTTCTCGGCTCTAATTACCACCTCTTCCAGAAGCATGTTATTTTCAGTCAGCTTTATCTCCCCCAAGTCTATTACACCATCTTTAATGCTGTAGTCTTTGATTAATTTATTATCAAAACCAATAGAACTAACCTCCACCACAAAGGTTTTAGCAGCCGTTTGAATTTCAAAGGCTCCTTCTAAATCGGCGGTGGTACCTGTGATAGGTTTCTTGGTAGCTTTTTCAAGAAGAGCTACAGAGGCAAATTCAATGGCAAGGCCAGACTTACTATCTAAGACCTTTCCTTTAACGGTAGTTCCGCTCTCTTGCCCTTTTAGGCTAACAAGAGAAAGAAAGAAAACAGAAAAACTTAGGACTATTTTATACAAAAATTTCATAGGGGAATAAATTACTCTATTAAGAGCAATAGCTTTTGGTTGTAATACAATTACAAAGAAAAGGCTTATTTAGATCCCATGTAGACCGAATCGGCAAATGCTTGTATATAAACGACAAATGGGCTCGATTATCTAACCGGTCGGAATATAGGATAGAAAAATGTAGATAAAAGTAGGACTAAAGGGAAAAACTAAGCCCATCATAAGCAAGAGCCATACCTTCTGGCAGCTCTTTATTTACTTCATCATGCAGGCCCATTTTATGGGAAATGTGGGTAAAATAGGTTTGCTCGGCTCCTACTTCTTTTGCTACTTCAATGGCCTTCTCTAAAGTGAAATGAGAAATATGAGGCGTTTTTTGAAGTGCGTCTAGCACTAAAACTTTTGAGCCTTTGGCTTTTTCCAGTTCCTTTTTAGAAATATAATTGGCATCTGTGATGTAACTGAAGTCTTTAATACGAAAGCCAAAAACGGGGAGTTTATGGTGCATCACTTCAATAGGAATAATCTCTAAATCAGAGATGGAGAATGGCCTATTCTTAATTTCTATGGTTTTAATAAGTGGAACTCCGGGATAAGACTCTTCCAAAAAAGCATAATGAAACTCTCTTTTCAGCTGCTCTAAAACACTTTCTCTTCCGTAAATATTCAGGTATTTTTTACCGTTTAGGTAATTAAAAGGCCTTACATCATCTAAGCCTGCCGTGTGGTCTTTGTGCTCATGTGTAAAAAGAAGGGCATCTAGTTTAGCGATACCTGAAGGCAAAAGTTGCTGTCTAAAGTCAGGGCCTGAATCTATAACTATATCTAATTCAGCAGTTTGTACTAAAACTGAAACTCGGAGTCTTTTGTCTTTTGGATTAGTAGAGGTACAGACATCACAGCCACAAGTAAGTACTGGCACGCCAGATGAAGTACCAGTACCTAATATTGTGATGTTCATATTAACAAAAAACGCTTATTCTTCCGTAAGGTCTTTTACTACTTTCACTAGTTTGTCAAAGTTTAATGGCTTCATTAAGACTTCGTTAAAACCAGCTTCTTTATACTCTTCTTCGGTATAGTTTCTTGCATTACCAGTGATAGCTACTACGGGTAATTTAGCTGTTGCTTCGTTTCCTCTTATAGCTTGTACACACTCAATACCGTCCATTACTGGCATATTGATATCTAACAACACTATATCAAATGGCTCTTTTTCAAGCAATTGAATTACTTGTTCGCCATTTTTAACAACAGTGATTTTGAAATTTTGAAACTCAAGAATTTTTCTTGCTAAGTTTTGGATAACTGAAGAATCCTCAGCAATTAGAACGTTTTTCGGTGACGACATATTAATTTAAAAAGATTTCGCTTTAACTTGATTCGTAAATATAGAACAGAAGTGCTTTACTTCATTTGTAATACAAGGTTTTTTCTATAAAGTTCCCGAGAATTATTAAAAACTAAGATAGTTTCAGCCGAAAACAAAGTTAGAAGCACTTAGTTTAAGCCTGGTTTTAAATTTCTAAGCTAAAAAGAATTTCTTTAAAACAAGCGGTCAAACAACTTTAGAATACCCAAATGGGCATTCTGCCAAGAATTGAAATATTGTTCGGTATTCTTCCTAGCCTTTTCTATTTTTGCAGCTTCATTAAAAGTGAAAAATGATAGTTAAAACAAAGAAATTTGCCCTCGATAAGAAAAAGTACATCAATTTGGCCTTTACACGTCAAATAAAGAAAAGCTGGCAGTGGCTACTTATACCACTTGCTGTTATGATTCTTGGTGTAGGTTTACACTTCTCTGGTGTTTATAAAAACTGGTGGATTTTAATCACAGCATTTATTGGAGGATTGCTCTATATAGCGTTTTGGTACATCCAGTTTTATGCAGCTACCCAAATGGAGCAAAACGCTCAGATGTTTGACAAGTTTGCTTACGAAATAGATAGCAGACAAATCATGATTAAGGTGAACAAAAGAGAAGGTGGCGTAATAAAATGGGATACCATTCAGTCTGCCGAGAAACTTGAAGATTCGGGATTTCTACTAAATATAGCTCGTGGTCAATTCTTACATTTTCCTAAAAATGTATTTAACAGTGACCATGATTTAAAGCTAATGGATAATATCCTAAGACGTAAAGGACTTATTGATTAACAAAGGATGGTTAACAAACCATTCTTTTGTTAAGCTCAGCAACTTACATATCTACTAAATAATCTACCATTGACATTTCAATGGCTTGCTGTGCTGTTACACCCTCTTTCAGATAGAAAAGACAAGACTTCAAAAATTCCAACTCATCATCCTTGGTGAAAACGTCTTTACTCATTTCCATTACTTGCTCTATATATTCTGCAGGGACAAAAGTTTTAATTTTCATTCTTTTTTAAGTATTAAGTTCTAGTTTAAATGCAGCAAAAAAAGTGCCAAAATAGTACAATTTATTTATAGAATTAATTTATACCCAAACAACAGTAAAACGCCCTAAAAAGCCCAAAAGCACTACCTTAGGGCACTTTTGGCATGATTTTATTTTTAAAGCCTCCTCTACAATACAGCAGCTCACTTATTAGAATAGTACAATTAAAGTACAATCAATATAGTTTTCGAAAAACGTTGATAAAACATTCGTAAACAAGTTTATGCACTCTTTGTGATACCCTTCAATAACTTTCCACCCGAAAGGAAATCCTTCTAAAAATTAAATATATACCGAGCAAGGTACATTTGAGGTCTTCTGTATACTTCCTTGCTTACCAACACTGAAAATTCGAAAAAAGTCAGGGTATTTCAGTAATTCCCACTATTCTAAAGCCAATAGCAGGAGCTTCTGAAAAAATTATTCATGGCGGCCTGGCATTATTTAACGCGAACGTATTAGCTCATACGATCTAAATTGGCTATTTCTAAACTCCTTTAAATTCTATCTGATTGATGGCATTACTCTCTATTACTTAAACGTCCTTGGGCAAGAGGAAAAATTCAAGCATTTTGACATGAATTAAAAAAAAGCCGATTACAGCCAACATATTATTAACTATGCTAAGCAGTAAGTTTACTCATTGTAGATAGCTCTTTGTAAAGCTCGTTTCAAATCCTTTGGGTTAAAGGGTTTTGTTAGGTAATCGTTCATCCCACACTTCGTTACCTCTGTTTGTGAATCTACCGACACAGAAGCCGTCAAAGCTACTATAGAGGTTTCAACACCCATTTTTCTAATATTCTTAGTAGCTGTGAAACCATCCATTACAGGCATTTGTAAATCCATTAGAATGACGTCGTACGTATTTTCTGCAGCTTTATCTACCGCTATTTGTCCATTCTCTGCCAAGTCCACCGTCATGCCCCAGGCCTGAATCATTCGCTGGGCCACTAAAACATTAAATTTGACATCTTCTACCAACAATACGCTTTTACCATCTAAGGGATATTCTATATCAGAATTTCCACTTATAATTTTGGTTTCATCTTCCTTTTTAAGGTTTGAGAAAGCCAGTGTAAAGTAAAATCTCGCACCTTTACCAAATTCACTTTCTACATAAATTTCGCTGTCTTGAAGATTTAATAGCTTCTTAATTATAGTTAAACCTAAACCTGAACCTCCAAATTCTCTTGTGGTGTTGGAGTCGGCTTGGGTAAATCTTTCAAATATTTTCTCGATAGATTCTTCTTTTATTCCTATACCTGAGTCTTTGACAGAAAAATTTACAAAAACTTTCGTTTGTTCTATGCGATCTAAAGAAACGTCCAAATATACATTCCCATTATGCGTAAACTTTAAAGCGTTAGACATCAAATTATTAAGCACCTGGTTTAACCTTACATCGTCTCCTAAAAGTACGGCTGGAATATCTTCTGATACATTAACTATAATTTCATTTTCATGCTCAGAAGCCTTAAACTTATTAGTTGCCTTAACTGTTTCTGCAATGTTTTTAAGGGAAATAGGTTTTTTGACAAAATTAACTTTCCCTTCTTCTATCTTACTAAAATCTAAAACATCATTCACAAGACTTAAAAGGTTAAAAGCTGAGACCTGCAAAATGTCAATAAAGTCTTCTTGAGAAGGTAAATGAGGCTCTTGCTTCAGAATATGAATATTCCCAATAATAGCATTCAGAGGGGTTCTAATTTCATGACTCATAACCGATAAGAAATTAGACTTAGCTAAGGCTGCTTTCTCGGCGTTATCTTTAGCAGCAATGAGCGTAGTTTCTAATTCATTCTTAATATGAACCTGCTCTTGCAAGAAGTCAATAATCTCGATAAGGTCTTCACTTTCACGTAAAAAAGGGGCATTTCTACTATCTAGCTCTATCAAAGTCTGCTTGACTTTCTCAATAGAGGCTATCTTTAACTCGTTCTCTTTTTTGAGATTATCCATCACCTCTTGGTACTCCCTTTCGCTTACTTCAAAGGCATGTTCAGTGATTTTTTTATCTCTATCAAAAGAAGCATAGCTGTTATTAATAGCAGTCAGGAAGTCTTCTAAACCATCTAGGTTTACCTCATCTAAATCTACATATTTCCTAATTTGCTTCTGCAGTAATTTATGCCTTTCCATTTTAAATTTCAGTTAATGTGGTAATTGTCATGGTTTGATTCATTAGCTCACATTTGGCCCTTTCTATCATTGGAGAAATTTCGCCATAAGAATAAAACCCCGTCAAAAATGCATCATCGCCAAAGATGCTTTTAGTTTTTTCCAATTCTTCTTCTACTCTTTCATTTAAGACTAATTTTCTTCCCACACAGCTAATCAAAATGGCTAACTCGGGTTTAGTTTTTGAAATATCAAGAGCACTTTCTGCCGCTCCTGAAGCCGCATCAATAAGCTTATCAAAATTGGCTTTCATAAGCCTTACTTTACTGCCCACTGGCATATTTCCTGCAAAAGTCATGGATTGATTTTCTTCATCAATCGACAGAATAGTTCTTACATTCTTAACGGCATCTCCCTCCGCTCCTATTGAAAGTGGAAATAAAAGTGCAGAAGAAGGCAATTCTGCGGCATAATCTCCAAGGTATTCCTTGTATAGTTTCAGAGCACTTTTACCATCTAATTCAAATAAAACGTTTTTCTCTGCTTTGGTAATGGTTCTTTCATGCCCAAAAGCGTCCCAACCACCTAGAGACCCATGCCCCACTTTTATATTATTACCATAAAAGCCAATAAGTACTACATTGCCTTCTTTTATATCTTCATTCAGACCTACTAAAGTGGACTCAAAACGTGCACCATCCCCGGCCAAGCCTCCCGTAATTAAGACTCCTGTACTATTTTCACTCCTTATTCCTTCTACTAGTTCAGAACCATTAATAAGGTTTCCATCAGAAATAACCATGACATACTGAAGACCTTCTTTCTCCACGTCTGCCATTAAGTTTGAGCCAAGTTCATTACTGTTTTTGTAAGAATTTATATTACCTAGCTTAATCTTAATTTCCGTTTTTTCAAGTTCAATTGCGGTAAGGGAAATACTACCATCATACATGCAATCATCAAAAACTTCCCCAGATGTGGTCGCGGATATTACAGCGGCATTTGGATACTCTTTTGTAAGAGACTCAATGTTTTCAGGATTTAGTAACTCTTTACCACAAAAAGCCAGTACTAACTGTGCATTTTCACTAATAAAGCCATCCTCTTTCCTTTCCTCTTTCCACTTATTTCCCCTAAATAACTTTTGAAGAATTTTCATAATCTTACATTTGTGTTAGTTCCTTTTGAACAAGGTTTTGATACATTGGAAGCTTAGCCAAAACCTCGTTTATTAAAGTTTCTAAACTTTCGTTTATGCCTTCCGTTTTTATTTCGGATTCTATTTTTCTTAACTCTTCTTCACCTTCAGACAAACCTACCATACCAAATGCAGGTTTCATTTTATGAGCTAATTGACCAAAATCAGCCCACCTCTTTGATTCATTCAGGTCGACTAATTCTTCAATTTGTGAGGGCAGTTCTTCTACAAACATTTCGAAAACCATTTTCTTAAAATCCATATCATCGCCATAAATCTCTACCAGACGAGCATTATCTAATTCGGTCATATCTATTTCTTTTTCTTTCGGTATTACTGCCTCACTACGCTGAGCAATATTCAAGTATTTATTTAAAACCGCTTCTAGCTCTGGCGGTGTAAAAGGTTTGGTCAAAATATCATTCATACCTGCATCTAAAGCCTTATTCTTTTCAAAAGACATGGCAGAAGCTGTAATAGCTACAATAGGGGTATCTTGATTAGGGTTTGAAACATTTCTAATTCCTATAGAGGCTTCATAGCCGTTTAAATTAGGCATTTGAATATCCATCAAAATGAGGTCATACTTTTCTTTATTTGACATACTAATGGCCTCTAAGCCATCATTGGCATCAAAGATTGTCAATTCCCATTTTTTCAGTAAAGTGCTAGCATATCGCCTGTTTAAAATATTATCTTCTACCAAAAGAACCTTTAGGCCGCCGTAGGAGGCATTTTCTTTTTCTTTTCTCTCCAAAGGCTTTGACCTTTTTATACTTGTATGCCCAAAAGGAAGTTCAAAAGAGAAAATAGTACCTCCTTCAGGATTTCCGGCTACTTCAATAGATCCTCCTAGAATATGAACAAGCTCTTTGACAATGGCCAACCCTAATCCAGTTCCTTTTGTTTTTGAGTTTTCTTTCGTTTTTACCTGCTTAAATTTTTCAAAAACAAGTTTTTGTTTCTCTTCATCAATTCCTATTCCTGTATCAGAAACAGTAAATTTAAACCAGCTTTTGTTGCCTTTTTTCTTTACTACTTGGGTTTCTATTTTAATGTATCCCTTTTCTGTAAACTTCTCAGAATTGCCTACTAGATTTAATAAAATTTGATTTAAAAGCGTTTCATCTCCATTAACCAAGTAATCTAGGTCAGCGTCATAAATGTTAATAAACTCAATGGGCCTATTACCTAGTTTTAACTCGAAAGTTTTCTCAACCGTTTTTAAAAGCCCAAGTAAATCAAATGGCTCATTTTTAGATTCCATTTTACCTGCACCTATCTTAGCCATGTCTAATACATCAGAGATAAGATGGTGAAGGAAGTTTGCCGAATTATTTATAACTTCAAAATACTCAACTTGCTCAGGGGTAGGTCTGGTGTCATAAAGTAAATGAGACATACCAATAATGGCATTCAGTGGGGTTCTAATTTCATGGCTCATATTGGCCAAAAATTCTTTTTCTACTCGTTCTGCTTCCTCCGCTTTTTGCTTAGCTTCAGATAGTTCCTGCTGTACTTTCTTTTGTTCAGTAAGGTCAAAATGAATTCCAACAGAGCCTATCATTTTTCCTCTAGTATTATAAACAGGCCCACCACTTATTAATACCCAAAGTAATTCTCCGCTTTTCTTTCGAATTTGAACCTCAAAGGAGTTAGCAACTCCTTCGGCACGTAGAATCTCATTATCACTAAAGACTTTTTGAAACTTATCTACTCCTAAAACAGCCAAGGCACTTTTGCCTAGGAGCTCACTTTCTTTATAACCGGTCATAACGCAGAACCTATCAAAGGCTCTTACAATATTTCCATTTAGGTCAACTTCCAGAAAACCCAAATCCATATTTTCCATGATTCGGCGGTATTTCTCTTCACTTAACTTTAATTGCTCTTGAGCTACATGTTTTTCTGTTATGTCTCTAGCTATGGCTCTAGCACCTACAAATGAATTTTCCCCATTTAAATTAACAAAATCATACTGGGTGCTTTGACCAAGCCATATTTTTTCGCCACTTTTTTTAACTACTTGATACTCTATATAAGCTTGCTTAATACCATTTTTAACGCAGTGAACGAAGGAATCTATTATGGGCTGTATGTGGCTTTCCTCCAGCAGGGAAATAACAGATTTACCTATCAGTTCCTCTTTAGAAAGCTCTAATGCTTTATAAGCTATAGGATTGGCATAAAGTATTTTACCTTCAGCATCTAGTTCATAAATTATTTCATCTGCCGACTCTACAAACTGTTGATACCTCTTTTTACTTAACTTAAGGTCTTTGGTTCTTTTGTCAACCTCTTTTTCTAAGGCTTCATTTAATCCTTGAAGTTCGGCATTGGCATTGTAAAGTTCCAGAGCTTTTTCTTCTAGAATAAGCTCAGCAGCCTTTCTAGCATCCTTTTCTCTCTGAATCCTTCTTTTTAAAAGCTCTATTTCTTTATGGCTTTCCATACCCTACTCACTTAGAAACTATAAATCGAACTTTAGAACCATCTTCCAGTAAATTTTCCATCTCCACTTCAGCCTCTTCTTTAAAATGATTTAGGCAACCTTTTATAAGGCCCAAGGCCAAATCACCCATTCTTCTATCTGAGGAATAGTCTAATACCAATTTATTTTCTCCCTGTCTTTCAATCTTAAAATGAGGTAATTCTGCATCAGGATAAAGTTTTCTAACCTGCACATGTATATAACCTTCTATAGATTCTAACATATCAAAGGCGTTACTAATCTTAGAAAACATGCTACCATAAGCCTTGAAAAGCCCATGGAATAAATATTCTCCGAAGGTTTCTAAAAGGATGGGTAAGGGTATTTCTGTTTTTTCGTGAAGATTGACTACTAATGTCACCATCTCCGTGTGTGAATATGTTCCTACACCGGAATAAACACCTTTTGAAGGAAGCTCTTTCATGGTAAGAATGTCGTCCACCATTTCATAACTAAACTTCTCCTCTACCATCTCCAAAAACTCTGTAAACACAATTCCCTTCATTTTTTCTTTAAGTTTATTGATTTGAAAGTATTAATTTTTTCCTTGTTCAGAAAATTACGGAACTATAGCTTTCTAAACGGTATCACCCATTTAGTTTTCACACCCCACTCATTATACGTAAAACCTTGAACACTGGAAGCGGCCGAGTTAGATTTCATATAATACCCCATAAGCATAAACCTAGGTGAAAACTTCCATCCTGTTTTAATATCGAACCGATAAATACCTTGCGACTTTTCAGTGCTAATTTGCTGCAATCCTCCCGCAAAAATTGCCTGATAAATCCACTTAGCGTTTTCCTCATTTACATTTTCCGCAGCAACAAAAAGCTCATACCCTCTAAACACGTCAGGGCTAAAATAAACAGCAGGAAGCTGCTTCTTAAAAGAAAAATAACTGTAATTAAAACCAGCTTTTACCACAGGAGACTGCTTAATATCATAGTATAATGACGCAAACCATAGATTACGCACATTACCATCTGAAACTTGGGTATGAATCATTTGAGAATAGGCACCAATTTTAGATGGTAAACTCAAATTATAATTAAGTGTAATATTATCTAACTTAAGATTGCGGTCAATCAGTTCTGAAGTAAACGTCTGCATTTCCTGATTATACTTCAACTGAAACTGCTGAAACTTGCCCACATTTAGGTCGGCCTGTAACATACCTAATACTCTTTCGTATTGTGAAGTATTAAGAAATCCTATTTCTCCACTTACCTTCAGTTTACCATTCACTTTGTAAGAAAGCCCTGGGCTAATAGTTGAAACTGCTATTTTCTGATTAGCTATTTCTCCAACCGAACTTTTTGCAGAACGTTGGTAATAAGTAAGCGATGTTCTGAATCTAGGTGAAGGGTCATAGGTAGCAGATACTTGATAATTCTCTGAAGTATTGCCTCCATTATCCTTACTGAAATAAATATGAGAGCTTATAGAAGGGTCATGTGCTACATGTAGCTTTTCTAAAAACTTTAGAGCGTCACGCTGCTCATCATAATATTCTAAGGTTTTTCTTACGTATTTAAAAGCTACATCATCAAGGCCCTGAGCATGATGAGCATCTGCGTAACCTAGATTGCCATCAAATGAGCCTGGCTTGTCTTTCAGTAAATCTTTAAAATAACCTGCTCCTTTTGCGAAACCTTTACTCCAAATATTTATTCTCCCAAAACCAGCCAATACATCTAGGTTATTAGGATATGCTGTTTTCAAATCATTCAGAAGTGAAAAGGACTCATCAAATTTCTTATTCCAAGCCAGTGCGTTTACTTTACCTAAACTTGCTTTTAAAACTGTGCTACTATCTGTAAAAGTCATGCCTTCTTCTATCAGCTTAAGGGCCTCTTTGGGCTCTTTTTGAAGATTGGCTATTCTTGACATTCCTAAATAAGCATCTACTTCTTTTCCCGAAACCGTTTTCAAAGTTTCAAAAACTTCGTTTGCCTCTTCATACTTCTTTATTGAGATTAAAGCCTGAGCCTTATTAATAAGGGCATCGGGGTCTTTAGGGTTTTCATCCAAAATTAAATCGAAATAACTAATTGCTTCTTCAAATTGACCCACATAGGAAAATTTAGACGCTTTACCCAAACGCATATACTTTCTACTTACCATGGCATTGGCATTGCCTGGCATTATTTCTAAAGCCTTCTCTATATATTTAAGAGCATTATCATATTCTTTATTTTCAGAATAAGCATTTGCAAAACCCAAAACGGCTGCAAAACTTGTACTATCTCGTTTTACCAAATCTGAATATAACTCTAATGCAGTTTTAAAATCTTTACTCCACATATGAGCTTCTGCCATATTTAGATCAACTTCATAATTCCCTGGAAATCTCTTTTGAAGCTTCCCAAAAACCTCCTTAGCCTCCTTCGTATTACCAGCCAAGCCAGTTCCTCTACCAAAACACAAAAGTGCCGTTTGGTTTAATGAATCTGTTTTAAGATAATCTGCGAAAAAGTCCCGAGCCTTTTCAAATTGCCCACCCTCTAGCATTTTAAAACCAGGGTCCATAGGAGATTGGGCATAAGTTATAGCGTAACCTATGACCAATAAAAACGTAAAAACAACTTTAAGTTTGTTCATTTTTTAATAGTTGTGATATCAAGCTAATACTAATTAGCAAAGCACTTATTGAAACTACAATAATCTGTCCAATTGGTTTTTCATCAGGCACTCCGATAAGATATCTAATTATTATTACAAGACAAAAAACTATAGCTACCCAAACCCAATATTTTAACCTCTTAGTATAGGATATACCGTTCAAACTCGTATCTCGTGGTATTTTTAACAAAAAATACACAAAATATAGCATCCCAAAAACTGAGCTTAAGACCTGCAAAATACTGTATAATGCTATAGGTTTTCCATTCAATAAAAAAACATGAGAAAGATCATCAAAATAAAACGGGAAGGTATAATTGGGCTCATGCGTAAAATTATCCCATAAAAAGTGTGTTAAAACCCCAATTAAAATTGAAAAAAAAACTTTTAACCAATTAGCCTTAAAATAAAAATACCAATCTAAGTTCTTATATTTAGCAAGACGTTGATGCAAAAAGGGCGGCAAATGGTCTATTAAGCTTCTTTTCACATAAATATGAAAGAAAAGACAAAGTAAAATAGAGACCGGTAAATTGAAAAACAATACACCCCACCAAGTATGCCCCCATATACCATAAAGCGTTACCCTTAAAAAAAATTCAAAATCTGGTGCCATGCTACCCATTAAAAGACCGGAAATGGAAAGGTATTTTGACAAAAAACGACGGAAAGGTAAAATAGCAGCAGTATGTGCAAGGGTAAAAGGCATTTACGGTATTCTTTTTGCTTACAAATTTATAACACTCAATCTATATAACATATATGAGAATTCTTACGGCTGATGATCAACCAATCATTTTAAAGTCTATCAAGTACAAACTGGAGCAAGTTGGCTTTGACGTAATAGCTACTTCAAATGGCCTAGACGCCATTGAAATGTTTGATATTAATAATCCGGACCTAGTCATCTTAGACTTAAATATGCCTCAAAAGTCAGGCTTTGAGGTCATGGAATATATTCGTGTTACTAAAAAGTCTAGAGTTCCAATTATAGTAATGTCTGGAAACGACGAGGAAACCGTCATTGTAGAAGCCTTTGAAGCGGGAGCAGATGATTATATAGAAAAGCCTGTAGGCTTAAACGAAGTAGTGGTCAGAGTTAAGAAATTATTAAAAATTTCGCTTAAAAACGAAGACTTTAAAAAAGGGAGCGAGAGCTCCTCCGGAATATTACAGAAAAATGGCGTGGGTGTGGTTATCCCTTGTTATAATGAAGAAGAAAGATTAAAAACTGGCGAATTTGCTAGTTTTTTAGAGAGTAATAAAGGTTACCTTTTATCTTTTGTTAATGATGGAAGTACAGATGGAACCTTAGACGTTTTGAACAAATTCCAAAAGCAATACCCCGACAGTATAAAGGTTTTCAATTGCCCGCAAAATGGCGGAAAAGCCGAAGCGGTAAGGTTAGGAATGATAGATTTGCTGCAAGACCGTTCTTTAGATTATCTTGGCTTTTTAGATGCCGACCTTTCTACCAACTTTGCAGATTTTGAAGATTTAGTAAAAACTCTTTCTGGCTCCGAATATAAATTGGTTGCTGGTTCAAGAATTCAACGAATAGGTGCTTCTATTTTCAGACAATCTTCAAGAGGTATTATTAGTAAAACGGTCAATTGGGTTATCAGAAAGATTCTTGGAATGGAATTTCAAGATACCCAATGTGGTGCCAAAGTAATGCGTAGGGAAGTGGTAGAAAACCTTTTCAATGAGAAATTTCTTACTCGTTGGATTTTTGACGTAGAAATATTTTTAAGAATGAAAAATTTCTATGGTGCAGATAAGGTTCAGACCATGATTTGTGAGCAGCCACTTAAAAGATGGGTGCATGAAGATGGTTCTAAATTATCTATGAAAGACTCTATCACAATTTTAGGACAGCTGCTTCAAATAGCTGTTAAATATTAAACGGTACAGAAATGGAAACAATGATAATAGAGGGCGATTTCACTACAGAAAAAGCCTTAGAATGGAAAAAACTGCTTAACAAAGCAGCTCAAAGATCATCTACACTTCATCTAGACCTAAGTGCTACTGAAGATGCAGATATAGTAGGAGTAAATGCCATTGCTACCACATTTAAAATGCTTCAGGATAAAGATGGAAGCATGAAACTAAAAATAAATGAGGATAGTACTATCTATAAACTATTGAGCCAAACCAAGTTTTTAGATATGATTAAGAAGTCATAAATCAAACGTTAAGCTCTAAACCACAAAAAAACTCAGGATGGCATCCACACAGAAAAAACTTGTTACTGATGGCAGTATACTTTTTGCGAGTACTTTACTGGTAAATGCAGGAAACTACGCTATTAATTTAGTTTTTGGAAGGTGGTTAGGTCCGTCAGACTTTTCTGAGGTTAGTCTTTTAGTAACCTTGATTCTTATGGTTTCCTTTTTTGCTTTAGCTTTCCAGCTCACAGCTGCTAAATATGTAGCCTCTTACGAGGCCGAAGGAAAACAAAGTTTAATTACAGGAATAAGTGCTTGGTTAAATAAGAGAGCCGTCATGGGCGGAATAGCCATGATGGTGATTGTGGTGTCAATGTCTGTTTTTTGGCAAGACTTTTTCCAAACTTCCTCTTACCTCCCTTTTGCCATTTTGGGAATAGGAATGCCTTTTTATATGCTCATGAGCGTAAATAGAGGTATACTTCAAGGAAAATTGAATTACAAAAAACTAGCACTTACTTATCAAAGCGAAATGTGGGTACGACTAATAGTCTCTATGGCTTTGGTCTATTTAGGTTACCGTGTAAATGGTGTGGCCTGGGGACTTACCCTTTCACTTATAGCTACCTGGTGGATTTCTAGAGTAAAAACAGATAGTTCTACTAGCGGAGATACCTCTTTTGATCAAAAAGATGTTCTAAAGTTTCTTTTGATGATTTTGCTTTATGAATGCAGTCAAATATTGATAAATAATAGTGACATCATTCTGGTTAAACATTTCTTTGAGCCAGAAGAAGCAGGCCTTTATGCTGCTATGGCTCTTATTGGTCGTATTGTTTATTTTGGTACTTGGACGGTGGTGACGCTTCTTTTTCCAATAGTAGTAAAACTAGAAAAAGAAGGGAAAGACCATACGCTTTATTTTGTAGGTGGTTTAGCCGTAGTAGGCATTATAGCAGCTGGTATAGTGTTATTCAGTTACCTATTTCCTGAAATGATGGTTAATATACTCTTTGGCGAAGCCTATATCTCCATAGCTCCTTTGCTTTGGAAATACGCATTGGCCACTGCACTATTTGCTCTGTCTAATGTCTTTGTTTATTACCATATTTCTCTCGACAGAGTTTTACCTGTTTGGATTAGCATTTTGGGCGGTATAGCCCAGATAGTTCTTATCTCACTGTTTCATGCTGATTTTGAACAAATCATTAACGTTCAAATCTACTTGATGATAGGCTTAATGGCTTCTATGATTCTCTTTCATTTTGGGCATACGTTTCTTAAAAGCAGTAAATCTTAAAACAAAAAAAATGCACACCTAAAGGCATGCATTTTAAAATCAATTAAAAAAAGTGCTAGTCAACCAGCAACTTTTGAAAATGTAGGTAGTACCAGTCTACCAAATCTTCCATTGGAAGTGAAGCCGCCGCAAAGTAGTTTCTTCTACCCAGCTGCAATCTATATTCTTCGCTTTCTAAAACCTTTTGAATGGCAGTGGCTAAACTCTCAACAGAATCTGGCTCAAAAAACTCGCCTGCATAACCTTCCTCTTCTACCAGCATGGCTAAATCGCCAAGCATAGGCATCACTACGGCGTTACCATAACTACCCGCTTGATGAAGTACTCCTGAGCTTCCTGTGGTAGATGTGTAAGGAAATACGGAAACAGCTGACTCTCCAAAAATCACAGGCACATCTTCTTCTGCCACATAACCGGTAAATCTTAACTGAGACACTTCTTTATATTTTTCTTGCACACCGTCTAAATATCCTGGTGTATTAGGGCTGTCTGTTCCCGCTACCACAATTTCAATGTCTAAGGATGTTCTTTTTCTGATAAGCTCTACAGCTTCAATCATCCCTTCCACCTTTTTATAAGTTCCAAACTTACCAAAAGCCATGACCTGAAGAGGCCCTTCTGGTAATTTGAAAGTAGGCATTGGAGGAACTTCAAAACTTCCGTGTGGTATTAAAGCTACATTTTTAGCTCTATATTTCTTCTCTAAAATTTCAACGTATTTTGGAATAGTTACTGCCAAAACATTGGCAGAAAGAATAAAACGCGTAAGCATGGTGCCTATCATGTTATAAATTCCCGAAACCAACTTATTCTTGGTGATTCCTGCCTCATTAAGGTCTACCTGCTCTAAAATATTATGCAGAAGCACTACAGACGGGACACCACTCATTCTCGTAAGTAAGGGAGTCAATAGCCCCAAAGCTGCCGGAATTTTCTTATCTCCAAAAGAAAGAAACTGAATATTATATAGGACAATATCAGCTTTTGAGCGTTTTACCGCTTTTAAAATTTTTAAAGGATTGGTCCACCAGTTAAAATCCCATACTTGATGATCTTCAATGGGTACAGGCTGGTCTAAAAAATCAAACGTTTTCCCATCAGGCAGTTGGTCTGAAAGGAGGATAATTTTCTCGTAATCTTCTGGCTTATTCCTAAAATGATTTATAAGATAATACCCATACTCATTTAAGGTACGCTTACCCGGAGGATAACTTGAAACTACTGCAATTTTAAGTTTCTTTTTCATTTTTTTAATCTCTTTATCGTGCGAACAATGGATTTCCTAAAAATCAAAACACTCGCAACTAGTACAGAAAAAACGAGGTAGACGAAAACAAACTTTGGAATCTTACTCAATTTCGAAAACTGATGCGTTTGCTCTGGTTTTACCAGTACTTCATACACTTCCTTCGGTTTTCCTTTTTGATTTAATACACCAAAACCTTTCTGAGGACCTTTTTGCCAAGGCATACTCCCAGCCACATCTCCTGCTACTTCTGAAAAGTCGTAGAGCGTCCAATACATATATGGAATATCACCCTTACTTTTAAGAATACCTTGAACGTTTTTTAAATGCTCTGCTTGTTGACTTTGTGTTTTACCCAGTGGCATTATGCTACTTTGATAAGACGACAAACCGAATTCCTCTAAAAGAAGTGTTTTATGATTGGTTTCCTCTTTTAATCTATCAATATCCTTGCCTAAATTCTCTAATTCTCGATAATAATGGAAAGATACAAAATCTAAACTATCAGCCAGATAGTTAGCACTTTCTGGATATGCCCACCCCACTGTGATAGGATGGCTCGGGTCATACTTTCTCGCTTTGCTAATTATAAACCGTAGCCACTGCTTCACATCATCAGGATTTTGATAGTGATAATCTATGTCTGGTTCGTTTTTTAAGTCATATGCCAATATCGCTGGATGGTTTTTGAACTTCTTCATTATCACCTCCAATTGCCTGTCAGTATTTGCAAAGTTTAAAAGATTATAATTGGAGTTAAAATCAAACATAGTGACCAACACTTGAAGCTTATTAGTCTCCGCAGTATTTAGTAAATGCTCTAATCTTAAAAGCATTTCTGGCACTACCACACCTTTACCAAATTGTTCATAATTGATAAAAATACGAACTGTGTTTAAATTCATTTCTTTTATCAACTCAAAGTCATTTTCAACTGTTGAGGTGTCATAGTTTATCCAAAAATCTTTAAATGGATGGTCTTTAGGGTAATAGTTAATGCCTTTTATACTGGGAACTTGGGCTAATAATGAATCGCGATGTTCTTGAAATATCACCAAAGAGTCCTGTACGAAATCAGGATATAACTCTTCAAAAATCCCCCTTTCTAAATGCTTTATTCGCCAGTACCCATCATCTAACTGCATGATAACTTTATAAGAAGATGTATCTGCGGTAGAGAGTATACGTTTGTTTTTTGAGGTATTTAATCGTTTTAAGGTGTGAACTTCATAATCGGTAAAAGACACTATTTGTCCATCGGCAGAGTAAAAATGAAGTTTTATATTATGGTTGAGTTCTACTCTTTCCACGCTCATCTTTTTCTCATTCACCAAGCTAATTTGATGAAATATTTTAGGCCTAGCTTCTCTGGTATAATACTCTTTCACTCCATCAGAATTGCCTGTAAACAAACTTAAATCTCGTTGATAAAGTGCTCTCACATAGCCTCCTGCTATAATATCACGACTAAAAACCTCCATTGGCCTCCCGGTATTAGCATCATCAGGAAGCCAATTTATTTCCGGATTTATTTCATCTGGTAAAACCTCCGCTAGTTTCAAAAGGTCTTCTCTATCACCTCCAGAATTAAAATAGGCTAAAAACTTAGCCGCTCCTCCTGCTAAGAGCCCAAGCAAAAGCATAATACCAATAGAGAATACTATTTTAAAAAATAACTTATCCTTATTCATTGGTTTTTAATTTAATGTCAACTTCGCTCTCCAGCCCACCAGAACTTACTAGCCCTTTATAATTGCCAGCCTTCATGTCTGTTAAATCTATTTTGGCGTAGCCATTTTTCACTACACCTATTTTCAGCATGTCTAAAGATTCTATATACATTTCTATTTCGGCACCATCAGACATGTATTGCTTGAGTGGCCCTACCAGTGGCCCCACTATCACCGCTTTTTCTTCGGCACTAAATCTCACAGGCAGTTTGGCTAAATACTTTTTGAAAGATAGCTCCAGTTCATTGCTTTTAGCGTCGCCATAAATACTTCCATTTATTAATATTTTACCTGCCAATGAAGGATTTTGAATGTCTAATTCTGCCACGCCATCCATGGTATAACTGGTCAATATTCTTTTGGAATTATCACTATCAGTCACATCAATATTTAAGAGCGTTCCATCCGCCACAATATTTCCATATTTGTCTTTAATCACGGAAGTCTTCAAATGAAAGTTCTGCCGCTTATCAGCAAACGAATACACCCTTTCTGCATAAATATTAAAGTTCACGGGAAAGCCTGGCATCTCTAAAAGCTCCTTTTCTTTGGCAGTAGCTGCTCCAGCCCTTACTCCTATTATTGTCTTCCCTACTTTACTTTTACTATAAATTTTATGATAAGCTACACCATGCTCCGTATTCTTATTAAGCTTTTCAACACGCTCATCTGGCCTGTGTAAACTAAAATTGACCGGCGTTTTATCTGCAGTTAAGTTGTCAAAAGTATCGGTCGGAATAGCCAATATCATGGCCCAATGCTCTCCGTTATCGGCCTCAATAGATTTAGAACCCACAAATGCCTCTAGTGGCTCAGCTGGCAAACCACTAAAAACCTGCATTTGCTTACTTTTCAAAAGCCTTCCTTCACAGGCCAAATCCAAAATATAAGCACCAGCCGTTTGTGTTAGACTATCTTCAATCGCAAAAATCCATTTACTATTTTCTTGCTGCGGTTCTACCACATAATTACCCCATGATGTGCTTACTAATAAATGACAATTTGAGGCATCAAAATCCGCCTCATACTTAAGTTTTGTACCCACAGAAATGCTATCCGGAAACCTAAAATCCTTTATTTCATTGGGAACTAAAGTTGAAACCTCCACAGGTTCACCTCTATCAACAACAAACAAATAGCAAAGCACCAACAGTAAAAATGATGCTATAGAAACGGTCGCTATTTTTAATTTCTTTGTCATTAATAAATGGTAGGGCTACCTAAATAGCCATCAATCCTTAATCCTAGTTTCTCATTATTCCCAAGTGATATTTTATGCGTCATTTTTTTGGTTTGCGGTACGCTTACATAGGAAATACTTGGTAAGCCATTGACATAAAAATCCGCCTCAGTGCCTTCATATATTACACTATAATCAGAAAAATTAGCGAGTTTATGCTTTAGTTTTCGTTTCCGCTGCTGTCTTATCCCCTCTCTCATAAAGAAAACCTCCACCCATTTCACTTTTTCATCATTATCATAGTAAGACACCAGCACTTTGGGTACACTCACCTCTTCTGTACCATAATTAAAACCTTCTCCTTCTAATATATTATCATGAATATGAACGTTTTGTAAACCTACAGAGCGGTATAAATCATTTTTATCAATTACTGCTCTTGCCAATATTTTAAATTTGACGGGAGCCATTGGAAAATCATATTCTGTAAATTCTTCTGGATTAAACTCCCCTGGGTCTAAATCATCTGTTTTTACCCAAGCTGTTGCTTCAAAATTGATTCTGAAAGAAACCACCTCCTTTGGCATAATCCGGTGGATACTTCCATATTTCACATTATAGCTCACCAGTTTTCTATTGTACTCATCGTACAAATCGGCCAATACAGTTATATGAGCGGGGTAATTGTCTATATTTTGAAGCTCACCCACCACTGTATAGCTGCTATCTTTCTTTACCAACCTGGCATTTAAAATCTTAAGTTCTGGCCTGTCCATCACGTCATCATGCTGAGTGGGGTCTGTTCCTGTTTGCCTCTTTCCTTGGCTGTGCATACTCAGTAGGGCTTCCTCCACAAATGTATCAGGCGGAATACTGTTGTCAAATTTCGGAGCTATTATGTACCACTTCCCTTTCACTTTGGTAACCCTATGCTCATTATGGGTCATGTACTGTTCCACAGGCGTAATCCACTCAGCATCTACCTTGGCCAAATAATTATTCTTGTCAATTTTTTCTGTAGTTATCACCATATTGTCCAGTTTGGCGTATGACGCTACAATCCCATCTTCTACCGAAAGCTTAATAAAATAGTCTTCAAAACTGGGGCGTGTTTCTGGCTCAAAAAACTCATAGGCTGCTCCAAAATATTTAAAATCAACAGCATCATAATAGGCTTCCACCACACTTTCAGGATCGTCATAAGGCGAATGAAACAAACCTTTAATAATAACTGCACTAGTAACTGTCACAATTACTCCTATCCAAACTCCCAAGAAAATAAAGGTCCATTTGCTCAGTGGAGCAATCAAAAAATTGTCGTTTCGGTATTCGTCATCAAACTCGTGATTTTTCTTTATTCTGGTATACCAGACATAAACAAAATTCACCCCAAAGGCTATCAAAAGCGAAAGTACCGGCATGATACCCCACCAAACTTTCATGATTTTTGGCAGCTCCTTTTTCTTCAAAGCGGAAGGTAAAGGAGGCACATCTTGTTTCTGCCAAACCATAATACCGTTTTCCAAACGCTGCACTCTTTCCCAGCCTGAAAAGTATAAAATAGGGTCATAAAATTTGTCGTTTGAAAAAACGTATTTCAAGTAATATTTCTCGGGTACAGTGAGAAATTGCTGTAAAGAACCTAAACCTTGAACACCCTTAAACTTCGAATTTTCTAATCGCTCTAAGGGTCTTGTGGTCATTTCTGGCAATCGTCTTGCCGAATGATAATTCCCATCCACAGATTGAGCTTTGGTCTGAGCAGAAAGCCAAGCCATTTGGTCACCAAAACCCAAAGTCATGTAACGCCATTTGTCATGCTGGTCTCTTTCCAAAAACTGAAGCATTGGTTTAGTGTCTATACTTTGAGGCTGTAAAGGCCTAAAAGTTCCTAAGTTAATAATAAAGGTGGTCAGGATACTTAAAATCCCTGCCAGCAGAATCCAAGTTAATCGGTGTGGCCAAACGCCTAACTTTTCTCTTAAATAGTCTTTTAAGTCGGCTTCTAATAAGCGATAAAAAAACTCTCCTATAAATGGAATACTAATTATAGTGGCCCAAAAGGTAAACCTATCAAGTGTTAAGATATTAAAGGCATTTTCGCCCAACATTAGCTTAGGTAATGGCGTGGTTCCTCCTGTACCTAAAAGCACCATAAGTGTAAAAGAAAGACCAATGAAAAAGTTTCTTCTGGTCCAAACCCGTATAAAGATATACGGCATAAGGAGCAGGATAATTCCCATGGGAATCAAAAAGAACATGAGCCCAGAAGATGTAACCTCAATAAAAGAATCGCGAGAGCCATGCGGAATGGAAACCTGATTTATTGGGTCTGTGGCCGACCAATAAAAATAAGGAAATATCAGCATCATGATTAAAGGAACACTACCTACAAAAAGTACCAGCTCTTTCCTTTTATTCCATGTCTCTTCTAAAAATCCTCTAAGCGTAATTTTGAATTTTGATACGTTTTCTTCTACAAAACTGTAATACCATTTTTTAGCCCCTTCTACATCCTGATTCTTGGCTATAATGGTATCTACCACCGCCAAACCCATTACAGGAGCAATGAAAAAGACCATTCCAAAAATAGTAGTCACATGGTGAGAGGTGACTCCCACGCCCATGATGGACAAAGCAGTGGCCAATCTATAGTATTTTCCATACCGCATCCATCTATAAACTTCGGGCAAGGCATTAAGAAGACATGCAATACCCATTAGTGTGGGTAACTGGCCAAAAAGGTGTAATGCCTCTACTATAGAAGAGCAAAAACAAGCAAAAATAGCGGCATAACCTGCCGCTCTTGGGGTAGTCCACAGTTTTGAAAATCGATAGGCTCCTACTATAAGAAGCTGCACTATGGCTGCCGCAAGGAATACAAAGGCATATTTTAAACCTACTATCTTAGAAAGTAAAGCCGTTAACTGATGAACTAAGGGAGGATAACTGGTAACATTAAAACCTGTATACCATCTATTATCCCATGGTTCAAACCACGACCGAGAGTAATGGTCTGCAAAAAAAATATGAACGAAGGCGTCGTAAGTAGAATCAAACGTAAAAAAGAAAATAGTGCCATGGAAAACCAGGCCAATAAACATGGCAATGAGTAAAAGTTTGTCGGGCTTTTGTATCATTCTTTATCAGGAACTAGGCACTTTTTTTAGTCCTAACTGTATTTATCAGCTAGTAACATCTAATATAATACAATAATTAAGCCGATTACTGTTTCACTACCTTTCTATAGGCATCTCCTTTATCTGTAGTTACTTTAATTATATATACACCTGCATTAAAGTGTCCTATATTTATCACTTCTTTATCTGTATTTAGAATAGACTTACCATTAGTGTTTCGTATCTCAGCAGACTCAAAGCGGCTTCCCTTGGGTATGCTAATTTTGATTTCGTTTTGAGCAGGATTTGGGTAAACATTTAAGGCTGATAATTCGCTTGGTTCTGTTCCTAAAACCCTCTGAAGCTGCAATTGTATTTCGTTTGAGAAACCACTTAAACAGCCATCGGCTGTAGCTGCCTTTACACTGTAAGTTCCATTTCTGTCAACTACTAGTTGGCTGTTTGTGGTTTGACCGCCTAGCGGGTTTCCATTTACATACCATTGGTATAAACTGGCGTTTGAAGCAAAAACTGTTTCTCCGTCTGATGTAATAGACAAAGCTTGCGGATTTAAACAAAAACTTTGCTCGGCACTGGCCGATGTAAAGTCACTCCCTCCTACTTGGAAAGCTTGCACTGTTATTAGACCAGGAGTACTCCCTAACACTACAGTATTTCCCTCAATAGTAGCATCACCCTCTATTACAGTATACTGCACTCCAAAACCAGAACTAGCCACCGCATTAAGGTTTACTGTGGCTCCCGCGTTTTGGTGGGCAAGACTAGGAAATGTAATGGTTTGTGCCTCTTTGGTGGGCAACTTACGCTGACCTTGAGCATAATAAACAACCCATTTGTCTTGCCCTTCTCCAAAAATCCTTCTACCCGAACTGGCATTCGTTGAAATTCTATCTGCATTTAAAGGAATAGTCTTAACTACCTCTCCCACGGCTTCCTCTGCTGTGTATGCAAGTTTTTTATCATCTATAGAATAGTCCGGATAGCCAATAGCATTGTTTTCAATCATCAGATTTAATCCTCCTGAGTAAAGGTTAACGCCAAGAATGTAGAATTTGTCTTCCCGAGCATCCAAGTAATCAAATGCAATAATATTCGGGTTCGTTTTTGACAAAGCCGGATTTCCGATGTTATCTCCCTCGTCTAAATCCGAGAAGATTTTCTCAATATCACCATCGCCAAAATTATTGGTACTTAAATCCCAGGCTCTTAATAATCCTACATCCCAATATTCTAAATCACCGAACAAACTACTCACTCTATTAAAAGCATCATAAACCAGATACTCGCCAGAATAATCCCATTCTAAGGCATCGGCATAAAGAACCTCCCCAGTAGATATTCCTTGTGAATAAGTAGGATTGAAAAGTTCAAAACTAGCTTGCTGATCTGTCTCTAAATTAAAAACATAGATTTTTCCATCTTCTGAAGATGTAAGAGCTGCTAACAAGATTCCATTTTTAGAGATAGCTACATTTGACCAAGCTCCATTAGAGCTTAATGCCTGTGCAGTGGCATTAGATGCCGTTAAATCTACATAGTAAATATTACCATCATCACCCACAAAAAACATAGCCGTACCATCATCAGAAATACTTGGCTTTCTTTGACAGCCTATCCCATCTGAAATTATATCATAGTTTTGTCCACCCTCTAAACCTCGGTAAATACTCTTTCCTACTGGCTCGTAAACTACCAAATACTGGTCTCCTGGGTTAACGTCGATAATTTCTTCTTCTATTTCTGGAACCTGCTGCCCACTTCCTGGTGCGGTAATTCCTACTTGGTCAAAAGCTGAAGCCGCCGCTGCCGACTCCTGCCCTTCTCCATAAAGGTCTTTTGCCGCTTGAATTACTGCCAATCTTAAATCTACAAACTTAGAGGTTCTGGTAATGTAATTAGTTAGGGTGTGATAATAAACTGCTTCAGCTTTATCTTTATTCATCCCGTCAGCAGTAGCAAAAAGATAAAAAGCATGGTTTGGAATACCTGAGTTAATATGAACACCGCCATTATCTTCACTCGGAGTGTCTCTTAAATAAACATATTGACTCATATTTTTAGGCTGATAGCCCGGGTCGTTTTTCCCTCCTTGGTTAGGATTCTCTAAACTCCTTAAAGCACCCGACGGAAAAATATTTGGCTTAACTACATCCTCACCCAAAGTCCAATCATCCCTATCTATTAATGCTCCAAAAATATCGGCAAAAGATTCGTTCAGTGCTCCTGATTGATTTCTATATTCTAAACGAGCTGTATTTTCAATAACTCCGTGAGTCATTTCATGGCCTGCTACATCTAAAGCTCCTGCCAGTGGTTTAAAACCTTGTGCTCCATTTCCATAACCCATAAACTCACCATTCCAGTAAGCATTATCCATTCCTTTACCATCTTCATCCGTAATATTAATTACCGAAATGATATTCCCTCCTTTTCCATTTAGGGAGTTTCTATTAAACTTAGTTCTATAAAAATCATAACAGATAGAAGCATTATTATGAGCAGAAACCGCAGTAGGGCTCCATGTTGTTCCATCATTTGATGTAACGTGAGCAAATTCCATTTCCCCACTAATCCTCGAATCCAAGGCATCAATAGTCCATACAGCTCCTACAGGAGCATCTGGCAGTTTGGATTGATTATTATTATACATTGGTTTTGAAGGATCCACCATAAAATAATTCGCACCGCTCTGAATAATATTGAAGCTCCGTGTAAAGCCATTCAAATCTTTTGCGGAAGTTTGAAAAACACCATCCAGCGTACAGGTATGATTGTATTTATCAATTATCTCCCCTGACTGAGCATCCATAAAAACCACCCACCTTTCTAATAGATTTGGTTTCAATGTCATTTCATAAGCTAAAACTGGGGTCTTTTCAATGTAATAAATAATGAGTTCTGCTCTGTCTTGAGCTATCTCAAAAAAGCCATTCTCAAAACCACCTTTCTGAAGAATAGAAGATTTGGCCAATTCTTGTAAACCTAAACTAATGGCTTCTTTTTCACTGAACTTCGGTTTGATCTTCAAGTTGCTTGGAGTAGGAAAAGCTTTCCCGTTCAGACTTTTCACCATGTTATCATCGGCATGAGTGACTATTTCTGCCCCATAAATTTTAACTCCTTTATATTCCTGCTGAAACTTAAGATGGCTCAAACCTCGCTCATCATTAAAGGTAGAAATAGCAGTAAACTCCTTTTTAGGATTCTCTATGTTCACTTGCCCTTTAACATCTTCCAAAAAATCATAAGCCAGAGCACTTGCTGCTCTTCTTTGCTGTTTACCAGGAAGACCTTCTTTATTGTTTTCAATAAAAATTACTGAACCAGATTCTGAATCTCTATATGTTTTATAATCTATGGAAGAATGTAGTTCCACACTAGATTTAACAGGCCTCTGTCTTAGCCTTGAGCTGCCATTTCCAGAGCCATCTATTTCCTTAAATACATGCTCTAAATTGGGTAAACCTTTGTTTTTTTTAGTTTTTGCCTCAAATCCCGATTGTGCGAATGCACCAAAACTAAATAAACTTATAATTACAAAATATATAATTCTTTTCATATTTTCAATATTTATTGAAATTTCAGGACTTAAATACATCTCTTATTTTAGAGCTTGTCAAAGATAAATAAAAAATAAACTGGAATAACTCCTAAACTTAGAACATATCTAGAAGTAATCACTTTCAGTAAGTATCTGAGCACAATAAAAAAGCCGATTTCGAGTTAAAAGACTTTAAAAAGTGCAAATTTTTGTAAGTTTGTAATTGGACAAAATTCCTAAACGGAATATGTCAAAGAAACCTCTTTCTAAACCATTTTGTTTTAATAAATTATGGCAATCACGCATGAAAAAAACTTGGCTACCAAGCAAAAGGCCTTAAAATTAAACCTTGATAAAAGGATTTATGGTTCATTTGCGGAGATTGGGGCTGGTCAAGAAGTAGCAGCCCAGTTTTTTAAATCTGGTGGAGCGAGTGGAACCATCGCTAAAACCATGTCTGCCTATGACATGACGTTTTCTGATGCCATTTATGGAGAGGTAAAGTCCAAAAGATACGTAAGTCAAGAGCGTCTATTAAGTATGCTGGACCATGAGTATAACCTTCTAGACGAACGACTAAGCAAAAAAAGAGGCGAGAACACTCATTTCTTTTCTTTTTCCAATACAGTGGTTGCTCTTAACTACCATAAAAACAACAATGCTCATGGCTGGATTGGCTGTAGGTTCCAAACCAAACCTGGTGGAAAATATAATGACGTTATTATACATATCTCTATGCATGATAATGACAACTTACTTCAGCAGCAAGCTTTAGGAATAATTGGCGTTAACCTTATTTACGGGTGTTTTTATTATTATGAAAACCCTGAAGTTCTTTTAGTTTCCTTAATGGATAATCTGGATTCAGAGCGTATCCAAATTGATATGATTAGGTTTGACGGACCTGAGTTTAAAGAGGTGGATAGTAGGCTTATGAGTCTACATTTGGTTAAGTATGGTTTTTCAGATGTTGCTTTGTTTGGACCTGATGGGAAAAACCTTCAACCTTCAGACACACTCTATAAAAAGCACATAGTAGTGTTAAGAGGTAGATTTAGGCCCGTTATTAATGTTCATCTTGACATGCTTGATAATGGTGTCAAACAATATTTAAGAGAACCTGACGTAGATAAAGAGAATGTTCTGGTGGTTAATGAACTTACTTTACAGTCGCTCCAAGAAGATCAAGATGGAGACATTATTGACGAGAAAGATTTCTTAGACAGGGTGGATATCCTATGTTCTTTAGGCCAAACTGTGATGATTACCAATTACCATGAATACTATAAATTGGTTTCATACCTCTCTAAGGTAACGCAGCATAAAATTGGTTTAATAATAGGATACCCTAATTTGGAATACATCTTTGAAGGCGAACATTATAAAAGCCTTCCGGGAGGTATTCTTGAATCTTTTGCAACCCTCTTTGGCAGAAAAGTTAAACTTTACGTTTACCCAACCCGAAGAGACCACGACATACTTAACTGTATGAAATTCAATCCAAGAATGGAACTCATTGACCTTTACAGGTATTTGATAGCCAATCACAAGATTGAAGATATTTATCATTACAACCCAAAAAATTTAGACGTACAAACTGACAATATGCTAGAATTAATCAAACAAGGCGAAATAGGATGGGAAGAAAACGTCCCTCATGAAGTAGCTGAAATGATTAAATCAAGATGCCTTTTCGGTTTTCCGTGCGTAGTTTTTCCTAAAAAAGAAATAGCCCAATAATGCGATTAGCAATTTCAACAATCTTTTTATTCATATTTAGTATTTCTTTGGCTACAGCCCAAACAAATTACAAAATACTAAGTCCTTATGGAGACCGCTGGAGTAAATTCCAAGAAGGTTTAAATGGGGAATTCAAACTTGGTATATCTGGCAATACAGATGAACGTGCCTTTACTTTCAATATCAGTCAAGGAAAACAAATAGGAATGTCCTTAGACTCTGCTGGTCTTTTTCAGTGGACTCCAGACTACAACATGGTAGACCGTATTGAGAAAGAAAAGATTTTCCAGATTTTGGTAGAAGCCAAGTCTGACTCTGGTGACTTTGTATCTCGAACATTAGATATTTATGTAAAACATACCAACAGAGCTCCTCAAGTAAATGAGTTGACTCCATTTTACATTCAATATAATACTCAAAATAAATATCAAGTAGATGGTTCTTTGGTTTATGATGAAGACGGTGACCCACTAGTTTTTATCCCTTCTATAGAAGATTTACCTGAAGGAATGAACATCAACTCTCGAGGAGAAGTTACTTGGTCTCCGTCCTACACACAGTTTAAAGACTTGCAAGAAGGCCCCCGCTTTATAAGCTTCTCCGTAGAAGATCAGCCTAGCAAAAAAAGGTCTGAGGGCCGTATAAAACTTATGCCTACCAAGCTAGACCTTCCTCCGGCAATTACCGTTTTGCCAAAAGTGGATAGAATAGTATTGAAAGAAAATGAAACCATTAATATTGGCTTTTACTTATCTGACCCTAACGGCGATGAAGACATAGACACCTTTGATTTTTTGGCTAATAATCCGGAAGTAAAGAAGCAGAGCTTAGTCAAAAACACACAAAATCAATATGAGTTTTTCTGGACTCCAGATTACAACTTCGTTAAAGACCCAGCTGACTCAGTCAACTTTTATATCGACTTTTTCGTGATTGATAAAACGCAAAAAAGAGAAGTAAAAAGAATAGTATTTAGGGTAGACAATGCCATCAACGAAGAAGAAACAGACCAGAAGAATTTCAACCTATATAAGGGAACGCTAACACGTGCTTGGGAATTACTAGAGCAGCTTAAAGAGAAAGAGGAAGAGCTAAAAAAGTCTTATAACAAAGCCAAAAAAGGAAAGAAA
The DNA here is from genome assembly GCF_964021845.1 of uncultured Arcticibacterium sp. Taxonomy (NCBI): domain Bacteria; kingdom Pseudomonadati; phylum Bacteroidota; class Cytophagia; order Cytophagales; family Leadbetterellaceae; genus Arcticibacterium; species uncultured Arcticibacterium sp. Next base: position 387,466 of record NZ_CAXHZC010000004.1, on the reverse strand, counting down.
AACAGGTCTGTAATCAATGCATCTTTAGGTGCTACTACTGGCTTATCAAGCATTTTTGCCAAAAATAAACAAAACCTTCAAACCACTATCTCTACCGTAGGCGGCACCACTGTTTTGACCATTGGTACGCTAGAAGCTACAGAGGTTATTGGTAAATCAATGAAAGACTTGATAGACCGACTAAACTATGTGATTGAAAAGAAAAACGAGATTCAAACCAAAGGAGACATCTTTGCCCGAGATTTTGCGTTAAAGTCATCTCGTAGAGAAAACGGTTTCAATAAATCAATAGACGGTTTTATGACAGCCATGAACCTTAAAGGACTGGTAGCCTTAGAACTGGATGCTAGTTGGGAATCGACTAAAAAAGCTTCTGACACAAACATCAAAAAAAGTTTCAAAGATTATAGGACTTCTGATTGATTTTATTGTCAAATATGCCTACATTCATTCTATAAGATATGAGGCTTTTTTAAAAGCACTATTTATCTGATAATTGGTCATATTCATAACATTAAAATCCAAAAGAAATATGAAGCTGAAAGTAAATGCAGTTCGTTTTACCGCTGACAATTCGTTAGTAGATTTCATCCAACGCAAACTGAATAAGTTAGATCAATTTCATGACCGAATAACTGGAGCAGACGTTTACCTAAAACTTGAAAAAGGTGAAAAATCAGCTGTCCAGAAAAAACTAGTAGAAGTTAGTTTACACGTGCCAGGAAAGACGATTTTTGTGAAAGAGCAAGGTGATTCCTTTGAAGAAGCAACCGACATTGCACTAGACGTATTAACACGTCAAGTAAAGAAAGTAAAACAAAAACAGAACGACGTAAGTCATAAAAAACCAGAGCTTGTCATTGAATCTTCTGACGAAGATTAAAAGTCAAAAACAAGTTAATCTTAAGTCACGGTCTAGGCCGTGACTTTTTTGTTTTTTGAGGGTGTAGTACCTACAAACTCTTTGAGATAAAAAGGCTCAAAATCCGAAACGTTTTCAAAATATCCCTTCTCAAATTTAGCGTAAGCTGCTTTACCCATATCAGAAGCCTTAGGCCTTACTTCAGCCCCTAAAAAAAGAGCATTATCATGATTGATTACATTCTTAATCTTTTCAGCCCCTTCGCCACAAAAAAGTACTTTACCGTTTTTCAAAAAGTTACTAAAAGAGTTTTCGTCCACCACCACAGCTGTAGTTTCCATTTTTTCTACACCAGTTGAATCTATTACTTTACAGTAAACCTCCATTCGTCTAGCATCTAACATAGGACATACTAAACCATCAAAAGTAGGTTTAATCTGATTTGCCATAAGGTCCAATGAGTTTATAGAAACCAACGGTAAGTTAGCAGCATAACAGATGCCTTTAACCGTGCTTACCCCTATTCTTAAGCCCGTGTATGAGCCTGGCCCTTTAGAAACGGCCACTGCGTCCAAATCTGAAAAGTCTTTCTTAATAACCTTCAGGGCTTGCTCTATTAAAACCGTAAGCATTTCTGCCGAGGAACGTTGTTCGAATAGTTCAAAATTTGAACGTACTGTTCCGTTTTCATGAATAGCAGCAGAACAACCATTTACAGAAGTTTCAACACTTAGAATTAAAGCCATTATTTTCCAGCAAGAATAGATTTATAGCGAGGCATATCTTTAAATAACTTTAATGCCTCCTGAACCTCTTGGTCCTTTTCAAAAGAAACGAATTTCATAGCATTATCATAATGATATCTACTCAGGATTTCTAAAGCTAGTTCGTCCCTAATTTCATTTTGATAAGTCACTAAATCCAAATCCTTCTTTTTATTCAATAAGGCTCTCAAAGGACTTAAAGTAGATTTAAAATCAGCATAACCCTCCTCTTCACTCGCTAGTGCTTCTAAATCTGACAGAGCCTCCTCCGCATCATTAACATACTTAAAACCTGAAGTCTTTACATACTCCTTAAACGCTGCATATAAATCATCTGAAGGCGTAAAATTATCGCCAGGAATATTAGTTTGATTATTGAAATAGTATTGCGTAGCAAAATCAAAAATTACCCCTTCGCGAGTTAATTGCCTTGTCAGTTCTGAAAGTTCTTTCGGTTCTAGCTTAATATCAGGGTCTACTCCTCCACCATCATAAACAGGTCTTCCATTTTTAGTATAAAAAGTAGATTTCAACGAATCAGGTACTTTACCTACACTTCCATCCTCATTTCTATGACTATAATCAATAGCCTGAATACACCTTCCCGAAGGAATATAGTATTTAGCGGTAGTAACCTTAAGTTGCGTATTAAAACTTAATGGTCTGGTAGTTTGTACTAAACCTTTTCCAAAAGATTTTTGACCTATCACTACTCCTCTATCATAATCTTGTAGCGTTCCACTCACTATTTCAGATGCAGAAGCACTGCCACTGCTTATTAAAACAGCTATTGGCATTTCTAAATCTAGTGGATTAAATCTAGCAGCGTACTTTTTATTCCATTGCCCCACTTTCCCTTTTGTTTCCACCACAAGCTTACCTTTAGGAATAAAGAAATTACAGATATCAATAGCCATATTCAAAAGCCCACCAGGGTTGCCTCTTAAATCCAAAACCAAGCTTTTCATTCCTTGCCCTTTCATTTCTTCAAAGGCTGTTTTGATTTCTGCAGCGGCCGTGGCACTAAAGTCGTTTAATTGAATATAGCCGACCTCATCATTTATTAATCCATAGTGAGGTACATTTGGCGTTTTTACAACGGCTCTTTTCACTGTCAGGTCTATTGGCTTCTTTTGACCAAATCTCTTTATTGTAAGGTCTACTTGGGTATCTGTTTGCCCTTTCAATAGTCTACCAAGCTGCTCACTGTCTCTTCCAGCTAAGCTTACACCATTAATTTCACTAAAAACGTCTCCTATTTTTATCCCAGCCTTATCTGCAGGTGAACCTTCATATATCATTACCACAGTATGCTCACCATAAACATTACTCACCGTAGCACCTATACCATTATATTTGCCCGTAGCCATGGTTCTATAATCCTCAATATCATCTTCTGGGTAGAAATTTGTATAAGGGTCCAACTCCTTCAGCATTGAAGTAATGCTAGTACGCATCGCCTTATTGGGGTTTATTTCATCCACATAAAGAGCATTTAACTCCTTAAACAGCGTTGCAAAAATGTCTAGATTTTTAGCGATTTCGAAATAACGATCTTCATACTTAAAACCAACTAATGCTAGTGTAGAAGCAATAAGTCCAATTGTCAGAAATCTATAGGTCTTTTTCATTAATAAGAGTTGACAGTAATTTAGTTATACAACGCAAAATCCAATCCAGTCTTTTATAATACAAGAAATCAATCTTTAAAACTAGTCAAAAGTTTGATCATGGCCTTTTCCAATCCCTCATAATCATGAATTTCCTTAGCAATATAAAGGAAGGCTATATTATAATTCTGATTTTCTGGAATAAGGTTTTTATTTAAGCGATAAGCCTCTTTTAACCTTCTTTTTAAAAGATTTCTATCTACCGCATGCTTAAATTTTCTTTTTGGTACAGAAAAAAGGACTTTAGAATAGTCTCTTTCATCTAACTCGTTTAAGCTATAAATCATTAAAATAGGAAAAGAGCTAAAACTTTTATTCTGCTTATTCTTCCTATCGAATAAACCTTCAATCACCTTTACGTGACAAAGTCGCTCTGTTTTCCTGAAAGACTTATTCAAAGTAATTAAAGTTAAATTAGCATTTAAAGATAGTTATAAAAAAGCCGAGATGAGCACAAACAAGAAAAGCCACCCAGAATGGTGGCCTCACAAAGTCCGTAAATGCTATAAAAATTACTTATGCGTCTTTTCGTCAGAAACTGTCAATTTCCATCTTCCTCTGGTACGACGAGCCTTAATAACCTTTCTTCCACCTACTGTGGCAGAACGCTCGCGAAAACCATGTTTATTTTTACGCTTTCTATTTGACGGCTGGAATGTACGTTTCATTCTAATTCAATTAATTTTGTCCTTATCTTAAATTTGGGACTGCAAAAGTAAAAATTTAATTCTTTATTTCAAAAGCAAACGTAAGAATGAATTATAAAATTTCATATAAACAACCTGACACCAAGTATCTTCACATAGAAGCTACCTTTTCAAACATAAGCCAAAAGCTCCTTAAAATAAATTTACCTGCTTGGAGGCCGGGACGGTACGAAATACAAAACTTTGCAAAAAACATCCGAAATGTTTCATGTAAAGCATCAAATGGCAAAGATTTATCTATCAAAAAAGTCAAAAAAGACATTTGGCAAGTAAAAACCGAAGGTTATTCTGAAATAAGTATACAGTATGAGTTCTATGCCGATATTCAAAATGCAGGAGGAAGCTATATAGAACCAAACTTTCTTTACCTCAACCCTATCAACTTCTGCATGTATATAGAAAACCAGCAGAATGAACCATGTGAATTAAAAATTGATTTTGCAGCCAATACCGACATAGCCACTGGAATGAGTTTTGAAAAGAATGGCAGCATAAACACCTTCACGTGCAATAGCTTTCATGACTTAGTAGACTCCCCTATCATGATTTCCTCGGCTATTCAGCATAAAACTTATATGTCCCAAGGTTACAAATTCCATATATGGGTCAAAGGAAAAATTGAAATCCCTTGGAACAAAGTACTCATCGATTTCAAAAAGTTCACCTCTGAGCAAATTGACGTTTTTGGCGAGTTTCCCGTAAAAGAGTATCATTTCATGCTCTGGATGATGAGCAAGCCCTACTATCATGGCGTTGAGCATCATAACTCTACCATGATGACGCTTGGCCCAGATGCTCAAAACTTTGATGAAATTTACATTGATATTTTAGGTTTAGCTTCGCACGAACTATTTCACACCTGGAACGTCAAAAAAATTAGACCGAAAGAACTCCTTCCATACGATTACAGTAAAGAAAACTATTTCGAAACATGTTTTGTAGCCGAAGGCTTAACTACCTTTTACGGCGACTGGATTCTGTATAGAAGTGGCGTTTTCAACAAAGAACAATATCTAAAAGAGCTTGAAACAACACTAAAAAGGCATTTTGAAACTTCAAATGAGGCATCCCAATCTTTACTAAACTCGTCTTTTGATTTATGGCTTGATGGATATGAGAAAGGAGTTCCGGACAGAAAAGTATCCGTTTATCATAAAGGAGCCATAGCAGCCTTAATTTTGCATCACCTTATTCAACAAAACTCAGACAATAAAAAAGGGCTTGATGACCTCATGCGAGAGCTTTGGATAAACTATGGAAAGCCCTTCAAAGGCTACTCCTACAGGGATTATCAAAACATTTGTAAAAAGTACATCGGCAAAAATGCATCAACCTACTTTAGAGATATTATTGCAGGAAACCAAAGTATTAAAGAGCAAACAAAAGCAGCCCTAGAGTCTTTGAATTTCCAATTGGTAAAAGATTCAAAAGACACTATCTCATTAGCCTATTTAAAGCCCACTTCTTACTAGTTTTCAAAGAATTAATTAGTCTTTTAAAAAAGCAAAAGCCAATTGTTTGGGAAAGTTTAGTTTTTTTTTTAGTATCTTTGCACCCTAATTTGGAAGCACCTTCCGCATATTTAACGAAATATTGTCTTTATGAGCAAAATCCGAATTCTCTATCTTACGAGCGAGATCGATCCTTTTTTAGAATTATCAAAAATTGCTACTCTTACTAAAAAACTACCTCAAGAAATGCAGGAAAGAGGCATGGAAATCAGAATACTGATGCCACGTTTCGGAACTATCAATGAGCGTAAAAATAGACTCCACGAAGTTGTAAGACTTTCTGGAATTAATATTACTGTAGGCGACGAAGAAAAACCTTTAATAATTAAGGTGGCTTCTATCCCATCGGCCAAATTACAGGTTTATTTTTTAGATAACGAAGACTATTTCCAAAGAAAAACTGTTTTCACAGACAAGCAAGGAGCTTTTTATGATGACAATGACGAACGTGCCATTTTCTTTTGTAAAGGTGCCTTAGAAACTGTCAAAAAACTAGGATGGGCTCCTGATATTGTACATTGTACAGACTGGATGACAGCTCTTGTTCCTCTTTATTTAAAAACAACTTATAAAAACGACCCAATATTTAAAAATACGAAGTCGGTTTTTACCGTTTACAATAATGTATTCGAACACAAGTTTACGGAAGACATGATCCCTAAAGCTAAAATGTTAGATATTTCTGACGAAAACTTAGCTAATTTAAGATCAAGAGATTTCGCTGGCTTTATAAAAATTGGTTGTGAATACGCTGATGTGGTAGTTAAGGCCAATGAAAACCTTAGTACTGATATCAGTAATATAGTTAACGAAATTGCTGAAAAGAAAATTGATGCTCAAATTGAAGATGAGAACATTGCAGAAACATTTTTCCAACTTTATACAGATTTGGCAGAATAGTTTTATGCTTAATAAAATAGATCTAATGCGGAATTCAGTACTTGTACTGGTTTCCGCTTTCTTTTTATCCTGTGAGGAACCAGGTAAAATTGGTTTTACTGGAGAAGAAGGCTCAGGACAAACGGTATTTTCAGATACCTTAGCAATAGAGGCAAGTACCTACCTAATGGATTCGGCTATTACTAGCGGTCAGGCTGCGGCTTTAGTAGGCTCTTTTGTTGATCCTGTTTTTGGTAAAGTAACTTCGGTAGCTTATCTACAGCCATCACTTTTACCAAATAGTTTTGCTAACGGAGATTCTCCTTTAACTGCACCCGATAATGCAATTTTTGATTCTTTAACTCTGAGCTTAATAAACAGGAGTCTACTATTTTATGGTGACAGTTTAGCTAATATGACCATTCAAGTTCACAGACTTAAAGAGTCATTGGTATTTGGTAAAAATTATAATTATGATGATGAGGAAGCCTATGAAGAGACCCTTTTGGCTTCGAAAACCGTAAGTCGAGCTGACTTTTACAATCCGGCCGATTCGAGTTTACTCTATGTTAAAATGAAACTTCCAGATGTAGTAGGTCAAGAATTATTGGCCTTGGCTAACAAAGATGAATCTGCAACAAACGAAGCCTTCTCTAAGGCTTTCAGAGGATTTAGAATTTCTGCTGTTTCTGGAACAGAAACTATTGCGGCATTTAATCTAGGCTCTGCCTCTGCTTCAGGATTTTCTACCTTAAACCTATTTTATCATTCATCAGGTAGCACTACCGCAGAAGGATATATTTTTGATTTCACCTCTTCTCGTTATAACCAAATCACAAGTAGTAGAACAGAAACTCCTTTAAACCTGTTGACCCAGAAAACATCTAGTTTAAGTAGTGCACTTACCAATGAGAGGACCTTTGTTCAAGCGGGAACAGGAATAGCTACTAAACTAACTTTTCCTAGCATTAAAGCTTTAAGCAACCCTCAAATTAGTAGAGCAGAGCTTTTTTTCAGAGCTGACACTAACACATTTAATGAGGATATACCTTTGGCTCCTTATATAACATTCCTAACACTTGACAATAATCAAAAAGTAACTAGGGATAATAATAGATATGGTTTCGTAAGCTATTCCGTTAATCCTACCGCAGGTATTTTAAGTACCTATGTAGACTCAACTAATTTTTTCGTAGCAGATATTACACCATATCTACAGGGAATTACTTCTCAAAAAAAGCAAGACAATGGAATGATATTAGTAAGCGGCGTTCCATCAGGTACCGTTTCTTCTAGTGCTGTTTTTAATGCTGGTTTGAACAGAATAGTTCTTAAAGACTTCCAATTAAACCTTTATTACTCAGAGAAATAAAGATTTACTTTTAAAAATGATATTCTTAAGAATCCTTATCAGTAAAACGTTAAGGATTCTTTATTTTTGACACAAAAATAAAATTCATAAAAACTTATGTGCGGTATTGTAGCTTATGTAGGGCATAGAGAAGCAGCCCCTCTAATTATCAAAGGACTAAAAAGACTAGAATATAGAGGTTATGACAGCTCTGGAATTTCTCTTCTTAATGGAAACGGTCTTAAAGTTTATAAGAAAAAAGGGAAAGTAGCTGACTTAGAAGCCGAACTTAAAGACAAGCCACTTCATGCAACAATCGGTATTGGACATACAAGGTGGGCCACACATGGCGAGCCAAATGACATAAATGCTCACCCTCATTATTCTCAAGGGCAAAACTTAGCTATCATTCATAACGGTATTATTGAGAATTATGCCTCTATAAAACAGTCACTTATCAATAAAGGCTACACCTTTGAAAGTGAGACAGATACCGAAGTATTGATAAACTTCATTGAGGATATTAAAAAACATAAAGGCTGTACCACAGAAGAGGCTGTCAGATTAGCCCTTCTAAAGGTTGAAGGTGCTTATGCCATTGTAATAATTGACAAAGACCATCCTAATCAACTGATTGCCGCCAGGAAAGGTAGCCCTTTAGTCATAGGAATAGGAAAAGATGAATTCTTTTTCGCTTCTGATGCTACGCCAATAATCGAATACACAAAAGAGGTGGTTTATTTAGACGACCTCGAAATAGCTGTAGTTTCTAATGGAGAACTCGTTGTCAAAAATCTTGAAAATATAGAAACTGGTGCTTTCATACAAACCGTAGAAATGGAGTTAGAATCCATTGAAAAAGGTGGTTTTGAGCACTTCATGCTGAAAGAAATTTATGAGCAGCCCAAATCAATTGGCGACTGCATGAGAGGACGACTAAATGTAGGTACTTCTCATATACAGCTTGGTGGATTAATAAATCATTTAGAGAAGCTGTCAAAAGCTAAAAGAATTATCTTCATAGCCTGTGGTACTTCATGGCATGCCGGGCTTGTGGGAGAATACCTGTTTGAAGAATTAGCTAGAATAAATGTAGAAGTAGAATATGCCTCTGAATTCAGGTATAGAAACCCAATTATTAAAGAAGGTGATTTTGTCATCGCTATTTCTCAATCTGGAGAAACAGCAGATACCATGGCGGCATTAGAACTAGCGAAACAGCGAGGTGCAACTATCCTAGGTATTTGTAATGTGGTTGGTTCATCAATTTCAAGATTAACCGAAGCTGGTGTTTATACACACGCTGGTCCAGAAATAGGTGTAGCCAGTACTAAAGCGTTCACGGCTCAAGTAACCGTTTTAGCAATGATTGCAATAGCTACTGCCAAACAAAAAGGTACCATTAATGATGATGTTTATAGAAGGTTACTTTCTGAATTAGCCGCAATACCTACCAAAATTGAAGACATCCTTGCCAACATTGATGAGATAAAAGACATTGCGAAGCTCTTTACTTTTGCGTCTAATTTTATTTTCTTAGGTAGAGGAATCAATTTCCCTGTAGCCTTAGAAGGTGCTTTAAAACTTAAAGAAATTTCTTATATCCATGCAGAGGGATACCCAGCTGCAGAAATGAAACATGGCCCCATTGCCCTTATTGATGAAGATATGCCCGTGGTTTTCATAGCAACTAAAGATAGTTCTTATGAAAAAGTTGTTTCTAATATTCAAGAAGTGAAGGCTAGAAAGGGACGTGTAATAGCCGTAATCAACGAAGGTGATGAAACATTAAAAGCAATGGTTGATTTTGCCATTGAAATTCCAGAAAGTCACGAAATGGTTTCTCCATTGCTAACGTCTATTCCATTGCAGCTATTATCCTATTACATCGCTGTGCTAAGAGGAAGAAACGTAGACCAGCCACGAAACTTGGCGAAATCAGTAACGGTAGAGTAAGGATTCAATGCAGGTTTTAAACACTATTTCGGAGACAAAGACATTTCTTAATTCTCAAAGAAAACTTGGTAAGAGTATTGGTTTTGTACCTACCATGGGTGCTTTACATGAAGGTCATATTTCTTTAATCTCAAGAGCTAGAGAAGAAAATGATGTGGTAGTCTGTAGCATTTTTGTCAATCCTACTCAGTTTGGAAACGCTGACGACCTAAAAATGTATCCAAGAACACTAGATGCTGACAGTCGGCTTTTAGAACCCGCTGGCTGTGATGTAGTCTTTGCCCCTAATGCAGATGAATTGTACCCAAGCCTTCCGAATCTTACATTAGATTTTGGCAACTTAGAACATGTCATGGAAGGTAAATTTAGAACAGGCCATTTTAATGGTGTCGGCATTGTTGTTTCTAAGCTTTTCCATATTGTCAATCCTGATAGGGCTTATTTTGGGCTCAAAGATTTACAACAAGTAGCCGTGTTGAATAGAATGGTGAAAGACCTAAGTTTTGATTTAGAACTTATCCCCTGTCCTATTGTCCGCGAAAAAGACGGATTGGCTATGTCTTCCAGAAATAGAAGACTTTCTTCTGATGCAAGAGCCGTAGCACCGGTTATTTCAAAAGCATTAACTAGAGCCAAATCTTTACTATTAAACGGTAAGGACAGTAAAAGTGTCATTATGGAGATTACAAGTCAGTTTAATCAAATGCCCGAATTCAAGTTAGAATATTTTGAAATTTCAGACTTTGAAAACTTAGAACCTATCAAAAAGCGAAACGAAAGCGGAAAAACCGCTATCTGTATTGCTGCCTATTTAGACGATGTGAGGTTAATTGATAATATAGTTTTTTGATATGAGTTTTTTGAAACTTTTGTTCTCCAAATTAACGTTAAACTCAAGTAAAACATTGGTAAAAAATAAGATGAACTGGACTCCATTAAATCAAGAAGAACAACTTCAAACCATAAAAGACGAATCTCAAGAAAGACCTGTTTTAATATTCAAGCATAGCACTACATGCCCTATAAGCGGTACTTCTATGGCTAGATTAGAAAGAAGCTGGAACCAAGATGAAGCCAAAAACATAAAAGCTTACTACTTGGATTTGTTGCAAAACAGAAGTTTATCTGCTGCAGTAGCAGAAACTTTTTCTGTGGAGCATGAATCTCCACAAGTACTATTAATTAAAGATGGTAAAAGTATTTATACCGAATCACACTTTGGAATCTCTTTTTCTGACTTGCTAACTGCGGTTTAAACAGTCCAGACCAATATATAGTCTTCAATTTTTTCTTGAAGAATGTGGTGTCTTTTGTGATAGTTCGGCATAATAATTTCGCCCATAAGACCTTCCGTGCTTTCGTGTAACCTAAGGTTTCTAACAAAATCAACGCCTCGTTTTCCGTAAAGTTTATACAAGGCTTCTTTGGCAGACCAATAAACAGACAGTGTTTCCAAATTATCACCTACGGCTTTAATTTCAGTTTCGGAATATAGCCTTGGTAATATCCGCCACATTTTAGTTTGCGGCTTTTCAATGTCAATACCTACAGGTAAATGTGGATGCATTATTACACCAATAAAATTCTTAGAATGTGTAATTGACATTTCCCATTTAGTATTAACCAAATAGGGTTTACCGTGTTCGTCTTTTTTAACACCGTCAAAAGAAATATTTAAATCATTAGCCAAATGCCGAATAGCAACCCTACTCGTTAGCATTTCCAGCTTTTTCCTTGGTGTAATAATTTTTTCGAGCTCAGCATCAGTCAAAATACTAGAAGGTAAGTCAGCCATCAACTGAATTTCCTCCTCTATTGACTCCCACACTAATATATGAGCCCCACTTGCACATTCCTTTTGAAACCGTACTGGCATAATCTATCTTTGAAAACCAAATATCTCCTTTTTAGTAGTCTATATGAAATATGAAGCCGAGAAATTAGAATCTTACACAGGTCATAGAGACTGTGTTTATAATGTTACGGGTCACTCTGACAAAAATAAATTTATTTCTGCATCTGGTGATGGCCTCCTCGTAGAATGGGATACCAGAAATTCTGATTTGGGTAAGCCACTTGCTCAAATGAAAAACTCTATATATGCCGTGCATTTTGAAAAATCACAAAATAGAGTTTGGGCAGCTCAAAACTTTGAAGGTTTACATCTTATTGACCTTGCCAATAAGAAAGAGATAGCCAATTTGGCCCTAAACAAAGCCGCTGTGTTTGACATAAAAACATACAAAAACTTAGTATTTGTAGCTGGTGGAGATGGCGTCATAACTGTAATTGACAGTGAGCTCATGGCTTTTAAGAGACATATAAAATCGTCTGCTAAAAGTGTTCGCTCCTTATCTATTAACCCCGTAGAAAGGGAATTGGCCGCAGGCTTTTCAGACAATACTATCCGAATCTTTGATTTACAAACACTAGAACTCAAAAAACAAATTAACGCTCACAGGAATTCTGTTTTTGCCGTAAAGTATAGTGCGGATTATCAAAGGCTTTTAAGCGGTTCAAGAGATGCTCATTTAAAAATTTGGAACATAAACGACAACTATAAACTGGAAGAGCAGATGGTAGCCCACATGTTTACCATCAATCATATTGCGGTAAATCCTCCTGGAACGCTGATAGCTACCTGCAGCATGGACAAGTCAATAAAGCTTTGGGATGCTCATACCTATAAACTCTTAAAAGTGATAGACCAAGCCAGACATGCAGGACATGGTACATCTGTAAACAGACTACACTGGTTATCAGATGAAAAATTCGTTTCGGCAAGTGATGACAGAAGCTTATCTTTATGGAAGGTCACTCAATATGAGCCTTAAAAGGTCGTTTTATTTAAAAAAGAGCAATAAATTCCCTTTTTGGCAAAAGTGCTGTAATTTTGCATTTAACGTTTCCTGATTAAAATAAGAAGAATGAAAATAACTGCTTTAGAGATAAAACAACACGAATTTGAAAAATCCTTTAGAGGATATAACATTGAAGAAGTAGATATATTTTTAAATAATTTGGCCTCAGAGTGGGAAAGAACAAGCAATGAATCCAAAATGCTTAGAATGCAGTTGGAAATTGCAGAGAAAGAAGCGGCTAAACTTAGAGAGGTAGAAATGTCTCTTATTAAGACACTCCAAAGTGCCGAAAGTACAAGTAACAAAATTACAGAGCACGCAAAAATAGAAGCAGAAAGAAAACTTGAAGAAGCTCAACTTTCTTCATCAAACATTATTGAAAACGCAAAGAAAGAAGCCGAAATGATTTTGGCTAATGCTAAAAGTGAATCTGAAACTATATTATCCTCTGCCAACAGTCAATCGGAGAGTATTCTTTCAAATGCCAAAACTGCTGTTAGTGAAAGTCAACAGGCTTTAATAAATCAAGAATCTAGTTTAAAAACAGAAATAACAGCTCTAGAATCCTATAAACAAGAAGTTGTAAATCAACTCCAAGCAATTAGCTCGCTTACTTCACAAAAAATTGAAGGGATGGCTTTGGCTCAGCCCGTAGCTTCTCCTAAAATCGAAGCTAAACTTCCTGAAGTAATTGAAGAAAACACTCCTTTAGCGGAAACTCCTCAAGAAACCTCTAAAGAAGAAGAAATTAAAGCTGAGGAGCCAGAAGATATTCAAGGTTTTGCTTCTTCTGCCAATAATCTTGTTTTAGAAAAAAATGAACCTACTACTGAGTCACCAGAATCAAACGAAGACACTACTCAGCTAGAAGATGATTTGACAGTAATTGAAGGTATTGGTCCAAAAATAGCTGAGGTTTTAAACGCCAACGATATTAAATCTTATAGAGATTTGGCTACTAAACCAGCCTACCAAGTAAAAGAAATTTTAGGCTACGCAGGTTCTAACTTTGCCATGCATGACCCATCTACCTGGGCTGAACAAGCTATGCTAGCGGACTCAGGAAAATGGGACCAGTTAGAAGCACTTAAAGAAGAACTAATTGGTGGAAAAAAAGAAGCACCAAAAGCTGTCGAGCCAAAACCAGATTTCGAAGCTACTCCTACGCCAGAACAAGCTACTGAAGAAATGCTCGATAGAGTAAACAAAGTAAAGGCTGCTCTGAAAAAAGCGATGATAGAAAAAGAAGGAACTAGTATTATAGAAACCACTCCTAAGGTAAAGACTATCAATGACATGGCTGCCGATAAGAGTTCTGAAGAAGGTAGTGGTTCATTCTTTGACAGCCTCGGATAAGCAAAAAAACAAATTATGGGTTTAATTTCCTTAGAAGGAATGGAGTTCTTTGCTTATCATGGTTACTATGATGAGGAACAGAAAATTGGCAACAAATATTCGATTGACCTTAGCATAGAAGCTGATTTAAGCAATGCTGCCGAGTCTGACAGGCTAAAAGACACCATTAATTACGAAGAACTTTATCAGCTTGTGCTATCTGTCATGCAAACTAAGCACAGGCTTTTAGAGCACGTAGCCCATGATATTATAGAAAAAATAAAGGTTACCTACGGCTCTGTCAAAAAAGTGACTGTAGGCGTTTCAAAATACAATCCGCCTATTGGAGGAATTTGCGAAAGGGCAAAAGTAATTATCACCAGATAATTACTTTTATCCTATCCAAAATAAGAAGGCGGAAACAAAGTGCTGTAGCCAAAATAAAGCCTTTGTGTTATACTTCGCCAAAAATGTATTTGAGGTCTTTACAGCATATTGATTATTAATCAAATTCAAATCCATTAGGTTTTTCTTTTGCGGGTCAATTTTGACAAACTTCAAAGGTTTAGTATAATCAAATTGCTCGCTATATTTTTCACTATCCCAAACAAAAACTTCCTCACTACCATCTTCAAAGCCCACTAGAACTTCCACCGGAAATTTAAATTTGCCCTTTCTTTTTAGAATGAAATATGACTCATTGTCTTCATTGCTCAATGTATCTACAGAGTAATCACATGAATATGACTTTTCAAAAGCTTGGTTAAAATACCAAGTATAATCTTCCCCCAATACTTCATTTACTTCTATAATAAAGTCGCTTAATTTAGGGTGTTTAAATCGCCACTTTTCATAATAACTTTTCAAAACCAAATCCATTTTCCGACGACCTACCAAACTTTCAAATGTCATTAAAACAGTAGCTGTTTTGGTGTAGGTTAGCTCGCCATAAACACCTTTAGGGTATTTCCATGAAGGTTTATTTATACTTGCCATTTCGGGGTATTCCATGGTCACATAAGAATATCTAGAAGATTCGGCATCGCCTATTTCAAACCCAAATAAGTCAAACTGTGCTCCTGAGCCATAGCTTTCATCCATTATTCTACCCTCCATGTACTGGTTAAAACCTTCATCTAAAAATGACTGTTCAAACTCATTACTCGCTAATATTCCTTGGAAATACTGATGCCCTAGCTCATGAACCGTAACCATTTCCGCCATTTTTAACCACTTCCCCACTCCCCAATAGGAGCCACATGTTATAAATGTAGGATATTCCATACCACCAGAGCCACTACTTTCTAAGGGTGGGTCTACCATGGTTAGTGTGCTATATGGATAAATCCCTAATGTTTTTTCAAAATAAGCCAAGGACTTTTCTGCGGCATCAAAATACCTCTTAGCCTGTCCTGCGTGCTCAGGCTGCATCATGGCTTTCATAGTCACGTGCTTCCACTTTTTTTCAAAAACCTTAAATGCAGGTGAAGCAGTCCAAGCAAAATCATGCACATCATCTGCTTCAAAAACCACAGTTTTTAAACCATTCTTAAGTCGAGTACTTAGCACTTGCGTACCAGTGCCTCCCACTTTTAAAGATTCGGGCAGTGTAATATTTACTTTATATTTACCAAAATCTGCGTAAAACTCAGAATTAGCATGAAACTGATGACAGTTCCAGCCCCATTCGCCCACAGCATTTTGTTCAAAAACACCTATTTTAGGAAACCACTGACCTATTAAGTAATAATCGTTTGCTCCATAACCTGTCCGAGCAAACACTTTGGGTAGTTTTGCTTTAAAACCAATAGTTAAAACAATGGTCTCTCCCGCCTTTAACTCTTCCTTTAGGGGTACAGAAACTACCGTACGGTCATCTTTATTGAAATCATCTGGCTGTATATATTTCATTCCACCAAGCAATTCCTCTCCACGGTCAGATTTAAAATCTGTAATATAGATATTTCCAAAACCCGATTTTCTGAAAGAGTTGTTTCTAAGCCTACCGCCCGACTCCTTCATGAAAGTAGATTTCTTATCTCTGAAAGCATTTAAATAGAGGTGAAATTGAAGCTCCTTTATAGGAACTGGACTTGTATTGGTCCATGTTAAAACTTGCCCACCTATGAGCGTTTTAGTCTTAGTATCTAAATTAACCGTGATGTCATAGTTGGCAATGTCAGGTGCTAAGTTTTGAGCGAAAGCTGACCTCGAAATAAATACTAATAAAACTACCCAAACTT
The DNA here is from genome assembly GCF_964021845.1 of uncultured Arcticibacterium sp. Classification (NCBI taxonomy): domain Bacteria; kingdom Pseudomonadati; phylum Bacteroidota; class Cytophagia; order Cytophagales; family Leadbetterellaceae; genus Arcticibacterium; species uncultured Arcticibacterium sp. Next base: position 371,327 of record NZ_CAXHZC010000004.1, on the reverse strand, counting down.
TACCCATATGCCTTAAGATATCAATTTTACAGCGTTTTTACTTGTTCTGCTTATAACTTCTTCCTTTTCTTTTGTCATCAGAAAAGCCACCCTGTCTGCCACTAGATCTATATAACTCACTTCATTTCGCTTTCCTCTATGAGGCACTGGAGCTAAATAGGGAGAATCCGTTTCTAAAACTATGTTTTCTAAAGAAAGGTAAGGCAAAACCTTGTCTAAGCCTCCATTTTTAAAGGTAGCCACACCACCAATACCTAATAAGAATTTAAGACTAATTACTCTTTTGGCTTCTTCTAGGTTTCCAGAGAAACAATGAAATATACCTCTTAAACCTTTCCAGCCAAATTCCTCTATAAGCTCGCAGCACCTGATAATAGCGTTGTGCTCATTTTTCTTCGAGTTTCTAGAATGTATACAAATGGGTATGTTATGTTTTTTTGCCAAAGCTAGTTGAGCTAAAAATGCATCTTCTTGCTCTTTGACAAATGTTAGATCCCAATAAAAATCAAGACCAATCTCACCAATCATTTTGAAGCTTCTTTTCTCTAACCAAGATCTCACTAAATTAAGCTCTTCCTGATAGTCGGCTTTTACATAACAAGGGTGCAAACCCATCATAGGCTTACAGAAGTCAGGGTTTTCCTCTTCTAAGGTAAGCATCCCTTCTATAGTTTCACTATTGCAGTTTGGCATCCAAATTTCTTTAACACCTACTGTGCTTGCTCTTGCCAGCATGGCATCTATGTCTTCCTTAAATTGCTCATCATAAATATGAGCATGCGTCTCTATCATTCTTCTTCACTTATTTGATTGCAAGTTACCAAATACCCTAGGTTTTAAACAGTCGTTTAATAGAGAAATTATGAATTTGAATACCTCTCTTTCGTATGATTAAATGTAACTTTGCATTTTACATCACAATAAATTTTAGCAGTGCTTAAGCCTAAAAATAAAATACTTCTTACCGACAGCAGATTCTTATCTCAACCTTCAGAAACCCTTTTTATAGCTATCAAGGGGGATAGACACGACGGACATTTATTTATAGAACAACTTATCAAAGAAGGTGTTGAAGAGTTTGTAGTACAAAAAGAATGGCTTTTAAAGCATAAAGAATTTGAAAACCAAGCCACCTTCTGGCCTGTAAAGAACACCATTCAAGCCTTACAATCTTTAGTAAAGAAGCATCGTGAATCTTTTGATTTACCAGTGGTAGGTATTACCGGAAGTAATGGAAAAACCATAGTAAAAGAATGGCTTTCGGTGATTCTACAGGGAAGTTTCTCTTTAGTAAAGAGCCCTAGGAGCTATAATTCTCAAATTGGCGTTCCACTTTCAGCTTGGCAAATAAATGAAAATCATAATTTAGGAATTTTTGAAGCAGGCATTTCGCAACCAGCTGAGATGCAAAAATTGCAAGACATTTTACAGCCAGACTATGGAATCTTCACCAATATTGGCTCAGCCCATAATGAAGGCTTTAGAAGTAAAAAACAGAAGATAACGGAAAAGCTTAGGCTTTTCAGGCATAGTAAAGTGTTGGTTTACTGCCAAGATTATGTAGAGCTTCACGAAGAAATAAGAATTTTCCTATCTGCCGTAAATCCTAAAATAGAACTGATAGCTTGGTCTAAAAACCAGAAAGGAACTACACAGATAGAAATAATAAAAAAGAAAGATTTTAGCCTATTATCCATCTACTGGAACGGAGGAGACTATGCTCTTAGAGTACCTTTTATAGATGATGCCTCTATAGAAAACGTAATTCACTGCTTTTTCACAGCCTTTACACTTTTAAAAGAAACTCATTCTGACAAAGAATGCCTTTCAATCATTCAGGCTGGTATTGACGGTTTAAAACCCGTGGCAATGCGATTAGAACTTAAAGAAGGCATTAGAAATTGTTATTTGATTGATGACAGTTATAATAATGATTTTGGCGGCTTAGCTATGGCCCTAAACTTCATGAACCAACATCACATAAACAGACAGAAAACTGTCATACTAAGTGATGTGCTTCAATCTGGCTTAAACGAGCGGGCTTTATATCAGCAAATAAATGATTTGCTTCTTGGTGCTGGTGTTGAAAAAGTAATAGGGATTGGCCCAGACATCTCAAAAAATGCCGCTTTTATCCGAAACATTGATTGTTACCTGTCGGCCAATGAGTTTTTAGAAAAGCATCCTCTAAAATCATTTGAAAACGAATTGATTCTTATCAAAGGAGCTCGAAGTTTCTCTTTTGAAAAAATAGTCAAAAAATTGGTCAGCAAGGCTCATGGAACTGTTTTTGAAATAAACCTAGACGCTATTACTCATAACTTAAATTATTATAAGAGTAAGGTTAAACCTGAAACCAAAATAATGGCGATGGTAAAAGCATCGGCATATGGAAGTGGCAGTACCGAAATAGCTAGTTTATTACAGTATCATCGGGTTGACTATTTGGCGGTAGCCTATACAGATGAGGCGGTAGAACTACGTCAAAATGGTATAGAATCACCAATTCTTATATTAAATACCCAGCCAGAAAGTTTTGCAAAAGTTTTAGAATACAACCTAGAACCAGAGCTTTATAGCCTTAAAAATGTAAGAGAATTTTCTGCATTTATAGATGCTGCCCACGTAAGTGAAGCCAAGATTAAAGTCCATTTAAAACTTGACACTGGGATGAACAGACTTGGCTTCAAATCAGATGACATTAAAGGTTTAATAAAGTTATTGGAAGCAAACAGTAAGTTAGAAGTGGCGTCAATATTTAGTCACTTAGCAGGAGCTGATAATAAAGCTCACGACTCCTTTTCAAAAGAGCAAATAAACACATTTAAAGAACTTTCTGATATAATCATTCAAAAATTAGGCTACCAGCCACTCCGCCACATTCTTAATTCTGCAGGTATCATTAGATATCCTAATGCAGCTTTTGATATGGTTAGGTTAGGAATTGGCCTTTACGGAATTGAAGCTAACCATCAGTCACAAGAAGACCTACACACCGTAGGGACTTTAAAAACTACTATCTCTCAAATAAAAACTGTTAAAAAGGGAGAAACTATTGGTTACGGTAGAGTAGGGATAGCCAAGTCTGACATTAAGGTAGCAACCATAGCCATAGGTTATGCAGATGGTTTTGACAGACATCTTTCTGACGGAAAAGGCAAGGTATGGGTTAATGGTACCTTATGTCCAACTATAGGCAATGTATGCATGGACATGACAATGATAGACATTACAAATGCCATAGCCGCAGAAGACGACACTGTTGAGATTTTCGGTGCAAATCAGCCTATTTTCAGGATAGCGGAAACGCTTCAAACCATACCTTATGAAATACTAACAAAAATAGGACATCGCGTAAAACGGGTATTTTTCAAAGAATGAATTCTCTGATTAAAATATTATCAAAAATGGCACTCTTTTTAGGACTGTCACTTTTTCTCTTTTGGCTAGCATTTAAATCTATGTTTGAGATGGGATACCCACCAGAAAGATGTATCCCTACTACATCTGGAGGAAACATTTGCTTTCAGTTTAGCTCCCTTGTTCTTTTAGGATTTATAGCACTTTCAATCATGGTTTACTTTATGTCCAAACTGGAAAACAGAAAAAGATAAAGCAAGCCTTTAAAAAAGGCCAAATTATTCGTAAATTTCTAACGAGTAACCTACTAACTCATCTACATGACACGAATAATTCAATTCCTCAAAGACTATTTTGAGGTGAATAAACACGAATCGTTACGAATCCTTTGGGGAACCTGTGCCGGAATACTGCTCGTTTCTGGTGTCATTTTCTTCAATCATTATTTTAGCACCAATGAAATTAAAATTTTACTTTCCGAATATAACGATCTAGACAAGCCTTTAAGCGAACTTAAATCAAAAGAGCGAAATAGATTTAAATCACGAATACCAAAGTCTGAAAGCATCAAATACACCATTTTTAACCCAAATACCGCAACCGAAGAAATACTGCTAAAAAATGGAATATCAAAATATGCCGCTAAAAACCTCATAAACTTCAGAAATAAAGGGAAAGTGTATAAGACCAAAGAAGAACTACTCAAAGTATATGGTCTTAGTGAAAATTTATATAAGCGAATAGAACCCTACATAGACTTACCGTCACAAGAAGATGATAGAGATTATAACACTTTTGAAAGAATTTATGAAGACACTACTAGTGTAAAAGTTACATTTAAAGCCCCTAGCATAAATCCATTTGATATAAATTTGGCTTCCATGGAAGATTTAACACAAATCAGAGGGATTGGCGAAGTTTTTGCCAAAAGAATCATTAAATATCGTGAAGGCTTAGGTGGTTTTTATAAATTAGAACAAGTAAAAAACACCTACGGTTTGGCTGATAGTACTTATCAAGAATTAGTCAAATTTGCCTTTCTTAATGAGCCCAATAAAAAAGTAAAAATTAATAAAATTGAAACCAATGACTGGAAAACCTCTCTTTTAAAAAACTATCAGAAAAAAGCAATTATTGCCTACAGAAAGCAACACGGCAATTTCAAAACGATAGAAGACTTAGCACCTATTAGAGTGCTAAATCCCAAATTATTAGAGCAAATTTCACCATACCTCGATTTTAGTATTGAAGAATAAAATGAAAAAAAGTTTAATTTATCTCCTTGGTATTTTATTGATAGCAACCGTTTACGCCTGTAAAGAGGATGTAAAAGAAGAAATCATTCCTGACCCAATTCCAGACCCTGTAGAGCTAACCATTTCTCCTGAAACAGCACTGAGGTGGTCTGAAGTAACTCTTGACGTAGTGAAAGGCTCGCCTAACAACTCACCTACTTATGCCTCTAGATGTCTTGGCTACTTTGGATTAACCATGTACGAATCTACCGTTAAAGGCAGTATTATATTTAAATCTATAACACCAGATTTAACCGGTCTAGGCTCAACACCAGACCCAGAAGAAGGCGAAGAAATGAACTGGGAAATAGCTCTAAATGCCGGTCAAAAAGAAATCATTCATGCTTTATACCCGCATGCACCAGCCGAAATAAGTGCAAAAATAGATTCTCTTTATGACCTTATAATTGCAGAAAAGTTAAAGGAATCAGTTTCTCAAGCTGCTGTCAATGCTTCTGACCTGTACGGAAAATTAATTGCCCGTCAGATTTTCGAATGGGCCAAACTAGACAAAGGGCATGAAGGCTTTTTAAAAACCTTCGACTTTGATTACGATTATCCAACAGGTAGAACGTATTGGTCACCACCTGTTGCTGGTCAATCAAGCATTGCTGCCCCAATGCATCCATATTGGGGAGAAAATAGGACTTTTGCTTCAGCAAACTCCACAATGGAGATACCGGTATTTATGGAATCTGATAACGACCCAGACAGTCAATATTACAAGGACATGATGGAAGTATATGAAAAAAATATTTCTTTAACCCAGGAAGAAAAGGAAATAGCACTTTGGTGGGGTGATGATCCTGCAGCTTCTTCCAGTCCTCCAGGGCACTCTTATTACCTAACAGCTAGTTTGATAGAAGAAAAACAAAACAACCTATTTGAAGCCACATCTGCTTTTGCTAAAGTAGGTATGTCTACAGCAGATGCTTTTATTAATGTATGGAAGTGTAAATACTTTTACCATGCAGAAAGACCAAAGAATTTCATTTCAAGAAATATAGATGGCAGGTTTGTTCAGTTTTGGCCAGAACCACCTTTCCCTGCTTTTACATCAGGTCATTCGTCTCAAATAGCAGCTGCTGCTACCGCTTTAATTGATGTTTTCGGCAACGAAAACAAAATCTCAGATGATTTCCACACAGGAAGACCTTGGGATAGTATCAGAAAAGTGGAATTCAAAACACGAAATTTTGATACTATCTGGGAACTAGCAGAAGAGTGTGGATACTCTAGAATTTTAGGAGGAATTCACACACCTCAAGATAACCTAGTTGGATTAGATGAGGGTAAGAAAATTGCCGAAAACATCAATTCTTTTAACTGGAAATACTAAGCCTAGAAATTAGGCTTAAGCATATATTTATCATAGAATTCTGTAATAACATTGATGGCATCGTCTGGTGAATCTACTAGTTTCACTAAGTCGATGTCTTCAGGGCTTATATTGCCTTCTTCATCTCCCATTACATTTTTTATCCATTCTAAAAGGCCTCCCCAGTAAGATATACCCACCAACACTATTGGAAACCTTCCAACTTTCTTAGTTTGAATCAGGGTTAAAGCTTCAAAAAGCTCATCCATGGTTCCAAAACCTCCAGGCATCACAATAAAACCCTGAGAATATTTCATAAAGCAGACTTTACGAGCAAAGAAATAATCAAAATTGATACTCTTATCTACATCCACGTATTTATTAGGAACCGCTTCAAAAGGCAACTTTATATTAAGCCCAATTGACTTTCCTCCGCTTTGCTGAGCACCTTTATTACCTGCTTCCATAATTCCGGGTCCACCGCCAGTTATAACACCATAACCTTTCTCTACTAATTTCTCAGCTATCTCTACGGACATTTTGTAGTATTTATGGTCGGGTTTTGTTCTTGCCGAACCAAAAATTGATACACTAGGGCCAATTTTGGCCATTTTATCATAACCTTCTACAAATTCCGCAATAGCCTTAAATATCTGCCAACTGTCTTGACTCTGAATCTCGCTCCAATCCTTTTCAGCAAAGGCCTTTTTAATTTTAATTTCTTCTTCGTTATTATTTAACATAGTTCGTTGATTGATTTTATAAAGTCTTGTACTTTTACTCTTGAAACGTAAGTACGCTTTAAAAATAGATAATTCTAAGATGAAAATAGCAATTGGAGGAGATCATGCAGGTTTTGATTACAAAAAGTTAATTCTTAACTGGATGCAAGGACAAAACTTTGAAACAGCAGATTTTGGCCCTTATTCTACAGACTCCTTTGACTACCCTGACTCTGTACATCCATTATGCGATGCCATTGAAAAAGGCGAATACGAATTTGGTATTTTAATTTGTGGTAGCGGTAACGGGGTTTGCATGACTGCAAATAAACATCAAGGCATAAGAGCCGGCTTGGCTTGGGACTTAGAGGTAGTAAAGCTTATCAGATTACATAATAATGCTAATGTTATCTGTATTCCTGCAAGATTTGTTTCAGAAGAGACCGCTCTAGAATTTGTCAAAACTTTTCTAACTACGGAGTTTGAAGGTGGAAGACACGGCAGAAGAGTTGACAAAATAGCTTGTGCCTAAATACAACTAATCAATAGTTTTTAAAAGAATAAAGTCAGGCAAAACAAATATTTAGTCCTTCAAACGAAAGTTTCGAGTACCTGCCACTCGCACGTACTTATTCCCTATTTTAGGAATTCTTCTGAAAATTTCAGGAAAAACCTGCTCATTATCTATGATATATTCTGGCATTTCTTTCTGAAAAATAGCATCAATATTTATTAAGCTCTCATAGATATCAGCGTGTTCTAAGTCAAACTTAGAAACGCTCCAATTTAAATAGGGCGAACCTGATTTGGCTTGAAAGTAATCATCATTCTTAGACCCAGTAATTAAGATAGCTTTATCTATTATATATGATTTCTCTGTTTCCTTTTCTATTCGCATGTCAGCTAAATGCGTATAACCTTTGCCCACAAAAGGACTAACACCAAAATTGTTTATCAAAACCACGAGCGTTAGAAAAACCAAAAACAAAATTTCTGGAAAAGCCGTACCCTTCAAATGCAAGAAATAACCTGCCATAAAGAAGGCCAAAAAAGGAGAGATACATAACAGTTGATAAGTAGCTAAGTTATCCGAAAGTAAGAATGCTAATAAGGCAAAAATGCCTAATAACACCATTATTTGCTGCTTTCTGTTTTGAAAATTAGAGTAACGAGTATTCCCAAAAACCTTAAACATTCCAAAAATAGCAAGTAGCACAGGAAGGCCGTAGGTCAAAAGAACCTCAAAAACTTCTATTCTTTTTAGGAACTCTAAGCTAGCTCCTTTTTGAATCCAAAAGCCGTAAAACTCTGGAAAAGCCCCAATAACATAAAAGAAAAGAGCTGAGACAAAAACCGGTAAAACGAAACCTAATACTAATAAAAGCACTTGGTTAAACTTAACCGGTGTAAACATTATTAAACTTAGTAAAGCCCAAACTAAAAAGACCGGAAAGGGATACCAGAATAAAGAGCCTATACCCAAAAACAAACCCATCTCAAAAACTGGCTCTGAACTCCCATCATTATTTTCAATATGACGGAAAATACTATTTATGGCAAAAAGTAAAAATGTGGTAGCCAATAAGGCCGGAGAGAGCTTATTTGCATCAAAAGAAAGAGACACTGCTATGGCGTAAAATAAACCGGGCAGATAGTTACGCTCCACAAAAGCCTTATTATTATTAACTATAAGCGTAAATAAAATGGTTTGAACAAAAACTAAACAAAAAGCCACTATTTCCTGATAAAACTGCCCTCTACCTAGCAAAAAATGAACTAAGCCATAAAAATATGCACTTAGCGGACCGGTATTAGTCCAAATCTCGCTGTACAAACTTTTATCTGAATTTAAGCGTTCGCCTATCAACAGCCATTCTAGCTCTGTATTTAAAACTGGTAACACGTTTAAAATGTAAAGCATCTTAAACAGCATCAGTAATACTAGAATAGAAAAAACGTGAAAAAAGGTATTTGCTCTAAAGAAGGTTATCAAAAGCCTTGTTTTTTATCAATTGAAAAGGCAAAATTATACTTTTGACAAGCGATTAACCAAAATAAACCAAGATATTTGCAAAGAATTAGCATAGTGCATTTTACACTTCACATTCATGGAAAATAAGAGACCAAAACAAATAGCCCGTCAGATTCAAAAAGACCTTGGAGAGATTTTCCAAAAAGATCTCAAGGATGTCATTGGCAGCTCTTTTGTGACCATTACTGATGTTCAGACTACACCAGATTTGGCCATAGCCCGTATCTACCTAAGCTTTATGATGGTAGATAATAAGGAGGAGCTTCTTGAAAAAATCAAAGATAATGGAAAGAAGATTCGTGGACTTTTTGGAAACAGAGTAAGAAATCAGTTTAGAATAGTACCAAATTTTCAGTTTTATATTGATGAAACGGCAGAGTACGCTCAAAAAATGGATGAGCTTTTCTCTACTTTAGATATTCCTTCAGAAGAAACTGATATCGACGAAGACATCTACCCCAACTAAGAGCCCTAAATGAATCTGTCTTTTCACATTGCGAAAAAGTATTTTTTCTCTCGAAAGAAAAGAAGTTTCATTCATTTCATTTCGTTGATTTCGATGCTTGGCGTATGTGTGGGCACAGCCTCACTCATTATAGTTTTATCGGTTTTTAATGGTCTAGAAGAGCTTAACAGAACTATTTTCAAAAGTAGCGACCCCGACATTAAGGTTAAATCTGCCAATTCAAAGGCCTTTGATTTTGACCCTGAAACATTTCAACAAATAGTGGAGCTTGATAACGTGACCAATGTGATTCAGGTTATTGAGGACAACGCCCTCGCTAGAAGAGAAGATGACCAGATAATAGTTCAGGTCAAAGGCGTTGACAGTACTTTTGAAACCCATTCACAGTTAAAAGAGAGTGTGATTGATGGTGAAGTTCTCCTAAAATATGAAGATGAAAATTATGCCTTTGTAGGTGGTGGAGTCTATAATACCCTTAATCTTCAAACTTTCAACTATCTCAGGCAGCTTGAACTTTGGTATCCTAAGAATCAAAAAATGAATGTTCTTAATCCGGAGAGTAATATCAGTAAAGTTACACTTCCTGTTTCTGGAGCCTTTGTTTTAGAACAACAATTTGACAACCTGGTCTATATCCCAATAGAACTAATGGCACAACTCACCGAAATGGAAGGTGAAAGAACTAGTTACGAAATTCAAGTTACCACAGAAAACCAAATAGCTCAAGTCAAAAAAGAGATTAAATCTATTTTAGGTGATAGCTTTGAAGTCAAAGATAGAGATGAGCAAAACGCTAGTCTTTATCGAGCTATTAAAATTGAAAAGCTCTTCATATTCATTGCTCTTTTGTTTATTATAGGTATTGCCAGTTTTAACATCTTTTTTGCACTTACCATGCTTGTTTTAGACAAAAAAGAAGACATTAAAACACTTTCTGCTTTGGGAGCAAGCGAGTCTTTAGTGAAACGCATATTCTTGTCGGAAGGAGCAATAATAGCTCTTACTGGTGGCATTATCGGTCTAATAATTGGCGTAGGTATTTGTTGGTCTCAAATGCATTTCGGATGGCTAAAAATGGGCATGCAATACGCCATAATAGACGCCTACCCTATTTTATTGAAAACCTCCGATGTAATTATCTCCATTATTGGTATTAGCTTAATTGCTTTCTTGGCCTCGTACTTTCCAGCTAAAAAAGCCGTTAAATTTATGAACGAAACTATAACTACTATTTCTTAAAAAATGAAAAAACTCCTTTTTATAGGATTAATCCTATTAGGTAATGCGGCTTCTGCTCAGTACTTACAGCTTTTAGATGCATCCACTAATTGGATTCTTGAAACCTCAGACATTAAAAATAACTCTTTGGTATTTGTCAACTACGAAAAAAAGAAAGTGGACCTCAATACCATGATTTGGAAATTTTTACCAAACGGACGTTTGGAATACGATTATCAGAGTAGTGAAACTATTTATGCCTGTGCCGGTGTCAATTTCCTAGACATGGATGTAGACGAATGTCGCTGGACGTATAATCCTTCTACCTTGATTTTGACACTTCAGATAAAAGGTGGATACGCTAGTTTAGATGATTTTGTTTTTAAACGAGACTATAAGGTGGGGATGTTAGATAAAGACGACGAATACGGCTATACCTTGACGCTAGATAAGGAGCAGTACTTTAATGACTTAAATAATTGAAACTATATTCATGAAAAAACTTTCAGGGAGCTTATTTTTCGTAATGTTTTTGGTGAGCATTTCTTATGCTCAACAAAATTACAATGCCTCAGAAACAAAACTCTTTGACCTCATTCATACTAAACTAGATGTTAAGCCAGATTGGTCTACAAATCACTTGGAGGCACAGGCTGAATTGACCTTAAAGCCATGGTTTTATCCACAGGAAAATCTGATACTGGATGCCAAAGGTTTTGATATTAAAAAAGTAGCCTTAAATAACCAAACTGTTGATTTTAAATACAATGGGCTCAAATTAGAGATACCACTTGGCCGACCTTTTAATGCCAAAGAGACTATCAACATAAAAATAAACTACACTGCAAAACCAGACGAACTTGGTAAAGTACCAGCTTTAAAAGGCTTAGAATATAAAGGTTTGTATTTCATTAATCCTGACAAAAACAAGCCACAGCAAATTTGGTCTGAAGGAGAAACTGAATACAACTCCTGCTGGTTTCCAACCCTAGATTCTCCAAACCAAAAACACACGCAAGAAATCTCACTCACTGTACCTAAGCATTTTACCACGCTTTCAAACGGTCTACTAAAAAACAGCAAAGAAAATGCGGATGGCACAAAAACAGACACTTGGTTTCAAAACATACCACACTCTGTTTATTTGTCCATGATAGCAGCTGGTGACTTCAAAAAAGTAACTGATTCTACCTTTAAAGCTTTTGAGGTCAGTTATTACGTAGAACGCCAATATGAAAAATACGCCTATAGTATTTTCGGTAGAACACCAGAAATGATAAGGTATTTTGAAGAGCTTCTTCAAACCAAGTACCCTTGGCAAAAATATGCTCAAATAGCTGTAAGAGATTATGTGAGTGGAGCCATGGAAAACACTACGGCAACCATTCACGGTAGCGGCATTCAGAAAAATGACAACCAAATAGTTGATAATAATGATGATGGTGTGATTGCTCATGAGCTTTTCCATCATTGGTTTGGAGATTTAGTAACGGCTGAATCTTGGGCCAATTTACCTTTGAACGAAGCTTTTGCCGACTACTCCGAATACCTTTGGGCAAATCATAAATATGGAAAAGATGAAGGCGACTGGTTAAACTTTACTGCATTAAATCAATACCTAGATGAAGCTGAAAATAAGCAGGAGCCAGTTATAAGATATGGCTATTCTGACAAGGAAGACATGTTTGACAGCCACTCTTACGCAAAAGGTGGCCGTATTTTACATATGTTAAGAAATGAAGTGGGCGACCAAGCTTTCTTTGAAGCTCTAAAGCAATATCTTGAGAATGGTAAGTTCAATAATGCTGAAATAAGTAATTTAAGATTAGCCTTTGAAAATGTTACAGGTAGAGACCTCAACTGGTTCTTTGACCAATGGTTTTTAAAGAAGGGTCATCCGAGATTGGAAGTAGAATACTCCTATAAATCGGAGGTTTTATCTCTTAATATTAAGCAAACCATTGACTCATTAAACGACTGGGTGTACCAACTACCTTTAGCTGTAGAAATAGGTACTGATGAAGGTGTGACACGTAAAAATGTTTATTTGAATAAAGAAAGTCAAACTTTCAGTTTTCAGTTAGACAACAAACCAACTTACGTGGCGATAGACCCAGATGGCTATGCTCTTGCGGTAATCAGTCAAAAGCAAAAAACGAAAGAACTAATAAGTCAATTTGAAAACTCTAAATCTGCGATAGCCAGGTTTAAGGCCTTTAATGAAATAACCGCAGAAAAGGAATCAGACAATAACATGGCTCCCAATCCGATGTTTGACAAAGCAAAAAGGAACTTAGCTTTAAAAGCAATGGAAGATGATTTTTGGAAAATAAGAGAACTGGCAGCTCATAAGTTTTTTAATTATGATGGTGACGAGTTTTTAAAGGTTGAAAAAAACTTGCAGTCTTTAATTAGGATTGACCCAAAATCTCAAGTTAGAGGAGCGGCTATTTTAGCCATGAAGAATTTCCTAAACCCTCAAAATGACCTCTTGTTCAGAAAAGCGTTAGAAGACACCTCATACACGGTAAGAGCTGCCGCTTTGGAGGCTATTTTGATAAATCAGCCACCTGATGCAGATGAATTAACAAAGAAATTTGAGAACATTGACGACGTAAATGTATTTTCGGCCGTGGCCGGTTACAAAGCTTTACAAGGAAAACCTGAAGATTTAGACTGGTTTAAAAATAAATTAGGTGAACTTAGCAGTGGAGAGCTTTACCAAACTATGGGGATTTTCGGTTCCTTTTTAGTTAGCACTGATACCATAACACAGATTGCCAGTATTCCTTTCTTGAAAGATATTGCCCTTAATGATTCCGAATGGTATGGAAGATTTTCGGCTACACAGGCCTTAATGCTTCTAATAGACTTAAAAGATGCAAATAGTGCTTTAAAAGAAGTATTCTCAGCAGAAACCGAAGAACGTTTACAATCAATTTATAGTCAAATTCCACTAGATTAATGAACTTAAAAGACGGACTAAATTTTGCAAGCAAACTTACTCCAAAGCGAATTTGGAATGGCTTGTCTATTTTAGGAAGTTATGGTTTTTCTAAGCTCACTAAACGGCCCGAGATAGCTGGTTTGCCAATTGCCCTAGGTTTTGAACCAACAACTAGTTGCAACCTCCGCTGTCCTGAATGCCCCAGCGGCTTACGTTCGTTTACTCGGCCAACGGGAATGCTGCAAAAGGACCTTTATGAAAAAGCTATAGACGAGTTAAAAGACACCTTGCTTTACATGACTTTCTACTTTCAAGGCGAGCCTTACCTTCATTCCGATTTCTTGGAGATGGTCAAGTTTGCCTCAGAAAGGAAAATTTATACCGCGACCTCCACGAATGCTCATTATTTAACGCCAAATGTGGCAGAAAAAACTGTCAAGTCTGGTATTGACAGAATGATAGTCTCCATAGACGGAACCACACAAGAAACCTATCAACAGTACCGTGTGGGAGGTAAATTAGAGAAAGTTTTAGAAGGCACTAAGAACTTAATAGCCGCTAAAAAGAAGTTGAAATCAAAAACGCCTCATGTTATTTTTCAATTTTTAGTGGTAAAGCCAAATGAACATCAAATTGCCGATGTTTACAAACTAGCTAATGAGCTTGGCGTGAATGAAGTTAGGCTCAAAACGGCTCAAATATATGAATACGAAAACGGCAATGAACTCATACCAACCATAGACAAATACTCAAGGTATAGAGACAATCAGGACGGTACTTTCAGTATCAAAAACAAATTACTAGACCACTGCTGGAAAATGTGGCACAGCTGTGTAATTACCTGGGATGGCACACTAGTACCCTGCTGTTTTGATAAAGACGCCGAACACCCGATGGGTTCGCTACAAGACCAATCTTTCAAAGAAGTCTGGAATTCTCCTTCCTATACTAATTTTAGAAGGGCACTAATCTCTTCTCGTTCCGAGGTAGAAATATGCAAGAATTGTAGCGAGGGAGCATTGGTTTAAAAAAAGTTTCAGGCTACCTTGGTCTTGATAATTGACACTAAAAATCAACCATATTTTTATCGGTACATAAACTCATATTAGCTGTATGAAAAAACTACTATTTCCATTAATCACTCTTTTATTTTTATCATCTTCGCTTTGGGCTCAAAAATTTGTAGAATCTGGGAGTGGCACCCCATTTCTTAAAATAAACTTTAACCCCTCTCTTTCCCATTTTGAAGATTTCAATTTGGATGGAAAGTTAGACATCATTCAATCTAGTACAATTACGGAAGGAAGCCCTAATTTGGTAATTTATATGAATAAGGGTGAAGATTCATTTGAAATAACTCCTATCATTGAACAAAATGAGTCTTTGTCTGTTCTTGATTTCTTGGTTTCAAATTTTGACACAGACCAATTCCCCGATATTCTAATCAATGGTTTTGATTCTCAAGGGAATCCATTTCTAAAAATGCTTACAAATAATGGCTCAGGTAACTTTGACCTTAGAACGTCTATTGATTTAAGCCCATTAAATGAATCAAATTTAAAAAAGGTTGATTTGAACGCAGATAGTGTAGCAGATTTTATAATTTTTGGGAAAGACAGCTCGGGTAGGGCTAAAACAAACGCCTATCTTAATGATGGTAACGGGAATTTTTCAATTGTTACTAATATTGGTTTAGAGGACATCCATAATGGTGATATTTCTGCAGCTGATATTGATAAAGATGGTGATGAAGACTTGCTTATTTGTGGAACAAACAATGATGGCCAGGTTATCTCTAACGTTTTCAAGAATAACGGCAATGGAGAATTCACAAAAGACACTACCACCTTCTTAACACTTTTTGACTATAATTTTGCTGAGATTGTGGATATAAATGGAGACAACCTCCCAGACATTTTCATTTCTGGAATCCCAAGACCGCTTGCTTTTAATGGCGAACCAGAGACAATAACTCAACTTTTTTTAAACAACGGCAGTGGTAAATTTGAAAGTATTGATACTGCATTGCCAAGGTTTTCAAGTGGCACATTATCTCTAGTCGACATTGATAACGACAATGATGTTGATTTATATATTAGCGGGTATTTAGGCCATTGGAATGGGAATGTACATTATGTTAATAGTTTCTTTCTGAATGACGGAAAAACACACTTTACAGAAGGTTTGACTTTTCCAATAGCCTCTAGAACTAAAACCTATGTAAGTTTTGGAGATTATGATTTAGATGGAAATGAAGACTTATTTTTTACTAGTGGTTCTTCTGATACTAAGCTTTACCGTAATATTGGCTGTACAAGTGAATTCTTTACTGATGTTCAGACCAAGTGTGACTCCTTTCGCTGGATAGATGAGAAGGTTTATACCAATTCAACAAATACGGTAAGTCACATTATTTCGAGAGAAATGAGCTGTGACTCTGTCATATTACTTGACCTTACAATAAACCATAGTGATAGCCAGAACGATATCGTAACCGCCACTGACGAATACCAATGGATAGACGGAAACACCTATTTTGAAAGTAATAATACGGCGACGTATACTTTAACAAATCAGGCTGGCTGTGACTCTACCTTGAGTTTAAATCTTACGCTAATTCCCCTAGCAAATGAGCTGGAGACTTCAGTTACTATTTTCCCAAATCCTAGTGGGGAACAACTAAAATTTGACCTTGGGTATGAGCCACAAGAAATCCTTGAATATCAAATTTTCAACACGGTTGGTTTAAAAGTAAGAACTTGGAAAAGCCATCTCAAAGAGCAAACAATAAACATTAGTCCATTGCCCTCTGGAACATATATTATCAAATACCAAGAGGGGCTTAAGAGCCAATCAGTGAAGTTTGTTAAGCGGTGAGTTTAGGCAGATGAGATATAGGAGCTAATTTGCCCCACGAGGTAATATTCTGCTTTATTGGCCTTTGGTTTAGAAAGAAACCAATTATATTGGATTCAAATAAACCCAAATCCATGAATCTTTGGCAAAAAACTCTTTTACTTCTCCTATTATTTGCAACTACTAGCCAAGCACAAACTTTCACTGAGCTAAGTCCCTCCCCTTTTACTGGCACAAGTTGGTCTTCTGTAGATGTCTCAGATGTCAACGGTGATGGATTTATTGATGTTATGATTTCTGGTTTAGCCTCTGGTGGAATATCGATTTCAAAACTATACCTTAATAGCTCTGGAGGAAACTTTACAGAACAGGCTGACAGCCTGTTTGAAGGGGTCTATCGTTCTTCAGTATCCTTTGCAGATATTGACATGGATAATGATGAAGATTTACTCATCACTGGAATGAATAGTGACGAGAACCCGATAGCTCATTTATACATAAACGACGGTCTTGGAAACTTCACTCTAAACGAAACAAACAACTTGCCGGGAGTGTATTTCTCTTCTGTGGCTTTTGCTGATGTAGATGCGGACAATGACCCCGACCTGTTTATTACTGGCAGTATAGGTCAAGGTAATGGTATTGCCAAACTTTTTATAAATGATGGTTCCGGTTTTTTCGAGGAGTCTTCCCAAAACTTATTTGAAGGCGTCCACCAATCTTCTATTGCCTTTAATGATATCGATCTTGATTCAGATTATGACCTCATCATAACAGGTCATAACGGAAGCGGAGGAAGTACTAAACTATATAAAAATGATGGAAGTGGTAACTTTTCGGAAGAGTTAAATATCCCTTTTGATAATGTTTATGCATCATCTATCGCATTTGGAGATATTGAAAATGACGGAGACGACGACCTTCTTATTACAGGCTTTAGTTCCGAGGCGAATAAACCCATTTCCAAACTTTATACCAACGACGGTTTAGGTAACTTCCTAGAAGACACAATGTCAACCTTTCAAGATTTCGTATTATCTTCCATAAGCTTTGCTGACATGAACTCCGATGGTTTTCAGGACATTTTGATGAACGGGTTTAGTCAATCAATTGGAATATCAACAGCCTACTATTATAGAAATAATAAAAATGGGACTTTTGTTTTTGCCAGCGAAATTAAACCTTCGACTACTGATATAAGCCCAACCTCCATTATCAGTTTCGATGCAGACAATGACGATGACCTAGATATTTTAATAACAGGGCCAGCCGACTCCACGGGGAAAGGGAGGTTTTATATTTCAGAAGGAAAAGGGTGTATAGTTTATAATGAATATGATTTTATAAATGCTTGTGATTCTTTAAAATGGATTGACGGTATTACTTATTATGAAAGCAACGCTACGGCACAGCTTAGACTTAGGAGTGAGTTTGGCTGCGATTCTATAATAAATTTAAGATTAAACCTAGGCCATACTTCATTCTCAAATAACACTTTCACTAGCAGAAAACCCCTTTATTTAAATGGACACGGTTATATTGAGAGCTCATATGGGATAAGTGACACGCTTATAAATACCAACGGCTGTGATTCGATAGCAAATATTGACGTTGAAATAATTCGTGAAATCTCTGGCGGTGGATTTACACGAGACACCGTGTTTTCATTTATTTCAAAAAACAGAGAAAAGTGTTTCGCGGATATAGATAATGACGGAGACTTAGACATTATAACATACATTACTGGTTCCCTTTCTTCAGATTTAAGAATTTATTTAAATAAATCTAAAGGAATTTACGAGTTAGATAATTCACACTTATCATTTTTAGATATCCGTATTATCAAACTTGTATTTGAGGATATTAATAATGATGGCTTAGATGATTTTTTAGTTTATGGCCGTAACCTAAAGAGTTATACTAGCGAATTTAGGATATATCTCAACGATAAAGAACAAGGCTTTATTCGCCAAACTGAACTAGAGGGAGAACTTCCTAGTTTTAATACAATTATTCCATTTGACTATAACTCGGATGAATTAATTGATTTTTTGGTTTTTGGGCAAATTCCAATAAACCAAGATACTTTAATAACCTATATCCCCAAAACTGCCGTATTAAAAAACATAGGTTTAGGAAAGTTTGAAATTGTTAACGATAGTAATTTCCCAGATTTACAAAACGCCAAAACTTCTTTTGGAGATGTTGACGGTGATAATGATTTAGATATTCTTCTTAGAGGTTTCGGCGAAACTTTTTCCGACAGAATAGAGGCTCTTTTTATAAATAACGGTTCCAGTCAATTTGAAGAAGAAAAAAATTTTGAGTCAGATTACTATTTTATAGAATTTGGAGACCTAGGGGATATTGATAATGATGGCTTTGACGATGTAATTATTCATGGAAGAACTATTGTAGACTCTGTTTATTCCACCACCGTCTTCTCTGGGTCAAGTGACAATTCATTCTTAAAAAAAACTTATGACTCCTCTTCTCCATTCATTTGGTCAAGAATAAGCAAATATGGCGACTTCGATAATGATGGAGACCTAGATCTAATTGCCAGTGATCGTCCATGGCCTTTTATATATATTAATGATGGAACAGGAAACTTCACAAAAGCTATTGACAGCCCATTTTTAGAACACCTAGGATATAATCCTGACTTAATAGATTTAGATGAAGATGGTTATTTGGACATAGTTTCTTATGATAAAATTTACTTTAATGATGGCTGTACCCCTAATTATGTGGTAGATAGCATAGTTTCATACTATCCTTATACATGGATTGATGGTAAAACTTATGATGAATCAAATGACTATTCCAGAGTCATTTTTAAAAACCAATATGATTGTGACTCAATTATTGCCCTCAACCTAGAAATCCGAAACACTCCTAGGGAGGGTGGATTTATAGAAGTTACACCAAAAGTCTTTGAAGCCGCGAAGTATGCTTCTATAGCATTAGGAGATGTTGATGGCAATAACAAAATAGATTTAGCCATCTCTGGTATAGCGAATAATTTAGGATCAAACATTTACATAAATCAAGGCGACAGGAAATTTATCAACCATTCTCAAAGAGGCTTCCCAGATGGTTACAATAGTCAAATTGAGTTCATAGATATTGATGGAGATAAAGACATGGATTTAATTATCCTTAATGACCTAGTTACAATTTATACAAATACGGGTTCAGGATTTTTCGAAAACACAAATCAATCAATTGCTCCAAGTTTATCCTCAGCCGCTATTGAGTTTGGAGATCTTAACCAAGACGGTTTTCCAGATTTTGTTTTAAGTGGCTATGATGGTGCTTTTCAAAGATATTATTCAAATATTTTCACTAATAATGGTAGTGGATTATATAGCACCACTAATCAAGCTATAATTGATCCATTTGCTGGCGATGTCAAACTAGTGGATATTGATGGTGACATAGATCTGGATATTATTATAGTGGGAGAAAACACTCGAGAATCCTTCTTCAAAGTTTATAAAAATGATGGACTCGGCTCTTTTGATTTATTTGACTCTAAAATCCCTATTATTATAAGACCAAACTGGGGCTTTCAAGACCTCGATGGAGACTTTGACTTAGATCTTGTAATTTCTGGCTGGGAAAGTGGCTCAAACATCAGTTTTACTAGAATATACCAGAATAATGGAGATGGCGAATTCACACAAATAAATAGCCTAGATGATGAGTATTTTTTCTGGGCTATGGACTTTGCAGATCTAGATAGAGATGGAGATTCTGATTTTATTGTCAATGAAGAAGATAATTCAGGAAATCTATTTACCTCCATTTATAGAAATAACGGGAGCCTAAATTTCTCTAGAAACCCAAATAGTGCCATGGTCGGTGTACGCTATTCAGACATAAAAGTGGCAGATTTAGATGGAGACACTGCACCAGATGTGATTATTACGGGTATTCTTGAGTCGGATAAGGCCGTAACTAAAATCTATTATAGCGAAAACAAAGACAATGAGTGCTATACTACATATTCGTCAGATTTAATCATTTCGGATGCTCCGGTAAGTTGGATAGATGGAAATACTTATTTTGAAACCACAAACTCCGTAACGCATACACTAAGCAATGCAATGGGCTGCGACTCGATAGTTACTTTAAACCTTCTTATAAAAGAAAAAGTACTTTCTAATGAAAGTATAAATATGGCAATTTCGGTATATCCAAACCCGTCAAATAATCTTTTAAAGATTAAAAATAAAGGAGTTATTCAACCGCATGATTACTCCATTATAAACTCCCAAGGTCAACTACTGGTCAATTGGAAGAGTTCGAAGCAGGAGCAATTAATTGACATTAGCCCAATACCCTCTGGAACTTATATACTCAAATACCAAGACGGGATTAAAAGCGAGTCTTTGAAATTTGTTAAGCGGTGATTAAAAAAGTTCACTTATAACAGTACCATACCTTATGAAATTTACTCTGATAGTATTCTTCATATTTTCATTCGGAAGTCTTTTCGCCATAGATGATATGAACATCCAGCCTAAAAACTATTATTTTCTAAATATTTATTCGTCGCTCCCCTCGAATAATCTGAATGATAGTACATCATTAGGTGGCTTTAGGTTAACTGAAATTGATTTTTTTGAAAACTTCTATTCCGTAACCACCCAAACTTCCGCAGATATTAATGGAGATGGTAAAAAAGACATAATAGTTTCGGGCAGTTCCAAAGGAACTTCATCCTCTACGGTTACTTATATAAATCAAGGAAATAATCAATTTGAATTACTTAATAATCCTGAATTATCAAATAAAGTCATGTATCGAATTGACTTTGGCGATATAGACAACGATGGTGATTTAGACATATTTGCCAGTTATCAAATCATTAACGATAGGTTCTCCAACAAGTTATTCCTGAATCAAGGTAATGGAGTTTTCAAGGAAGACAATCGAAACTCATTCAAACCTAGTAACTATGAAAAGGCAAAACTTTTAGATATTGATAATGACAACGACCTTGACATTTTCTATTCTGGTAGCAGGGTAGAAAGAATAAATGAGAAAGTTACTCTTTTTGAGTTTTCTGCTATTTATATAAATGATGGATTGGGAAATTTCGCTTTTAAAGAAGACAATAATCTACCTACATTTAAAGATCTAACATTTCAATTCGGAGATCTAGATGGCGATAATGATTTAGATTTAGTTTATTCAGGTCGCTATTATGAAAACAATCTCTTAAGAACGTCAACTTTACTTTTTTTTAATGATGGATTTGGAAATTACCCTATTTCGAAAAAAATATTTAAGTCACTTCTAGATTTTAGACTTATAGATTTAGATTCTGATAACGATTTAGATATAATCAACAACGATTATAATGGTTTGTTAATGTTAGAGAATGATAGCTCAAGTTCGTTTAATAATGAAATACTTATTATTGAACCAGATCTTGTCCTCCAAAAACTACCAAACTGGAACTTTGAATTCTTTGATGCCGATAATGATTCAGATTTAGACATAATTCTTCCTTTTGGAAATACCCCAAGTTTGTTCATTAACTACGGTCAAAATAAATTTGTAAGAATCCCTGAAACTCCATTCTTAGGCTCGAATAGCCCTTTTTTAGGTTCGACATCATTTATTGATGTAATTAATGAAAGTCTCAAAAGCAACCTAGTTATAAACGGAAAATTATATGTAAATGAAGGTTGTATACCACATTATGTAACCCATGAGGTGACCGCAGAGTCCACCTTTCAATGGATAGATGGCGTTACTTATTATAAATCAAACAATGAGGCCATCGTTATCTTAAAAAACGCAGATGGTTGTGATTCTACTGTTTCACTTAACCTAGAAATCACTAACCCTATTAAAGGTGGAGGATTCATTGAAAACACACCTGAGATCATCAAAGACCTTTCAACCCGTTCCATTGCAATAGACGATATTGATAATGATTCTGATAACGATATTGTTCTTTCCCATTGGACCGCTGAAAAGGGGTTTGAACTTAAAGTATTGACTAATCAGGGAAATAGAGAATTTCAATCCACTTACGACAAATCATCTGGATATGAAATTCTTCTCAGTGATATAGATTCAGATACCGACGTCGATATAATTACAAACCTTGAAGCTGTTGAAGTATTTATAAACAATGATCTCTTTAGTTTTGACAAACTAATATCCAATAACGGTGTTGACCGTGTTGTGAAAATTGAATCTGGAGATGTAAACCTAGATGGTTCGATTGATTTGGTAATATCTGGATTCAATTGGAATTCTGGTAGTAAATCTCAAAGGTTTACTAAAATATTCTTAAATAATGGATTTGGTCTATTTTATGAAGATTTAAGAAATTCTATCAAACCAGTTAGTTGTTATGATATTGAACTTGTGGATCTAGATGGAGATATTGATTTGGATTTAGTAATAAGTGGTCAAACTGATAGTTTACTATCAGATTTGAGTTTTTATAAGAATGATGGTGATGGCGTATTCAGCCTAATGTTTGACTCTATACCAAATTCTGATGTAAGCGGCTATTTCGGCTTTGAAGATCTTGATAATGATCATGATATGGATATGTTGTACGTTATCTCGGACACCTCAACTTCACAATTAAACTCAAGAATATATTTAAATGACGGTAAGGGTAATTTCATGTTTAAGACGGAAAATGAAGTTTTAGCTGGAGTATTAAATGATAGTTTCGATTTTGCTGATGTAGATGGAGATTTAGATGAGGATATAATTGTAACAGGAAGTTCAGATGGTCTAGAAATCCATACCATTCTCTATAAAAATGATGGGAATGCAAATTTCACAAAAGTAGAAGGTACTATTTTTGAAAGCGTTTATAATAGCAAAGTAAAATTCGCTGATCTGGATGGTGATAATGATCCTGATGTGGTGTTAGCCGGAACCAGCAGTTATTCTAATTATTCCATGAGGATTTATTATAATGAAAATGACGAGAATAACTGTTTCCGTTCAAAAAACACTGATTTAATTATTTCCAATTCTCCAGTAAATTGGATAGACGGAAATACTTATAATGAAACTACCAATTCTATAACTCATACATTAACTAACTCTATGGGTTGTGATTCAATAATTACACTTAATTTAGTCATCAAAGAAAAGGTTCTTTCAAAAAAAATGGAAGTACCAAACGTTTCTATTTATCCAAACCCGTCTAGCAACTTTTTAAAAATAGAATTAGGTAGTACAGAGGCACCTAGAACATTTATGATAATTGATTCAAAAGGTAACCAAATGGCGAAATGGTCAAGTCCTGAAGCCAAACAGAGTATTAGTATTTCACAGTTAATCTCTGGAAACTATCTTCTTTATATAATTACTAAGGATAAGCCCCATATCATCAAACGATTCAACAAAGAGAATTAGACTATTTAACCACCGGTAATTCCCCTGGCATCCCCCACTCTGCCCAGCTTCCGTCATAGACAGCAGCGTTTTTATAGCCTGCTATTTCAGCAGCAAGAGCAATTACAGAGGCTGTTACGCCAGAACCACAGCTCATAACTAAACTTTTGTTATCTAGGTCAAAGGTTTCAAAAATAGCTTTTAACTCCTCTTTAGATTTCATGTGAATGCCATCTTGAACGGTAGGAAAGGGTAAACAAACAGAATTAGGAATATGACCTCCTCTTAAACCTGCTCTTGGCTCGGGAGCTGTTCCATCAAACCTTCCTTGCGAACGAGCATCCATAATCTGATAGGAGCTATTATCTATAATTGACAAGACATCATCAGCTCTGTAAAACAGTTTTTTATCTGTTTTAGCTTCAAAATCCCCTTTGGCTACTTTTGGCCATTCTGCTTTTACCGTTTCAAAACCTGCTTCTTTCCAAGCTGGATATCCACCATCTAAAACATAAACCTCTCTATGCCCCATGGCCCTAAACATCCACCAGGCTCTTGCACTTCCGTAGGTTCCTACTTGGTCGTATACCACAATTATGGAGTCCTTATTAATTCCAATATTTTGAGCAGCAGCCGTAAAGTACTCGTCTGAAGGCATCATATGCGGCAAATCAGTATCTAAAACACTGAAATCAGCATTAATATCCATCATGACAGCATTCGGAATTTTATAGCCAGACTCCCAGTCATCCGGTGCTTTCACTGGTTTCATTTTAGCTTCTACAATCACCACATTCGATTGCTCATTTAACCATTTTACACTTACTAAAGGGAGATTTTGCTGCTGCATACTGTTTTGTCTGTTATTAGTCCTCATCAATTAATCGAAATTTAAGAGCATTTCCTTAGTTTTGCGATGCTTTTGAGGGATTTAGTGATTTATCTTCTTTGATTAATCCTTTCTCAGCTCAATATTTTCAGAACAAAAAAGATATAATCATGTCGGCACCAGCCACTACTCTTCAAGATATTATTGCTCACGCAAAAGAATACGGTTTTGTTTTTCCATCTTCAGAAATCTATGACGGTCTTCAGGCTGTTTATGATTACGGACAAAACGGTGTAGAATTAAAAAATAACTTAAAAGCTGTATGGTGGAAAGCCATGACGCAGCTTAATGACAATATTGTTGGGGTAGACGCAGCCATTTTCATGCATCCATTAACTTGGAAAGCCTCTGGCCACGTAGACGGTTTTAACGACCCGATGATTGACAATAAAGACAGTAAGAAAAGATACAGAGCCGACCAACTTTTAGAAGGTAAGGCTGAGTTACTTTCTGAAGCTGGAAAGGAGGATGAAGCAAACGCCCTTTTAGCTAAAATGGGTAAACTTTTAGGAGACGAAGACTTAGAAGGCGTAAGAGAATTGATTATCTCTGAAAACATTGTTTGTCCTGTTTCAGGAACTTTAAACTGGACAGAAGTTCGTCAGTTTAACTTGATGTTTTCTACGCAAATAGGTTCTGTGGCAGACGACTCTAGCACTATTTACCTAAGACCTGAAACGGCCCAAGGTATTTTTGTCAATTTCTTGAATGTTCAGAAAAGTGGTCGCATGAAAGTACCATTTGGTATTTCTCAGATTGGTAAAGCTTTTAGAAACGAAATTGTGGCTCGTCAGTTTATTTTCAGAATGCGTGAGTTTGAACAAATGGAAATGCAATTCTTTGTTCGCCCTGGCACAGAGATGGAATGGTATAAAGAATGGAAAGAAACTCGTTTAAGTTTTCATAAGGCCATTGGATTGCCTGCGGAGAGTCTAAAATATCACGACCATGATAAATTAGCTCACTATGCTAATGCAGCGGTTGACATTGAATATAAATTCCCATTTGGTTTCCGTGAGATTGAAGGAATTCACTCGAGAACAGATTTTGATTTAAGTAATCACCAAGCTCTTTCTAAAAAGAAACAGCAGTACTTTGACCCAACTGTAAACCCAGAAACTAATAAGCCTTACGGAAACTATATCCCTTACGTGGTAGAAACTTCTGTGGGAGCTGATAGGCTTTTCTTAGCTACTTTCTGTAATGCTTTCACAAAAGAAATGGTAGGCGAAGGTGAGAAGCAAAAAGAAAGAACATACCTGAAACTACACCCTGCTTTGGCTCCTGTGAAAGCCGCCGTGCTTCCTTTGGTTAAAAAGGATGGCTTAGCTGAACTAGGACAAGAGATAGCGAACTCCTTGAAATCATCTTTCAGAACAGTTTATGATGAAGGAGGAGCCATAGGTAAAAGATATACCCGCCAAGATTTGATAGGAACTCCGTTCTGCATAGCGGTAGATTATGAAACCAAAGACGATAACTGTGTCACCATAAGACACAGAGACTCTATGGAGCAAGAGCGAGTGCCAATTTCAGAACTTAAAGAAAGAATAGGCCGAGAAGTAGCTGTAGAGCGTATTTTGGAGGCTATTTAATATATTTTATTTATTATTTTTATTAGAGGGAGCCAATGGTTCTCTCTTTTTTTGGGGATAAATTTGACAATTGTCAATAAATTTACGACTTTTGTTTAAAGGAAAATGATATGGGAGAAGATAAAAAATATAAAATCATTGATGATAACCAGAGTCTAAACATAGCAGAAGAGGCCATGGCAGGTTATGGTTATGCATACGTGGCAAATTTGCCTGTGAGTAAGAGTTTTTCTCAAAAAGACTGGTCAAATTTCCTTCATATTTCTGAGCGTACCATCATCAGGTATCGTGAGCAAAACAAAAAATTTGACCCACTCCAAACCGACAGAATAATCCTTCTTGAAAACCTTTATGACTTTGGTTTGAGTATTTTCGGTAATGAAAACACTCTCAATCAATGGCTCATAAATAAGAACCTAGCCCTAGGTGGCCGCACTCCAAAAGAGCTTCTGGTTACCTCTTTCGGCATTACCATGGTCAAAGACGAAATAGGAAGAATAGCCCACGGTGTACTTGCATGATAGTTTATCGTTTGGCTTCTGGTCCTTACAAAGAAGACATTTCTGGTACTGGTGCTAGACTCTTTGGTGGCAGATGGAACAGCAAGGGTATGCAGGTTTTATACACTTCTAGTTCTATAGCTCTTTGCACGGTGGAAATTTCGGTTAGAACTCCCCTTCATAGCTTACCAATAGATTACTTCCTTATCAAGGTTTATATACCTGACGATTTCGCTATTTATCAAATCCCAAACGAAGTACTTCCAGATGGATGGGATGTACTTCCGCATGGAGATTTTACGCAAAAACTTGGCGATAGTTTTCTTAAAAAAGGAGACTACCTCCTCATGAAAACGCCTTCGGCTTGTGTGGAGGGCGACTTCAACTACCTCATTAATCCGTTTCACCCTAATTTTGATAAGGTTAAAATAATAGAGACCAAGAAATTTGAGTTTGACTCTAGGTTGTTCAATTAAGTCATTAGAAACCCTTTTCTATAGATTTAGGCACTTGAATGATTAATTTAGATGTTCAATCTAATTTAACCCAATGAAATCATTATACATTATTGCCCTATTAGCCTCGGGGTTTCTCTTTTTAAAATGTTCTGAAAGTAGTAAGGAAACAAGCCAAACCTTAGAGCCACCCCAACTGACTATAGCCTGGGAAACGGACACCTTACTTCAGATTCCTGAATCGGTAATTTATGATAAAAACAATAATGTTTTCTATGTCTCATGTATTGGTCCTAAGACCACTGCTGCTCATGACGGTGATGGCTATATAGCTAAAGTTGGCCCAAACGGAGAAATTATAGAAAACAAATGGCTTACTGGGCTGGACGAACCCACAGGCTTGGCCATTGTGGGCGATACGCTCTATGTAGCAAATATTGACCAGTTGGTAAGTATACAAATAAGCACCGCTGAAATAATCAGCAAGCAAGATATTGCAACCACTACATTTCTTAATGATGTGGCTTCCAACAGCAGTGGCGATGTACTCATAGCCGATACTGACTTAAACGCCGTTTTTATTAAATCTGGCGAAGAGATTTCCATCCTTTACCAAAGTGAAGAACTAGGTGGGCTCAATGGTATTTATTGTGAAGAAAAAAGAACCTTACTAACGGGCTCCGGATCAGGAAAACTATATGCTCTGGAAAACGAAACTTTGACCGTGCTTGCTGATAGTATGAAAGGTGCTGATGGTATTGAAAAGTATAAAGACGGGTATTTTATCTCTAGCTGGAAAGGTCAGCTTTACTACTTAGATACCAATGGTAAACGGAGCAAACTACTTGATACCGAGGCTCAAAAAGTGAACGCGGCAGACATTGACGTAATAGAGGAGCAGAATCTCCTAATTGTCCCTACTTTTTTTGCTAACAAACTAATTGCTTATAAAATTGACTGATTAAATGCATTTCTTAGTCAGAGCTATATAGTTTCAAATCAATGTTTTGACGAGCACATGAGCATTCAAGATAAATTTTATAATTTTATTCTAATTAATCATAAACTCAACCTAAAATGAAATCAACCCTTTTATTGGCCCTTATACCTTGTGCCTTATTTCTTAGCTGCTCTAGCCAACCAGAAGACGCTACTGAAGAAACTACCGAAACAATATCCTCTGCCGCTCCCTCTTTGAGTGTCGCGTGGAAAACAGACACTACCTTAATTACACCAGAATCTGTCATTTATGATGCTAACAATGATGTCTACTATGTCACTTGTATAGGTGTGGGCAGAGCAGCAGATTTTGATGGTGACGGATATATTGCGAAGGTTGGCCCAAATGGAGAAATCATTGATAATCATTGGATCAAAAACCTTGACGACCCAAAAGGTCTTGCTTTGGTAGGCTCTACCTTGTATGCGACTGACTTAAATAAGCTTATTTCCGTAGATGTGAATACTGGTGAAACTACCATAGAAATAGTAGAAGGTGCTCAGTATCTTAATGATGCCGCATCTACACCAGATGGTGACATTATTCTAACTGATTCTGATTTAAACACCGTCTTTTATATTTCTAATGGCGTGACTACTGTGGCTATTGCAGATACAAGCCTTGGAAGACTTAATGGTGTGTTCTATGAGGCAGAAAGAAACCTTTTGGCAGGTTTTAATTCAGGGAAATTATATAACCAAAAAGGTAAAGAACTAAGCGTATTAGCTTCGGGTATGAAAACCGCTGATGGTATTGAAGCCATAGGCGATGGTTATTTTGTTTCCTGTTGGGACGGTCACATCTATCACTTTGACAAAGACTGGAATAAAACGTTAGTAAATGATACCTCTGTAGATAATATTGGTGCCGCAGATATTGACTATATAGCAGATAAAAAGCTTCTGGTAGTTCCTACTTTTTTTGGGAACAATGTAGTGGCATACCATGTGAAATAGTTCTTTCAGTAAATCATTCAACCCAGAAAATGACATCAAGAAGAGAGTTTATAAGTAAAGGTTCTTTAAGCCTTTTAGGTTTAACTGCCTTACCAGCCTTGCTAAGTCAATGTACTTCTGAGGGAACTTCCGTAACAGACATCTTTAGTTTTCCCAGAGTCACTCCTGAGTCTGAGGGAATAGCCTCAGAAGCTATCACGAGTTTTGTAAATGAAGCTAATAAATCAGGTTTAGAATGGCATAGTTTTAAGATTCTTCGCCGTGGTAATGTTATTGCTGAAGGGCATTGGAGCCCGTTTAAAGAGGAATATAAACACACGCTATATTCGCTTAGCAAAAGCTTTACAAGTACGGCCATTGGCCTAGCCGTAAAAGAAGGGCTATTTACGGTGGAAGATGCTGTGATTTCATTTTTCCCTGAAGAACTTCCAGAAACCGTAGATGAGAATCTTCAAAACATGAAGATAAAGCACCTGCTCACCATGAACTCTGGTCATGAAAGTGGTACTCTTGGAAACATGAGAGCAAAAGAGAAAGAACAGACATGGGTTAAATCCTTTCTGGAGCAGCCATTGACTTATACTCCAGGCACTCATTTCTTTTACAATACCGGAGCAACTTATATACTCGGAGCAATTATTCATGCTAAAACGGGTCAGAACCTTGAAGAGTACCTGAAACCAAGATTTTTTGACAAATTAGAAATAAACGATTACGACTGGGAAAAATCTCCAGAAGGGTTAAATACAGCTGGTTACGGGTTGCGTGTCAAAACAGAGGATATTGCCAAGCTAGGTCAGTTTTATCTTCAAAATGGAACTTGGAAAGGTGAAGAAATACTCTCTGCCGAATGGGTGGCTGAGGCCAGTAAAAAGCATACGAAATCACAGGAAGGAGACGGGGACTGGTCACAGGGTTATGGTTATCAGTTTTGGCGATGTAAACCTGAACCAGGCTTTTATAGAGGAGATGGAGCCTACGGCCAATACTGCATCATAATTCCTCCTTATGATATGACTATTGTGGTAACTTCAGAGTCTTTTGACATGGGAAAATCTATGCAGATAATTTGGGATACCATACTTCCTGCGGTAGAAGGAAAACCACTCAGAGAAAACAGAAAAGCACATGCAGAGCTAAAAGCCTTATGTGAAAATCTAAGTATTAGTCCTCCAAAAAGTATTACTAGCTCCGCCAATGCCGCTCAAATAAATGAACAGGTTTTTCAAGCTACTCAAAATGAGTACGGAATTAAGTCCTTAAAGTTTGACATAGCCAGCGACCAAGGAAACGTAATTTTTGATACCACAGATGGCGAAAACACACTAACCTTTGGCATTGAGAAATGGCATACCAATGATGTTTATACCGTCAATAGTTTCCCTGTAGAAAATAGGATTCATGTGCCCTCACTTATAGCAGCTTCGGCTACTTGGATAGATGATAACACTTTACAAATCACCCGTAAATTTGTTGAGGCCATTCATGGAGATACCATGTTATGTAAATTCAACAATAGTAAAGTTGAAATAAGCTTTAAGAACTCTATTTCTCAAAATACCCATAATGGGCAAGATGAGAGAAAACCTTTGATGGCTCAAACATAGTAAGAAGATAAGCTTATATTATTATAAGCGAGAGAATAGCTTCACCAACTTATTTCTCTGCATAGCTACTTCTGCAAGCGAGACACTTTTTGCTTTACAATTGGCTCAATTACTGAATAGCTTCTATAACCATTAGCAATAGTACGAGAAACTTGATAATTCTTTCTCCGTATTTATTGTTCCTCTTTACCTAGTTTAACAACCGATTGGACTAAGCGAAAATAAGTCTTCAAATTATTTCAAACAACACCGCAAGTTTTTTGAGTAACTTTCATCTAAGTATTAAACAATGGATATTTTTTGACAATTTGATGGATGCTTGATGACAGATGAGACATATTTGTTTATTCGTGGAGAATAAAACATTCGACATCAAGCATCACTCCAACTGACTATCTATAAACTAAACTTTTTTGAACGAAAAAGACATAATACTTCAGCTCCAAAATGGGCAAGAAGCTGCTTTTCGGCATGTTGTGGAATTGTACCAAGACCGTGTATATAATACCGTAGTTTCAATTACCCATAATACTGCCGAAGCTGAAGATATATGTCAAGAGGTTTTTATAGAAGTTTACAAATCCGTAGCAAAGTTTAGGGGAGACTCCAAACTAAGTACGTGGATATACAGAATAGCATCAAATAAGTCTTTAGAGTTTTTAAGGAAGAATAAGACTCAAAAACGCTTCGCCTTTGTCAAAAGTATATTTGGAGTTGACAACCAAATGCAGCACCAACCTACTGACTTTCAGCATCCTGGAATCCTGTTAGAAGACAAAGAAAGAGCAAGTAAATTATTTAAAGCGATTGGCAAACTACCAGACAACCAACGTGTAGCGTATACTCTTCATAATATTGAAGGACTAAGCTATCAGGATATTTGCGACACTATGGAGCTTTCAAAATCGTCTGTAGAATCATTGCTTTTTAGAGCGAAACAAAACTTAAAGAAATTATTGGAAAAATTTTACGAAGAAGAATATGGATAATTTAAACGACGAAATAGAAAAAGCCCTTGGTCTAACTAAACGAATGGAGCAGGTCAAAATGCCAGATTTTTTCTATACCAGATTGAAGGCAAGGATGGAAAATGAGCTGATAGCCAAACCAAAGTTTAACTGGGCACTAAAGCCTTCTTTTGCTATTCCTGCTTTAGCTTTTGTGATGCTTATCAATGTGGTTACAATTGGGCAGCTTGTTCAAAAAAACGATGATACGGCTAATAATCAATCGCCTATTGAATCATTCCAGTCTGAATATAACCTAAACGCCGACTATGGTTTAGAACTATATTAAACATTAACGATATTTTCTTTAGCAGAAATTAACCAAGCGAAAGAAGAAACTCGGTCAAACTAAGAAAAAAATGAAAGATTTAAATATAAAATGGCTGTGGGTTTTAGGAGGTTTACTCCTAATAAATTTAGGCCTCTTACTTTACCTGCTCTTTGGTAATACCGCCAAAAAACCAATGCTAGAAAGAAAGCCACTTTTAGAGGCTATGCTTAATTTTGATGAAGAACAAAGCATTCAATTTGAAGCTCTTAAAAATGCTCACCACGAAATCATTACTGATAATAACAAAAAAATTAAAGTGCTAAAAAATAGACTCTTCACTGATATAGAGAACGATGAAGAGAATGACGCCGCTGCTACCGCTCAAAGAATTGGGGAACTTACCGCCACTATTGACTTAGAAACTCGAAAACATTTTAAAGAGGTAAGAGAAATATGCAATGAAGAGCAAA
Organism: uncultured Arcticibacterium sp.; assembly: GCF_964021845.1. NCBI lineage: Bacteria > Pseudomonadati > Bacteroidota > Cytophagia > Cytophagales > Leadbetterellaceae > Arcticibacterium > uncultured Arcticibacterium sp. The sequence goes on along the minus strand of NZ_CAXHZC010000004.1, from coordinate 338,977 downwards.
AGCAAAAATTTGATGACTTTTTGAAAGAAGTTTTAGCAGGAAATAGACCTATGAACGCTCCTAACGGTGGTGAGCACCCTGGCCCGCCTCCTGGCGAAAGGCCACCAATGCAAGGCGGCCGCCCTCCCATGGATGGAATGCAACCTCCACCAAGATGACCTTCAAGTATTAATTTGCCTTAAACCTTCAAAAACAGCTACTGCTACGGCATTGGCTAGGTTTAAACTTCTTATATGCTCGCTGTATAAAGGTATTTTGTAAAGTTGTTCAGCATGAGCGTTTGTAATCTCTTTTGACAAGCCTACCGACTCCTTTCCGAATACCAAAAAATTGTCATTTTCATAGGGCAAATCCCAATGGCTTTTTTCTCCATGTGAAGAGAAAAAAGCCATTTTTTTATCTGCGTTCACTTCGAAAAACTCAGCCACATTTTCATAGTAAATCACCTCCAGATGCTCCCAATAATCTAAACCAGCTCTTTTTAAACGCTTATCTGAAATTTCAAAACCAAAAGGTTTAACCAAATGCAATGTAGAGCCAGTTCCTAAACAAAGCCTCCCTATGTTTCCTGTATTATTTGGAATTTCAGGTTCTATCAAAACTATATTGAATGCCATTTTTATTTCAATAATTTGCCAAAGAGTATCAATCCGAAAAGTATTGCGAAAATCAAATAGATTCCAGTCAAAATGGCCATTCCCCCATAAACCTGATTTCGCATTTCCCATTTGGCCAAGGCTATTTCTGCAATAGCAAAGTGTGAAAAATTACCCAAAGCCACTGGTTTGCCATAAATACCGCCAATCACATTTGACTTACCCATCCAGTTTACCATGGCAAAACCAAAGTAGAGTGCTCCTAAAATTTGAAGAATGATAGTGTTGCCCATTTCTAAGCCCAAGAAACCAACTATTTCTTCGGGAAGAAAAGTAAAAACAAGGGCGGCAATACCTAAAACAATAGCCGAGGCCGCCATAATTAGTTTAGAATTCATACGCTAAATTAAATAATATAGAACTCAAAGGTAGCACATATTAAATGTCATAAAAACACTTCATTTCCTATTCAAATATTATCTTTAAGCAGAAAAAATATTCAAACCCGATAAAACTATTGAAATGCTAGATTCTAAACTTAAAAGTAAGGCTATAGTCTTGCTAATCTTTTCCTTATGTCAGATAGCACTGGGTTCTTTTGCTCAAGAAAAACCCAGAATATTGGTTCTTACAGACATTGAAAATGAACCTGACGACGCCATGTCATTAGTTAGATTTCTTACTTATGCCAATCAGTTTGATATTGAAGGTTTGGTGGCTACCACTTCTGTTCATCAAAAAACAGAAATAGCTACTTGGCGAATAAAAGAAATAGTCAAAGCCTATGGTGAAGTAAGAGATAACCTTGAAATACATGAAAAGGGCTACCCAACCGAAGCTTTTTTAAACACGCTCATTACGGAAGGCAAAAAAGCCTATGGCTTGGATGCCGTGGGTAAAGGCATGGACTCTCCTGGTTCTGAATTAATTATAAAAGCTGTTGACAAAAGTGACGACCGCCCACTTTGGGTAACCGTTTGGGGTGGGCCAAACTGTTTGGCACAAGCTTTATGGAAAGTCCGTGAAACACGTAGCTCTAAAGAGTTGGCTAAATTCGTTTCAAAAATCAGAGTCTACACTATATCAGATCAAGATAACAGTGGGCCATGGATTAGAGAAAATTTCAAAGAACTCTTTTACATTGCTAGCCCTGGTTTTCATCCTTTTGGAGGTTACCATAATGCTACCTGGACGGGTATAAGTGGAGATAAGTTTCATGGTCGATTTGCCGGAGCCGATTTTGAGATTGTAGACAACCCTTGGTTAGACAAACATATTAGGTCAAAAGGCCCCTTAGGAGCTCAGTACCCACATATGGATTTCTTAATGGAAGGAGACTCCCCTAGCTTTATGTATTTAATAAACAATGGATTAGGCAGTTCTGAGCATCCAAACTGGGGTAGCTGGGGTGGTAGGTACGAGTTTTACCAACCACGTACAGAAAGATGGTTTACCCAGCCTGAAACACGTCCGCTATGGAATAATGCTCAGGATGAGGTAATGGGAGAAGACGGAAGCTGGCACACTAATAATAAGGCTACTATATGGCGATGGAGAACCGCCTATCAGAACGATTTTGTAGCCAGAATGGACTGGACTATAAAAGATTATAAAAACACCAATCATCCACCAGTAGCTAAGTTAAGCTCACAGGCTGAAATTGGTGCCAAAATAGGCGACAAAATAATACTAAGTGCCACCGGTTCTACAGACCCAGATGGTGACCAACTATCTTATAACTGGTTTTATTATCAAGAGCCTGGAGATTTCAACATCTCTAATGGCCGAACTGGTAACCCCATTAATATTGAAAACCATAATCAAGAAATAGCCACTTTAATCATTCCTAAAGCTCAAAGATTAGGCGACCTTCATGTAATCTTAGAAGTAACGGATAATGGCACGCCTGCCCTAACTAGATATCAGCGAGTAATTATTAATGTAGTAGAGTGAAATACAACCATCCTGAGGATTAAGCCGTTATATCATAAAGAGTCATTTTATGAAAACAATTATCATCTTAATCCTCAGTTTAGGTTTGGTAGAATCCTGTACAAAGGAAGACATCGAAAATAACGCATTTTCAGTTTTAGACGGAAAATGGTTATTAGAGTCAGCCTCATGTTTCTGTTACTTTGAAGACGATCTAGATTTTAGCAAGCATACAGTAACTTTTGACGGAAATTCAAAAAAACTTACTATTACTAACCCAGAAAGCACCTTTTTCATCTCTAAGTCTGACGAATACAATTACACGGTAAACGGTAATTTAATTACTATAGAAGGGGTTGACGGTTACTTTTATGAATTTAAAAATGGTAAACTTCTGCTTATAAGAGATGATGATCCACAAATTGCCGATGATGAATTGACTTTGACTTATACTAAAAATTAAGTCATCTATTTCTTATACTTTCTCCATAAATAAAACCTTCTCCTAATCAGGTTGTCAATGTTTTAGGTCCTTCCCTTTTGCTCAAAAAAAGATAAACTCCAGATAATCCTTTTTTGTCTTTTCTTGGCTAAAAATCACGCCAAATTCCATGTGAATATCAACGTTTTACCCGAAATTAGGGATTAAGAGATTCATTGATAAACACGACAAAAAAACATGATAAAAGAGATATTTCTCACACCATTCCAAAGATTTGCTAAAATCCAAAGTGCCAGTGGCATTTTACTATTTACTGCCACGGCTATTGCCATGATTTGGGCAAACTCCACCTTTAGTGACTCTTATCAATCGTTATGGGATTATAAAATCGGGATTAGTTCGGAAGGGTTTGAACTTAAAAAGCCGCTGATACTCTGGATAAACGACGGTCTTATGGCCATCTTCTTTTTTGTAATAGGTCTTGAAATTAAAAGAGAGCTTCTGGTAGGTGAGCTCAACTCTATTCGCAAAGCTACTTTTCCGCTCTTTGCCGCCATTGGTGGTATGGTCACACCATTTGCCTTATTTTACTTTTTAAATGATTCCCCAGAAACTGCAAATGGCTGGGGTATTCCTATGGCTACCGACATTGCTTTTTCTTTAGCCATTATTAAGTTATTAGGAAAAAGAGTACCCCTCAGCCTTAAGATATTCTTGACCGCTTTTGCCATTATTGACGATTTAGGTGCGGTCTTGGTAATTGCCATTTTCTATAGTACGGGCATTGATTGGTATTTGATACTTTATACCCTAGTTCCTTTTTTACTCTTATCATACCTCTCTTTTAAAGGTGCTTATTCTGGTATGGTGACTTTAATATTGGGCATTATAGTTTGGTATTTATTCTTAAAATCGGGAATTCATCCTACTATCGCGGGAGTACTTCTGGCGTTTACCGTGCCGATTAGTCAAAAAATAAATATAGCTTCTTTTAAGCAGAGGCTCCTGCATATAGTTAGACGCATCAGTAAATCTGAAGACCCAGATGTGCCTGTGCTGTCAAAAGAACAAATAGTACAGATAGAAGAACTTCAAGAGGTAGCAAATAAATTCAACTCTCCGCTTCAAAAACTTGAGCATCAATTACATGGCTGGGTAGCCTATTTTATCATGCCGGTTTTTGCTTTGGCAAATGCTGGTGTAATCTTTGGCTACGACATGGTCTTAGATGTACCCCTAATTGTCAATCTTGCCCTAGCACTCTTCGTTGGTAAGTTTGTAGGTGTCTCCTTATTATCTTACATAAGTATTAAACTGAAACTAGCAGAGCTCCCAGAAGATGTTAATTACTTCCAAATAATAGGGATTTCTATTTTAGCGGGTGTGGGTTTTACCATGTCTATTTTCATAGCGAATCTAGCTTTTTCAGGCAGTCCAACCTACATGGACTCCGCTAAAGTGGGAATTATAGCTGGTTCTGTAATCTCAGGAATAGTGGGATATATTATTCTAAGAGTTAGTAAAAAAGCTACCTCAGAATAAATAATAGTTAGCTCTTAGATTAAGCTTTTTCGTCAATGTATTTCCAAACCAGATAAAGCATTAGACCAAAGAGTAACAGTACCACCGAAAGAGCTAGTCTTAAACCAAAAATATCAGATAAAAAACCGATGCTAGGAGGTCCTACAAAAAATCCCGTATAACCTATACTGGTAGCCATGGCTATGCCCACCGCAGGTTTTACGCCTTTGGTGTTTCCTGCTAAAGAAAAGATAATTGGTACAGCAGTAGCCACACCTAAACCTACCAAAAAGAAGCCTAAAAATGCGGTAAAAACTGAAACGTGAGCCAGAGCAATACCTAAACCTATGATAGCACAAATGGCGTCATATTTCAAAAGTTTTTTCCTGCCGTAGTAAGTAGTCAGTTTGTCTCCAAATAATCTCCCAAGGGTCATACCTCCTGCATAAACACCAAAGGCTATGGCACTAAAAGTGGGCTCTTGCCCCACCACGGTATTCATATAAATGGCAGACCAATCTGTCATAGAACCTTCTCCTATCATGGAGCATAAAGCAATAATCCCTAAAGGAATAATGGCTTTTGAAGGCCACCTAAAGCCACTAGAATCCTCGCCAGACTCATCCACATCATCTTTATCACTAATTAGGTAAAAGGACGCGATAATAACGATAAAAAGGCTAGCCGTACATAAACTGGATAAATGTATTAATAGGCTAATATCAAAATGAGAAAACAAAGCACCACTCCCTGCTCCCAAAGCCATTCCAATACTAAAAACGGCATGAAAGGAAGAAATAATGGGTTTGCCCCAAAGCCTTTCTACATAAACTGCCTGCCCATTGGCACATACATCCATAGAGCCTGTGGCGGTGCCCAAAAGAAACAGAAAAAATCCAGCAAAAGCCACATTAGGATATAGCACTATAAAAGGTGTAAAGAGACAGAAAAGTATACCTGAAACCCTAGTGATGCCATCTGAACCGTATTTTGTGGTTAACCACCCTGTAAAAGGCATAGCGGTCATGGCACCAGCAGCTACCAAGAAAAGTAGCGTTCCTAGTACGCTATTACTTATATTGTAAAAGGACTGTAACTCAGGCAGCCGAGCCATCAAATTGGCATATAAAAAGCCATTGACAAAAAAGAAGGCAGATACTGCCATTCTACTATTTCGCATCTCCGATACCTTTCGGTTCTATTTTTGAATTGCCAAAATTAAGAGCATATCTCAGGAAAGAACATTATTTTTGATTAAGATATTCAACCAATCATATAATACCCTCTTAATATGAAATTTAAACAAGCCCTCCTTGGCCTAGTATTTCTTCTAATAAGCATCACTTCGCAAGCTCAAATAAAAACGCTGATAGTAGATGGTCAAAACAATCATGTTCAGTGGCCTAAAATCACCCACATGATGAAAGACTACTTAGAAGAAACAGGCAAATTTAAGGTAGATGTAAAAAGAAGTGCTTTCACTTGGCAAGGTGAAGAATTCATTAAAGCCTTTCCTATCTCAGGAACAGAAAACACGGAAGCTTTGCCAAAATCTAAAACAGACCCAAACTTCAAACCTAATTTCAAAGCATACGACCTCGTGATATGTAATTTTGGATGGAATGCTGCTCCATGGCCTGATGCTACGCAAAAGGCTTTTGAAAAATACATCAAATCTGGTGGTGGATTAGTAGTCATTCATGCTGCAGATAATTCTTTTCCTGACTGGGCGGCCTATAATGAAATGATAGCCATTGGTGGCTGGGGCGACCGTACAGAAAAAGATGGCCCGTATGTTTATTATGATAATGATGGTAACCTACAAAAAGACATGACGGCAGGAAAAGCTGGACATCATGGTGCACAGCACGAATATCAAATTCAAATTAGAGACACTGAGCATCCTATTACCAAAGGAATGCCCCTAAAATGGCTGCATACTAAAGACGAACTTTACGATAAATTAAGAGGCCCTGCTAAAAACATGAACGTATTAGCCACAGCATACTCTAGCAAAGATTTTAGTGGAACAGATAGACATGAGCCTATGCTAATGACTATTGATTACGGTAAAGGACGTATTTTCCATACGCCAATGGGTCATGTAGATTACTCAGTTTCTTGCGTGGGCTTTATCACAAGTTTACTAAGAGGTTCTGAATGGGCGGCTACTGGCAAAGTAACTATTCCTATCCCTGCTGACTTCCCTACTGCTGAAAAAACTAGCCAGAGAGCGGAATAAGTCTATAACAGTTAAGGACGGTTTAATAAACTATTCAAACTAAGTTTGAATAAGGCATTTTATGCCCTAACCATATTATCAAGACTATAGTATCCATGTTGGTATTAAGAGTCTTCCTAGAAATTTATGCTAAATTTAATCTTACTTTTCTTAACAGAAAGTGCCGATTCATCGGAGCCTTTTTGGTTGTTTTCCTTTCTGGGAAGGCTTCACCCCATGCTGGTTCATTTCCCCATAAGCCTTCTATTATTAGCTGCTCTTTTTGAACTCTTAAGCTTTAAGAATTTCAATTCAAAACTAAGACCTAGCATAAACCTTATTCTTATTTTAGGTACCGCTAGTGCCATTATCTCAGCTGCTTTTGGTTTACTATTGGCACAAAACGAAAACCTTGATGGTGATGTTTTATTCATTCATCAATGGGCAGGAATTAGCAGCAGTGTTTTAAGCCTTTTGCTTTTGTTTTTTCTGCATCAAATACTAAGAAAAAACGAGGTCAAATTCATTTTACCTTACCGTATATTTTTATTCTTAACTGCTATTGGTGTTTCTGTAGCAGGTCATTTTGGAGCCAGTATGACTCATGGAGAAACCTATTTGACCGAGGTTTTACCTAGCCAAAATACTCGTTTAGCAAGCACTGGAAACCTTTTAGCTTATCAAAGTGATACCCTGAGCGAAGCAAATCAGCTTAAACTTACCAATGAAGTCAGAGCCATTTTTGCTCATAATTGTTATAAATGTCATGGCTCCGCCAAACAAAAAGGTGAATTACGTTTAGACGAAAAGGATTTTGTTTTTGAAGGTGGTGAATCTGGCAAAGTCATTATTCCGGGAAACGCCAAGAAAAGCGATTTGTATCAGCGAATCATTTTACCAAAAGGACATGATGATGTAATGCCTTCAAAAGGTAAAACCCTGAGTGAAAACGAAATTGGCCTAATAGAACTATGGATTAATAAAGGAGCAATTTGGTCGGATGGTGCTTTGCAATCCTCTATTTTCAGAGTGGCAGCATTAGCTCCGAGAAGTCCGGCATTACCTGTCAAATCAAAAAACCTTAGCAATCCTATAGACCTATGGGTGAATGAATATTTCAAACAAAATGAAATTAACTGGGGGCAGCCAGTAGATGATAGAACTTACCTAAGACGCATTTATCTAGACATTGTTGGGCTAATTCCTTCCAATGCCGACCTTAATGAATTCATAGCTGATTCTCATCCAAACAAAAGAGAGGTTTGGGTTCAAAAACTGCTTGACCGCAATGATAGCTATGCCCAACACTGGCTTACTTTCTGGAATGATGCCCTCCGAAATGACTATTCAGGAACTGGGTATATTACCGGCGGGAGATATAACTTGACTGATTGGCTCTATAAGTCTTTACGTCAAAACAAACCCTATGATGTATTTGTCAAAGAATTACTTAATCCAGATGATGCCTCAAAAGGTTTTATAGCTGGAATTCAGTGGCGTGGCACTGTCAATGCCAGTCAAAGAACAGAAATGCAAGCCGCTCAGAATGTAGGACAAGTGCTTCTTGGGCTAAATCTTAAATGTGCCTCCTGTCATGACAGCTTTGTAAGCGACTGGAAACTAGAGGATGCTTATGCTTTTGCCAATATCTTCTCTGAAGAACCTTTAGAAATTAATCGATGCGAAGTTCCTATGGGCAAATTTGCTCCTACAAGGCTTCTTTGGCCTAGCTTGGGAGAAATAGACGGTGAAGCAAGCCGAACAGAAAAACTAAAGCAACTATCAGAAAAAATGGTACAGCCTGCCAATGGTAGGCTCTACCGAACCATAGTCAACAGGGTTTGGAAACAAATGCTAGGCAGAGGCATGGTAGAACCCGTAGACGAAATGGATAATGAACCATGGAGCCAAGATTTATTAGACTGGCTTGCTGTTGATTTTGTAAACAAGGGCTACGATATCAAAAAGCTTATTTATCTCATTTCCACTTCCCAAATTTATCAAATGCCTTCACAAGCTTTTGAAAACTCTACTTTACTGGTAGATGATACTTATAGGTTTAAGGGCATGGTCAGAAAAAGAATGACTGCCGAGCAGTTTTCAGACGCTGTAAGTCAATTATTTGCTCCCGTTTTCAAGATAGATGAGGTAAAATATGAGCCCTTTGAATTAGTAGCTTACCTGCCAGAAGAAAAGAAAGCGAGAGCGTCTTTGGTTCAAAACAACACTTTCTTAACAACCTTAGGCAGACCAAACAGAGAAGTGGTAAGCACCAGCAGAGATTCGCAAGGAAACCTACTTCAAGCCTTAGAGATGACCAACGGAGAGCTATTAAACCAAGTACTAAAAGAGGGTGCTAAAAATTGGCAAGCGAAATATCCTGAAACAGACACGCTCATTTCTGAAATGTTTAAACAGGCATTGGCCAGAAACCCAAGTCAAAAAGAAAGGGAGATAGCCCGAGCATCTTTAGGCAGCAAACCAAAAATAGAAAGTATTCAAGACTTTATATGGTCGGTGGTTTTATTACCAGAATTTCAACTAGTTTATTAAGTATGAAAAAATATTGGGACAGACGAGATTTCATCAAGCAAAGTGCTGCAGCCGTGGCTACCATGGGCATGGCTTCCCCTATCTCCAGCTTATTATCCTCTTGTTCGCCAAATAAAGAATTGACCGCTACAGCGGATTCTGTCATATTACTTTTCATGGCTGGTGGGATGGCTCATACAGAAACTTTTGACCCAAAAAAGTACACGCCATTTACCAAAGGTATGCAGTCAGACAGTGTACTGAGCACCTTTAAATCTGTGCCCACCGCACTTGACGGCATCCATTTCTCCGAAGGTTTGGAATCAATCGGAAGAATTATTGACAGAGGAAGTTTAATACGCTCTTACGTAGCGGCAGACCTAGGACACATTTTACATACACGTCATCAGTATCATTTTCACACCTGCTATGAACCTCCGCAGTCTGTCACCGTGCCGCACATGGGTTCTTGGGTTTCTAAAGAGTTGGGGCCTTTGAACAAAGTCATTCCTTCTTTTATAAACATTGGGCAGCGTTTTGAAGTAGGTGAAGGCGAAGAATTAAAGGCATTTCATAGTGCAGGATTTTTGGGCAGTGAACATGGCCCTTTTCTTATTCCAGACCCAACTTCAGGTTTGGATAGCGTGCGGCCGCCCGTTGGTATGTCTACCAAAAGATTTGAAAGTAGAAATCAACTATACAATCAACTTTTGAGTGAATCTGCCATGGGAGAGTTTGGCAGCGACTATCAGAAAGAGTCTTTAAAAAGGTCTATGGAACAGGCTTACATTCTACTTAATTCGCCAGAGGCCAAAGCATTTGATATCAATTTAGAACCTAAAGAAAGCTACGACACTTACAACACTGGAAAGTTTGGTTTAGGCTGCCTAATGGCAAAACGGTTGGTGGAAGAAGGTGCTAGGTTTATAACCGTAACTTCAGAATATGAGCCTTTTATGAACTGGGACACCCATGACAATGGACATACAAGATTGGCAGAAATGAAAAAGAGAATTGACGCCCCTATTTCTCAACTCATTAAGGACTTAGAAAAAAGTGGAAAGTTGGACAGCACCATAGTCATAGTAGCCAGTGAGTTTAGCAGAGATATGCTTACCGAAGGAAGGCCAGATCTAAAGGTGAAAGACCAAGTAGAAGTACCAGACATTATTAACGACATGAAAAATTATGGCATGCACCGTCATTTTACAGATGGCTGCTCTATGTTGCTTTTTGGTGGTGGTATAAAAAAAGGACATGTTTATGGAAAAACTGCCGACGAAAGGCCTTGCAAATCCATTGAAAAACCTATCAGAATTGACGGTGTTCATCAAACCATTTATCATGCTTTGGGTATTTCACCAGACACCAATTACGAAATAGAACAAAGACCATTTTACACCACTCCAGATGGTAAAGGTGTGGCAGAGTTAGATTTATTGACGAAGGGTTAAATGAGTTTTGTCACGATTTTTGTGGTATAAAAGCCAAAATTCCGTCAAAGAACAATCAATTAATGATTCCACAAGGGGTTTCACCCGTCGCTAGGTATGTATGATTTCAATTCCCTAACGAAACCATCTTAAATTTTATAGAAACAAAGCAGCATTTACTGTTTATCTTAGTCATATTATTCTTTAACTCTTAAAGACATTCATCATGACTACTTCTAAAATATCACTTCCTATCAGACTAGTTTTTATACTACTTTTAGGAATTACACCATTACTAAAAGCTCAAAAGGTTTATCAGTTTTCAACAGAAAACAAGCAAGGGCAAGAGGAAATTCATCGAATCTTTGTGGATGACCAGTACTTCATTGAATCTGTCTTTATAGCTTCGCCAGCTACTTTTATAAGCACTAAAGGCGGTTTCTACAAAAAAGAAGAGAACACATACCTAGTCAATTTTGAGTTCAACTCAGACTTCGAAAAAGATGGACTGAAATCTCACTCTTATACAGAGAGAGCTTCATGGAAACTACAAAAAGAGACAAACCAGGCCTTAAAAGGAAAATGGCTCATGGGTGGAAGAATAAATGAAGAAGGGCTAAGCAGAAGAGATACCAGCGGTACACGTAAAACCATGAAAGTACTTTTCAATGACTATTTCCAATGGATAGCATTTGACACAGCCTCTATGAAGTTTTCTGGCACTGGTGGTGGTAAATACCTGATTGACAATGGAAAGTATACGGAACACATAGAATATTTTTCACGTGATAACTCAAGAGTAGGAGCCGAACTTAGCTTTGATTATGAAATAATTAATGGGGAATGGCACCACAAGGGACTAAGCAGTAAGGGCGACCCCTTTCATGAAATTTGGATAAAAAGAAGGTAAAATATTAAATATTTTACGCTTTTAAGGACAGTCAAGGACGGTTCAAAAACTTTGATATATTACATTTGAACATCGAATTATGACAACAAGATATTTAAGATCTATAACATCAATTTGATTTATTCAACCCTATAAAATTTCGAGTAAAGGCATGGTTGTGGCGTAAAGTCATGGCCATGTTTTTTTTCATTTAAGCTTAAAAAAGTCTTTCTAGAATCACAAAGTCAATTCCTCCCTTTGTGTATCTATTTTCTGTTTCTTTTAAACCAAACTTCTTATAATATCCGGTCTTATCTACACGAGCATTGCACCATAGTTTTTTAACAGCCTTTTCTTTACATATTAACACTATATGCTCCAGAATTAGGGTACCATAGCCCTTCCCCTGTTCCGAGACCTTGGTGGCCAGTTTTCTAAATTGAACCTCATCCCCCTTAAAAAACAATGAAACCACCGTTACTAGATCTTCTTGTTTAAAAAGACCTAAATGCATTCCATGTTTATCTTCCTCAAGTTTGACATAATCAAAAGGCATAGCTGGCCACATGACCGTATGTCTTAAATTCCAAGTTTCTGATGCCTGTATTTCTTTAATTTCTATTTCCAAAGCCTATCAATTGAATAATTCCCATAGTCTATTGCTCCAGTGAATGTATCTTTCGTTATAAAACTGCATTAAGGCATCGTTGGTCTTATTTGATAAATCTACTGGCTTGGGCAAAAAAGTATAGTTAACCAGCCAATCAAAATTAGTTAACAATTGTTCCAAGAATACCCATTCCTTATTGTCAAAACTACCTTTTCCTTCATGAATTCTCAGAGCCAAGTCATTGATAGCAAGGCCCCTTTGAACGTAGTCGTCACCCACATTAAGATACCAGAAATTTCCTGTAATTATGGAAGGCAAATAAGTAGGTGGATAATATTGCCCCAAAGGCTTTTCGGTATTTTCTTCTAAAAAGCCATCCAGAGAATTAAAAAGGTAACAATCTACATCGGTCAAAAGATATAATGATTTAGGACAATTCATTCTTTCTAACCATTCTTCTTGAAGTATGAGCCCTTCGGGATTAAAAGACTGGTCAATCACCAAAGTCTCTACAGCTCCCTCTTCATTATATGCTGTAAAATATGGGGCTACATGATACCCCCAGTTGGTAGTTTCTGAAATGCCAAAGGGGTCTGGGATATTAAATAACTCATCTGACAATAATGAAAATCTAGCAGGAGCAAAATTCCATATTTTACCCGTAAAAATACCTTCCTTTCTGAGCAGTAAACAGAGGAAGTGAGCTCTATCTTCACAAGAGCCATTTATATAGCGATACTCAATATTTTCAGACTTTACCATTTCAAAAACCTTAGCCCTCATTTCGAAAGGCAAAGGCTCCAAAAACGGAACATAGGGAGACGCCGCAAGAAGTGAACTATAATCCTCTGGACTAATTAAATCGCGACCTTGGTCTGAATTAAACATTTACTATTAAAATATTTCGATGATTATCTAAATATATAAAGTCTTGAAATTTGAATACGAAACTAAGACTTAAACGGTTTATAAACTCTAATCCTAAAACAATTAAACCAACATTTTTCAAGAATATAATGATTGTATTTATAAACTTGATTTTGACAAGATTTGAGCACAGTGAAGTCTTTTCAATTAAAGCCTCTCAACTTGTTCGTCTAAAATAAACCTCTTAGATTGGCTAAATAAGATTGAAACAGAAATGAACTGGTACGTATTATACACCAAACCGAGAAACGAAAAAATGGTAGCCCAAAGGCTTCAAAACATTGGATTAGAAACGTACTGCCCAGTTCTCAAAACAGAAAGAAAATGGTCTGACAGAAAGAAAGTGGTAGAAGAACCACTTTTTAAGTCTTACATTTTTGTAAGACTAGAGGAACATTTTAGAAACAAGGTTTTTGCCGTACCTGGAGTGGTACGTTACCTTTTTTGGTTAGAAAAGCCTGCTATTGTTAAAGACAGAGAAATAGCCGCCATTAAAAACATGCTGAATGACTTTGAGCACTCGGAAATTGTTACTGAAGAATTTGAAGCTAACGACAGAATAAAGCTTAAATCTGGACCGCTAATGGATATGGAAGGACGTGTAGAATATCAAAACGGACACAAAATTGAAGTACTCTTGCCCAGCCTTCAACTCAAACTAGTGGTGGATACCCGTAGAACCAAGGTTGGTAAATTAGGCAAGAACTCTTAGGTCGTGAAACAAGACAGGTTTCCTGCTTAACTTAGGATTTTTCAGTTTGTCTATTAGCTCAGAATCTTCAAACTTTATTTTGGGTGCTACCCTAAGTTTCGCTCTAAAATGGTCTTTTATTTCCTTTTCAAAACTCGGTGAATTGTCTTTACTACCTACTTTCACCACTATTTCGTCAGTTCCTAGCTCGTTGGTAAACACCTCTACCAAATAGTTTTGAATCCCGTTTATATCATTCAAAATATCATACAAAGCAGGCGGATAAAGGGTGGTTCCTTTATACTTTATCATCTGCTTTTTACGCCCTATAATAGGCCCAAGTCTTATGGTTTTTCTGCCACAGCTGCAGGCCTCTTTATAATGGTAACATATATCGCCAGTTTTAAATCTTAAAAGCGGCAAACCTTCCACACCCAAAGTGGTAATCACCACTTCACCTGCTTCGCCTTCTTTTACTGGCTGGTTTTGTTCATCTAAAAACTCTACAATAACCAACTCTGGATGGTGATGCCCGCCTAAGCCAGCCTCACACTCGGTAAAAGCTGTACTCATCTCTGTAGAAGCGTAGGTGGAAAATAATTTAATATCCCATTTTTCCTTTATCTTTTCACCAAGCGTGCTCAATGAAAAATCTTCATTTCGTAAAGACTCTCCTATACAGATAGCCTTATTTATCTGGGTAGCTTTATAATCAATACCATTTGCCTCTGCATACTCAATAAGCTTTAAAAGAAAAGAAGGCACCGTGACAAAAGCCGTAGGATTAATGCGTTTTAAAGTATCCCACTGTAGTTCTGGAATACCTCCTCCTACCCTGACCACACCAGCTCCCAATTTACGGATACCCATAAAATATGCCAACCCTGCCATAAAACGCTTATCCATGGTGGTCATTAGTTGGTAAATATCGTCTGCGGAGCCTTGAGCACAGGCAAACGAAATGCACTCATTATAAGCTAGTCGTTCTAAATCCTTATCCGTTAGAGGAAAGGTTACAGGGTCTCCTAAGGTACCAGAAGTAGTGATATAATCAATTATTTCACGTGGTGAAACACAAACAAAATCTTGATTCCTAGTTTGTAAATCTTCTTTAGTGGTCACCGGAATTCTTTGAAGTGCTTCTAAACTATTAATGCTTTTAATATCAATATTGTGCTCCGCAAATAGTTCTCTATAGTAAACCGATTTCTCACTTAAATATGCTAATAGATCAGGAAGCCTTTGCTCTTGAAAAGCACGCTGTTCTTCCAATGATTTCAACTCTATTTCTGGAATCATTCCTCTTCTTTAATTTCTTTTATGGCAGCCAAAACCTTCTCTTTCTCATAGCCAGTGGCTATTTCCTTTATCAAAGCCTTATTATAATATGTTAAAGCCCTTTTCCCCTCTCCCCTACTATTTAGGTAATCGGCTATTAAAATATAAGTATCAAAATACTCTGGATTACTCGCCTCTAAAAGCTTAATTTCTTCTTCTGATATGTCAGTTCCGCTTTGCACTTTAGCTTTTAGCTTTTTGAAAATTTTAAAATCCTGATATTCTTCCGATTTTAAAAATGGGTCTGCCGCAATATTCAGAGGCTTTTCATAAAGCTCCACTTTAGATCTTAATGTATCCGCCAAAGCAAAAACCTTATTTAAGTCATAACAAACAAACGCACCTAATTGATAAGGATTGGTAGAAACCCAAACCTGAAGTTTCTCTGGTTTAAAAACCACAGAATGGTGGGCTATTAATTGATTAATAGCCATTTCATTTCCCATACCAAGGTTTTCTCCTTTTAAGCCTGTTTGATTTCTTAAAATTGACACAGCATCTGGCACTGTCAATTTTGGGCCTTCATTTACTAGTTCGGTCATTAATTCAAACCTATAAGCAGAAGAACTTTGTTCAAGGTTATTAAGATTTATTTCATCATTTTTGAACACGTTCCCTTGAAAGTGGTTAGAGCATATTTGATAGTCATTTGACCTGCCTTCAAACAAATCTGTTTTAGTTGGACTTACTTCAATAATGGCCGTTTTACCATCTTCTGCCGAACCTATCAAAATAGACTCTGAAACGAACACTTTTCTTTTCTGGGCTATAGCGTAGGCCTCCTTGATGTTCTTCGCATACTGCAATATTTCTCTTGCCACTAAAGATATTGGTGTAGCTGCCGTAGTAGGAATTTCAGATTCAGAGGCATTTAAAGTAACGGTCAATCCTTTTTCATTCATTCCAGAAACCGCACCTATCATACCCGCCCATGATACCATCATAAGTTTATAGCCTTTACTCGGATTGACAAAATTGACCACCTTGTTTTTGGCAAACTCTTCGCCCACAAAGAAATCAAAGTTCCTTCCTACCAATAATGTACTATCCGCCGTTCTATCTCCCCAGGCAGCAAAAGAAGTACAGCCCACTTTAAAGTTTTTGCCTTGCAAAGCATGCCCAATATCATGAGCGGCATGATAATTCAGCATCCTATGATACTTTGGAGCTATATAATCATATTCGTCAGAGGCGAAAAGGGATTCTCCATATATCTCCTCTTGATACTCCTGCGTAATATGATCATCAAGGTCCTTATTAAAATAGGCAATGAAATACTTCATTTGACGCAGTAAAAACTTAGACGGAATCATTTTGTTTATTTGATTCACAAAAGCCTCTTCCTGCTGAGCCGCTAGTTCTTTTTGGAGCTTGCCCTCCATTACGCCACGCTCAAAACCTCCTCCTTTTACATATAATTCCCAAAGCCCCGTCTCACTTTTCTTGAGCCAGTTATCTTCTATTTTGTAAAAATCTTCGTCTATTTTCTCTCTGTCTTTCTCTAAATAATTTGAAAATTCTGGTTTGGGTTCATCTATTTTGACCCAAAAATAAAAGCACAGCATCAGCACCACTAGCAAAGCAACTATGCTCCCAAGTAGATAGGCTCCTATTTTCCAAAATCTCTTCATCTTATTGGCTTATTTTGCATTTCTAAAAATGAAATTAGCGATTTAAGAGCTCTCCTTGGTTTTCTAACAAAAGGGTTTTCCATATCCCAAACGTAACCCGCCAATACAGAACATATTTGTCGTTTAATCTCTAAATCAGGTTCAGGAGCAAAGAAAATCTTTTGTAAATCTCTACTATACCATGCTTCCACATAGGCTCTAAAAACTTCAATCCCCTTCTTCATGTAAGTGCTATAGTCTTCTTCCCAGTTCACCTTTTTTCCTTCTAAAAAGTCGGCAACCATATTACCCGCTAAATGCCCTGATTCTACCGCAAATGTAACTCCAGATGAGAAAATTGGATCTAAAAACTCCGTGGCATTACCCACCAAAACAAAACCCTCCCCATATAGTTTTTTACAGGAAATGGCATAGCCTCCTAGTTTTTTAGGGTTAAAAATGAATTCAGTCTCACCAAAACGAGCTTTCAAAAAATTATTACTTTCAATAATTTCTTTTAATTGATTTTCTGGCTCTGCCGAAAACGAATTAAAATATGCTGCATCCGAAACTATACCTAAAGATGTGCTTCCATCTGAAAATGGTATAATCCAAGCCCAAGTGTTATCTTTTAAAATAAGTGCTATGATTCTGGTTTCATCTGTTCTTTTCTCATCCTTAATATGAGCAAATAAACTTTGCTTAGGAGAAAGTGATGAAGCTTGTTCTAAATTTAACATTCTGGGGATAACTCGCCCATACCCACTTGCGTCTACTATGTACTTTGCCGCTATTTCTGACTGACTTCCATCTACACAATCTACTGTTGTCACCGAGTCTGTGCCAGAAAACTCTATTTTTGACACAGCAGTTTCATAAAGAACACTGACACCCTTTCTTTCAATTTCATCTGCCAGAACTTTGTCAAAATCAGCTCTCTTTACTTGCCAGGTCCAATCCCAACCTTCTGTAAATTTTTCGCTAAAGTCAAATTCACAAACTTTATCTCCATGAACAAATATGGCACCTTTTTTCTCTTGAAAACCCACTTCTTTGATAGCCTCCAGTAGTTCTGCCGCTTCTAACGGCTCCATCACTTTTGGTAGTAGACTTTCCCCAATCACAAACCTCGGAAACTTTTGTTTTTCTACCACAGCAACCTCAAAACCACGTTTTTTCAAGATTGCAGCAGCCAAACACCCCGCCGGCCCTGCTCCTATTACCAGCACATCTGTCTGGATTCGGCTTAACATCTATTAATTTTCTTAATCAAATAATCTTGTCCTAAAATAGCTTCACAGGTTCTTACCGCTCCCACTGTCACACCTAAAATGCCATGCATGTTTAAGTTTTGACCTGTAAAAAACAGGTTTGGTATTTTGGTGGTTGGCGAGATAAACGTTTTCAATGGTTCCTTATAATCCTTAGAGATACCATAAAGGCTACCATCATCCGTTCCTATATAATCTCTGTAAGTCAGTGGAGTTCCTGCGGTAAATGATTTTACGCAATTCCTAAGCTCCGGAATTCGCTTATAAATCACATCCAAGAGCTTTTCTGCCCTTTGTATTTTAAAGTCTTCATAGCCCTGTCCTCTACTTTCTCGGGCATGAGGTATAGTACTAAAAGTATTTTGCCACTGAGCCACCTCTTCAAATTTCATATAACTCAGCACGGTCAAACTATCAGCGTATTCTGTAGATTTTGAAGACCGTGGCACAAACACACAGTAAGAGTCAGGCCACATTTCTCCTTTTACACTTACACTATTCCATACATCATCTCTTGAGAAATGATAGTAGTTAAAGTTCTTATACTTAAAAGTTCCTGGCTTAAGCACCACATCAAGAACAAAGGCTGAAGATGAATTCTTCAAATTCTCAACCCTTCCTCTGTAAGCTTTTTTAATGCGACTAGACACCAGCATTTTCATGGTATTAGCTGGGTGAATGTTAGAAATAAAGTTTTTCCCTTCTATTTTTTCACCATCTTTTAGTAGCACATATTGAATTTTACCATCGTGCTCTACTATTTCCACCACCTCTGCATAATTTCTTACCGTACCCCCAAGTTTTTTGATATTTTTTGTCAAATACCGTTCTATTTGTGAGCCTCCGTCAATGCATTTATAAGAACTTTCTATGTACGTATTCACCACCAAAGCATGCACATAAAGTGGCGTTTTATCTCCGTCACCGGCATAAAGTGGATTTGAACCTGCCAACACCATTTGAAGCTTTTTATTAGCCGTGATTGAAGCTATAAAGTCTTTCGCATTTACATCTAAATACTTAAGACCCAGGTCTCCACTTTTATTGGCCTCTTTTAATCGATACATTGGAAAGTAATCACAAACTTCCTTTATCTTTTTAGTATAAAGCTCAATTGCACTTCTCTCTTCTGGAAACTGGACGCAAAGTTGGTCTATGAAATTTTCGTAGCCTTGGGCATGGTTATAAACATTGGGGTCATTATCAAAAGATATTTTGTCAAAGCCATCTTCATCCATCTTATGAAGATTTAATTTATCCATGATATCAAAATATTTGAAAAACTGATTTAGGTTTTGCCCTTCATCTAAGCCCCCCAAATAGTGTACTCCCGTATCAAAAATAGCCTTATCTCTCACAAAAATTTGTAAGCTACCGCCAAACTGCCTGTTCTTCTCTAAAACGCAAACACTAAAGCCTTCTTTACTCAGCGTATAGGCACATTCTAAGCCTCCTAAGCCACTTCCTATGATTACGTAGTCAAATTTTGGCATCTATTTTCTCAGGACGTAAATCACGTTAGAAGTGTTTTTAGTATTATCTATTCGTTCAAAACTTAGTTTGTGTTTTGTCGCAATTTTCTCAATGAACCTGCCCGACAAAAAGGCTAGCTTATTTTGAGTCTTATTAAAACCAATATTGGTTGACATAAACTCTGTCAACTTAGTGCCTTTATGCCTTTCTTCTAAATCCTTATCGCCATCTCTTATCAATATCAAACCATTCGGATTAAGGCTTTCTATCGTTTTTACTATGAGTTTTTCTTGTTCTGCCGATGGCAAATAATGAAGCACATCACTCAGCACAAAAGCATCACTTTTACGCAAATCACTTTTGGTTGCGTCGGCAGTTTCAAAACTTATATTCTCTGTTTTTGAAAAACAATTATTGGCAACTGCTATCTTGTTTTCGTCATAATCACTTGCATAAATGGTGCGTTCACTACTCCTAAAGCCTAACATGAGCGGCAAAAACCCATAACCCGAACCAATATCAGAAATGACTCCTTTCTTTGGCAGAATGGAATCAAAAAGCTTATAGTTTTCTTCTAGCTTAACCTTAATTTTCATGTACCATTCTAGCACCGGGCCTTTGTAAATATAGTTAGTGCGGAGTCTGTCAAAGAAATAATCAACAGTTTCTCTTTCGGCTCTTAAGTTAGCGTATTCTTCTTTAAAATAAGCACTTATGGCTTTAGTTCTTTTTGCGTACCCTTCTCCAAAGCTACTATCATCAGGTTTAATTCTTGGCAGATATTTGACCGTAATCTCGCCAGGTTTCAGCAAGAAATTATCTTCTCTGCCTTGCACATAGGCCGTACCATGAAAAATGATTGGGACTATATCTAAATCCAGTTTATCAGCCAGAAAAAATGCTCCTTTATGAAATCTTCTTAGTTTTTCTGAAGGTGAACGCGAGCCCTCTGGGAAAATGGCGATAGAATAACCCTCCGCTATCAATTCACGAATCTGAACTAGGTTTTCATCATATCCAGCCTCTTTAGGAATAAAGCCACCCATACGAACTATAGGGCCCATGAAAGTATTTTTCCAAACCCAGTCATTCACCATCAAAATAAGTTTTGGGCTTAAAGACTGCATGAGTAGTGAATCTATCACGGAATGATGGTTGGTAATCACCATAGCAGGCTTTTCAAAATTCTCATTGAGCGGATTGACCTTTCTTTTAGTCACATGGGTATTGACATAAATCATGGACTTGGCACCCAAGCTTCTGACTTTATGAAACCAGCGTTTCCTTGTCTTTAGCGGAAGAGGCAGTAATTTCAAAATCACTATACCAACCGTCATGACTATAAAACAACCAATAGCAAAATATACGAAAGCAAAAATGGAACGTATTAGCCCCATTATAGTTAACGGCACTCGCTTTTTCTTTGCTCTTTTGGTAATCATAAAATTATAAAGAGCCGGCTGTATGGTATTCGAAACCAGTAGAACCGAAAACATACCAATAACCGCTATTAAGCCAATGGACTTAAGGGCTGGATGCTGTGCAAAAACCAAAACACCAATACCAATAATGGTAGTAAATGCCGAAAGGAAAATGGAAGATTTATAATTAGAGAGGTTTTTCTTTCCTGTCTTGTATTCGTTACTGAGAGCATCTGTAATAAAGATGCTGTAATCATCTCCAAGTCCAAAAATGAAGGTTGAAATGATAATATTGATAATGTTAAACTTCAGCCCAAACATGCCCATCAAGCCCAGAATAATAAGCCAGCTCACTATCATAGGAATGTAGGTAATTAGTGCCAATTCTAGCCTTCCATATGAAATCAAAAGAAAGACAAAAACTAGAATAGAAGATATACCTAAAATAAGATTAAAGTTGTTTTTGATACTTAGCACGAAGCTATTTGTCAAATACTTTTTACTAAATATGTCAATTCCAACATTCCCCTCAAAGGCATCAATTATCTCTTTTTCATAAGCCAAAGGAGCCTTTATCGTGGTAATAACCGTATTTCCATTTGATATAAAATTCTCTAGAATACCTTTTCCTGAATCGCCATAAGTAGCCTCATCAATAGGAGTAATGTCTTTATCTAAAAGAGCGTAAAAAGAACTAAAAGCATCTGCTTTAAATTTGTATTTGCTCCCTTCAGTAAGTAACCTTTCTTTTACACTCGCTTTTTTCTCCTCGGTCCAGAAAGCATTCCACCTGTCAATACGTTTTGCCTGTTCTTCCTTTGAAAGTAAAAGAGCATCAACATCGGTGTACTTATTGATTTTTCCTTCCTCCTTTAATTCTTCTAATAAAGGAATATTTGCTTCTGTATGAAGTAAAGCATCGTTAAGTTCATTGGCCTTGGCTACCAGATAAATAGTAGAAGTGCCGTAATCATGGCTTAAGCTACTCAGGTGTTTTTCCGCCTCTCGCGTTTCATCTGACATGTAATTCATTTTCATCATGTCAGACTCAAAATCCACTTTCTTTGATGTAAAAATGGAAACAAATGCTAAAATCAAGATAAAGGCAATTAGCCATTTATTCTTTTCAAATGGATATTTCCCAATTTTGGTGATGAAGTTTTCCTTTAAGACAAATGCCTCGTCGCGTTTATACTCTTTGAGCAAATGAGGATATAAAATCAAGATAAATAAAGCAGTCCCACCTAATGTCAATGCCGCAAAAATCCCAAAGTCTTGCAGAGCCTCAGAATCTACAAAAAGTAAACTTAGAAAAGCTCCAATGGTAGTAAAACCACCAAGTGTCAATGGGAAAGCGAGGTCTTTAATAGTCGCCACAGCCGAATTAGTATGCTTAAAGTGAGCATAGAAATGAATGGCAAAATCTACCGAAATACCTAACACCACCGAACCAGCACCAATGGCTATTACCGAAACGCTATCACGTATCAAAAACAGCATCCCCATAGAGAAAAGCACACCAAAAAGCACAGGAATAAAAATAACGAAGAACGAACTCCACCTTTTAAAGAAGTAAGTAATCAAGACAAAAAGAGCAATAATAGTGATGCTCAAAGTGACAACAATATCTTGTTTTATTCGGCTAGCATTGCCAGTAGCTACCACCGCGGTTCCAAAATATTCTGTTTTGATTGCCTCCTCCCCGTTTTGACTTTGAGCGAAAGCTATAGCCTCGTCAATGTACTCCATTAGCAGTTTATTCTCTGCCGTATTCTGGGAAGAAACCTCTGGTTTTATGAAACAAAGCAGATTTCTTTTGTCTTTAGTAAAAACAAAGCCCTCGTCCAATTCGAAGTTATCTTCTACTTGGAGTGATGCTAATTTCTCTAAAACAGGACCTGAAATCCCCAGTGGGTCTTTCAGGATGTTTTGCTTCAAAGCCATTCCTGAAGGCGACATCAAATTCCTGAAGTTATTAGCCATTCCTGTTTCTATGGCTTCTGGACTTATCTTTTGGCTTAGAATTTCGTAATCACTTTCTTCTAAAAAGACGGGTAGGTTTTCTAAGTAAATGTCATTCACTGTGAGTAATGACTCGTCTTCCATTTGTAAGGAAACATCCGAAATCAAATGCTCAGTAGAGTCAAGTTCTAAAAGCTTTGACATAAAAGCCTCGGCGTATTCCTTTAAAAGATACTCCTGACCGCTCACCGTACTATCTTCAAAGAAAATATTGACAGCAATGTTATCTAAACTCTTTAAGCTTTTTAAGGTCTCATTAATGGTCCTGATTTTACCAGTAGACGGCATCATCTTGGTAATGTCTTCTTCCAGCTTTATTTGCGACGCATTATAAGCCAAGAAAACTACCAAAAAGCCCAAAAGCCCAAACAGTAAAGCTCTTCGCTTTTTGAAATACTTATATATAGATGTAAAAAATAGACTCATTCTTAAAACTTACCTGACCTACTTACTTTAACGGCAACAAAAGTAACTAGCCCGAACAAAATTGCCATGAAAGTAGCGAACACAAAACTACCAAGTATATACGCTGGCAGTTGTTCCTTAACTACGTCCAAACTTAACTCATCTGGAAATATGGAAGTTTTTTGATTCAGTAAAATCTGACCAGTCTTCAAACTCCCATATAGTATCAGTGGAATAAAAGGCGGGAAACTTATATTGGCCGCAATAATGACGATGGCCTTATTAAGCTTCAATAAATGCGATAGAAAAATGGCAGTCATGAGCTGATAACCCCAAATAGGAATTATACCCATAAAAACGCCAAAAGCGACACTTAGTCCTTTCATAGATGCCGATTCTTCTTTATTCAAGAGACTTTCCTGGATAAATTTACTTATAGTTTCCTTGTTCAGTTTTTTAAAGAAACGAACAGGGATGTACCACAGAAAAGCCAGCGTAACCAAATAAGTGTTCAAAACACTGATGCGAAAGAAGTCTTTAAAAGGACGAAAATGCGAAACACGTTCATCTCCTTTGGCATAAAAAACTTTAATAGGCACAGGTAAAACTGGAACATTCTTCCATGCCATTTTTACCATGATTTCTATTTCAAACTCGTATTTTGTAGTGAAAAGCTTCATACCTTCTAGTTCTTTCAGCGGGTATAACCTAAAGCCCGATTGCGTGTCTGGTAGGTCAATGCCCGTTTCTAGCTTAAACCAGAAGTTTGAGAATTTATTACCAAAGGTATTTTTCTGCGGCATATTCTCTTGCTGCAGGTTTCTCGCTCCTATCAGCATAGCTCCAGGATTTTCTTCAATAGCTTGCAAAAAAACAGGAATATCATCGGCGAAATGCTGCCCATCAGAATCAATAGAAATGGCATAGGTAAAACCTCTTTCTTTCGCCCTTAAAAGTCCAGTTTTCAGGGCATGTCCTTTGCCTTTATTCTTGTTATATGAGATAACTTCTATCCCTGAAAGCTCTTTAAGAATTTCATCTGTGCTGTCTGTAGAGCCATCATTAATGACAATTATATCATTGGCGTAAGCAGAAACATCTTTAATAACTTCCGCCAGTGTTTTCTCATTATTATAGGTAGGAATTAGTACACAACAGCCCAGTTCCTCCATTTTCAATGCAACACTCACTTAACCGTATAGCTACTTTTTGTTGAGAAAAATTTGGTCTCCCCTGCTTTTAAAGTTCCACTTGCTTTTAGGATACCATCAGCTGCTTCGGAATATTTAAACTCAAAAGTCAAATCAGGGTTTTCTAGCGGATTCAAAACCGAAATAAACTTCATATTGACATCTTTAATCAATTGTAATTTGGACCCTGCCAAAACCTCCAGTATCTCTTTAAACATCTGAACTTGGCATACACCAGGCACCACAGGCATATCAGGAAAATGTCCTTTGTAAATATCGTGATTAGGGTTTAAGCTAATCTCAACTACATTAGTTTCTCCTTTTTTTATACGCCTAATCTGAAAAAAACTATCTAAAAGCATTTATGATTTCTGTAAATTCGTCAAGTCAATTTTTAATCGGAATCCGTAATGTTGGATAGAAATATTTTGGGGAAAATCGTCTTCATAATTATTCAATGTAAAAACAATCTTCTTTTTGTTCCTTTCGGCATGTTCTATCCTAGAAAGGTTTTCACCTTGATAGTAATAGGTACTACCTACATCAAAAGGATATTTATAGACCAAAAGCCCCGATTTATCATTGAAAACTTCAGCAGCATTTTTATCTAAACCATTCACTAGAAGAATCTGAAGATCCTTTTTGATGGTGTCCATGAATAGTGGTTTATCAAACTGAGGGATGCTGTAGTGTACGATGCTTTCTTTTTGATTAATCTCAAAGTCGAAGAGCTTCATGCCCATTTCTGTGGTAAAAATCACACGATAAGTGCCCAGTTGCGTTTGCTTCGTAACTAACAGCCCACTAAACTTTTTGGTGTAAACCTGAATATTGGCTTTGAAAAGGTAAGAATTAAACCTATCCTCAAAAATTGGTTTCAAACTCCTTTCGCCAACATTTTCCGTTGGAATTAAGCTTTTATACTGACCTTGATGACAGCCAGTAAGCATAATTAAAAGTAGACCAATACTAAATCTTAAATTTAGCATCTGAAATAACAACGTTATTTTTTCTGTTTAGGAATTTGATATTGGTATAATCTCCCCCTGGTTCTGTCATACGCACATTTTCTATTTCAAAGTCAGTTTTATTCACCGTCATTTGAATAGATTTCAGAAACTTCTGGGTGGTGACATTTGCTGGTAGCAACTCTATCAAAAACGATTTTGAGCTCACAAAATATTTAACTTTATAGTCAGGATTTTCAAAGAGATTACCATTTACCACACTCATCATCATATCATTAATCCCCTTAAACATCTTGTTAGAATTGACATTATAACGACTTACTTTTCCGTCATTTTTGATGTACATTTTTCCACTAGTAAGCACTATCACATATTCAAATGGCGAAGTATATTCCCAGCGAAGTTCGTTTGGTTTTTTGAAGAAAAAGCTACCCTTGCTCTCTATCTTTTCAGATAAAACACTCAAGTATTTTTCTTGAAAAAAATCGCTTTCAGTGGTATTAATCTTCTGATTTTCTTCTATCAAACTCTTTTTCAAAGAGCTGGGGTCTTTTAAAATACTAAAGCCTTTAGGCGTTTGGGCAAAAGCCCCAAATCCTAAAAGAATAAAAAAATGAATAAGGTATATTTTAATTTTTCTTGACATATGCTTTTTCAGCCAACATTTTATCCAAAGGTACGATTTCGACATTTTGATTCTTGCAATAAATCAAGATGTTTTCTAAAACCGTGTTTGTTTTCAAGAACGTATCATGAAGCAATATTATTTCTCCTCCTTTAATTTGGCTAGTCACTCGTTCAGTGATTTTATCGGCAGAATCATCCGTGGTATCTAAAGAGCGAATACTCCAGCCGATGGTTTTAAAACCAAGCTTACTTACCGCCTGAGCTATTCTAGGCGAGGTTACACCAAAAGGAGGTCTAAAAAACATCGGGTTCTTTCCTGTGATTCCTTCTATTAAAAGGTTGGTATGTTTTAACTCGTCTTTAACAATTTTGACCGACTTAAAAGCAAAGGTATTAGCATGAGAGAAACTGTGGTTTCCAATCAAATGACCATCTGATTCAATGCTTTTTACTACCCTTGGGTTTTCAGGAATATTTTTACCAATCAAAAAGAAGGTGGCTTTTACACCATGTTTCTTTAAGGTATCTAATATCTTGGGAGTAAACTCTGCATGAGGTCCATCATCAAAAGTTAGAGCAATCTGTTTTTTAGATTTATCACCATGACAAAGCGTTTTTATGAAAAACTGGGAGTTAATATTGGCAGAGCCATAAGCCACCATTGCCCCAAATAAAAAAAGCGGTAAAACCGCCCAGACCCATGATATCCCAGTATAAAAATGTAAAGCCATTAAGATGCCTGTCAATAGTATAAAGATGACTCGATAGAATTTAAAACCCAGACTTAGCATTTCTCTAAGAGCATCAAACTATAATTCTCGTTTCTATAACCGTTAAAAATCAATACTCTATTGAGTTGGCTTGGTTTAATTTCACTTGTCAAAACATAATCTGGGACAGACTGCTTTTTGATAATATTAGCAGTCAAATACATCGCAAAACTAGCACTGGTTGCATATTCGCCCGACAGATGTTTAAAATAGCCACTCGACTGATTTTGGAAAACCTCCAATTTCATTTCCTCAAAAACAGAATCAAATCTAACATCACCGCTAGTTCCGTAAAGCACTAAATCTATTTTAGAACTATCAATTCCTTTTGCAACAAGAAAAGCTTCTATCCATGCTTTAATTTCAGATGAATTTGACGGCTTATAAAGCATATCAAGTCCAACTATCTTGGCATAGCTTTGAGCTTCTTTTGTTTTTGACAGACTAAAAAATGACGCTCCCTCTCCAGCATAAGAACCTATAGACTTAGATTGAAGAATATCCTCCCCCTCTTCCTTTTTCCAATATTCTAATCGCTCATAAAGTTTATGAAAACCTTTGGTGATTTCGTCATGACCTCCTACTAGCACATTTTCGCTTCCTTCTTCTAATTTCATCAATCCATCCAGTACAGCATTCTCAAAAGAAAAAGCTCGCTGAACGTACGTGAAATTATAGTTTTTACAACCTAAAAGCAGGGCTATTTGGGCACCTAGCGTATTATGAGTTGACTGTATAAATGCTGTTGGCGTTAATAATTGTTCGTCATTATCAATTATCGCATTCAAAAACTTCTCGGTGTCTTCTAAACAGCCCATGGCCGTTCCCGTAAGAATGGCATCTGGTATTTCGACTTCGCTTTCTTTCAAAGCCGTCAAAGCTGCCGTTACCCCCATTTTTACCATGCGAGACATTCGCCTGGCCTTCCCTGGATTAATATAGTTTTTATAAACTGGCTCCTGGCTTTTAACCTCTGATGAATTCACCAAAACTGGTAAAGCATCTAGCTGCAATCCATCAAGAGAATCTTGCGGCGAAATAGCACCAATACCATTTATAAATGCTTCCACTTAAACTTTTGAAAATAATAAGGAGGTCGTGTTTCCTCCAAAACCAAATGAATTAGACAACACAAAATTAATTGACTGATTTTTCAGCAAAGTTAGGTTTGGCTTAAAAGCCAATTCCGACATCGGCGTGCTGAAATTAAGATTCGGGAATATTAGCCCGTTTTTAATAGCCAACACTGAAAATACAGCTTCAATACCTCCACATGCACCTAAAGTGTGTCCAGTGAAGACTTTGGTGGAACTTATTGGCGGTACCTTACTTCCAAAAACCCGTTCGATAGCGGTGCCTTCGCTTAGGTCATTTACCGATGTTCCTGTACCGTGGGCATTGATATAACTCACTTCCGAAGGTTTCACATTTGCCAGTTTCAGTGTTTCTGAAATGGCTAAGTAAGCCCCCTCTCCTGTTGGCGAAGATGCCGTTTGATGATAGGCGTCGTTCGTGTTGGCATAGCCTACCAGTTCCGCCAATCTTTCTTTTCCTTCTGATGCTTTTTCAGATTCTAAAACCACAAAACCAGCACCTTCTCCTAAATTTAAGCCTTTCCTATTGTCATCAAATGGTTTACAAAGTGACTCGTCCAAAATCATGAGCGTATTGAAACCGTTCATGGTAAATTTGGAAAGAGCATCTGTTCCTCCTGCCACAACTCTATCTAGAAGGCCATTTTTGATAAGCCTTGCTCCTAAAAGAATAGCATTTGAAGAGGATGAACATGCCGTACTAATCGTATTTAAATAGGCCTTTATGCCCAAACTGTCGGCTATCTTTTCTGTACTATAAGCTCCTTCGTGGGATTCTATTTCTGACAGAAAATCACCTGATTTAGATTCATCAAGGTAGTCCGTCCAATTCTGTTCCGTGGTACTCATACCACCCACGCTGGTAGCTGAAATAAGACCAGTTTTAAATTCAGAAATGTCAGTAATTTGGGCATTTTTGACAGCTTCTTTCGCCGCTATTATGCCCAATAAGTCTGTTCTAGAATGAGGAATATTGGCAGGAACTCCAGCTAATGTTTTAAGCTCATTCGTGGTTAACTTTACTTCCCCCACTGGCAAATGAGCTAGCCTAGTTTTAATATTTTGTAAAGTTCCAATACCTGTTTTCCTAGCTAATAAACTAGCCAAAGAACTAGGCACATCTCCGCCAATGGCAGAAATGGCACCCAAACCAGTAATAAAAACCCTTTTTGACACCCTAAGAGTTGACTGCGTTTTCTTCTATGTATTTCGCCATCACATTGATAGACTCAAAAATGGCTCTGCCATCTTCAGGATTCACAATCTTAATTCCGTAATTCCTCTCCAATAAAACTATCAACTCCAAGGCATCAATAGAATCAAGGCCCAAACCATCACCAAAAAGAGGTGCATCGTCCTCTATTTCGTCAGGAGTCATGTCTTCCAGATTTAGTGCTTCTATAATTTGAAGCTTAAGGTTTACTTTTAAATCGCTCATATTATCGTTTTAAACTATCTTTTTAAGCTTACTTTTCATTAATGAAAAGCACCGCTTTGTAATTATTCTCAAAAATCTCCACCCAACCCGTTATGACACATTCTGCCTCTTGATTATCTAAAAGACCGTGAGCATAATCTGTCATGAAAGCAGCGTCATATTCCTCAAAAATAAAGAAACTTTGTTCGCCAGTAAATTTATATCTGATGGCTATTTCTCCAAGAAGGATGTTTGCCAAGGTATATACAAAAACAGCCGGACTCGGAAAGTATTCCTCTTTATTTGAGATAGATACCTGATGCTTTGTATCTGTGCTTAAAGATGATGAACTATTCGACAGCAAAATGGCCACATCTTCCTGTTTATACTTTTCGTGAACTGGATTTTCTCGGAAAAGATACTCCGCCGCCAAAATGCCTAGTTTGCACAGCTCATCCATCTTATAAAACTTGGGATAAGCCAGATCCAAATCTTTATAAATCTCTTTTAGAAAAATCCCGTTTTCTTGACTGTCGTCAAATTCGAAAACAGTTTTACCGTTAAGGCTTACTGTTCCTTTTTCAATAACAAGCTCCGCAGTTTTCTGGTAATCAGTCATGCTTTCTAAATATGATAGAGGCATTAGAACCACCAAAACCTGCACCTAATTTAATGCAAGTTTTCAATTCCTTTGAAACCGTTTTGCTAATAATATTTATGGCTTGCGAAACGCCATTTTCTTCATGTCCTTTTGTCGCTATCAAAGTATTTTCTTCCATGCTATGGAAGGTAATAATAGACTCTAAAATGCCTGCAGCACCTAAAGTATGCCCGAAATAACTCTTTAGGCTATTCATAGGTACATTGGAAAGTCCAGCCCTAGATACAGCAAAGGACTCCATCTCATCGTTAAAAGGTGTGGCTGTACCATGGCCAGAAATATAATCAATTTCGGAAGCAGTAAGGTTTGACATCTTTAGTGCTTTCTCTATACTTAGAAGTAAACCTTCCCCTGTTCTTGATGGTCCTGAAATATGGTTAGCATCATTGGTAGAGCTACCTCCCAAAACTTCTATTTCGTTCTTTTCCTTAGTCAAAACGATGGTAGCACAGGCTTCCCCGATATTTATGCCGTCCCTGTTTTTATCATAGGGCTTACAAATGCCCTGGCTTAAAGCCTTAAAAGACTGAAAACCGGAAACTATGAAAGGAGAAAGAATATCAATGCCAACTATAACGGCTTGGTCGTACTTTTCAGCGTCTAAAAGTCGCTTAGCTAAATTAATAGCTACCACACCCGAAACACAGGCGTTTGAAACCACTAAAGTTTTGTTCGGGTTCTTAAAGTATGTTGAAAGTAAATCACCTGTATTCCAGAGGAACTTCTTTTCAGATGGAAATAATTTCGCTTCCTCAGGGTCAAGTAAATCTACATTCCCTTTGGTGGTGGAAAGTATAATAATGGTTCGTTCACTTTCAATATTGATGCTCGCATCCTGACTCAGTGCATCTTTTATGGATAGTATCAGAAGCTGTTCTAGAAAAGTATAATCCTCAGAAGGACCGAAGTTCTTATAAACCTCCTCCCTATTTATTTTTGAACCATAAAAGGCTTCTTCATAAACTTTGTCATCCACTAAAGCTACGCCAGATTTGCCTTGGCATATAGCCTTGAAGTTTGCTTTGCTAGTGAATCCCAAGGGTGAAATAATATTTTTTGCTGCTACGTAAACGCTCAAACCAAACCATGTTTAGTTTTCCAGGCCTCAAAAAACGGAGGATTGGTGATATGAAGCTGACCGTCCGTAGTCATAAAAACCTGCGTACTACTTCCTGTAGCCACTATTTCTTCCGTACCCGTTTTGAAAATCTTAAAATCAAAAACAATTTTGGCCGCAGGCGTCGGTTTAAAAGTTGTTTCTATTCGGACGGTATCTCCATAAGCCACCGTTTTTTTAAAGTCCACATTTAGTTTTACAATGGGCGTAGCAAAACCATGCTTATAAACTTGTAAATAACCCAAACCATGCTCGGCTCCAAAGGCCTCGCGACCATCCTCAAAAAACTTGACATAATGCCCGTGCCATACTATTCCTAGAGAATCTACCTCACTAAATCTTACCCTTACCTCTGTCTTATTAACTAGGCTCATTCCTCTTTTAAAAATATTTTCATCTCACAGGAAGCTATGCACTTATCCTTTAAGAAGACTTTCCCCTCAATAATATTGACACCAAAGACCACATTAACTATCTCTACATGAGTCAGTAAGTTTTCATTGACCGCTGGTAATTCTTCAATACTAAGTTTTTTGATTCCTCCAATAAAACCAATCGGAGGTTTGACATTATCGCCAGACTTATTCTTTTCTGAAACGATGTAGCCCACTCTTAAAGCGGCCGTTTGGGCAATATTTTCTATCAAACCGGGCTCTGTGAAAAAACCATTTTCTACAAAAATATTATCTGTTTTGATGTGAAAACCCGAGACCGTTTTAGTTTCATCGTTGTACCAAAGACTATCCACCATCTCAATAGGCGGTTTCTGAGGAATAAGTTTTGACACTTGTTCTCCGGATAGAATAGGTTCGCTTGGCAAGAAATTAATTATTGTTGTTTCCAAAATGGATAGTAATTAAACCACTGTGTAGGATACTTTTTCACCATCTTTTCTAACTCTACTACATATTCTCCTAAAAGTGTATGAAGTATGGCATCTGGCTTTCTTTCTCTTTTTACTTCTATTGGTTTTGAAGCATAAAAATGATAATGGCTATCTGTCTCTTTCATACTGAAAGCGTAGGTTACTGGTACACCAAACTTCGCTGCTAAATAGAATGGTCCTTCAGGAAAATAAGCATCCAGACCCATAAATGGTGTATTCAATGTAGGAGCACCCTCTCTAAACCTATCGCCGTGAAGTACTAAAAGCTCATTATTCTTAAAGGCATTATTAAGGGCTATTATATGCCCCATCTCACCATCTTTTATAGGAATAATGTTGATGTTTTTGTTTTTCTGAACTCCATCTAGATAGTTCTTAATATTGGCATGCTCATTTTCATACATCAGTACATTGAACTTGGTATCAAGCCGATTGAGCAGCTGCCCTGCTATTTCCCAATTTCCTACATGAGCACTTATTAAAATTCCTCCTTTGCCTCCAGCTACAATGGCATCAAGATTTTCAATACCGTCGTGGTCAATGGTGAAATTGGTTTTAACACCAGAAAGAAGGGCTACTTTGTCAAGCAGTGTTTGACCAAAAACATAATAGTTTTGGTACATGCTAGAAAGCGACTTAAGCTTCCCAAACTTTAACACTTTATGGAAGTAGAAATAGCTACTCTTATTTGATTTCCATGCAAAAAGGAAATAATAAAGAGCTACAAAACGTAAGATAAAATAGGCAAATCCAAGGCCTACATTATTCAGTACGAATACAAAAATCTTGATTCCGAAAAGGTTGGCGTTAGTTTTACCTTTCCATTGACTCATGCTTTTTTAGGCGGCTGCTTTTTCAGCCACTTTAGACTGAGCGTAAGCGTAGAAATCTTTAAAAGTAACGATGTTCGTAAAGTCTTCTGGTACCACCTTAAAACCAAAAGCATCTTCAATAACCACTACCAAATCTACGTAGTCTAAACTGTCTAAATCTAAGGTTTCTTTCAAGTTCGCATCTGGCTGAATAGCGTCTTCATCTACTTCAAATTCCTCCACTAAAAACCCATTAATTTTAACAATTATCTCCTTTTCGGTCATTTTTACTCTTGGTCTATTTTCTTAATAATCAAGGAAGAATTAGTTCCTCCAAAGCCAAAACTATTGGACAAAAACAAATCTATGTTTCTTTCTGTGGTTTTGGTAACAATATTTAATTTTTCTGATGCTTCATCAGGGTTTTCAAAATTGATATTAGGAGCAATGAAATTGTTTTTCATCATCAAAATAGAATAAACTATCTCGCTGGCTCCAGCCATCCAGCATTCATGGCCAGTCATAGACTTTGTAGAACTTACTGGTGTATTATGCTCCGCAAAAACGGTAGCAATTGCCTCAGCTTCAGCAAAATCTCCACCCGTGGTAGAGGTAGCATGAGCGTTTATATAATCAATTTTTTCAGCAGGAACGCCTGCATCCTTTAATGCCATTTCTAAAGAACGAACTTGCCCTTCTACATTAGAGTTAGAAATATGTTGCCCATTTGAAGAGAAGCCATATCCTATCACTTCTGCCAAAATAGGAGCACCTCTTTTTACTGCACTATCATAATCTTCTAGAATCAATGTAGCTGCTCCGCCGCTTGGTACTAAACCATCGCGGTCTTTGTCAAAAGGTCTTGAGGCTTTAGTAGGCTCATCTTCTCTAATAGAAAAGGCACTTAAACCATCAAAACTCCCAAAAGCATAAAGATTAACCTCCTGTGCTCCACCACACACAATATGTTTTTGCAGCCCCCATTTAATCATTAAATAAGCAAGGCCTATAGAATGTGAACCACTTGCACAAGCTGCACTAATGGTAAAATTGATACCTTTTAGTTTAAAAATGGTGGAAAGATTCATAGTCACCGTACAGTTCATCGACTGAAAGATTGACCCAGAACCTACAAGCGTAGTATCCTTTTTCTCTCTGATAATATCTACAGCCTCAGTAACAGCTTTGGCAGAACTATCATTTCCATATAGAATTCCGACCTCGTTTTGGTCAAGAAAGTCCATGTCCATCTTTGCATTTTCAAGAGCCTCTACCGTAGCCATGTAGGCATATTCAGCTTCTTCTGAAAGTCCTTTTCTGGCTCTTCTGTCTAGTTTCCCTTTGAGTTCTGGCTTTTTGACTACACCAGTAAGAGCAGAGCGAAAACCCCAGTCTTTTCTTTCTTGGTCAAAGCCAATTCCAGATTTTCCTGCAAAAAGAGATTCTTTGACCTCCTCTATATTAGTTCCTAGGCAAGACCAGGCTCCTATTCCTGTAATGACTACTCTATTATTCATGAAGCTTGAAGATGAAATACTTGTGCAAATTTATGAATTTAAAACTATTGCTTTCTGCGTAATTAGATGACATTGAGAAATGCTTAATAAAACTGATAATCTTTTACTTCGCTTAAAGAAACCAACTCTTTTTCTCGGCTCGCTTTCCAGCGGGGAATTCATTTTTTTTAGAAAAAAAACGAACCAAAAAAAACAACACCCTGTAAACTCACACAATCAAAATTCTATTAAATAACTCGATAAATTTAAATATTAAAAATAAGAATTTCGACCTTGCTCAAACAGTACAGGGCGATATAAGGAATTCATTTGCTTTTTTTTCAGCTATACAAACCTCCATTGATAGATAATACTTGACCAGTGATATAAGAGGCTTTTGGTGACGCTAAGAAACAGACGGCATCTGCCACTTCTTCGGCCGTTCCGAACCTATTTAAGGGGATTAACTTTTTATAATCCTTCTCGTCAATATCCTCTGTCATGTCGGTTTTGATAAAACCTGGGGCTACGGAGTTTACGGTAATCCCTCTCCTTCCTACCTCTTGAGAAAGGGCTTTGGCAGCAGCTATCATACCTCCTTTGGCGGCAGAGTAATTGGTTTGACCTGGCATTCCTTTAATACCAGAAAGCGAAACCACATTCACTATTCTGCCATATCTATTAAGATGCATTCCTTTCAAAACTAACCTAGTGACATTATAAAAACCACCCATTCCTATATTAAGTACTGAGTCCCACTCTTCACGTGTCATAAACATCATGAGTTGATCTTTTCGGATACCGGCATTATTGATTAAAACCTCAATGCGTTTGTCCTTATTATCTTCTATCCAAGTTTCTAAAACCTTATTGACATCTTCCTGATTAGAAACATCAAACTTCATTAACTCACCATCGCTTCCTTTGGCTCTTATTAGCTCCAATGTTTCTTTGGCGGCAGCTTCATTTGATTGAAAATTTATTAAAACGTAATAACCCATCTCCGCCAGCTGAACGCTTACTGCTCTGCCTATTCCTCTGGAGGCACCTGTTACTAAGGCATATTTTTGTTTTACTTCCGTCATATAATGGCTGGATTATTTACCTGCACAAATGTTTCTATCTTGCTTAATCTCTCGTGTAAAGTACTGTCTTCAATAAACTTAGGCACCAAACTTCTCATTTCACTAAATACCTTTTTAGAAGTACTAGAAAGTTTCTCTTCTATTTTTAATGCATCCACTGCTTGAGCTATAGACAGTAACTCAATAGAAAGTACCTGCAGGGTATTATTAATGACCTTGTTACATATCAAAGCCGAATTAGTACCCATACTTACCACATCTTGATTGTCATTATTACAAGAGATGCTGTGAACGTACATTGGGTTGGCCAGTGTTTGATTTTCGGCTGTGGTAGATGTAGCGGTAAACTGAGCTGCCTGCATTCCTAAATTTAAGCCAAGCTTCCCAAGGTTTACAAAAGGAGGTAAAATACCATTCAAATTAGCGTTAAACAGAAAGTTCAATTGCCTTTCTGCCAAAACGCTAAGTTTGCTCAAAGCAATTTTAAGCTTGTCCATTTCCAGAGAAACGTAGTCACCATGGAAATTACCACCATGCCAGATATTTTCGTTCTCTTTATCAATTATCGGGTTGTCATTGACAGAGTTTGCCTCGTTTTCCAAAACCGTTTTGGCGTAGCTGATTGTATCCTGAATCGGTCCTAAAATTTGAGGAATACATCTTATGGAATAATACTCCTGTACTTTATCCTTTAAAACGTCTTGCTTGGTTATTTCTTTATTGAAAAGGTGTTCTTCTCTCTTTCTAATCAGTTCACTACTTTCAAGGCTCTTTTCCATGGCAGCTGCTATAGCTTGCTGACCTATATGTCCTTTCACAGCGTTTAATTCTTTGGAATAATGGTCGCTATATGACTCTACCATTTCTATAATCATCATGGAAGATGCTAAACTCCAATTTAAGGCTCTATTTGCCAAAATCAGATTCAACATTCCTATGCCAGTCATAACCGAAGTTCCATTAATCAAGGCAAGGCCCTCTCTCAGGTGAACAAAAATAGGCTTTAAGCCTAGCTCATCAAAGACCTCCTTAGTTGGTTTGTAAACTCCTTTATATTTTACCTCACCCTCTCCTATCAAGTTAAGAGCCAAGTGAGCCAACTGCACTAAATCTCCACTAGCCCCTACTCCGCCGTGCTCAAAAATCTGAGGATAAACATCATTATTGATGAGGTCTTTAAGTAAAATTACCACTTCAGGATGAATGCCAGAATAGCCTTGAATTAAAGAGTTTAGCCTGCATATCATGGCGGCTTTGACTTTCAAATCGTCCAGCGGCTTGCCCATGCCTGCACAGTGGCTTCTGATAAGGTTATACTGTAATTCTAATAAATTGTCTTCGTCTACTTTGTATTGAGCCATCGGCCCAAAACCAGTATTGATTCCATAGATGAGTTTGTCTTTTGAAAAGCCTTTCAAAAACTCAAAGCTTTCTTTGACTTTGACTAAGGCATTTTGGTCTAATTCTACCTTCTCATTTTTAAATAAAACCGCTTCAAAATCATCTAAAGAAAGCTTTCTAAAACCTATTTTAATCATGTGTTATTTTAACAAATTGGCACAGCTTCGCCCGGTCAGTCACAGTATATTTTTTGACTTACGTATAAAGTGCGAATCTAAATAAAAACTAAAGTATCGCATTAACAAATTACCTTTTTATAAGCAGTAGCTATCGACAAACCACTTTAAAACAGCGTTAATGCAAGCTTTTACCCTCTTATAATCTGAGGCTTAACCGTAAAATAAACTACTCCTTTGACAGAAGCACTTCTCAGTAGTAATTTGTAATTTTGACTCAAACGAATAAAACTTATCCCATGAAAAAAATCTTATTATTTATTCTATTAATCGGCTTTACAAGCCTTACGTCCTTTGCTCAAACGCATGCAAAAAAAGGTAAATACGGGTTTCTAAAAGGCGAAAAAATGCTAAATCTGGAGTTTGAATATGACAATATGAATGTTGGCAAAAAAATGACGGAGGACGAGTATGTAGCCAAGAAAGTGGCTGAATATAATGAAGATGAAGCTGGAAAAGGCGAAAAATGGAAAGAGAGCTGGTTTAACTCCAGAGAAGAGCGATATGAACCAAAGTTTATGGAGTTAATAAATAAATCACTCCTGAAAACTGACTTAAAAGCGGATAAAGATGCCGAGGCGAAATATACGCTTATAGTTAAATCACTTTTCACAGAACCCGGCTTTAATGTGGGTGTGGCAAGAAGACCTGCCTATGTAGACTTTGAAATGATCTTCATAGAAACTGCTACCGAAAAAGTGGTGGCAACATACTCGCTTCCAAAAATACCGGGCTCTCAAATGATGGGTTTTGATTATGACGCAGGCACCAGAATAGCTGAATCTTACGCTAAAAGCGGCAAAATGATAGGAGCTTATATCTCTAAAAGTCTGTAAATCATAACTTTATTAAGAGTAAGGCGTGATTCTAAAAGGTATTTTTAGCCTTTTAAAATCACGTTTTTTATTTTACTCTAATTCAAAATTGTCAAATAAGATGATCGGCTTTTCTTGTTTCTTTGCATTGACTACCTTTTAATTGCAAAAGGAGAGATTATTAATTCTGCTATGCAAATCACTTTTTTCAACAATACATGGATTTTGATTTTAAAAAAATGAGCCCTTACACCGATAAGGATGTTTCAAATGTATTACCCAAAATACTTAGCGACCCCTTGTTCGCTGTTATTTCAAAATATCTCTGGCCAGATACTAGTTTAGAAACTCAAATAGAAAAAGGAGAGCATATAAAAACGGTATTGGAATTTCAGAAAGAGTTTATGCACTCGGCCATTAGAACCATTACAGACCGCTCTTCAGATGGTTTAACCTACTCGGGGATTGAAAACCTTGACCCTAAAGAATCATATTTGTTTATAGCTAACCATCGAGATATCCTTTTAGACTCTGCCATACTTCAGACCATCTTGGTAGAAAATGGTTTTGATACCACGGAAATAACTTTTGGTAATAACCTTATGCAAGCTGGCTTTATAACAGAGTTGGGTAAGCTTAACAGGATGTTTACGGTAGAACGAGAAGGTACGGCCAGAGAACTTTATCAAATATCGCAACGCTTATCAGCCTATATCAGAAATACCTTAGAAAATAAGAAAACGTCGGTTTGGATAGCTCAGCGAGCCGGAAGAACTAAAGATGGAGACGACTTAACACAAACGGGTCTTTTAAAAATGCTTGCTATAAGTGGCAGTGGTAGTTTTGAAGAAAAACTAGCTCAACTAAAAATAGTGCCTTTAACTATATCATACGAATATGAACCCTGCATTGACCTGAAGGTACAGG
The DNA here is from genome assembly GCF_964021845.1 of uncultured Arcticibacterium sp. NCBI lineage: Bacteria > Pseudomonadati > Bacteroidota > Cytophagia > Cytophagales > Leadbetterellaceae > Arcticibacterium > uncultured Arcticibacterium sp. Next base: position 300,201 of record NZ_CAXHZC010000004.1, on the reverse strand, counting down.
AGACGTATTTATCATCTCTCCATGCTAAATATATAAAAGCAACTGATGAAGATTTAAGGAGTATAGTATCTGGTGTGGTAGAAAATAAAGGAAGAATTCATATGGCCTTTGGTAAGGTTATCCTTAAAAAAGACCTTGCTTTTGAGAGCACTAAAGAAAATGACAGAATTAAGTCCTTGGTCAAAATAATAGACACTCAAATTCATAATAACTATCAACTTTGGCCTATTCATTATATAGCTTATGACCTACTCCATGACAAGAAAACATACTTTAACGAATATTCTGACAAGGAAAAAAGTAACTTTGTGGCTTACGCTAACGAAAAACTAGGAAAGCTAGAGGGAAATAAAGATTCTTTAAGAAATATATTTTATGCTTTATACGCTAATCCTCTCATAAACCAATTAAAGATAAAGAATGGACTTTTTTAAGGAAGACAAGCTAAGTGCCTTAGAATCTATAGAATACGCTCAGTGGATAGCTTTTGCACCAATGGTTTTTCAAGCCAGTAGATTATTGAGAGATAAGGGTATTCTTTCTATTATTCAGAAAAACAGAAGAAAAGGCATTAGCCTTGAGAATATTTGTAAAGAACTCTCTCTTCCAAATTACGCTGTAAGAGTCTTACTGGAATCTGGCCTAGGTATAGGCTTGGTTATTAGAAATGACAATAAGTACAGCCTTACTAAAACAGGTCATTTTTTACTAAGCGATGAGCTAACCAAGGCAAACATGGACTTTACTCATGATGTTTGTTATCAAGCTTTGTTTCATTTAGATGAGTCTTTGGAAACTGGAAAACCAGAAGGATTAAAAGTTTTAGGCAACTGGCCTACTGTTTATGAAGGTTTATCTGAGTTGCCTGAAAAAGTAGCGAATAGTTGGTTTGCATTTGACCATTTTTACTCCGACAATGCTTTTCAGAAGGTCTTACCTTTGGTATTTCAAGAAAAGCCAAAAAAGCTAATGGACATAGGTGGTAACACTGGAAAATGGGCCATAAGCTGTGGAAATTATGACAGCGATGTGAATGTAACTATTGTTGATTTACCTGGTCAGGTAGATATGGCAAAGAAGAACATTGCCGCCAATGGACTTTCTGATAGAATTAGCTTCCATCAAACAGACTTATTGAATCCTACAAATGCACTACCTAAAGGCCACGATGCCATCTGGATGAGTCAGTTTTTAGATTGTTTCTCTGATGAAGAGATAATTTCTATTTTGACCCGCTGTCATGCGGCCCTTACTGATGATGGCTACGTATTTATCATGGAGCCATTCTGGGACAAACAGAAATTTAAAGCAAGTGCGTTTTCTTTACAGCAAACCTCGCTTTACTTCACTGCTGTGGCAAATGGCAACAGCCAAATGTATGAGTCGGCGGTATTTCTCTCGTTCATAGAAAAAGCGGGCTTAGAGGTAGTAGAAGAAATTGACAATATAGGCGTTTGTCAAACTTTGCTAAAGTGTAAAAAACGCAAATAGGCTTAAGGCCAAGGACTAACGAAAAAAGTATCTTTGCAAAATGAGGCATTTTCTTGTCCTACTTCTTTTACTCTCTAATATTGCCTTTGGTCAATTAACGTATCTCAGTGGAACAGTGTTGGAAGTGGGTTCGCAAAAACCGCTTCAGTACGTTAACGTTACACTCCCCGGAACTACCATCGGTACTTCCACAGATAGTTTAGGCCGTTTCTCTATCGATGTAGCAGGTAACACCGACAAGAAAATCCGCTTTTCTATTATTGGACATCAAACCAGAAATTTACGCATTTCTGAGCTTCAAAGTCCAGCAAATGTATATTTACTACAAAGCACTACAAACCTAAACGAGCTCATAGTAAGACCAGATGAAAATCCTGCGTGGGCATTGCTCCGAAAAGTACATAAGAATGCTGACGCCAATAATCCTTTAAAGTATAAGACTTTCAAAGCCGATTTTTATGCCAAAACCAAAATGCATATTACGGACATAGAAAGGAATCCAGAAAAGCCTAAAAAAGACAGCACAAAAAAAGGTTATATGAACCTACTGATGTTAGAAAACATTGGAGGCTTTTATGCCAAAAACGGTCAGCAAAAAGAGGTAGTAAAACATACTATTTCTAATTTACCAAAAATGTTTCCTATAAACCTAGTGTTTATCAATTCCTTAAATCCATTAGGTTTTTATGAGCCTTACTACCGTTTCAGGCCTACGTTTAGTTCTTCTTCTGCCAATGGTCCTGTGTTTGAGAGAAACTATATAAACCCCATTAAACCTGGAGTCTTTAATCAATATGACTTCCAGCTAACCGACACTCTTATCATAGACCAAGACAGTACTTTCTTAATAAAATTTGAGCCAAACCCCGGGAAAGCTTTAGATGCCTTAAAGGGTTATTTAAAAATAAACTCTGACGGTTACGCACTTAGCTACATAGAGGCTCAGCCTGCCGACACTTTACAAGCTCTGCAATTTAAAATTACCCAAGTTTACAGCAAAACTAGCAATAAATGGTATCCAACAACTAGAACAATAGACTTAGATTACCCATATGAAGACAAAGGTAGAACGGCCATGCTCCGTATGGATTTCTCTACCTACTTCTCTAATATTTCTGATAGTATTCCTAATGGTGAAGTGTATTTTGATGGTACCACTAGGCAAATCGACAATACTGCCCATGAGATAAGTAAAGAAGATTTTGATGAGCTAAGACCAAGAGAACTTAACAAAAAGGAAAAGCTAACCTATGCCAAATGGAGTTTTGAAAATAAACCCAAACTAAAGAAAACGGTGGAAGTCTTGGAGTGGCCTTACAAATTAATAGCCCCCACTGGCCCTATCATGCTGATGTTTGACCAGTTTGGTATAAACTATCATGAGAAATTAAGACTTGGTTTGGGCGTTCAAAACAATTTAACTAAAAACCCAAGAATAGGCTTAAGAGCTAGTGCAGGCTATGGACTTGGCGATAAAGCCTGGAAGTACCGTACATCGGCATCTTTTCATATTACTAAAGATAGGTATAACAAAGTAACTGTTTATAAGAGAAAAGACATTAGTCCTCCTGGTCAATTAACATATCTCGGCCATAATTATATAAGCCCATCAGCCAGGTTTATTTACTTTAATCCTAGAGGCTATTTGGTAGACGAGTATGAGAAAACAGGTTTAGCTCTTTATACTAGACCTATCCGCTGGACATGGTTTAGATTTTACGCCGAAAACGATAACAAAACAGCCCTAAACTATGAAATAGATAAAAAAACTGGTCTTAAAACATCATATAGAACCTATGGTTTCAACTTCCGTTTTGCTCCCAGAGAGAGTTATGTAAGGCAGGGGATTTTTGAGACATTAGGAACGCGAAACTACCCTATCATAAATATTAATGCTCAAAAGTCTTTTGACAGAAATAGCAACTCAACTTTTTTTAAAGCTGATTTTGGCATCACCCAACAGTTTCGTTGGAAAAAAATAGGGAGCGACATCCTTACACTTTCTGGTGGCTTGGGAACCGGAAACATCCCTTACACTTACCTTTTTAATAATCAGGGAGTTCAAAGAAAACTCTTTGGTGGAAGTAGCAATGGCTTTGAAACGGGTGACTTGACCCAATATGCCTATAACCAGTCCATTACTTTAAACTGGATTCACAGTTTTGGTAAAAACATCTTCCGTTTGAAAACTAAATGGTCGCAACCAGAAATTGCCATAGGCCACAGATTTGCCTGGAGCAGATTAACCACCGAAACCAGTTCTTCTGAAGTTGACCTGAAAGACTTCTCAAATGGTAACTTTGAGGCCAACCTATATTTATATAACCTTCTTCGTCTTAAAATCTTTGGTGTTTATTATGGTTTAGGTGCTAAAACCGCCTATAATTACTCAAAAGACTTCGTTGGCACTAATAGGTTTGCGATAAGGCCAACTTTTACACTTGCTTTATTTTAAGGCTATTTTGGTCTACTAGTAATCGGCTATAAATAAAATCTACCGTTTAACATTTTTTAGATCTTTCAAAAGTCTTGAATTACTACATTTAAAGCCTACAGCCTTAGTGGATTCACTTTAAGAGAACGAATTTTAGAAAAATCTTGAATGACATAGAGACTGATGAGTATCTTTAAAGAATTATAAAAACGATTAACCTTTAAAAATGAAAAAACAACCGACACAATTTACAAAAATCAGTGTCTTGCTAACAGCTTTATTCCTTAGCGGAATGATAGCCTTACAAGCACAAACAAAACAAGAGCTTAAGATTTCTAAGCTAGAAGCTAAGATTGAAAAAATCAAAGCAACCATGCCTTCTGCCCCTGAAGAAATTAAGGTAGAAATGCCTAAGGCAAAGAAAATAGTAATTCCAGAACCTGTCAAAGGTGCATCTGTAGAGGGAATTACAGAATACACGCTGGGTAACGGCATGAAAGTTTTGCTTTTCCCAGACCAAACACAGCAAACCATAACCGTAAATATTACTTATATGGTGGGTAGCCGCCATGAAGGATATGGTGAAACTGGTATGGCTCACCTTTTAGAGCACATGGTTTTCAAAGGCTCTACCAAGCATACGGATATTCCTAAGGAATTAAATGAGCATGGGGCTAGGCCAAACGGTACCACCTCTGTAGATAGAACGAATTACTATGAAACTTTTAACGCCACAGAAGAGAACTTAAAGTGGGCTTTGGATTTAGAATCTGACAGAATGGTGAATTCTTTCATCAAAAAGGAAGATTTAGAAACTGAATATTCTGTAGTAAGAAACGAGTTTGAAAGAGGTGAAAACAACCCGAACGCGGTACTTTCTCAGCGAATAGTTTCTGCGGGTTTTGTATGGCATAACTATGGTAACTCTACCATTGGTTCTAGAGAAGATTTGGAGCGTGTGCCTATTGACAAGCTGCAAGATTTCTATAAAAAATACTATCAGCCAGATAATGCTATTTTAATAGTGGCAGGAAAAATTGACCCAGCCGCTACCTTGAAAATGGTGAATGAGTATTTTGGAGGTATTCCAAGACCTACCAGAGTATTGAGCGACACATATACTAAAGAACCTGCTCAGGATACAGAGCGAAACATAACGCTTAAACGTGCTGGTGATGTGCAGTTTTTAGGTGCTATGTATCATGTACCTCCTGGAACGCATGAAGATTACGCTGCTATCGATGTTATTTCAGATGCTTTAGCCTCTGCACCCTCTGGCCCATTGTATAAAGCAATGGTTGACACCAAACTAGCTTCTCAAGTTTTTGGATACGCCAGAAATTTAAAAGAGCCCGGTTATAGTTATTTTGGAGCGGTAGTTCCTAAAGATAATGACATTGCAGAAGCCAGAGAAGCTTTCTTAACGGCTATTGACAAGGCTGTAGAGACTGGTTTTACTCAGGAAGATGTAGACAGAGCAAAATCTCAAACAGCTAAATACTTAGGTCAGGTTACTAGAGATTCAGAGGCTTTCTCTAAGATGTTGACAGAGTTTATAGCAAACGGAGACTGGAGAACGTTCTTCCTTTTCAGAGATGCGGTAGAAAATGTAACTTTAGAAGATGTTAACCGAGTAGCTAAAAAATATTTTAAAAGCTCAAACAGAACCGTTGGTCAATTTATACCCACCGAAGCACCAGACAGAGTAAACGTGCCGGAAGCACCAAACGTAGCCGAATTAGTAAAAGACTATAAGGGTAGAGAAGTAGAAGAAATCACAGAGGTTTTTGAAGCTACTACAGAGAATATAGATAACAGAAACACTACTGGAAAGTTAAGCAACGGTATGGAATACGCTTTGCTTTCAAAAGGAACTAGAGGAAACGTTATATCTGCCAGCATGACTATACGAGTAGGTACCAAAGAAAGCCTAACAGGCATAGGCATGACGGATAATCTTACGGCGTCTATGCTAATGAGAGGCTCTAAAAACCTAAGCCGTCAGGCTATCAAAGACAAACTAGACGCCATGGAAAGTTCTGTGAGTATTGGCGGTGGTGGAAACACCATTTCTGTGGGTATCAATACTACCAAAGCTCATTTATCAGAGGTTTTGGCTATAGTAGAAGATGTTCTTAAAAACCCGGCTTTTGATGAAACAGAATTCAGTAACCTGAAAACAGAAATGAAGACGGGTTTGGAGTCACAGGAAAACGAGCCGATGCCTTTGGCCCAGCTGGTTTATAGAAAAACAATGAGCCCTTACCCTAAAGGTGATGTACGCTACGTACCGTCAATTCCTGAGCAATTAGAAATGCTAGATGCTGTTACCATAGATGGTATGAAGGATTTACATAGCAAGCTTTACGGAATGTCTAACGCTACCATTTCTATAGTAGGAGATTTTGACCAAGAGCAAACTTTGAAAGACCTTGAAACGCGTTTTGGAACATGGAATAACCCAACGCCATTTGTAAGAATTGCGAACGATTATATTCCTAACCCAGCTGGTGGCACTAAAATAGAAACACCTGATAAAGCCAATGCCTTAATGTTAGCGGGTGTTAATCTTAAAATGAAGGACAATTCACCGGAATATCCTGCCATGTATATTGCTAATTACTTAATGGGTGGAGGAATGTTAAATAGCCGTTTGGCTGTAAGACTGCGTCAAAAAGATGGTATTTCTTATAGTGCAGGTTCTCAGTTTTCAGCCTCTCCTTTAGATGAGACGGGTTCTTTTATGGCTTACGCCATCTTAGCACCTGAAAACTCTGCAAAGGCAGAAGCAGCTATCAAAGAAGAAATAAACAAAGTAAGAAGCGAAGGTTTTACAGAAGAGGAATTCACAAAAGCCAAAGAAAGCTTATTGCAAGCACACCAACTGTCTCGCTCCAAAGACGGCGAGCTTGCTGGTAAATTAAACGGATATCTGTACTTAGACAGAAAAATGAGTTATGATGCTGATTTTGATAATAAAATGAATGCCACTACTTTGGAAGAAGTAAACAATGTATTCAGAAAATACATAGACCCATCAAAACTCACACTCGTAAAAGCAGGTGATTTTGAGAAGAAATTCGCGGAGAAACCAGCCGAAGAAGCTGCACCAGCAGGTAAAGTTTCTGGAGCGGAATAAGGTATTTAATATTTATTAGTCCCGATAGCTATCGGGAGGAAGAGACTGCCTTTGGGTGGTCTCTTTTTTTGGGGAAAGTTAGGCTGTTTCGGAGTCCCTTCGGAGACTCCGAAACGGGAAAACACTACGGCCCTTAAATGTAAGAAACTACTGACTTCCATGACTTTACCGTAAAATAAAACATTCTTTACATGAGTCTTTTTTTATATTAAATTGCAAAAAAAGGACATGATGAAAACAATATTTACTTCTTTATTTCTCTTCGTTATAATAAGTTCAATAGCCCAGAATGTGACGATTACACCTAGTGGGATAACGCCTGCCTCTGGAGGAGTTCAAAAAATGACTTATGAGCAAATACTAGCTATTTCAGACCCTGAAATTGGTGATATCGTGATTGATATTAGTAATAAAACACTAAGGATGTGGAATGGAACAGAATGGTCTTATTTTCTATCGGCATTAAGTCAAAATAATGTAATATTAACGGGCTCCAGTATTGCGGGTGACAGCATTGAATATATAACTTCCATAGATTTTGATTCTAATAATAATAGATATATCGCAGGAGTTTATACTGGCTCCATAATTTTTGGAACAGATACGCTCTATCACTCTGGAGGTACATTTACTACTTTTTTGCTTAAACAAGACTCAGAAGGCGTAATTCAGTGGTTTAAAATCTCCACAGGAAGTGGAGGCTTGATTCCTTGGAAAATGAGGATAGACTCAAATGATAATATATTTATTGCCGGTGATTTAGAAGGTGAAGTAAACTTGTGGGATGCGGGTGGTACGCTCACTAGTGACGGAGCCAATGAAGATATTACGGTTATTAAATTAAATAATAACGGCATACCACTCTGGAACAAAGTTTTTGGCGGTAGCCAGGTGGATAATCTAGTAGCCATAGATTTAGATGGCGTTGAAGATCTGGTAATAACAGGAAAGTTTAGAGATAAGGCAGATTTCGATGGTAATAGTTTAACCAGTTTGGGAAATACGGATACGTTTATTGCCAAACTTAGTAGTAGTACAGGTGGTGTTTCCTTCTTAAAACAGCTAGGAAATGCGTATAATGTAGATGTTTATGATTTAAAAGTAAACTCGGCAGGACACTATATAATTGCCGGAGAATATGGAGACGTTTTGAATGCAGGCAGTTTTACCTTACCAGCCCCAAGCTTATATAATAGCAACTTCTTTTTACTAAAGTTAAACCCGGTACTGAATAGCTACCTTGAAGGTGAAGGCTTTGGAAACAGTGATGGTAATAGCGGTTTCTTGCTTATTGATGATGACGACAATATTTATTTCAGTGGAGTTACTGAAGATTCTTTAAATACAGGAAATTTTAGCACTAGAATCCCAACAAGTTCAAATACTAAGACCGAGCCTGAAATTGCTTTTATACTGAAACTATCAAATGATTTTGAATATGAAGACATCTTTTACTATGAAGGTGCTTTTCTTTCATCCATTCGTATGGCAATGAATAATGAAGGAAATATCATGACTGGATTTCTGACTAGTTCTTTTATAAGGCTGGGTAACAGCTCTTATTTTTCAAATAAATCGGCTAAATCTATACTAGGAGAAATAGATCCACATCAAGGCATATTACTTTGGTCAGATGAAATAATTGGTCAGTCAAACACGCTCGATTTAAAAATAGATACCGATGGGAATGCATGGGCAGCGGGAATAAATGGTGGAGACCTGAGGTTTGGAAATACTCATTTAATTGCACCACAAAACTATTTTGAAGACCCTGGTCAGATTGATGCTTTTATAATTAAGGTAGTGAAATAAATGGCAGTTTTGATATACGTTTAAGCTATACTATGGTGTTGGTATTCGCCGCATTGGCATAATTCATATTGTGATGTTTTTATTGAAGAGAGTTGGATGGCTATTTCGGAGTTCCTGAGGTCCTCCTTTCGGTGGATAGCTCTAAAAGTCATCTTGAACTCGGAGAAAGTGTTATTGAAAAAATAGGTTCATCAAGTATAAATTCTAATTGAATTTTATAAATTCTTCCATTTTCATAGTTCCGCCATTCCACATCTGAAATAATGACAAAATCCTTATTAAACAATTTCACAAATTCATTGGCTCCATTTTCCATTTCTGGTATAAGTGTCTGTCTGAAAACTTTATCATTAACATCTAGCATCCAAATCATTTGATATTGATTTTCATATAGTACTGATATTCGGCTTGTAGAGTCCGTTAGTTGAGATTCGGTAAATTCTGTATTAGTACTTTTCAAACCAGATATTACGTTTTCTTTCGTATCTCCAACAGAGAATTGAGAATAACCAAAAGTGAATTTGATTAAAAAGAAAAATAGAATTGTCAACCTCATTTTATTAATCGTTTTTTAGTTCTCATGACTCTGAATGTTTGGTATATGGGAAGTGCCACAGTAAAAATCGATAAACTTTCATAAACATAATATCAATCTGAAGATTGACAAACATTCCTACGAAGTCAAACCAGTCTACCGACAGGTAGGAAGACTTCGCAGAGCGGACAATAACTTGTTACCTGCTGTATTTCTTACTTTGTCACCTGTGCCCACCAATTCTTTTCATCACTCCAAGTCGAATTTGAAGTTTTGTCCAAAAACACCTTTTCATATTTTTCTATGTCGTTTATATCATATAGAAAACAAGTGTCAGGAACACTACCACCAACTGTTATAACTCTAATGGTCTTCTTGTCTGTAAGTAATTCAGCATAAATTCTTGTATTGTCATTGATTTCTCGTACTGCGGCATAATGTCCGTTCAAGTTAACACTATTCAGTTCAGATTTACATAAAAAGTCCATTTCGTACTTCTTATAGTCAATATGAGGATGTCTGTTCTTACTTTCAAGTGTCTTACCCCAGATGAAACTGTAGTGGTCTACGAGTTCTAAGAAATCATTTTCGTATGTAATTGGTTTGTTATTGAAAAAAACACCTACGGTGTCAATACTATTAATTTTTGTATCAGCATAATCATTAGTTCCAGTGTCATTTAGAATTTCAACTTGAACAATTTTATGTTCAAAAATGTGCTCCAGCTCGTTTGGATTAATAATAAAACTTAATCTGTCACCTTTTTTATAGTGCCACAGACTTTGCTCTTCGAAACCATCTAAACCATCAAGTCCAAACTCAGCACCTATTGTTAAGTCGGGAACGTCCCCAAAATATTGCCCAAATTTTAGTAAGCTCATTTTAATATTGCAGCTAACGGAATTGTGATATCTGGCGGATTTGGCGATAGCCAATCTGACATGATCATCACGTGTTATGCGTAGGATTTTCAACAATCATACGCTTTACTTTCTATGATTTTATTTCCAGTTATTCGTTCTAATTTAGCGACAATATTTTTAGTTTCTTCGCGACTGTGATCATCAATTATCTTAAGGTCACCAATATATAAAGTTGAATATCCAGATCCTTTAGCAGGTAATGTGTTTGTCCATCGTATTTTCATATTTTGATTTAATTCTACACTTTCATATTTGTTAGCTAAGTACCAGTTATTTGTATTCGAGAAGTGAATAAAGCAAATTTCGTTTTCCCTTAGATTATTTGTAATAGTATCTGGAGTTATTAATATTTGTCGATCATAAAATCCGTTTATCGCTGTTGACACAAATTCTGTATTAAACGATGAATAATGGCCAAGTTCATATTGGCATGACCACATTTGATTTTGTTTAGTTTGGTATTTGCTTATTTCTGTATTAGTTTCTTTAGTTTCAGCATTTAAAGTTTTTGATTTAGTGAATAATTCACTGCCATATTTGTTAAAGAGTAACTCCACGTCTCTCAATATGGCATACAGATTAATCTTTGTTATTTTATTTGTATCGATTGACTGTTGAATACCTAATCCAAGATCGTAGTCATTAAGATGCCAAAAAGTCTTTGTGTTATAATGAGAATTACCCTTTATCCTATCTGGCACATAAGTTGGGTCTATCATATTCTGATTAATAAATTCAACTATTTCTTCAAATTCGATGTCATCTAAATCAATTTCGAATTCTACTCTGTTTATAATTCTGTTCGGACTTATGCTATGAAATTCTCCTTGTATGATTTTAAATCCTAAGACTTCTTCAATATCCCCTTTTGCTTTAACAGATTTTGAGTATTTGTTTGCATTTATTTCAAACGTAATTTCTGGATACAAATCATTAAGGTCTTCGATTGCTAATCCCCAATCAAATTTTTTACGATTTATATATAGTGCTGTGTTTTTCATTTTTTTCTTACGCATAACATTTGTATATACGCCATAATGCCCAAAACATTCGTATATATCGTTAATGTCAGCAATGCTTATTGTTTGTAAGTACTTGTAAACGTTTGTAATTAAATTAATTCTCTGCTTTAACACCACAAATTCCATACTTTAAACCATACCACCAAACCCATTTATTATATGGTCATTATTGGGTAATGAGAGAATCATACAAAGTAGAAAACATACCTTACTCCCTACCTATGCTGGTCTATAAGAATATTATTCCCGTCTGGGTCTGTTAGGGTGATGTGTGCTGGACCAGTGGTGGTTTCGTCTGCTTCGCCGGTTAGTTCTATGCCCTGTGCTTTGAGTTGGTTTTGTATGGCTCTTACATCATCAAATTCCTCTAAGTTTTGTGCATCGCTATCCCAACCAGGGTTAAAGGTGATGATATTGCCTTCAAACATGCCTTGAAAAAGACCTATAACCGTATTCTCATTTCTGAGGACTATCCAGTTTTGGTCTATGTTTCCGCCTTTATAAGTAAAGCCTAGTTTTTCATAAAAGGCTTTCGATTTATGAATGTCTTTTACGGCAAGGCTAATGGAAAATGCTCCTAGTTTCATGGTGTTTTTATTTAATTGCAATACAAATTCCGCACTTTATTTGAGTTTTGCAAGTTGGGTATTCAGTGTTATCCTCGGAGTCCCTGACGGGGACTCCGAAAGGTGGAAATACTTTGAGAGGGTAAATATCAATCTGAAGATTGACAAACTATTTCTCCGAAGTCAAAAAGACTTTGCAGAGCGAGACTCAAAAGAACCGAAGCCCTACTTCGCTGCATTCGAGCCTAATTGTTGTAGTGCGTTTTTTTAGTTCAGATTGGGTATTCCACCCCATTCCATTTCCTTCTATTAAAATTCAAAATCCTTAATCGGTGAAGAAATGTCCATCAAAGTTCCGTTCGGGTCTTTCAATAATAAACGTCTTTGTCCGTAAAATGTATCGGTCGGTTCGCTTATGATTTCAAACTTTTCCGATTCAGCAATCTTAAATATTTCGTCCGCATTATCAACTACGAAAGTCACGTAAAATCCTTGCGGGTTGTTTTGGAAATCTTTTGGCACAATTTCATTCTTTCGGTCAATTATGCCCAATTCGAGTTTTTTGTCTTTTGAGATTAAGTGTACGAACCAATCACTATCATAATCCACGTTAAAGTCGAACAGTTTGGTATAAAAATCCCGACTTTTCGCTAAGTCGTCCGAACAGATATTGGTCATTATTCGATTAATTTTTATCGATTTTGTTCAAATTTCGTTTGTTTCTTTTAATGCACTACAGCGGTGAGTACATGCGGCGTGCGACGTCAGGAGCATGATCGTCATGTACATTGTTATCTCCTGGCTTTCATTTTCTGGTTTTATTCAATTCTTCCATATCGAAACCTTTTAAGTTCAATTCTAAGAAATTCATTTTATATTCATCTGTCACAAAATGCATAAATGGCGTTGAAATGTCCTTGATTTTAAATAGTGGTGGATATTCAAGGTCTTCTCCAAATTTTGCTGTTCGATAGTCATAATACTCAAGTTCACCGTATTTGATAGTTTCTGACGTATTTCTGTCAACACAATCAAAATAGCCTTTTACGTAAAAACCTGAGTAATTTAGATTTACCTGTTCACTGTTCTTTTTATTAATTATCTTAATTGGAAATTTGGTGTATTCATATTCATAAGTATTTATCAATAGTTCAATAAAATTATTGTTCAGGATAGGAAGTCTGAAATCACTTTTCAGCCAACTAAATTTATCTAACTCTTCAAATTCAATTTTGTCTGTTACAAAATCAAGCTTTTTCGGCATCGAGGCGATCTCTTTAAGTTCTTTTATTTCTTTTTGGACTTTTCTCCAATTGTATTCACTCGTTCCATCAAGAGTGTAGTGTATCTGTTCTTCATGATACTTTAGTTTCTTTTGAGATGGTTTAGCTGTATATAATTTCATTTCTATCTTTTCTGCTTGGAGATAACATTAGTATATATCTACCTTTTATCTTTTCTAAAGGTGCGTCTATTTCTTTTATCTCAGCAATGCTTACCAGATTGTAAATGCTTGTAAATGGTTATTCATTTACTTTGCAGCCACAAATTCAAAACTTTACCCCAGTAAAACAAACCCATTTATTATACGGTTGTTATGGTTGTTATGGTTGTTATGGTTGTTATGGTTGTTATGGTTGTTAAGATATACTGTAAGTAGTTCATTCCAGACTTTATATTTCAACCCTTTTTTGCTGTTTTTTTTGTCTCCCTTAACTAACTAAATCACCACCACATTCTTTCTGGCAACCAGCTATACCCTTTTCCTTTTTTATTGATATAACCTAAACCCGGCCAAGGAATATGGAAGCCAAAACAACGCATCCTTTTTTCTGCCGCCATAGAAAATATTCTTTCTCTAGACGCAATAGCCACCGCTGGGGAGTGGTCTAGCTTAACGGACCAAGCAGGGTTCTCAAACATTAAAACAGGATTATGAGATAAATCCACTATATGAAGTAAAGAATCATTTCCAGAGGTAATCTTATAAACCGCATGACCAGGCGTATGCCCAAAACCATTCTCTACGGTCACTAAATTTTCAAATAATACACTTCCTGTTTTCACAGTTTGTATCTGGGGAGCGAGTATTTCAAATTGCTTTTTAGCATGCTTCACCATACCAGGAATCCAAGATGGATTTCTGTTAGATTTAGAAAAGTCTGGATTTGTTTGTCGCCAAAAGTTAAACTCCTCTTGGGTGGTATAAATAGCGGCATTAGGAAACATCAGTTTACCGTCTGGCCCTATGAAACCATCAATATGGTCTCCGTGAGCATGACTTAAAAAGCCAGCCGTCACATCATTTTTATCAATGCCAATAGCCGCTAAACCTTCCTGAAACCAACCTCTTTCAGTGTTATCTACTATGCCGTAACCCGCATCAAAAATGATGACCTCTTTACCCTTTCTAATGACCAATATATTTATGTACATCGGTAAAAAACTAGGGTCTTCATGATTTGACAGCATAGCTTCCCGCATTTGGGCATGAGAGCTGGTGGGCTCCATAAGGTCTAAACCGGCATCAAAAAGCATAAAACCATCACTGATAGACCATGCTTCTAATTCGCCAATCCGAAAAGAATAAATGTGCGGATTACGTTTAGTCACCAAATCATTATTTGCCAAACCAGGGGCCGTTCCCATAGCAATACCGCCAGCGGTGAGTCCCATTTTCTTTAATAGATTTCTTCTTGAGATATCCTTATTCATAGTGTATAATTCTTAAGGGTTGAATGCTATAAGCAAGATATGTATTATGAAAGTGGAGACAAATTAAAAAGATTAATTTGAGCTTAATTTGTTCCTTTTCGAGGAAGCAACAGAAAGTCAGAAACACCTATCAATTCTAAAACCAGCGAAATAAATGCTTTAAGCAGCCATAATTAAAGTATCCCTACTGCGAAACATTCATAATAAGCTGATGATAAAAACGGATGGCATCTTCAAGTTCTTTAACGGGTATGGCCTCGTTTATTCCATGAAAAGATTTGATGTTTTGCTTATGAAGCTTAATGGAGGCAAACCTATAAATATCATCTGTAATAGCTCCATAATGGCGTGAGTCTGTTCCGCCAATCACTAAATAAGGACTTACTAAGGTGCCTGGAAAAACCTCTAAGAGCGTTTTCTGAATTGCCTGAAAACCCATTGTTTCTGTACTAGAAATCTTTGAGGGTTCTGTTATGAAATTTCCACCTATTTCTACGGAAATACGTTCGTCGTTCACTGTTTTCTTTACTCTTTCTAAGACAGTACTTGAACTTTCACCAGGAAGTATCCTAAAATTGACAGAGGCATTTGCTACAGGCGGTAGCACATTCTCTTTCACGCCACTATGAAATATGGTGGGTGCTGTGGTGGTTCGCACGTTTGCGTTTCCTTGAGGTGTACTTTCAGAAACCGCTATAAATAAAAAGCCTAAAAGCTTTTGATTAGCGGCTACCATCCTGGTAGTAAAAGGAAATTCAGACCCTAAATATTCTAGCATCTTCCCTACCACAGTCGGTATTCTAGCAGGAAAGGGATTATTCTTTAATTTGACTATGGCATTTGATAGCACATCTATATTTGTTTCTTTATCGGGTTGAGACGAATGACCACCTTCTAAAGCTACTGACAACTCCACCGTGACAAAACCCTTCTCTGCCGTACCTATTAAAGCCACATCTTTTTCAATGCCAGGCACTAAGCCCTGAGAAATGGTTCCTCCCTCGTCCATCACAAACTCGAGCGAAACATTTTTCTCTTTTAAATATTCGGCCATGACCATAGCACCATTAACTCCGCCAATTTCTTCATCATGACCAAAACCCAAATAAATTGTTCTTTTAGGTATATAATTACTTTTCAATAAAAGCTCCACAGACTCCATTATTCCTATCACGCCAATTTTGTCATCTATAGTGCCGCGTCCCCAAATGGTATCATTCACTATTTCGCCGCCAAAAGGAGCATGCTTCCAATTGGATAAATTAGCTTCTACCACGGGCACTACATCTAAATGAGCAATAAATAGAGTTGGTTTTAAACTCTTGTCTGACCCCTCCCATTTATAAAGATGGCTATAACTGTTAAAGGTTTTTTCCTCTAAAAGTGAGTCAACAAACGGATAGGTTTCCTTTATAAATATATTGAATTGGTCAAAAGCCAAGGAGTCAAAATCAGCCGCATTTTCGGGTGAAATGGTCTTTATTTTTATGGCATTTGAAAAGTTTATTTTTGAGAGAGGATCAACCTTTATCTTTTCTATTGTCCCAAAAGTAAGCTGTTTTGATTTGAGCGTTAAGGTATTAAATACCAAAAATGCTATAAAGATTAGGCATACTGCCAATAAGCCTAAAAGCGTCTTTTTAAATAGTTTCATGGAGTGCAATGTTAATTGATTATTCAATGCATTCTAAAAATACCATTTAAAATTAAAAGCAGAGTTGTTTTAAGCCAACAATGCCCTTATAGTGGCTGATTTTCTGCGTGGTACCGCCAGTTCTTTTTGATTGCTTAGTTTAACAAATGTGATTCCCGAGCGAGAATCTATGCCTTTGATATAAGAGATGTGAACCAAGTGCGAGCGGTCTATTCTGATAAAATCTTTATTGGCAAAAAGCTCCGCAAATATTTTTAGGCTATAGCCCGAAATCATCTTCCCCCCATTCTTAGTATGAATAATGGTGTAGTTAGAATCTGCTTTGAGATGTGTAATCTGGGCAGGCAGTAAGTCGTGGACAAGTTTTGGCCTTATCATTCGGTTATTTATATACGTCAATATATTTATTAGCAATTCCCTTGCCATTAATGGCTTAGCTAAAACCTTATATAAATAACCTATAAATTCGTCAAGCTTAAAAACACCAAATCATTTCCTTTTCTGCCGCTTATCCCAAAGAATAAAAAGCCATATCAAACCCCCAACAAAAAACAGTAATACTGGCCAAGACATATTCTTAAGATTTATAAATTTCAGTTAACGCTTGCTCTAAATTAGGGAATTTGAACAGGAAACCTGTGGATTCTATCTTGGAAGCACTCACTTTATTTCCTCCCAGCACCAGCTGAGCCCTATCCCCTAAAATCAGTTTTAAAACAAAACCCGGTACTTTAGGAGCCCAAATCGGCCTTTTTAGCACTTTGCCTAAAACAGTGACCATCTCTTTATTTTTAACGGGCTTTGGAGCCACAGCATTAAACGCACCCTGAAAGCTAGCATCCATGCTACTTTGATAAAAAAGCTGACATAAATCATCTGTATGAATCCAAGAAAGCCATTGCTCTCCATCTCCTAAGGCAGAACCTACACCAAGTTTAACAGGAAGAGCTAATTGAGGCAGAGCCCCACCGTCTTTATCCAACACTATTCCTATTCTCAGTTTTACGGCACGGCTCTTTGTTGCATTCGCAAAATCATTTACAGCCCCTTCCCATTTTATAACTACTTCCGAAATATAGTCTTGCCCTTTTTCACTCTCTTCTGTCAGTTCCATCTCCCCGGTATCAAACCCATAAATGCCCACGGCAGAAGCCGAGACAATGGTTTCAGGAAAATATCCCTGCTCTTTAAACTTTTTAGAAAGTAGTTCTAAAGGTTTCACTCTAGAGTCTATAATTTCCCTTTTTCGTTCATCCGTCCATTTTTCATCTGCTATGCCCGCCCCAGCTAAATGAATTAGACAATCGACATTTTTTAAAGCTTCCGCTTCAATTTTACCTTTGCCTATATCCCATTGGTAATATTCAATATCGGCATCTTCTCTTTTGCTTCGTGACAAAACAGCCACTTTATGCCCTTCTTTCAGTAATAATTTGCAGAGCTTTTTCCCTAAAAGTCCACTCCCGCCAGTGATTAGATATTTCATATTTAAATATACGAGATAGCCCTTAAAGAGATTCTTAAAACTTAAAAAGCTGTATGATATCTGCCAAACATCGGAATTAATTCTACCCTTATATGGTTATGAATTCAGCTAAGGATTGCTAATTTTGTAATCCTTTTGGAGCAAACAAAACCATAGATAATGTTAGTTAACGTTTTCAAATCTAAAATTCACCGAGTTAAAGTTACTCAGGCAGAGTTAAATTATGTGGGTAGTGTCACTATCGACGAAGACATGCTAGACGCTGCTGGAATCAAGGAAAATGAGAAAGTGCAGATTGTAAACAATCACAACGGCGAACGCCTAGAAACTTATGCCATCAAAGGTAAAAGAGGTTCTGGGATTATTTGTTTGAATGGAGCGGCAGCTAGAAAAGCTCAGCCAGGTGATATAGTTATTATCATTTCTTATGCTTGGATGACTCCAGAAGAAGCTTCAGCTCACAGACCAATCGTGGTTTTCCCTGACGAGAATAACAGAGTAGTTAAATAATATAGGCATTCTTTTTGAAGGTCAATTTCATGTACTTTTGTACAGAAATTGACCTTTTTACTTTCCTGATAATGAATATCAAAAACATTCTCAAATATTTCATTTCTGTTTCTATTGCAGGTTTCTTACTGTGGTTTGTGCTAAAAGGAATAGACAAAGATAAACTCTGGGAAACCATCAAAAACGCCAACTATTTTTGGGTGGCACTCTCCGCAGTTATGGCTATTTTGGCTCACTGGAGTAGAGCATATCGCTGGAAACTGATGTTACAGCCATTGGGCTATGACCCATCTGCTTTTAAAAGTACCATTGCGGTTTTGATAGGTTATGTGACCAATTTGGTTTTGCCAAGAGCAGGGGAATTTGCCCGTTCGGCTAGTTTAAAAGACTTAGAAGACATTCCTTTTGAAAAGTCTTTTGGAGCGGTAGTAGCAGAAAGGGTTATAGACGTATTTGTACTGCTCTTTTTAATTTGTTTAAACCTTATTCTAGAATTTGATAGGCTTAAAGAATTTTTCATTGATCTAGTTGGAGATAAAATAGGTAACCCTTCAGTTATCATTGGAGTCTTAGCTTTTCTAACTCTTGGAGCATTCTTAGCTTGGAAATGGATTCTAAGAAATGACGCTATCTTGGAAGGGAAATTTGCCCTTTACGGTAAAATCAAAAAAGTGGTTTTAGGATTATGGTCTGGCTTCACCAGCATTAAAGACCTTAAAAACCCAAAGGCTTTTATAGGGCACACCATACTTATATGGACGCTCTATTATTTCATGACCTATTTCTTATGCTTTGCCATTCCTCAAACTGCTGATATTAGTCCATTAGCTGGTTTAACTATCTTGGTGATGGGCACTATTGGTATGGCAGCACCCACTATTGGCGGAATTGGTTCTTATCACTTTTTGGTTGGTAAAATAGTGAGCCTTTATGGGCTAAACCCTCAAGATGGTATCACCTTGGCCACATTCTTACATACCATGCAAGGTATTATTTTTGTCCTAATCTTTGGTTTGACAGCATTGGCTATTTCGTTTTTTATAAAGAGAAAAACCCAATAATCCTGATTTTAGGCCGTTAGCCATTAATTAACATATCAGCGGGAATTCGATACATAAGATTTTCGTTATATTGATGTACTGATAGAAAATAATTGTACTATTAATAAATAATTAAAGAACGCACATGCACCCAATTATCATTTTAAGTTTTGTTTTTATGGGAATTAGCTGGTTAGTATCTAACAGGCTAAAAGGTAAATTCAAAAAATACTCAAAAGTAGGTTTGAGCAATGGGCTCAGCGGAGCTGAAATAGCTCATAAAATGCTTACCGACAACGGCATAAATGATGTACGAATAACACAGGTTAATGGACAATTAACGGACCATTATAACCCTCAAAATAAAACGGTAAACCTAAGCTCTGATGTTTACAACGGAAGAAGCACTGCCTCAGCTGCCGTAGCTGCTCACGAAGTAGGGCACGCCATACAGCACGCCACCGCTTACGCTGCTCTTAGGTTAAGGTCTACTTTAGTGCCTGCAGCCAGTGTAGCTGGTAAAGTAATGGGTATGTTAAATATGTTCTTATTCATGGGAGGTTTTTACATGATTACGCAGGGTTCTGCCATGGGAAATATGCTTTTGATTGTACTTATAGTGGCCAACCTAGCCATCACAGCATTTTCATTAATTACACTTCCTGTAGAGTTTGATGCTAGTAATAGAGCTCTTAAATGGATGGAGTCAAGAAATATAGTGAACCGCCAAGAACACGCTCAAGCAAAAGATGCTCTTAAGTGGGCAGCCATGACTTATGTGGTAGGTGCTTTAGCCGCTGTAGCCAACTTGGCTTACTATGTTATGCTTTTCTTAGGCAGAAGCGACGACTAAGACTAGCTTCATATATATATTTAAGGAGGGCTTCGGCTCTCCTTTTTTGTGTTTTGTTTATTTTTTCTCCTGATTCAGCTCCCGCTGATTTCCTTTTGCTTCACTGTAATAACTACACTTTACTCCCGCAGATTTCGCTAATTCCGCAGATTACCGTTTACACGGTTAGTTGCTCCTCTACTACTTCTTAGTTGAATCTAAGTGTAATATCAATCGTTACAGTCTTTTATTTCTGTTTTGAATACTCCTTCAGTTTCAATCTTTGTTTCAAAACCAGGTTCTAATAGAATAGAATTCCCGGCCTCCCATTGATTTGTTGTTTTATCGTTTTGAATATTTGAAGCATTAATAAAATCAAGAGACTTGATATGAGAAGATTGACCATTGTATAAATCAAAGCTTGGCGAAACCAAATTAACCGTAGATTGACACGGATTACTAGGGTTAAAAACAATCTTTGAAAAAACTCCATTCCCGTCATCATTTGCAGCTATTTCATTCAACTCACTATCATAAAGTGTCATATAAGTATCCGTATTCAAGCCTCCTGAAAAAACATCAGTTTGCAAAGTAATCTGCCCGCCAGATTGTGTTTTACTAAATTTATATGAACGCTCTCCTATACTAGTACCAGATGAATATGGCCTTATTTCTACAAAATATGCTCTCCCATTTTCAACAAATCTAAACCAGTCAGAATCTGTGCCATTGATAAAACATAAAGAAGAACTTACAAAGTTTAAACTATCTATAAGCCCACTTTCTGCTGGTAAATTATTTGGTTCATAAATATCCGTACATAAAAAATCTACCGCTTTGACAATCTCTTGACTCGCACAACCATCAAAAGACTGACAGAAAGCTCTAAATGTACTTCCAGGATAAGAGTAAGTAGAAAAACTATTTTGAGAATACCCATTAGACCAAATCGCGTGACTTGAACCACAACCTGATAATGAGACATTCACGATTTCCGAACCCGCTATAGCAGGAGGTGTAATAGTTATAACTGGATTCTCTGCAATAGCCTGTGGTAAAACTTCGAAAGTACTTTGCGAATCATAAATATCAGAAGTATTTTCTACCAACATTCTTACCCTGTATTCTCCCGCAGGAATAGACATCGGCAAGGTGACGCTAGAAACTCTATCATTCCAATAATTATCCAATATGCTATTAAATAAATTAGATTCTACAATAGCACCGTTTGATACATTTACTAGCTGAAACTTCAAAGTATCATCAAACTCACCGTGATATTTTAGGACTAAAGAGCCCCCTGTACATATTTTTTGAAATTCTAAATCAATACCTCTATTGCAATAAAACTCTTCCACTAACTCACACCCTAGTTTTTCCGACTTCAAAAGATAATAACCTCTTTGACTTGGTGTGTGAGAAAAGGAATTCGCACCGTTAATTTGTTCGTATCCAAATCCACTTTCGGCAAAGTACCATTGGTATCCCGAAGAATATTGAAAATAACTGGTAATCGTATTTAAATCACAAAAATTAGAACTCCTTTGTCCATAAAGACCTGTTGATTCCCTTTGAGCCACAGTTATAGCATTAGACAGTGAATTATACGTGCCTATTTTTTCAACTCTTGCCGTAAGTTGACCTGAAGCCGAGCCACCAAAACTAGTATAAAGAATAGGGCTAGAAGTTGTTTGGATAAAAGAGCCATTGTAATACCATTTATAAGCAGCTCCATCTACACTAGGGTAAACTTCGTAAAAGGAAGAATTAGAGCATTTATCTCTAAACCCCTTAAATTCTAACCTAGCTGTAGGCAGCGAGCAGCCACTACTAGAGACATTGATTTTAAAAGTGCTTTTAACATGATTAAGTAAATAAGGAGATGATGTATAAAAATTGAGATAATAACTACCAGGGCTTATATTGTTCCGTATTTCATAGTTCAAATAACTAGACGACCCAGGGTAAATCCTCCTCTCAGAATTATTTATGTAATTGCCATTGTCGTCTGTAAGGTAAGCGAAAAAAAGTCTCTCATTTCCCCATGTTCCAGAAATGGTATATGGTACAATTATCCTGCCTCCAGGGCAGTAGTTAAGGTTTGATGGTTCCACTATATCAAAGCTATTAGATGCTCCCACATTAACTTTATAGTACTGATAATCACTTTCAACACCACAACCAGTCGACAACAAACGAAATTCATAGTTTTTGGTTTGTTCAGGAGAGACAGCCAAAGTGTATTCCGGTTGATCTGTATTTATATATTTCCTTATATCATTCTGAATATAGTAAAGAAAATAAGGAGCCTCCCCTTGAAATTTAATCTTCAAATATGCCGTTCCTCCAGGGTTTATAGTTGAACTTGATTCACCTGAAGAAGCATCCGTAATTTGTATACCGCCTGACTCTAAAATCTCTATAATATTTGATTCACTTATGCATCCATCCGCAGTACTAGTTCTAAGCTTAAAAAAACCACCTACATTCGCAGTATAAGTAGACGAATTTGAATTTGGTATTTCAAATGGTGTTCCATACGAAAAAGGACTATAAAGCCATTCATATTTCAAAACCGGTGAAACACTCGGCGTACTTTCAATTAATGCTCCAGCTGTGGCTGAACAGAGCGAAGGATTTAAACTCTGAATAGTAGGAACTCCACCTTTTATCACTATCGGGTAGTTACTTGATGTCTGATAATAACTTTCTCCTTGATTAGAAACTTGTACTTTGTAATTAGCTGTTTCGAGAGCATCATACTGTGCGGCGTTTGCTCCACTTATTATAGTATTATTTTTATACCATTGATAAACATTTCCTGTACGTGACTCTGTAATCAGCCTAACCGCACTACAAGATTCATTAGAAGGGCTTACTACAATAGTAGGCCTTGCCGTGCAACCCTCGGAGGTAACATTTAGAAATACATTTACGGATTGATTGGTTATAGCGGGATATTGAACACTTAGGTATAACCTATAGCTTTTTCCTAATTCAAGTTCATCCGGCATTTTTATTTCTAAAGGACTATTATAAAGACCATTCTTCCCGGTAATAAAAGAACCTGAATTCTTCTCATAGATAGAATAATAAATACTTCTAGTATTACCCCATTCACCATCTAATGTAAAAGGAATCTCTAGCAATTGTCCAGAACAAACATTCGAATTCAAAGGTATCTGATACTGAATATCTAAGTCTTCATCCACAATTGCCTTAATCTGACCCTGAAAGTTATAACTCAAGCCACATTCCGATTCACTTCTTGTTAGATAGATATTGACGTTTTGATAGACAGGGACTTTAATTTTAAAAGGGCTCACTTGCGAATCAAATTCAAAGTCGTCAAGCCCTACTCTCAGTCTTACACTCAAGGGGCCCGTTTGTCCCAATGCTTCTACATTTAGCTCCACCGAGTCTCCAGAAGTAACATTTAATGTGGAATATAAAGAGCCGTTTAAGTCTGTCAATCTTGTAACAACTTGTGAAGAGACACTGAAAGCGGATGAAACACCTGGTGCATCTATTCCGTCCTCAATCATAACTTTGTAATAACCTGTTTGATTTACTGAAATAGAATCACTGGTGGAATCTATAATAGTTTCATATACACCTGAATAGGTAGAGCTATAATACCATTTATAAGAATATTCTGTTCCTTTTGGCGAAGCATTAAGTACTACCGAACTAAGTTCACCACATAGGGCATATCCTTTACTACTTATACTAGCGTTAATCAGGTTAATATTATCAGAGTTATCATTTTTGGAAAGAGAAGAAACGTCTAAGTCACATTTAGAAATGAGAATGGTGTTGGTTCTTACTTCAGTATCACCTAAATCAACTATCGCAAAATAATTTCCAGGCAAGAAAACTTCGACTTCACTGCTAGTAACCTCTAGGTATAATTCATTATTCCTTACCAGTCGAAAAGAATAATCTTTGTCCGATTTTTTAATAGATAGAACCACTGGATTTCCTTCACAAGAAATCGTAGTCTCATTATTCAATGCATAAAGTTCAAAACTAGGATGCTCGCCTTGGGCGAAAGAAAAAGTCGAAATAAAAAACAGGAAGAAGCAAGAATACTTAAAGACTGGTATCATCTGGGCTGGCTATAAAAAAGTTGTATGATTAAATATTGAAATTTCAATACAAGAATATTGATTTTTTCTTACAACACAACCACTTTTACAAAAATCACATAAGTTGAACTAATATACTCTCAAAACGTCTCTGCAAGCCTATCACCATCAAGAACACGCTCAAGCAAAAGACGCCCTTAAATGGGCAGCCATGACATATGTGGTAGGTGCTTTAGCTGCTGTAGCTAACTTGGCTTACTATGTTATGCTTTTCTTAGGCAGAAGCGACGATTAAGGCTAGCTTCATATATATATTTAAGGAGGGCTTCGGCTCTCCTTTTTTTGTGTGTTTATTACCCAAATTAAGATCCCGCTGATTTCCTTTTGCTTCACTGTAATAACTACACTTCACTCCCGCAGATTTAGCTAATTCCGCAGATTTAGCTAATTCCGCAGATTACCGTTTACACGGCTTGTTCATTTTTTATTATTGCTCTTTTTAAAAAAGAAGAAAATCTGCGAGAATTGCGAAATCCGCGGGAAGAACACTTTTACTTTTTTACTCCCGCTGATTTCGGGGATTACGCAGATTCAATCATGGCTAAAGCCCGTCAGAATTATCACCAAAGAAGTACAAGCTATAAATAGAATTGAAAAAATCTGTGAGATTAGCGAAATCTGCGGGAACCTTATTTACTGCACGTCATTTTACTCCCGCTGATTTCGGAGATTACGCAGATTGAATAGGAGCTGTAAAATACAATAGAACAGAAAAATTAAAATTCCTTTCTCTTCTTTAAAGATACTTCTCTAAATGATATCTCACCGAGTCATTAAGTATCTCCACCAATTCTTCATCCATAAACTTATAATCGTCAAGGATGTCTAGGTTAATAACCTCCTTGCCACTTATTTCTTCATAAAACTTGGTTTGTAAGCGTTGTTTATGCTTTTTCTCCATTACGAAAATCAAATCTGCCCAAAGTAGGTGTTTCTGAGAAACTTTGATTCTTGCAGAAGGCTCTGTGCCTGCTGACCTTACCATTAGATTATTTTCATTTTTGAAAATTTCTTCGGCAGTCCTACTTCTCCATTTATTTCTACTACAAACGAATAGTACCTTCACTATTACTCAGTTTGATTTCTATACCGCTCCCCTAACTCATTAAACTTCTCAAAAACCTCTCCTAGCGAAGGTAAATAGCCACTAATTCGCTCTACTAAGTTTGGAGCAAAATTCTTTAAGAACGGGTAAACCTCAGACTCCGCTAGAAAACGTTCTGGAATATTTACGCCAATGGCAGAGGCCAACCAAAACAATACGCTCAAACCAAAAGCCCATAAAATAGCTCCAAGAGCTGCTCCTCCTATACCATCTAAAACACCTAAAAAAGTTAAGCGAAGTGCCTTTCTGAATATCCAACCAATTTTATTTATAGCGAAAACAGTTGGGAAAAATATAAGTAGGAAACTCATGTAAGGAAGCATTCTTCCAGTTAAATCATCTCCTAAAAGGTCTGATACGAAAGCCATGCCTAAACCCAAAAATCTAAAACCAAAAATAATAGCCAACACAAAAGCCACTATACCTATCACCTCCACTAATAAACCTCTTTTATAACCATTAAAGGCACCCATTACAATGGGAATAAGCAATAAAAGGTCTGTGGTGGACATGAGTTTTTAGGTTTAAAATGAAAATTGGTTGAACTCTTACGAATCCAACCAATCTTAAATAAGGTTTATTGTTTTAGCTGGCCAACAACTTCTTCACCATGGTAGAAATAGCTCTTCCGTCTGCTTTCCCAGCTAATTTCTTCGTAGCTGCTCCCATTACTTTACCCATATCAGAAGGCTCTTTAGCCCCTACTTGTTGGATAATTTCTGTAATTATTTTTTGAAGTTCTTCTTCAGACATCGCTTCCGGAAGATAAGCCTCAATCACAGCTATTTCCGCTTCCTCTTTAGAAAGTAGGTCTGCTCTGCTTTGTTGTTTAAAAATCTCGGCCGAATCTCTTCTTTGCTTTACAGCTTTTTGAAGAATCTTCATTTCGTCCGTTTCGCTTAGTTCATCTGGAGCTCCAGGCTTAGACTCCTCTATAAGAATAGCCTTTTTTATATCTCTCAAAGCCAATAATTTAACTTTGTCTTTGGCCATCATGGCCGCTTTAATATCGGCGTCAATTGTAGATTTTAATGACATGTTTATCTTTTATTTGGGCATAATCAAAGTATCAAAAACTCTTTGATGAATTGAAATGCGGAATTCTTAAATTGCAAAAAACTAAAAGCCTTACGGCTTCTGAGAGCAAAAATGACGAAATTATCTGTCAATATCAATAAAATAGCCACCTTACGAAATTCAAGAGGGCACGACATGCCGAACCTTGTAAATACAGCTTTAGACTGTGAAAGATTTGGTGCTGAGGGAATCACGATTCATCCCAGACCGGACGAAAGACACATAAAATATCAAGACGTTTTTGACTTAAAGAAAATAGTTACCACTGAATATAACATTGAGGGTAACCCTACCGAAGGCCGTTTTGAAGAAGTGGTTCTAAAAAACTTGCCTACACAGGCCACTTTGGTGCCTGACACCCTAAGTGCCATCACCTCAAATGCAGGCTGGGACACCATTACGCACAAAGACCGACTAAAAGAATTGGTGAAAAAATACCAAGATGCTGGTATTAGAGTTTCCATTTTTGTGGACCCCGATATTAAAATGGTGGAAGGTGCTGCTGAAATAGGTACAAACAGAATAGAGTTATACACGGAAAGCTACGCAAGTGAATACGCCGCCAGCAAAGAAAAGGCGATAGAACCCTTTGTTAAGGCTGCAGAAAGAGCTCAAGAATTAGGACTAGGATTAAACGCAGGACACGATTTAAGTTTAGATAACTTAGCCTATTTCCATCAAAACATTCCTGGCTTGCTAGAAGTGTCAATTGGACATGCCTTGATATGCGATGCCCTTTACCTAGGATTAGAGAACACTATTCAACTTTATCTCAGACAGTTAAATAAGTAATTAACGCCATGCCGTTTTCTCTTTAACTAATTAACACTAAATTTTCATTTATTACTGAAAGTACAATTTGTTATGAAATTAAAATATTGACGCTTCGGTTTCGGTTGTAAACATTTCTAAAAACATCATTCCTTTATAAGAATTTCCTTTGGCATTAAGCTTAGGACTCCATACCGCAATGCTATAGTTTCCTGGAAAAACTGCAACTATTCCTCCTCCCACACCACTTTTACCCGGTAACCCTACCTCAAAAGCAAACTCGCCAGACTCATCATAAAAACCACAAGTCTGCATGAGTGCATTAATACGCTTGGTTTGACTTTTAGTCAAAATTTCTTTTTCATCAGAGACTTTTTTACCTCCATTCGCTAAAAACAAGAAAGCCTGAGCGAGTTCTTTACAACTCATTTCTAAAGAACAAAGACAAAAATAGAAATCTAAAACCTCCTCAGGCTCATTTTTAATGTTTCCCAGGGACTTAATGAAATTGCACAGAGCCACATTTCTATAACCAATAGACTTTTCCGAATCGGCTATTTTTTGACAAAAAGTGAGTTCTGGATTATCAGATATTTCTTTTACAAAACTTAAAAAAGCATCTTTCGGTCTCTCTAAATGACTAATTAAAATATCACAAATCACTATGGCTCCAGCATTAATAAAAGGATTTCTAGGAATACCATTATCTGCCTCTAACTGTACCAAAGAGTTAAATGGATTGCCGGAGGGTTCTACATCTACTCTTTTCCAAATTGACTCTCCCACCATTTTATAAGCTAAACAGAGCGAAAAAACCTTCGCAATACTCTGGATGGATAGCTTCTCTTGATTATCTCCACTACCTACGTCCAAATTATTTACCGTACTTAAATGCACGCCCAATTTATAGGGGTCTATGTTGCCCAACTCAGGAATATAAGTTGCCAGTTTCCCTAAACTTTTTTCAGCCCTTACATTGTTCATCACCCTTTCTAAGATCTCCTTATAATTCATGCTAAATGATTTATTCGAAAGCAAAAATCTACTAAATCATTGACCTTTCAGGCATAAAAGGAAAAAAGACTCATGAAAACAAATGTTCATTATTTTCAATTTATTCTGAATATTCAATACAAACAAAAGAAAACTACCTTCCATATGAAGTAGTTTTCAAGCTCCACAATCTTAAGATAATTTAAAAATTCTAAGTTTTGTCCAAATTTTGACCTTCAAAATTCCTTGATATGCCTATTAAATAGTATGCTTGGCGGATTCTATGAGACCTCCCCCACTTAGAACACTTATCTTTAAACTTTTATGTCAGGTGCTAACCGAAAAAAAAAAATTGATGCGAAGCAAATATCTCATTTTCCTATTCTTTCTAACAATTTCGTCTGCTCTTAAAGCACAAGATAAACCAAAATTATACATTAACTGTCAGCAGGCTAGGTGCTTTACTACCTACCTCCTCACCGAGCTTAGTTACTTTACATTTACTAGAGACCAAGCTTTGGCAGATATTCAAATATTGATAACTGACCAAGGTAATGCTAGTGGTGGAAGGAATTATCAGCTTAATTTCATGGGGCAGCATGCCTTGCAGGGCTGCGACGCTTTAGTAGAATTTGAAACAGGCCAAAACGACTCGGAGGCCATTGCTCGTAAAAAGGTTTTAAACAAGGTAAACCAAGGTTTGCTCGTTTATATAGCTAATACAGAAATGGCAAAAGATGTTAAAATCAGTTTTCCGAAAGGAATACAAAGTACTTCTGATGTCGATTCAGAAGAAGACCCTTGGAATAACTGGATATTTGGGATTGGAGGCTCTGGTAGTTTAAGAGGAGAGAGTAATAAAAAATCTGTTAGATTAGCAGGAAATGTGAGGGGTGGCCGAACCACAGAAGATTCCAAATTTAGTTTCTACACTTATCTTAATCAAAACAACAGTTCTGTTACTCTAGAAGAGGAGATAGAAACGGTAAAGGTTAACAGCTATGGCTTTAATATGCTTTATGTTTCCACTTTTGCAAAAAACTGGAGTATTGGTGGTTTAATGAAAGGCTACCATTCCGTATACTCCAATATTGATTTTTCTGGTAGTTTAGCTCCTGCACTTGAATATTCTATTTTCCCTATTGAAGATTTTAATAAAGAACAGTTTAGGTGGATTTACCAAGCTGGCTACAGAAGATTAGACTATCTAGAAAGAACCATTTTTGACCAAACTTTAGAAACAAAACCATATCACCAAGTCACTGGCATCTTAGGCTATACCAAGCCGTGGGGTAACTTTTCAGCTGAGCTAAATGGCTATCAATATTTGGATGACCCAGGAAAATATAGGCTAAGTATGGAGGTAGAGTTAAGTTGGCGGATAGTTCAGGGCATTTCCCTAAGGCTATATGGGTCTGGTGCTCAAATAAAAAATCAAATTTCATTAGCAGAAACGGCAAGTAGTAATGAGGAAATTCTTCTAGGAGGACAGCAGTTACCTACCACATTTAACTATTACACTTCTTTTGGCCTCAACTTCACTTTTGGCTCTGTTAATAACAGTATTGTAAATCCGAGGTTTTCAGGAGTTAATTAAGACGCTTTAAAAGATTAAATGATACGGGCTTCGCGAAAATTGCGAGGCCCGTATTTTTTGAAGTCAGCCTCTATACTTCACTATTTGTTTGCCTTTATATACTCTAGCATTCGGTCATAAACCTCCGTATTTTCATAAATACCTTGTAATTTCTCAGCACCCTTTCCGTAAGCAAAAAGCGGCACCAGAATACCTGTATGGTCGTTTGAATGAAATTGTATCTCCATTTCATTTTTGGTGCCATGTGGCAATGTCACCCCGCCAGTCTCATGGTCTGCCGTGATTATCAATAATGTTTCTGGGTGACTGTCTACATAATCCATCACCAAGCCAATAGCCTTGTCAAAATCTCTTACCTCTGCCGCCAAAGCTTTTGCCTTATTTGCGTGACCAGAGCCATCAATATGTCCATTTTCTATCAACAGAGCAAATGGTTTATTCTTCTTCTCTAAAAAGTTTAAAGCCTCCATAGTAGCTTGAGGCAAGTAATCACCTCTGCCTTCCGTAATAAATGGCATACCACCATCAGCTCCAAAAAAGCCAACTCTGTCATCTGCCATATTTGCAATTTCTGACAAATCCTTCACTATTTCCCTATTCTCCCAAGTGGTGTTTTTAAAAGATTTCTTCCCCCCCGCTACAAAAATATCTAGCTTACTTTTTTTCAAGTAATCTCCTATGTTTTCAGAGCTATCTCTATCTGCTACATGAGCATAAAAAGAAGATGGCGTAGCACCAGTAATGGCATCTGTAGTCACAATTCCGGTGCTGTAATTTGCAGCTTCTGCTGCATCAAAAATTGTTTTTAGTTCTCTACCATCAGCATCAAGTCCTATGTACCTATTATTGGTTTTCTTTCCTGTGGCTAAGGCCGTACCTCCCGCGGCCGAATCTGTCGTAAAATCATCGGCAGATGCAGTTT
The DNA here is from genome assembly GCF_964021845.1 of uncultured Arcticibacterium sp. Taxonomy (NCBI): domain Bacteria; kingdom Pseudomonadati; phylum Bacteroidota; class Cytophagia; order Cytophagales; family Leadbetterellaceae; genus Arcticibacterium; species uncultured Arcticibacterium sp. The sequence goes on along the minus strand of NZ_CAXHZC010000004.1, from coordinate 269,429 downwards.
TGATAAGGCCTAAGCTTTTAATTCTTGACAAGTTTAAGGGAGCTCTCTGGCTCAATATACCTGCAGAAATCTGTGCTAAACCTGTTCCGTCGCCAACCATCAATATGACCGCAGGCTGTTGAAACTTGGCTGACGCCATTTTAAATTTACTTTCGTCGTTTTCCACTATTTCTACCAGTCTGTCAGATAGCGTTTCTAAATAAGCATTACATCTAAATGGTTCATCGGTATTAATAAAGTCTATTCCCAAGGTTGAAAGGGTAAACCAAGCTGTTTTAGAATCTGGTGTAGCCCAAAACCTCACTTTCTTTCCTTTGGCGTGTATTTGGTCAATTACCGTTTTAAGATTCTTTTCATCACCACTAGTTAACCTCCCTTTTCCATTCCATCGCGTGTACTTATAAAAAGGTAAACTTACCAAAGCTACCTTGTCCATATTGACTGGCCATGCATCAACCTTTTTATAATCAAAATTGATATAACTAGGGTAATTGCCGTATTGCTCTGCATCAGGCCTGTTTCCCGAAATAACAAATGATATTGCTTTTGCTGTATTATTACTATTTATAAGCTCAGGATATTTTTCTAACTGAGTCATCAAAACCTTCATGGTAGGCTCTGCTGCAGTTTTTAGATCTATCAATATTTGTAAATCGAAAGCCTCATACAGCTCAGAGTTCATAATTACCTGCAGAGGCTTCAAATAAAGGTTCTCAAAGGTATTGACCGCCTTAATATCTGGCACATTATGAGCCACCATCAGTTTACCGTTTTGTAAAATAATGTCTGCCTCTATAGAGCCACATCCCGCCGAAAAGGCTTTCCAAAACGGAACGTCTTGAGCATAGTCATTATGAGAATGCACACTAAAATCTTGTCCAAAAGAAAGACCAGAAATAAGAAAAAGAAATACTATAAATTTATTCATATAAGATTGCTGTAATTTTCGGCAAAGATAATTTTTCTTTACCGTCTGTATTGGCTGCTAATATAAAGTTAATATCAATTCTCTACCATGACTCAAACCGCCCCTTTCCGATATTAAGTTACCGTTAATAATGCTTTAGTCTTGCTTATTAAATCAATCATCTTTTACTTTTGCGACTTACAATTGACTCAAAAAATGAAATTATTTAAAATACTTAGCCTTCTACTAGTCACCAGCAGCCTGTTTGCCCAAGACAAACCCAAAAATGTAATAATGCTTATAGGAGATGGCATGGGCTTAAGCCAAATCTCAACCGCCTTTTATTATAAAGATGGTCCTTCAAATTTTGAACAATTTAAAAACATAGGTTTTATAAAAACATCCTCTGCCAGCAGTAAAGTAACCGACTCAGCAGCAGGAGCTACTGCCTTTGCCAGTGGTCAAAAAACATACAATGGAGCTGTGGGTGTAGATGCCGACACGCTTTCTATTCCCACAATAGTAGAAGAACTGGAAGCCAAAAACTACAAAACAGGTTTAATAAGCCTGAGCACCATCACCCATGCTACGCCGGCATGCTATTACGCCCATGTAAAAAGTAGAAACATGCATGAAGAAATAGCGGAACAATTAGCCAACTCTCAAGTTGACTTTTTTGCAGGAGCAGGATTAAAATTCTTTACAGACCGCTCTGATAAGAAAAATCTCTTTGAAGACATGAAATTAAAGGGTTTTGAAATGGATTCGGTAAGCCTTAGTACGCGTGTAAATATCAATAAAAAATATGGCTTTCTTTTAGAAGAAGAGGAAATGCCTGCCAAACATATTAGCAGAGGAGATTTTCATCCTAAGGCCACTCAATTAGCCTTAGATTACCTTAGCCAATCTGAAGATGGTTTCTTTCTGATGACGGAAGGTTCATTTATAGACTGGGCTGGGCATCAAAATAACGCCGAAATGTTGGTGGCTGAGCAGTTAGATTTTGACGATGTCCTGGCAGTGGTTTTGGACTTTGCTAAAAAAGATAAAAATACGCTAGTGGTAGTTACGGCTGACCATGAAACTGGTGGAGTGGCTCTTACAGGTGGCGAAACACCCGACAAACTCAAACTAAAGTTTAATACCAAACACCATACAGCGGCATTGATTCCGATTTTTGCTTACGGACCTGGTTCTGAAAACTTCCAAGGAATTTATGAGAATAATGAAGTGTACCATAAAATTAAGGCACTTTTAGAGCTTTAAAGATTATTTTCCGAAACCCATCTGTGCTTCATAGATGGGTTTTATTTTCAATTTCAACAAAGTTTTCATTTATTACTGAAATTTCAATCTATCCAATCTTAAGTAAACTTGTGGAGTATTTACCTCAAACGAGCGAAATAATGGTCGGAACGTTTTTTTAGCTATAACTCTTACAAATCAAACAATTACGACCATGAAAGATTTACAAAGGATTACTAAGAAAATAAACGACATCACCTTAAAAATTGAGCAGAGCTATCCAGAGCTTTACCAATATTTAGAGGAAAATCCAATGACCTTACCTTCTGATGACAGCGAAGGTGTAAACAAGAAAGCCTTTCAGGAATACCTAGAAAGTCTCGAAGAATTAATAGCTAATCATAAAGAACAGAAACTTCGTTCAACTATTTCTGAAAATTCAAAATTTTCAAACAGAAACGACTTCAGGATATTGACAGATAAATCTTAAAGTGACCGTACTGCAGCATTGACAGCATTTTGTTTCACACTTTCATTAATTAAAAGTTATTCCTAGGGTTCCATAAACTAAGAAAGCTTCAAAACGCTAAGAAGAGAAACACCTCATTTTGAACGGTAAACACCAAGCAAAGAAGGAACTTTGATATTTGATATCAGGGAAGCTTGAGAGAATATAGAGAATATAGAGAATATAGAAAGTTTAAAATTAAAAATATCGGCCTATTACGTCTAACAAACCTTGTTTTGTTAAGGGCTTCGTAATAAATTCTAATACCTGCCCTGTTGCCATTGCCCGCTCCTTATCAGATTCATTATCGGAGGTAGTAAGCATAATAATTTTAGTTTTGTCTTTCTCTTGTTGCTTTTTATAACCATCTAAAAAGCCCCAACCATCCATTCCTGGCATGTTTATATCAAGAAAGATTAGCTCCGGGACGGTGGATTCTGCCGAATCATCATTAATTAAATAATCAATAGCCATTTGCCCATTCATCATAGTAATGACCTGGTCTACTACATCAGCTTTCTTTATAACGTACTTATGAATATAATTGACCGCAATATCATCGTCAATCAATAGGATAGTTCTCAATTTTGTCATCACTTCGGTATTAGATCATACTGGAATAGTAAAATAAAAAGAGCTTCCTACGTTTTCTTCAGATTCTACCCAAATTCTACCATTATGGATCTCCACAATTTTTCTACAATGTGCGAGTCCTATTCCAGTACCTTCATACTTTTCTTTTGTATGAAGACGCTGAAAGATAATAAATATTTTATCTAGATACGTTTTCTCTATCCCTATTCCGTTATCCTTAACACAGAAAACCCAATGCTCCGGTTCTAAGCTAGCCGATATTTCAATAACAGCCTTGGCACCCAATTTTCTGAACTTTATGGCATTGGAAATTAAATTTTGAAAAAGTACCCTAAGGCCAATTTCGCTACCTCTAAGTTTAGGTAAGTCCCCCACCTCTATTGACACTCCTGAATCACGGATTGCCAGAGAAAGGTCGTCCATACAGCTTTTCACTAACTCCTTACAGTCTAAGTCTTGAAACTCTTTAGCCCTCCCTAATTTAGAATAATCTAGTAAAGCCGATATCAGGTTCCTCATTCTAACGGCAGCCTCAAAAATGAAATTCACATACACCTCGCCATTACCTTCTAGCTCCTTTCCATACTCTTCTTTTAGAATATCAATAAAACTAGTTACCGTTCTCAAGGGTTCTTGTAAATCATGTGAAGCGATATAAGCAAACTCTTCTAACTCCTTATTCTTTAGGTTAATTTCAATATTATTTTCTTCAATTTCTTCAAAGCTTTCTTTTAAAGACTTTGCCATCTTATTAAAAGATGTGGCCAATCTTGCTATTTCATCTTTACTATCAATGTTTATAGCTACTTCATAATTTCCTGTGCTAATTTCTTGAGCCGCCTCTTTCAATCGTTCAATTGGTTTGGATATAGAGCGGATAACTTGAAAAGCTACAAGCAGACCAAACAAAACACCTAAAACACCAGTAATTAAAATAATGTTTGACAGCCATTTTAAATCTTCTGTAAATTGGTTTTGATAGCTTTCTAATAATTCATTATAATGAATTAAAAGCTTTACTATTTCTGTACTTAAATCAGCATAATAACTCGGAATATCCTTATCGTAAATGGCTTTTGCTTGAGCCATTTTAGATGCATTTTTATAATCTTCTTTAGTTAGAAATAAGCCATTTATTCTTTTCGCCTTACTTATTAATCCATCAGATATCTGGATAATACTGTTTATGCTTGCAAGCTGCAATGGTGAAATATCGCTACCTCCTTTCAGTAAAGCTATTTCACTTTTTAAAAATGGTAGCTCTACATCCAATATTCCATTTAGACGATTTTGCTCTTCAAAACTGGTAGACCTGTTAAAAGTTTTGGTAGAAATTAAAAGAAACAGTTCTCTATTCGTGGCCTCATACTTTTCAAGCGTTTTCATTGCAGGAAAAGCTTCTACCTTTAATTTTTGATAAGTTTTAGCAGCATCATTACTTATGATTTGATTCAAAGTAATTTCAATAACTAAAATTCCAATTAGTAGCCCAAAGCTTAAGATTAACTTATTCCTTATACTCATATTTCAGTTTATCTATTATCGCTTTACTTTCAAAAGCCTCCCTTTCTCCTTCATGCGATACAGGGAAAAGTATATCCCACGCGATGAGCCATCTTCGGTAATTGATAAATTGCCACAAATACCTTGATAATACCTCACTCCATAGAGCCTTCGTCTAAGCCAATCTACAAACAGCTCCTTATTATCATTTTCGGTATTAACTTTTTTAATTTCATTTAAAACCAAATTCATGGCATCATAGGCTTGCATAGGTGGCCATACTGAAAATGGTTCTTTGTCATATTTCGCCTCAAAATCCTTCATAAATTGATGTGCTAAGACATAATTACCATCTGCCTCCATAAAGAAAGGACACTCTGTACTTATTATAGCCCCATTTGAGTTATCAAAAAACTCGGGGTCTAATAATGTGGTAGAGCCATAGAACGGAGCTGTAATGCCCATATCTCTTGCCTCTTTCATTGCATATCCAAATTCCTTATATCCGAAGAAAACATAGGCATCTACCTCCTCACTTTTCAGGTTTCTGAGAATTTCTTTAAAATCGGTTTGTTCAGCTTCCACAGTGATTACCTTATTTTTCACATCCCTATCTGATAATAGTTCACTCACCGCCCGACTAGCAGTAGTCATAAAGTCATTTGGATAATGAAGGATAGCTACATTTTTAAGCCCCAATTCTATAATTCTTACACCTACTACTAAATTGGCTTCCTCTGTTGACTTCGCAATTTTAAAGGTGTTTTTATTTAGTTTCGACAGCGTAGCATCATTATTTAATGAATTCACTACCAATACATTATCTTCTAAAATTTGTTCTTGAACAGCCACTGTCCCATCTGTATTACTGATGAAAAGAACATCTATATCATGCTCCGCTTTTAATTTCCTGTAAGCAGGCAAAGCTTTTTCTTTTTCCCATTGGTCGTCTTCAATATAGAGATTAACCAAAGGTTCATCGCTGGCCCTAATGTCATTATACTGCTCTACAGCAAGCTGCAAGGCTTTAGATGGTCCAATTCCTAAATCAGTAGCTCTACCGGAGAGCGGTAAGATAGCTCCTATATTAATTTCTTCTACTTTGGGAGTCTTACAACCCAAAAGCACTCCCGTCAAAAGCACTAAGATGAGGCTTAAATGACGTTTAGGTATTCTTTTTAAATTCAAAAGCATTGTACTATAATCTCAAATTTCCGACTTGAGCATTCCTTTAAAGTGCCTATGGTAAAAATTCATCAAAATAGGCTATCAGGAACTACTGAACAGATGGTTTACTTGCTAGCAATAAGGATAAAAATACGGTAACATTTAGCCTTTTACTTTAATTAAGTATGATTTTAATTATAAACCATTCTCAAAACTCAAAGAAAGGCTTTTCATCTTCTACTCAAAATCAACAAACTATTTCCCGTTTTCTAGCACGACTTTCAAATTTTCAGAACGCTATCTAATAGGCTAAAATTGGACGTTTTACGCATAATACTTATACCACAAATCACTTTTTATTATCAGTACCTTAGTCACAATCAAGACAAAATATTACCGAGGAAATAAATCACCTTATCCTTAAAATAATTCTCTAATCTTTATACATACCAAGTCGAAAACCCGAGCACAATGCCAAACGCTGAGTTTCTAGGTACGGGTAACAAAACCTATGCAGAATACATAGTTATTTTCAAGACTACGACACCTCCAAAGTAGCAGAAGACCGAGGGGCAGAAAGGTAAAGCAACATGACTTCCATAGCATCTAACCGCTCCTTGATAATAATATAGAGCCATGCAAGCATTAAAATAGCTTATTATAAATATCAGAATATACTCCAAAGTCTACTAATACGAACACAGCCTGCTACCTAGCTACCAAAGCATAGCTCGCTATCACAAATAAGTAGACACCGTGGTAATTCAATTTACAAATACCAGCGGCGGAAACATGTGGCCAATGTCTGAAGTGGTTTATTGTAGGATTGTGGAGGTTTTGAAGGGTTAAATCCCTTTTTCAGGCATACTTCAATAAAAACTCGTCGGGTGCCAAAACCGAAATAGAGGAATTTTTGAAATCTTTCTTGTTTCTGGTTATAATAATATCCATATCAAGCACAGAAGCCGCTATATGAAACTGAATACCATCATCAAAATCAGGAAAAGAATAATCTTGTAAAGCTTTTATTAAACTAGCGGAACTTACACCAAGACAGTAACTAGGTCAGATAACTTCAACAATTTTTCTCTTAAGGCTAACTCGGGCGTAACCTTTTTCAAGACTAAGAGAGTAGTAGCATAAGAATGCGTGGAAGAGTAAAAATACAAGTTTTCATTTTTCTCTAAAACCATTAAAACCTCCTTTGCTAGCTTGGAGAATAAGCATCTATCAGACAGGAAATCTATGAGGATATTAGTATCTAAAAAGACTTTCATAAATGCTTTGACTCGAGGTATTCCCTTCTTGACTCGTCCACATCAAAACCTTCTGGCAAGTCTATGGAACCTGCCAACTCATTTATTAAATCAATTTTGCTAACATGCTCCTCCCCCTCTACCAATGAGCGTAGGTAGTTCTCCACTATATTAGAAAGACTTCTATCTGTACTTTTGGTGTAAGCTTTAGCTAACGATATGACTTCCATATCAACAGACAATGTAAGTTTATTTGTCATTATACGTATTCTTTTATCAAAGATACGTGCAGATATATAAATCGAGAAATTATGATATTATTCAGCCCAATGGCAACTTTTGTAACCTCACCTACAATAAGTGCCATTTTTGCCCCCGGAAAAACAAGCCGAATTAACGTAGCCCATTTCAAGGCAAGGGCAGATACCGGTGGCTTATGATGAGGGGCAAGTTCAACCCTTTGTTTACCAACTTCAAATATCTTAGAATGATAATTTACCAATATGGGAACTTTTGTGTATATTTGTATCAAATAATTATCATTTGAGGGTAATAGCAAAAAGAACATTAAGAGATTTCTGGGAAAAGCATGGTGACTGTGAGGAGCAGTTAAAGTCGTGGTTCAGGGAAACAGAAAAATCGCGATATGATAGTCTTAACGAGCTAAAAAATGATTATCCAAGTGCCAGTATTTTAAAAGAAAACAGAATTGTCTATAACATTAAAGGGAACAATTATCGTCTTATTGTAAAATTCAACTTTGAGTACCAAATCTGCTGGATAAGATTCATTGGTACCCATGCAGAGTATGATAAAATAGACGCAAACAATATTTAAAATGAGAATAGCACCCATAAGAAACGAAAAAGAATATCAAAATGCTTTAGAACAACTAGAGATGATATTTGATGCAAAAAAAGGAACAGAACAGGGAGATGAATTAGAAATCCTTTCTATTCTTATTGACCGCTACGAAAACGATAATTTCCCAATCGGAATGCCAGACCCCATAGAAGCCATAAAGTTTAGAATGGAGCAAATGGGCATGAAGCAAAAAGACCTAGCTGAAGTCGTTGGCTTTAAAAGCAGGGTAAGTGAGATTTTGAACAAAAAACGTAAGCTAACACTAGATATGATTAGAAAGCTACACACTACGCTTCATATCCCAACGGAGGTTTTAGTACAGGAGTATTAACCTGTCTCTATCTTGCTCTCCTAAACTTCTAACTTAGGAGGAATGGAATTCAGCAGATAGCTTAAGGTCAAAAAATGAATAAAAGACTCATCACCCTTTGCATAAACCTTATTTCAACTGCATTTACAGTGTATTTCTGCTACCAGAGGGATATTTATTATCTGCTCCATTTTCGTTTGTGGGCACTATTTGGATAAATGTCAATTCAAATTTCCTTACCAAATTAAAGTTGTCTTTTGTTTCTATTATTAGCCTTTCCGGGATATTGCTAATCACATTTGGAATCTCAATGGCTCTAGGATTTATCCTAATACCTGTAATTTTAATGGGTTTGGCAGGAGTTCTTACTTTGGGAATAAATTCACTTCTAATAGAGCATTTAAATGTTTCATATTTCACAGCTCTACTTACATTCCTTCTATCTATGCTCCCTTTAATAATGGTAGATTATGTAAACCATAACTCAACTTTTGATAATGCAATCCTTTACAACATTGGACTACCATTCCTTTGGCTCCTATCTGTCTCTCTCGGAATAACTCTTAGTCTTCAGAAAAAAGAAAACTCACTCCACAGCCCTCAGCTTAGCAAAACTAAGTAATAGCGTTTTCTCACCCACCGTATCAAAAACTACCGTGGCTTTGTGACTATTGCCCATCATATCCATGGCGGTAATTCTTCCAAAACCAAATTTGGCGTGCTCCACTTTTATGCCTGCTTTTAATTCAGAGGGGTTACTCGGCACAAAATCCGTAGATGGCTTATGCTCCTTCTGCGGCACCGCTCTGCTTACTGGTTTCAGTTTATTAATAACCTGCTCACGTTTAGAGGCTGAAGAAGTATTGGTACTTAATGGCCTCGTTGGCGGCATTTTGTTACCCGTAGAACTGTTATTTCCACTATTATTTGACTGAAATGAACGCAGCACATCGCTGTCATTACTAAAATGCTTTGCCGTAGGTTTGGTATCCTTTGGCATATCTAGGTATTCCTCGTCTATTTCCAGTAAAAAACGACTTGGCTCACAGTAGGTTAGTCTACCCCAGTTATAACGGCTATCGGCATAACTTAAGGTTAGGTCTTGCTCCGCTCTGGTGATTGCCACATAAAAGAGTCGGCGTTCTTCTTCCAAATCTGCTCGGTTATTCAACATCATTTGCGACGGGAAAAGGTTTTCCTCAAGTCCTACCACAAAAACATGCGAAAACTCCAAACCTTTACTCCCGTGAATGGTCATCATGGTTACGCGGTCGGCATCTCCGTCATCATCATCTGCATCGGCAGTACTGTATAGTGACACCGTCTGCAAGAAAGCAGTCAGGCTTTTATCGTCCGTTTCCTCACTGTCTACAAACTGCTTTATGGAGTTAAGCAACTCCTGAATATTCTCATACCTGGCAAGGCCTTCTACCGTTTTGTCGGCATATAGTTCACGCAGTATTCCAGTAGTTTTAGCTATATGTGTGGCCAAGCTATGAGCGTCTTTATCTTTTTCAAGCTCCAAAATGTAGCTTTGAATCATTTCGCTAAAACCTAGCAGTTTCGGTACCACGGCACCGGTCATAAACTCATTGGCATGACATACCACCTCCCAAAAAGTCTTACCAGATTCTGCAGCAGCCACCATCACTTTTGCAACGGAAGTAGCTCCTATCCCCCTTTTGGGCAGATTTATGATACGCTTAAAAGCCTCTTCGTCTTGCTGATTGACCGTAAAACGTAGGTAGGCTAGCAGGTCCTTAATTTCCTTTCTTTGGTAAAAAGATAGGCCACCTATAATTCTGTACTTAATATTTATCTTTCTTAGAGCCTCTTCAAAAGCCCTCGATTGAGCATTGGTTCGGTACAGAATCGCAAAATCCGAATTATGTAAACTGTTGGTAAGTTTTGAATCAAAAATCTTATTCGCAATAATTCTTCCCTCCTCATTATCAGAAGCGGCTTTTAAAACCTCTATCTTCTTTCCGGCATCATTATCGGTAAATACATTTTTATCCAGCTGCTCTTTATTCTTCTTAATCAGCGAGTTGGCAGCATTGACTATGTTTTTTGTAGAACGGTAGTTTTGCTCCAATTTCACCGTCACCAGCTCAGGATAATCCTTCTTAAAATTCAGAATATTCTGAATATTCGCCCCACGGAAAGCATAAATACTTTGAGCATCATCACCCACTACACAGATGTTCTGATGCACCGCTGAGAGCTTTCTGGTAATCAAGTACTGGGATACGTTGGTATCTTGAAACTCATCTACCAGCACATGTTTAAACTTATGCTGATACTTGTTCAGAATATCCAGATGGTCTCTGAAAAGCACATTGGTATTATACAGTAAATCGTCAAAATCCATGGCATTTGCCTGAAAACAACGCAGTACGTAGGTTCTGTAAATTCTACCAATCTCCGGCATTCTAGCACCCGCATCTTCCTCTCTAAAAACAGGGCTCTCATTATACATTTCATGAGACACCAAGGAGTTTTTGGCATTAGAAATCCTATTTAAAATAGCCCTAGGCTTGTAGACTTTATCGTCAAGTCCAAACTCCTTTACTATGGTTTTCACCAATGACTTGGAGTCGTCTGTATCATAAATAGAGAAGTTAGACGTGTAACCCAACACTTTACCTTCAAACCTCAAAATCTTGGCAAAAACCGAGTGAAAAGTACCCGTCCAAAGGTTTCTGGCATTCGGCCCAATGATTTTTTCAATCCTCTTTTTCATCTCCTCTGCGGCCTTATTCGTAAAGGTCAAAGAAAGAATATTAAAAGGGTCAACACCTTGCTCTATTAGCCAGGCAATTCTGTAAGTCAAAACACGCGTTTTTCCAGAACCTGCACCTGCTATAATCATCAGGGGGCCATTAGGATGTATAACCGCTTGTTTTTGGGGCGGATTAAGTTCTTCTAAGTAATTATTATTCACTGCAGTCTAAAAAATGACGAATTACAAAGATAATAATGATTGCCCTGTTCTGAATTACAATTCACTTATTTGTTCCCTTCTCCCCTTAAAGACTATTAAATAAATCTTATTAGAGATTAAATTCCTTATTTCTCCCTGTACTGTCTGAGCACTGTTTAAATTTTACTTCAAAATTATATTCAAACCATCTAATCATAAGAATTTAAACTGTGCGAGTTTACAGGGTGACGCTTTTTTTGGTTCGTTTTTTTTCGTAAAAAAAATGAATGCCGGCGGCAAGCCAAGTAAAAGGTGTGGTAGTATTGGAAAAGATACTACTCCAAGCAACCAAGACTATGAGGGCTTCGTCAAAACTCATATATTGCATATAAAGGCCAAAGCAAATAAAACTTTCCTAAAAACCATTGTCAAAATACCTCCATATACAGCAATTTAACGCCCCGCTCACTCATCCTGATTTACAGCCGATGCTTCGCAAACTGGGTTATACTTTGCTAAATAATGGGCAGGCCTTTCAGCAGTTTGGTCAAAAGCCAAAAGTGGTAGACCGTGCAAAAGAAAACTGGTTATTAGACATTTACCCCGAAAAGGACTTTTTTAGTATTGACAATTTAGATGAAATAGAAGCCGAATTTTCTGGACTCTATTTTCATAAAATGAAGTTTTCAGTAGACCTCTTTAGAGATGTTTTTGGCGTAAAAAGCCTCTACTATTATTTTAAAGATGATTTACTAATAGCCTCTAATGAGCTTAGAGCAATTTTGGCGTGCCTACCTAAAATGCCAGCTATTAACAATAGTGAAATTGCTGCTTATTTCGATGGCGATTCCGATAACGAGTTTGTGAGAGAAGACACCTTCTTTGAAAACATCAAAAGAATTTTACCGGGTCAGCGATTACATTTCAGGGCAGGAAAAATAGAAAGCAGCTTTTTCTGGAAGGCAAATTTTGAAAGAACAGAAGAGCCTGAGGAATTGGTCAAAAGATTTAGCGAACGACTTCAAAACATCACAATACAAAGAACTGAAAATCAGCAGAAAATCGCAGCTAATTTAAGTGGTGGATTAGATTCCTCTTCGCTTTGCTCCATCATTAGTCAGCAGTCAAAGGTTAACTTGAAAGGAATTTTCTTTGACAGTCAAAGTTCCGCCTCCTTTGAAAAAAAGTACGCCCAAGAAGTAGCAGAAGCAGGCAAATTCCAGTTATCAGAAGTGGTTTTGAAAGAAGATTTATACGCTTCCATACGGAAAATAACAAGGCTTACTTGCAAACCAGAAAGCATGATTATTCCATCCGCTATATTTTTGCCCATCATGAATGCCGCAGCTTTGCATGGCAGTAAGGTTTTGGTCTCTGGTCATGGCGGCGACAGTACCGTTGGTTATGGTCATGCCTATATAAAGGATTTGATAAGCAGTTTCAAGTTTAAAAAACTGCGTGAAGTACTTTTTAAGAAGTGGCTTTTAAAAGATGAGGATGACGCAGAGCCTTTCGAGGAATATCTCTTACAGCAAGTCTTTAGTCATTCTAAGGATTCTAAAGTTTTTTTGACTTTAAAAATGCTTTTATCAGCCCAGTTTAGCTATGCTCTGCTTTGGCAAAAAATAAAGTCTAATCTCAAGACAAAAGAAAATGAAATTCCTTCTATTTTGGCAGGCTTTGACTTTGAGAAATCAAAACCTTCTGCTTTGGGAGCATATTACCAAAACATCAAAAACGCACACCATTATAACTATTTCAAATATAGTTTAGTAGGTTTAGGCACACAGGCCATGGAGACTTTGGATGCATTAGGCAGGCAGTATAATTTAGTATCTACTTATCCATTTTTAGATAGGGAGTTACTAAGCCTAGCGGCCAATGTCCCGCCAGAAATCAACTTTCAAAATGGCTATCTCCGAGGAACTTTAAGAGATGCCATGAAAGGTATCTTACCAGAAAGCGTAAGACTAAGAACCAGAAAAGCTGCTTTTAATGATTTTGCGTATGAGAGTTTCCATAAACTAGAAGAAGCTTGTCGGCCAATTTTCACAGACCAACATTTGCTCTGGGAATACGTTAACAAAACAACTTATGAGTTTCACCTATCAAAAATAAAAAACGAAAACATTCCACTAAACGAAAAAGGAGCCGACCTTTGGATAAGCTTCAAAGTAATATATCTTGGTATATGGTTAAACGAATTTTATACTTCTTAGGCATTTTATCACTCTATGCCTGTTCTGACAGTCCTGTTGCTGAAAAGCCGGACAACTACTTCCCGCTTGAAGATGGACTCTTCTGGGAATATGAAGTAACAAATGTGGAGTACTCTTTAACGGAAGTACCAAAAACAGAAAGCTATTTCCTCAAAGAAAAACTTAGCAAACTCAGCGATAATGAATACAAAATAGAACAATTCACAAAGACAAACAGCTCTTCTACATATGCTCTAAACGCCACAGCACTCCTTACCAAAAGTGCCAATAAAATCATCCGAACAGATGACGGAATAGCTAGAGTCATTCTTTTTAGTAATCCCATTGAAGGACTTTCATGGGATGAAAATGAGCTAAACACTTTGGGTGAAAAAATAGTGAACGTGACTGAACTGAAAGAAAGCTTTGGAACTTATAACAACACCTTTCAAATAATAGAGAGAAAAGACTCTTCACTTATTAGTAAAGACTGTATTTACAGCGTCTATGCAGATGAAACGGGTCTTATCTACAAAGAAAACACTGATATTGAGTATTGTCAATCTTCCTCAGAATGTATCGGTAGCGGTGAAATTGACTCTGGTTTTAGTTATAAAACAACTTTAGTCAATTCCGGAAAGGAATAAAAGCCTCATTGTTACAATCCATTGGTAAAAAAGCTATCTAAGGATAACAAACCTACTGTTTAGAGTTTCCTCCTTTTGTGGCCAAACCAACTCCAATTTCACTGTATAAACTCCAGCCGAAAAGCTTTGAACTTCCAGTGTTTCGGTATTCTTACCAACAGTAGGCGTCACTTTTTTGGTATGCATTAAACGACCTTGGCTATTGTAAACACTAAGCATACTCTCCTTAGGACTTTCTGGTGATACTAACTGATAAACCACATAAGCCTCATTCCCATTTACCACAGGATTAGGGTACGTCACTATGGTGCTCTCAGCTTCTTTAGCCGCTACCACAAAGCTCGTGGTATAAGTAGCAGCCTGATTCCCAGAAAGATCTTGTCCTGTAATTTGAATTTGATAATTACCTGGCTGTAAATCTAAAAGAGTATTGGCTATTAATTCATTCTCATTATTAAAGTCAACAGAATTCACCGCGATAGGCATTTTCTCACCGGAAGACGAAATCAAATTAATAGTCAAAAGTTCAAACTGAGCATTAGCTAAAGAATTTTCATCAATTAACTTAACTTCCAAGTCAGAAGAAGCCGCGATATAGTCTCCACTTTCTAAACGCTTACTATTCACCTTAACCAAAATCAGTGGAGCTACATTGTCAGCAACGATTTTTTCGGGGTAAATACTTGTGGTTCCTGCCGCTTGCCAATTATCAAAAACTAAGCTGTAGTCGTTATTTTCAAAACTAAGTTCATTTAATCTAGCTGATGCATCATTCAGTGATAAACTAATTTTAGTAATACCTGAAAGATTCGGGATTTTAAATGCTAAAGTATCTTTTCTACCAATGGCCTGAGTGGGAAAGTCATAACTGTTAGACTCCTCCCCTCTTTCTACAATAAGCTTGGTATTGAATACTGTATTTTCATCATACCTTCCATAATTACTTACAACCGCCTTAATGAATATCGAGTCACTTTCATTGATGTTTTTTGAGGCGTCTTCTGAGTTAATTAAAAAACCATCATCCGACAAAGCAAAATCGGGAGCTTCCATAGCAAACATCTTAATAGCAGGGTCACCCTGCAAAATCATTTGATGCATGTTCGCTTTGACAAAGACATTACTTTTCAAGATATCTAAATCTCTATTGACAGCTTGTTGAATTTCTCCTAAGGTCAGTCCAATAGTCTTTGAATCTACAAATAGCTTATCATAAAGCCTATTTAAGTATAATTGGGTTGGCAACAGATAACTCCAAAACGAATTGGCAAATACGGCAATAGCCCCTTTATCTGGCGTGAGCAACCAATCTGTAGTTAAAGGGTCGTATCGGTAAAAAACATTTCCTACTCCACAGCCATTAAAAAACATTAATGGATATTTACCCTTATTATCAAAACCACGACTCAAATCAGAGCAATAACCAATATTTAAATCTATAACATTTGCGGAGCCGTGCCCTGCAAATGTTATCATTCCTACGCCCTCATTTAATTCCTCTGAAATATCAATATTTTCTACCTCTTCCAAGCTTTGCTTTCTTGCTGATTTAACATCAGCTGCCCAAAATTTGTCTATTGCTTGCTGCTTAATATTATCCAAAGTTCTGGCTAAAGAGCTAATCTCAAAGGCATCTTTCCCCCCCGATAAATGTAGAAATCTCTTCTTCCACGCTTGCCCTCTAGGTGCAGCTTCCGTTTCTTTTACCTTATCAAGGTAAGTCAATATTTGAGCATTAGTAGTTACATTAAGTCGTCCAGTAGGCATTCCAGCTACATCTTCCGACTCTCCTCCAGTACCTGCGGTCAATAAAACATCAGAACCTGGATACCCAAAAGAAGGCACTAAGTCTAAAGCCTGATTTGCTTTAAGTCCGTCTGGGAAAGAAACTCCACGGCCTAAAAGAAACAGGAATTTAGGAGCTGAGCTACCTTGCAAAAGCAAGTCAGCCATCCTTGTGATAGCCACAGGACTTCTTAAACCATAAGTAAATTGATTAAAAAGCTCGGTAGGACTAATGACCAATGTTTTATAAGCCCCACCCACCGTACTTGCTCTGTAGGCGGCATAAGCAGATGACCCTTCCTCTAAACTTTCAGGACTTATAATAATGTAATTATAATCATTCGCTACTATTTCTCGGAAGTTTACATTTTCTATTTTTTTTACATTTCTTGGAGCTGAATTGTAAAAATTCAAAGCATTCTTTTGAGATGAGAACATACCCTCCTTACTTTCATATGTTTTGACATTCCACAAGTCTGAAATATCCCATACCCCACTTTTGAGAGGATAATTAAAGCCTTTTTGACTTTTAAAGCTTTGTTCACTTTCTGCATAAGCGATATCACGAGGATAGTAAAAGTCCAAATAAGTTACCGAATACCAGTCAAAGTCACCCTGACTTATTGGGTGAAATTCTATGTTCAAATTTCCATCAAAAAGCATCCCAGACGAAAACTCAATATCTTTACTTACTTCTTCAAAGGAATCAAATATTAACGTGTCTGACTGTATAACTCCATTAAGAGCATAAAGAATTTTATGCGGTGTTCTTGAGCGGCCGTTTAGTTTAAAACTAAGCTTTGGAGTAAAATTTGTCCCTTGGAAAAAGCCACTAAGCGGGACAGTAAAGGATGAACTAGAATCAGCACTTATAATAGAACCCGACCAGCCCTCTCCTGACTCAAAATAACTTTGTTGTAAAATAGGAAGTAAACCAAGGCTATTGTTAAAAGAATACTGTTCTTCAAAGGAAACCAATGCTCGCTTTATGTAATAATTAGCATTTGGGTTTTCAGCATAGTCAAGTACCTCCATGCGTTTTCCATTACTAGACCCTACGGTCAAAAAATAAGACGACTCATCTGAGAACAAACTTTGATTTACGTTCATCCTCGCATCTGAAGGCCTGTAAACCAAAGAATCTAAATCTCCTTTATTCCGCTCGCCATAAAAAATAATCTTATCCGATAGGGCACCTTCTGCCTCTACCACCTGAATAGCCATTTCTTTACCCATATAAAACAGCTGAACATTAGCTAGATTGACATTAGCATCAAATCCACTAGACACTAAGTCCGCCACCGGCAACTCATAAACGCCATCGGCAGAAACTGTAATTTTCCAATATTCTTGATCGTAGTTAATCCAATCATTACCAAACTGGCTTTGACCAAAAGAAGACAAAATAGGAAATAAGAGAAGAAGGTATAATTTTCTTAGGTACATAAGTTCGTTGAAAGCTTAGTACTAAGATACGAGTATTTCAAAAAAATAGCTTTGTTAGCAGGCTAACTTGTGCTTTGAGAAATACGAAAACAAAAAAAGAGCCCTTTTCAGGGCTCTTTAGTCTTATAAATCAGAGAAATCAAATGTGTCTAAGAAACTGGTAGTAAATATACCGGACTTAAATGTTTCATCCTCCATCAATTTTTGATGGAATGGAATAGTGGTTTTTACACCCTCTATATAAAACTCATCTAATGCTCGTTTCATTCTCACAATCACCTCTTCTCGGCTTTGTGCCGTCACAATAACCTTGGCTATCATAGAATCATAATGTGGAGGAATAGTATAACCTACATATACGTGACTATCTACTCTTACACCATGCCCGCCAGGGAAATGCATTGATTTTATAGTCCCAGGGCATGGCCTAAAACCATTCTTTGGGTCTTCCGCATTAATACGGCATTCCATTGAAAACTTCTTTGGTTCATAGTTTTTACCAGAGATAGGAATACCAGCGGCTACTTTTATTTGCTCTTTAATAAGATCGAAATCAGTAACTTCTTCAGTAATAGGATGCTCCACTTGGATTCTAGTATTCATTTCCATGAAATAAAAGTCTCCGTGTTTATCTACTAAAAACTCTACAGTACCAGCACCTTCGTATTTAATGGCAGTTGCTCCTTTAATGGCTGCTTCTCCCATTTTCTTTCGTAATTCAGAATCAACTACCGGAGAAGGCGTTTCTTCCAAAAGTTTTTGATGTCTTCTTTGGATAGAGCAATCTCTTTCAGAAAGATGGCAAACTTTACCATAGCTATCTCCCACTACTTGAATCTCTATATGGCGAGGGTCTTCTACAAACTTTTCTAGATAAAGTCCATCATTTCCAAAAGCTGCTCCCGATTCCATTTTGGCATCATCCCACATTTTTTGAAATTCAGAATCCTTTCTGATAATTCTCATTCCTCTACCACCACCACCTGCTGTAGCTTTCACTATGACAGGGTAGCCCATTTCATTAGCAAGCTTTATTCCCTCATCTACAGATTCTAAAAGACCGTCAGAACCAGGTATTACAGGCACACCCGCTTTCTTCATGGTATTTTTAGCAGTAGCCTTATCTCCCATTTGGTTAATTTGTTCGGAGCTAGCACCAATAAATTTGATACCATAATCTTCACAAATTTTAGAGAATTCTGCATTTTCAGAAAGGAAACCATAACCAGGATGAATAGCATCCGCATTGGTGATTTCTGCTGCTGAAAGAATATTAGGGATACTTAAATATGATTTAGCACTTTGAGGAGGCCCAATACAAACCGCTTCATCAGCAAATCTTACATGCAAACTATCTCTGTCTGCTGTAGAATAAACTGCTACAGTTTTAATGCCCATCTCACGACAGGTCCTCATTATTCTAAGGGCTATTTCTCCTCTGTTGGCTATTAATAATTTCTTAAACATAGATATTATTTTAATAGAACTTTAAGAAGGGTCAACTAAGAATAGTGGCTGGTCAAATTCTACAGGAGTAGCATCATCCACTAATACTTTTACAATTTTTCCGGTAATTTCAGCTTCAATCTCATTGAAAAGCTTCATTGCCTCTACTATACAGATAACATCACCTTCTGCCATGCTATCACCTACATCTTTAAAATTTGGTTTTCCAGGACCAGCTGAACGGTAAAAAGTCCCAATCATAGGAGATTTAACTTCAATTAAACCTGCATTTGCATCCACAGGAGGTGCTGCTGGTGCTTCTGGAGCTGGTGCCGCGGCCGAAGGAGCTGCGGGCAATGCTGCCGGAGCTGGTGCCGCGACCAACTGCGTAGTTTGAACTGTAGCTCCTGTATTTCTTTTGATATGTAATTTCAATTCGGAAGTCTCGATATTCACTTCATCCAAATCCGATTTTGAAATATAATCTATTAGTTTCTGAATCTCTTTTGTCTCCATTTCTGTGAAAAGGTATTTTTTGAGTGTTACAAATGTAAAAAGAAAAAGATATCGTCAAAATTAGGAAAATCGCCTGTGTAGGCGATTTCTCTAGTTTTCTTTGACACGTGAGTCATACTCGTAGGTCCCAGTATTGACTTTAATTAATTCGTCGTTTTCAATAAAAAGAGGTACTTTAATAGTAGCACCTGTTTCCACCTCTGCAGGTTTCATTGGGCTGTTTGCAGTATCGCCTTTAAGACCTGGCTCTGTGTAACTTACCCTTAATTCTACATACATAGGAAGTTCTACCATTAACGGTGTTTCTTCTTCTGCATGAATTAAAATATCAACATTCTCCCCTTCTTTCAAAAGGTCGTTTGAAGGCACCATATCAGCAGGTAGATTTATCTGCTCAAAAGTCTCCGTATTCATAAAGTGAAAACCCATGTCGTCACTATAAATAAATTGATGCTTTCTTCTTTCAACCCTTGCTGTTACTACAGAAACACCAGCTGTAAAAGTATTGTCTAATACTTTACCAGTTCTGATATTTTTGAGTTTAGTTCTTACGAAAGCAGGACCTTTCCCTGGTTTTACGTGCTGAAATTCCGTAATAATACAAAGACTGTTATTGTATTCTATTACTAGTCCGTTTCTAAAATCTGACGTAGTAGCCATATTATAATATTATTTATTTCAATTTAATAAGCCCATTTGATATAGGCGGAACCCCAAGTAAACCCTCCACCAAAAGCTGCTAACACTATATTATCACCTTTTTTAAGTTTTGACTCAAAATCAAAAAGGCACAAAGGAATAGTAGCCGCGGTAGTGTTTCCGTATCGGTCAATGTTCATCATTACTTTTTCAGAACCAATATCCATTCTTCTGGCTGTGGCATCTATAATCCTCTTATTAGCCTGATGAGGTACTAGAAAGGCGATATCATCTCCATTGAGATTATTTGCCTCCATAATATCTGCGGCAGCATCAGCCATTTTAGTTACTGCAAATTTGAAAACAGCTTGACCCTCCTGACGAATATAATGTAAATCTGCGGCAACACTCTCTAAAGAAGCTGGAATTTTACTTCCTCCACCTTTCATAATTAAGTGATTTTCACCTGTACCGTCAGAGTGAAGTCTAAAGTCCATTAGGCCACAACCTTCTTCGTTTGGCTCTAACATTACTGCTCCAGCACCATCTCCAAATAAAATACACGTAGTGCGATCTTTCCAATCGACAATAGCCGACATCTTATCAGCACCTACTACAATAACTTTCTTGTATTTTCCTGTTTCAATAAACTGACTACCCGTAGAAAGGGCATATATAAAGCCTGAGCAAGCTGCCATGATATCAAAACTACCAATAGAGCCAATGCCAGTTTGTGTACACACTAAATTAGCTGTAGATGGGAAAAAGTAATCTGGTGTAACCGTAGCTACAATAACCAAATCAACTTCAGAAGCGTCTGTATTTGTTTTTTTCAGGAGTCCTCTAACAGCTTCGGCCGCCATGTACGAGGTTCCTAAACCTTCTCCCTTTAAAATTCTTCTTTCTTTGATTCCTGTTCTACTAACAATCCATTCGTTATTAGTATCAACCAATTTTTCTAAGTCAGCATTGGTCAGAACATCTTCTGGAAGGTAACCATGTACCCCCGTAATTGCGGCTTTCAAGCTCATAAAAGATTTTAGGTTCTTTTGATTAATAGCAGATTAGTCTCCGAAGACTTCCGCAATTTTAGCATTTACTCCGGACTCTACCTGCCTTTGAGCAAGTAAAATCATATTTTTTATTGCCACCGGCGAAGAAATACCGTGTGCTACAATAACATTCCCTTTCACTCCAATAATAGGACTTCCTCCTACTACTTCATAATTCATTCTGTCAATAAGAGGGTCTTTTATGTTTTTACTATTAGCGTATTCGTAAAACGACTCGCCCATTTTAAAAATCACATTTCCAGTAAAACCTTCCGTAACTACTACGTCGGCCACACCTTCAAAAAGATCTCTACCCTCAATATTACCAACAAAATTAATTTTATCGTTAACTTTAAGTAATTGATGCGTAGCCAGAGCTACTGCAGACCCCTTAGTTTCTTCTTCTCCTATATTAAGAAGAGCTACCTTAGGACTTTCAATCCCAAAATAGAGTTTTGCGTAAAGAGAACCAAGCTCAGCAAACTGTACCAAAACTTCTGGTTTACAGTCTGCATTGGCACCAATATCTAGCATCAAACTTGACTTACCATCCTTCATTGGAAAAAAACCAGCTATAGGCGGTCTTTGGATGTTTCCGTAAGTTTTTAAGATAAAAAGCGAGTTAACCATCATAGCTCCAGTATTACCGGCACTACACATGGCGTCAACTTGCCCAGCTTTTAAAAGCTTAAACCCAACACTAATACTAGAGTTGGGTTTCTGAGAAAAGGCTTTTGTAGGATGTTCATGCATCTCTACAACATCCTGAGCATGCTGTATAATAATTCTATCATCAGAAACACCTCTTTCTTTAAGTGCTTCTGAAATTTCATCTTCTCTGCCTACCAAAGTCAATTTAACAGAAGATGGAAGTTCTGACAAAGCCAAAAGTATACCATCAATGGCAACCTTTGGGGCATAGTCTCCTCCCATTACGTCTACTGCAATATTCATTTGGTTAGCGAGCCCTGAAGTAGTTAAGAAACTGATAAGATATTACTTATAGTCTTCTGCCACCAATTTACCTTTGTAAAAAAGGTTGCCTTCATAAACGTGAGCACGGTGACGAACATGAATTTCACCTGTAGTAGCATCTACAGACAAAGTCTTTGTTGCCAAGTTATCATGCGTTCTACGCTTATCTCTTCTCGTTTTCGAAATTTTTCGTTTCGGATGTGCCATTACTTACCTATTTAATAAAACTTATAAATCTTTTTTCAAACTTTGAAGTGCTGCCCACCTTGGGTCAATCGCTTCGTTTTTGGGCGTATTTCCCTCTTCATCAGAATCAGAAAAAACAAACCCACCTTCATCATCACTGTCTCTTAAACTTGGATGAAGCCTTTTCATTGGCAAGGCTAAACCAATATACTCAAAAATGTTTCTCGCCAGATTAATTTCGGCAGCTCCAAATGGAATCACTTCCATATCTTCAGATACTACTTCATAATCGTCACCAAATTTGTACACGTATTTCTCGTATATTTCAAATGGCTCTTCAAACTCCTCTAAGCTTCTATCACATACTAAAGTTAAAGAACCCGTTATATGCATATCTAGCCTAATCATTGTCAAAGACTTTTCAAGCTTTACATCAGCCTTAAAGTTACCTTTTTCAATGAGTTCTTGCTCAAAAGATTCAAAAAAGGCGTCATCTCCCTCAAAGTCAAATTCATGTCTTTTATTCTCAAGACCTTGAATATTTATCTGATATTTTGAATGCTCTTTCATTTCCTCGTTCTCAACAAGGCTGCAAAGGTACAACCTTTTTTAATTAAAGGGAAATTTTGGCTAGATATTTCTATTTAACTACCTCCCTTTATCTATCTAATCACAATGTAAGAAACTAAAGTATCGCCGCCAAAGGTTTGTCGACGAACTATCCGTTATTTTTATTCTGAGATATTGCTTAATTTTCACAAAAAAACACCTTTTCTATGCTTGTAGCGGATATTGGCAATACTGACATTCTTTTTGGAGTATTTGATGGTGAGCGGCTTAGCCACACTTATCGTGTGCCTTCTAAAAAAGAGGAGAGTACTGTATTTTTTGAATATGGCTTGCATAACTTCTTTTTGGAGAACAATATTTCGGCCAATCAATTCCAGAAAACAGTTTTAAGTAGTGTAGTTCCTGAATTAACACCCATTATTGAGGAAATCTTAAACAGACTGAGTATTAGTAAGACCATTGTGGTTAAAGCAGGCATCCATCCCGATGTTTCTGTTTCTATTGAAAATCCAGACGAACTAGGTCTGGACTTGTACTGCAATGCAGTTTCGGCATATAGTGCAGCTAAATCAGCATGCATTGTGGTGGATTTTGGCACGGCTCTTACTTTTACGGCTGTTAGTAATAATGGAGAGGTTTTGGGCGTAGCCATAACGCCTGGCCTAAAAACGGCGGTTTATGCTCTGTTTTCTAAAACTTCACAGCTGCCAGAGGTGCCTTTGGAGTTCCCCGATAAAGCTATTGGCAGAAACACATTAAATTCTATTCAGTCTGGGGTACTTTACGGTTATGAAGGTTTGGTAAGAAACCTATTGACCCACTTCAAAAAAGAAATAGGAACGCCTTGTAAAGTCTACGCTACAGGAGGCTTATCCTCCATATTAAAAGGACTGCAAACAGAATTTGATGATGTAGATATTAATTTGACCCTGAAAGGGCTTAGGATAATTGGTGAGGCGGTTTAGCCTTACATACAGCTATTACTTTATTTGTCAAAATTTTGGCTACCAAAGTTCCGCCAAATAAGTCGAAGATTGCCATTAAGGTATGTTGTTTTTACCATTATTATGTCCCAAGGGACCTGCCACATTATTATTAGGAATAAAAACCTTTCCACTTAATATACTCCTCCACTTCTTCTTTAACCATGTATTTAATGGATTGCCCATTTTTAATGCAATTTCTGATGAAGGTAGCCGAAATATCTAAAAGTGGAGCGGCCACAAAGCTCACGGAAGGGTGGTCTTTAAAGTTATGCGGTGCCGTATTTGGCCTTTCGTAGACGTAGAGTTTATAATACTCCAAAATCTTATCGTAGTTCTTCCATTTTTCAAACTGCACCAAATTATCCTCTCCCATTATAAGAACAAACTCATGCTGTGGGTGTTTCTCCGCCAAAACTGTTAGCGTATCAATGGTATAGCTTGGCTTTGGGAGATTAAATTCTACGTCAGTAGCCCTAAGTTTGGGATTATCTGCAATGGCTTTTTCTACCATGGTGAGTCTATCAAACTCATGAAGGAGGCCTTTATTCTTTTTGAAGGGGTTTTGAGGCGAAACTATATACCAAACCTCACCCAAATCTGTATGGGTAGCCATGGTGTTTCCTATTATTAAATGCCCGAGATGAATAGGATTAAAAGAACCGAAAAACAGACCTATTTTCATCCTTAAACTCTTAGTGGTTTTTCGTCAAAAATTAAGTCACCACTTTTAAAATCGGCGTAAAGCTTTTCTGCTTTCTTTTGAGAAGATTCTAGTTCATCATTCAGCAGTACTACATCAAATTTGTCTTGAAAAGTCATTTCAAATTTGACTTTGTATAACCTTTTTGACAGACTCTCTTCCGTTTCTGTACCTCTTTGGCGAAGCCTCTGCTCCAAAACCTCCTGAGACGGTACTTTGACAAAAATAGCCAGTGCTTTATCTCCAAAATACTTTTTGAGCTGTAAGCCACCTTTTACGTCTACATCAAAAATGACGTTTTTGCCTTCGGCCCAAAGTCTTTCTATTTCTGTTTTGAGGGTACCGTAATATCCTCCGGGGTAAACCTCCTCCCACTCCACAAATTTGTCGGCTTCTATGCTCGTTCTGAATTCGTCAATGGTTAGGAAGTAGTAATCTTGTCCGTGTACCTCGTTTCTACCTCTTTTATCTCTAGTACAGGCAGATATGGAAAAGCCCAAATCGTTGTTTGAGGCAATTAAATGCTTTACTAATGTAGTTTTCCCCGATCCAGACGGTGCACAAAATATGATGGCTTTTCCCATTGATGTAGTTTTGATTGCACAAAAATAAAAAATCCACTGAAAATCATTCCAGTGGATGCCGTTATACTTGAAAAACTGTTTTAAAAAACAGCCTGAATAACTTTAATTTGAAGTATTGCGAATGCTATAAACAAAGTAGCAAAACCCAACTTCTCTCTAATAGATGAAACAGTAGCTTTTGGACAGCACTTTTTCTCTAACTTAACATTGAGGGCATCTTTAATGCTCTTTTCTAGGTTATGCCCCTCAATACATGGCAAACATGTATCCATCTCGTTTTTGAAGTGTTCCATTTCTTCCTTAGAAGCGGAACCATCTAAAACTGCTTGAATCATCTCCATGCATTTCTCATGGTTTTGGCAGTTATGTTTTACTTCAGAAATTTTTACCTCACTCATTTCAAAAAATTGATTTTATAATACTTTTTAGCAACCGGAACAATTAGCGTAACTCCTTATATCCCATGCTTGTAGCGTAAGAACGCAATTTCTCTTTCAATAAGTTCCTAGCTCTGTGTAATCTAGATCTTACTGTTCCTATAGGTATGTCTAAAATCTTGGCCATTTCTTCATATGTGAAACCTTCTATATCACATAAAATAATAACTGTTCTGAAATCGACTGGTAAACCGTTTAATGACATAGCCACCTCATCTCCAATGAGATCGTGCACCATTTCTGTTCTTAAATCTACCGTGCCGTTATACTGTGGCTCGTCTGCGGAGTTATATACAGACTCTACTTCTTGGTAATCTACTTTAGCTGGTTCTTTACTCTTTTTCCTGTAATCATTGATAAAAGAGTTTTTTAAAATTCTAAAAAGCCATGCTTTAGCATTAGTCCCCTTTTGAAAGGAATTAATAAACCTGAATGCCTTTAAATAGGTGTCTTGAACCAGGTCATTTGCTCCATCTTCGTCGTTTGTTAAACGAAAGGCAAAATTGTACATAGAATCTATATGTGGCATAAATTCACTGTCAAATACCTTATACTTTTCGGTTTCGGAGTACCTTGGTTTTTTATCTAAAACTTCTTCTTCTTCTTCCATAGTTTCACTATTTAGCCCTCTTTCATAATACGATTCCTTTACAAGTAAAGATCCCGACAGCCATTTTAAACTATTTTTTATTTAAAAGGCTTTTATAATTGACAAAAGGATGCCAGTTTAGTTGCTTAACCATCAAAAATAATACCTCATGAGTCAGAAGTGGTCAGATATGCCAGAATTACCAGAGTTCTTTGACAGATACATTAAAAAAGTGGACGATTTGCCATTAAACGAGGCATTCGAATTAAATACGCCACATGACATAATGGCTGATATAGAAAAGTTAAAAGCTCTCGAAGACAAAATTTATGCTCCAGAAAAATGGACTGTTAAAGATATTTTACAGCATATTATAGATACCGAAAGAATTATGATTTACAGAGCATTAAGGTTTGGCAGAAATGACAAAACCGTTTTACCGGGTTTTGAAGAAGATGATTTCGCTAAAAATACGAATGTTTCAAATAGAACCATTGACGAGCTTATGGAAGAATGGGAGAGCGTGAGAGCAGGGAGTCGTACTCTTTTTAAAAGTTTTAATACCGAAATGCTCCAAAGAACTGGCGAAACTTTCGCCAGTAATATTAGTGTACTAGCCCTTGGCTTTGTAATTATTGGCCATGCCAAACATCACTATCAGGTTATAGAAGAACGATATTTCCCAATGCTTACTGCATGAGTGCTGTATACCACATATTAAATGGGGATATGCTTAGGTGGCAAATACCAAAAGAGATTCAAGGTGAAATTATAATATGCAAGGAGGCCCTAGTAGAAGGTGACGTAAATGCTGAAAGTTTAGAAATGCTTTTTGACAAAAGGGCGGCCTATCTTGGTCAATATGAAAACAGTGGCATAGACTATTATAGCGATGTAGTTTCAGAATTCGAGAAGATAATAAACCTTCCTAATAACGCTGATGTCAATTTATGGTTTGAATTTGACCTCTTTTGTCAGGTGAATTTGTGGTTTGTTAGCTCACTGCTAAAGCAGCAAAATATTTATTTGGTCTTGCCACAAAACGAGTCTGGTTTTGGAACAATGAACGCTGAAGAGTTAAAAGATGCTTTATATAAAAGAAGAGCAGTTTCAAGGAAAAACCTCTCATTGTTAAAAGAGTTTTGGCCAGCTTTTCAAACGAATGATTTATCCCAAATGGAAGCTTTAGCTGCTCAGTTAAGAAATCAGTTTTCTTTTCTACTTACCGCAGTCAAAGCAAATGAAAGGCGTTTGAATGGTGACTTAGAGAAATCTATAAAAGAAATACTGTTAAATGAAGAAAACTTAGATTTCCAAGAAGCATTTAAGCAATTTTGCATTCAGGAGCCTTCTTTTGGGTATGCAGACCTCCAGTTTAAAAAGATTTACGACCAACTTACTCAATGACATTAACTAGAATAAATAAGTTTTTAAGCGAAGCGGGGTATTGCTCTAGAAGAGCTGCCGACAAACTCATAGAAGAAGGCCGGGTTACCATAAATGGTGTAGTGCCAGAAATGGGAACTAAAATAGCGGAAGGTGACGAAGTAGCGGTAGATGGCAAACTGATTTCACGACCTAAAGAAGATTTTATATACATAGCCCTCAACAAACCCGTGGGCATAGTTTGCACCACAGATGTAGGCGTAGAAAAAGACAATATCATTGATTTTGTAAATCACCCAAAACGAATTTTTCCGATAGGCCGACTAGACAAACCGAGCGAAGGATTGATATTCCTGACCAATGACGGCGACATGGTTAACAAAATTTTACGTGCCAGAAACAACCACGAAAAGGAATATATAGTGAGCGTCAATAAACCTGTCACAAATAATTTCATCCAAAGAATGGGCATGGGTGTTCCCATTTTAGAGACTATCACTAAGAAATGTTTTGTGGAACAGACAGGTAAATTTGAATTCAAAATTATATTAACACAGGGGCTCAACAGGCAAATTAGAAGAATGTGCGAGCACTTAGATTACAGGGTAACCAAACTAAAAAGGGTGCGTATAATGAATGTCAAATTAGATATGCCTGTAGGGAAATGGCGAAATCTATCAGATAAGGAAATGAGAGAAATTAATAGGTTGGTCGCGGATTCGGCGAAGACTTTTGATTAATATCGTAGCTGAGGATATTTTGTTTTGTCCCTAAGGGACATGTTTTTGATTCCGTTCTTTTTCCTACCGAGGTTTTGTCCCTAAGGGACAAGCTTTTGATTTCGTTCTTTTTCTACCGAGGTGTTGTCCCTAGCGGGACATGCAGAAGGTTTTGGTCAGAATTTCAGTCCCAAAGGACATTTATTGCAACCCTTTTTCGCATTCATGAATAATTCTAATAAATTAAAAGCAAATGGATTCAAAACAGCAAGTTGCAAACAATAGAGAACTCTCATCTGATTGGTGGGAAAGCATATCCCAGTCAGAAAAAGAATCTTATGAGAGAGGTCTAAAAGATTGGAAAGAAGGACGTGTCCAGAGTCATGATGATGTGAAACCGGTTTATCAAAAGTATTTACAAAATTGAAAAACTAAATCCCTATCAATCATAAATATGCTTAGAAGGAATTCTCATAAGAAGCAGAAACCCTATGACAAAAAGCACTAAAATTAACAGCACCGAGTTTCTCATATCGCCCGTTTGCTGAATAATGAAACCAAAAAAGAAGGTTCCTATGGCGGTAGCAGAACGCTCTACTACATCATAAAGACTGAAATATGAAGCCACATCTTTAGTTCCTTCTGGAATTAACTTAGCATAGGTAGACCGAGAAAGAGACTGCACACCACCCATAACTAAACCTACCACAGAGGCTATTACATAAAACTGCTCTGCCGTGGTACATAAATATGCCGCTAAAGGCACAGTTGCCCAAATGGCCACAATCACCCTTAGGGCTATAGTGTTTCCGTATTTCTTTGAAAGAAATGAGGCAAAATAAGAGCCTGGAATAGCCACTAGCTGAATTAACAAGATGGTAATAATTAAGCCTTCCGTAGGTATTTTCAACTCTTTATCTGCAAATAAAGCTGCCACATAAATCACAGTCATCACACCCATATCATACACAAAAAGTGCCGCCAAAAACCTTTTGATAAGCTTCTTGGTACGCATCTCTGTATATACTTTCTTCAGTTCTAGAAAACCCTTCTTAATCCATTGCATCTTAAAAGGCTTGCTCTGGTCTTTTGGCAGATAATAAAAAGGAATTTGAGCAAATAATGCCCACCATATTCCTACGGTAATAAAGGCAATTCGCGATGTAAACCCTGAATCGGAATCGGCTTGAGTAAGGCCAAACAACTCAGGCTTCATTATCATGGCAAGGTTAGTAATCAGTAACAAAACCGAACCTATATAGCCATAGGCAAAACCAGTAGCAGAGGTTTTATCAAACCTATCCTCGGTAACAATATCAGGCAAAAAGGAGTTATAAAACACCACTGAGCCTCCCCAACCGACTAAAGAAAGTCCAAAGGCAATCACAGCAGCAGTAATATTATCTTTAGTAAAAAAGAAAAAATACATACAACTGGCCGCTCCTAGGTAGCAAAAGAATTTCATAAAGAACTTCCTACGTCCGCTATAATCTGCTATTCCTGTTAAAATAGGACTTAAAATCACCAAACTCAATGTAGCCAATGACAATGTATAAGAATACAGCACATCATTATTAATCTCAAAACCTAAGAAATTAATAACATCACCACCATCCGCATTTACGGCAGTGGCATGAAAATAAATAGGGAAAATTACAGAGGTAATGACGAGGTTATGAACGGAGTTGGCCCAGTCATACATACACCATGCACGAATAACCTTCTTTTGGTTTTTTATAAAATCCATATAGTCTAAAGCGTTTGAAAAGGGATGGCAAGATAGGGCAATTGATTTAGAAAATGCCTTAAAACTCTATTTAGACAATATATTCAGATCTAAATAGGCATTTTCAAACTTCTTATTAGGGTCAAACTCCTTCGCAAGTGCTAAAAAGTCGTCCATTCTTTCATAGCGTTTATGCAGGGTCTCTTTATTGATAGAGAATATTTTACCCCAATGACACCTTACACCAAATGGACTTAGTGCGGCTTCAATTTTTGGTAAAAGAGCTCGCACCTCTTTGTCTTTTTGTTTCCAAGTAAAATGAAAAGCTACTGATTCTCTTTTGTACGCCGTACTTAACCACAAATCATCTGCTTTGACAGTTCTTATTTCAGATATCATAAGCTGCGGATTAATCTCCTCTTTCATTTCTTCTATAGCCAAATAGGCCTCCACGGCGTTCTCTCTTGGCACAAAAAACTCAGATTGCAATTCCTCTCCACTACTTGGCGTAAAGCCCATTTTAAAATGCGGCAGTCTTTCATACCAAGGCCCTGCTACACCCATTTGTTCTGTACAGTTTTCGGCAGAAAGTGCTGTAATAGGATGTAAGTTTTTAGTAGCCGCTGTTGCACCAAAATATTCAGCCGGCATATCTTCCGTATTCTCTTCTACTTTACGCTTAATCCAGATTTGACTTACATTGTTATCTAGCCAATCTGTAAATAAACTCACACTATAGCCTGACGACATTATTTCATCAAAATTATCTTTCAAAGCAGATACAGGCAGGTTCTGATAGATATCTTGTCTAACCGAGAATGTAGGAATTATATCTAAAGTCACCTTAGTTACTATTCCTAAAGCACCCAAATTCACCACCATTCCGTTAAACCTATCGCCATCTTTTTCTCTGCTAAAGCTCTGTACTTCGCCGGCCGCATTCACTATTTCAATAGCACTAACAGAAGTGGCCAAATTGCCATTCCCTACACCAGAACCATGCGTAGCAGTAGCCATAGCACCCGCTACCGAAATATGCGGTAAACTAGCTAAATTATGAATAGCATAACCTTTCTGATGAAGTTCTTCTGCAAAGTCTCCGTACCGTACACCAGCCTCCACGGTAACTGTCATCTGCTCCTCATCTATAGATAAGAATTTATTCAGTTTCTTGGTTGAGATTTGGCTCTCTGGGCTGTCTGCAATGTTATTAAAACAATGACATGAGCCTAAAGCCTTTTGTTTCTCTTTTTTAAGTATGAAATCTTGAACCTCCTGCACCGTGGTAGGCTCATAAAGGTTTTTTGCCTTATATTGATAATTTCCCGCCCAATTTTTTCTAATCACTTCTGCTGTTTCTTCTTTTGGTGTACAAGACAATATTGGAGACAAAAAAGTAGCCGCTGCCGCCGCTGAACTGGTCTTAATAAATTCTTTACGCTTCATTTCGATAGGTTTTTTGGAATATTAAAAATGAGAAATGTTTTTACTTTGACCAAATCATTAAGAATACGACTAAGTCAACAGGACTTTATAGAGCACTTGCAAAATAGAAACCCTATGTCTAATAACAGATTTCCTTGCCTAAAACTTAGTGAATATTACTTCAAATCTGTAGGATTCTCTTGAAATTTCACTAAGCCAAAAACCTCAATCACATTCTCATTTATACGGAAAACCACTGTGTACCCTTTAAAAATCAAATCACGAACTAACACATTATCAAAATATATCGATTGCCTGAATTTAAGAGGATTGGGAGGAATGCCTTTTATTTTCTCAATTAAATCTCGTTTCAGCTTTCTAGCGGCAGAAGGATTATCAATAGAAATATACTTTAGCTGCTTTTCAAGTCGGTTTACAAAAGTATCTTTATAAACAATCTTCATGTTTATCTCAAATTACTTCGTTTAATCTATCCTCAAATTCAGTCTGAGAAATAAATTTAGCTTTTCCACTTTCTATTTCTTCCAGTTCTTTTTGAAGGTAGGATTGAGTTGAAACAAAATCTTGATTCTCATTCACTATTTCAATTTCCTCTTTATTGAACTTACTCAACAACCAAAGAAACCTATCATAGACCTTATCGTTTATTCGTAATTGAAGCGTACGCATATCCTCATTATTTTTTAACAAAAATACAAAAAACGACTTGATATTATTCTGAGGTTTACTGCAATCTGATTTTGCGAACTATATAAAATCATAAAACTCATCATCCCTTAATTTTCACAATTAATACTCGCATATTTCTATTCACTAGACCCTTATGCTAAAACAACACCAAATCTTATAAGGGCATCCACATTTTTACCTATCTTTTCTACCAAAATCATGATAAACTATGAGTAATCCTTTGGCTGAGAAAAAACTAGGAGCATTCGCTATTTGGGCTATTGGCGTGGGATTGGTTATTTCTGGCGAGTCCTTTGGCTGGAATATTGGCTGGTCTATCACAGGCCCTAAATTCTTCTTCATTCCGGTATTGCTCACCGCCATTATGTATTATGCCTTGATTCAGGGTTTGATAGAGTTGGCCTGCGTATATCCTGAAGCCGTTGGGCCACAGACTTATGTCAAAAACGCCTTTGGAGCCTCGGCCGGAAGTTTTATATCGCTAGCCATACTGTTTGAGTTTCTCTTTGCTACTCCTGCGGTGGCTAGTTCTCTGGGTGAATATCTTGGTTTTCTTCAAAACGACCTCAGTATAGCTAACTGGGTAGCCACTATCTTTATCGCTCTCTTTTGTGTGGTTAATCTTTTTGACCTCAGCATTAGCATTCTCTTTACCATCGGCCTTACTATTCTAGCTATTTTAGAACTGACCATTTATGAAAGCTCCGTCATAAGCTCTTTTAAAATTGATAATCTAGTAAATAATTCCTTTGGCGAATTCAATTTCCTATCACTTATAAAAGCCATGCCTTTTGCTATATGGTTGTTATTGGCCATTGAAGGTATTTCATTGATGACTAACAACATCAAAAAAGAAGGTTTCAGAAAACATCTAACCAGAGGCTATCAAGCTGCATTTTGGACTTTGATTCTTTTAGCAGTTAGCGTTTTATTATTGGCAGGTGCGGGTATTAATTGGAATGCAGAAAACTGGGCCATTATCAGTCAAGATAATCACCCCATGCCTGCTTCTTTGGCATTAATTCTATCTAAAGAACATGCCATCGTTCAGATATTTACATTCATCGGGCTTTTTGGTTTAATTGCTTCTTTGCAAGGTGTGGGCTTGGCTGCCACTACGCAGTTAGAAACTTTTTTGAACTTCCCATCGCTCTCCAAAAAGTCAAAAAGAGCCTTAGCCTCTTTCCTCGTTTTTGCATTGAGCACTTTTGCTATTTGGGGCAGCCATACTTCTTATCTCATTGAATTATCTGTTTTCGGAGCGGTTTTTATGTATTTCGGCGTGAGTATTTCACTTTTCAAGATCAGAAAAAATAATAAACTAAAAGGTTTTGAAGGCTTATCAAACGACCCGAAATTAAACTTCAAACACAGTGATTTCAAAAAAGGAAAGTCTATACTCTTTAGTGTACTAGCGGCCCTTATTTCACTCTTTTGCCTCTTATCTTTAGCATATTTACAGTTTTGGGCCTTTGTTTCTTTCCTAGTTTTAGGCATGGTTTATATAATCTTTCTTAATTTCAGGAAGTCAAAAACCTAAGCCCTACATGCCTTATAAGTTCTCACTGGGAAAAATCACTTACGCCTTTAAAGACCTAAAAACTTTGATGGCAAAGGCAACGCCTTTTAGAACTGGTGATGCCTTGGCAGGACTTACCGCTAACACAAATCAGGAAAGAATAGCGGCTCAGTACACCTTGAGTGACTTACCACTCAAAACATTTTTAGAAGAGCCCCTCATTCCTTACGAAAAAGACGAAGTTACCCGTCTAATTATAGACGACCATGACAAAACCGCCTTCTCCCCTATTTCTCATTTTACAGTTGGTGAGCTTAGAGATTGGCTACTGACACATGAGGTAGATAATGCTCTTATAAAACGCATAGCGGCAGGTTTGACACCCGAAATGGTAGCAGCGGTTTCTAAACTTATGCGAAACCAGGACTTGATAGCTGTCGCTCAAAAATGTGAGAATATCTCAAAATTTAGGAGCACCGTAGGTCAAAAAGGAAGGCTATCGGTCAGGCTACAGCCCAATAATCCAACAGACAATAGTAAAGGTATAGCCGCGAGCATTATTGATGGTTTAATGTATGGCTGTGGTGATGCCGTGATAGGTATAAATCCTGCTACCGACAGCCCCGAAAGCACATCTAAGCTCCTCAAGATGCTGGAGGAAATCAGGGTGAAATTTGAGATACCTACGCAAAGTTGTATTCTATCGCATGTCACTACCACCTTAGAAATCATAGACAAAGCTCCTGTAGATTTAGTTTTTCAATCCATAGCAGGAACAGAAAAAGCGAATAGTTCTTTCGGTATTAATCTTTCGATTTTAAAAGAAGCCAATGAGGCTGCCAAAACTTTAAATCGTGGCACCATCGGAAATCAGGTTATGTATTTTGAAACGGGTCAAGGTTCAGCCTTATCGGCCAATGCACATCATGGCATAGACCAACAAACCTGTGAAGCCAGAGCCTATGCGGTAGCACGAAAATTTGACCCATTTTTGGTCAATTCTGTGGTAGGATTTATTGGCCCAGAATACTTATACGATGGCAAACAGATTATCAGAGCAGCTTTAGAAGACCATTTTTGTGCTAAATTAATGGGATTACCCATGGGCATGGATGTGTGCTATACCAACCATGCCGAAGCCGACCAAGACGACATGGATAACCTGCTGACGCTTTTAGGCGTGGCCGGCGTAAACTTCATTATGGGCGTGCCGGGTGCTGATGACATCATGCTGAACTATCAATCCACCTCTTTTCATGATGCCCTTTATTTACGAAAGGTTTTAGGCAAAAAGCCTTCGCCAGAGTTTGAGGCATGGCTCCTAAAAATGGGCATTATGAATCAAGAAGGACAACGACTCCTCATAGAAAATTCTCATAAACTTTTAACGGGAATTAAAGTATGAGAAAGGCTATCATTTCGGAAGACCCTTGGTCAAAATTGAGAACATTGAGCAAAGCTAGAATTGCTCTTGGTCATGTGGGTGGAAGCTTGCCATTGCGAGAAGTTTTAGATTTTAAACTTGCTCATGCTAACGCCAAAGATGCTATTGACTCTAGTTTAAATACAGAGAGTTTACTCGGTCAATTAAAAACCTTTGGCTTGCCAATTTTTCAAGTCAGTAGTCAAATATCCGATCGAAAAGAATTTCTCAAAAGACCTGATTTGGGCAGAAGACTTTCAACCGAATCTGTAGATGATTTAAAAGAATCAAAACAGACTTTTGACCTAATTATCATTCTAGCCGATGGCCTTTCCGCAGAAGCCATAAATACCCATGCGGTAGAAACGCTTCAAAATTTGCTTCCTAAAATACTGGAGAAATATAGTGTAGCCATAATATTGGCCTCACAAGCTCGTGTGGCATTAGCCGACGAGATAGGAAGTTTACTCTCCGCCAAAATGACGGCCATTTTTATAGGCGAAAGACCAGGACTTTCCTCCCCTAAAAGTATGGGAATTTACACTACCTATAAACCCGCCATTGGCCTGACAGACGAAAGCAGGAACTGCATTTCAAATATCCATGAAGATGGCCTCAGCTATCATGAAGCAGCCGAAATTCTACATTATTTAATCAATGAGTCTTTTAGAAGGCAGCTAAGTGGGGTTAATTTGAAGTTGGATTTGGGCAGATTGGACTTGGGGGAGACTACTGTTCTACCTAAATGAGCTTTAATAGTTAACTGTATGTATTTCTTATATAAGAAGTGGAGTTGCGGAGTCCCTAACGGAGACTCCGTTTGAGGAAAACCATTAAGATTCCTTTTTAATTTTAACAACAAAAAACTCTTCTTCATTATCTGGCCAAATTGCCACGCCACCGTTTTGTATTGATTTTAAAGCTTCAATTTTCTTTATTAGTAGTTCCTTTTTCTCTCCGCCATTTTTTAGAACAGTTTTAATAAACTTTTCAGTTGAGCGTACTAGTACATCTTCTATTACATTATCAAATTCAAACAGTAGTTCTTTTAAATCAAATTTTCGATAATTATTATTCGAATCAGAGGTCTGAATCGGATATTTATCAATTAACGCTCGTTGAATTTGATGAGGATTCTTCCTACCATTATCGAGATAATCAACAGTATGTGCACCAACTATATGTCTAAATTCAACAAATCTACTATTCTCAATTCTTGCAACCTCTTTTTTTTTATTTGGAAGTTTTATTAGTTCTATAAAAGCCAGCACAGCTGACTTTTGAAGATAGATAGAATTAGTTATACCGTACAATCTCAAATATTGCTCTCCGTAATCTCTAATTTTTGTTGGACCACCTAGACCAAATTTAATAAAATTCTCTTTTGCAAGTTCAGTATCAGATAAAACGTCCATTACACTGCATAAAACGTTCCATCCATTCTTATCGTCAAATTTCATTTTGCTTATGATACCAGAATTGAAATCTTCACTTTTAATTCCCTTCGCAACTTGATTTGCAAGTTCTCGAATTATTTTTTCGCATTTCAATATAATAGATGTCTCGTTAATCATGAAGTACAGTTTAAATCAGGTCATGTATAAAATCCGAAAAAGTACTACCCAACTGCGAGGTTAAAAACGCAGCCATTTGCCTTATTTTCAGAAAACGAACTCCTTAACCTTACTTCTTCCAAAAAAGCAAGGAATAAATAGGTAGTCTCAAACTTTGATTATTCGCTCAATTTTTTGAGTCCTTTATAATGGAACTAAGCCTTTCTGGATTCTGTCTAGTGTCCCAAATTGTCAAGATGAATATGGTTGTTTCATCTTCTTCAAAAATAATTTTATAGTCCCTAACTATTTTCACGTTAGTTTCAAGATAGTCAGTTCTCCTCCTACCAAATGGGCTTTCAGATAGCCATCTAACTGATTCGCTAAAAAGTTTATTGAGCTTTCTAGGATATGCGTTCGACTTATTTCTATTCAACCAATACCTTAAAATACTACTCCTATCTTCTTTAGCTCTTTTAGACCAAATTATGCGTTTAGCCACAGGTCTATTTCATTTTCAACTTCTTCATTAGTGTGGTATTCCCCATTTTTCAGCTGCTCGCTAGCTTCATCTACAGCAGATTTCTGGTCTTTTGTTAGCTTTAATAGTTCAGTGTTAGTCTCAAATTCAATCAAAGCCAACACTTCTTCCAACAAGTAGTCCTCTTTGACAGTTGCTATCTTTTTAAGAACTCTTTCCTTTAAATCGATTGTAGACATATTCAAAATGTTTTATACTAAGATAAACGGTTTATATTAAACTCTCGTTTCTTCAATGCTTTTTCTTCCTAACTAATCCCTTTCCTCCAAAAGAAGCTCAATAGGCAAATGTTCACTAAAACCAGCCTCATTAAAAGTGCTTTTACTGCTTGGTCTTCCAAATCTTATGGGGGTATTATAATCTCCTTTGACCAGTTCTGGGTAGGTCAGAAGGTTTGTAATATCCCCGAAGATGGCCTCAGCTATCAACAGCCGAAATTCTACATTTTTTAATAAATGAATCTTTTAGAAGGCAGCTAAGTGGGGTTAATTTGAAGTTGGATTTGGGCCGATTGGACTTGGGGGAGGTAACTACACTACCTAAATAGATTTAATAGTTAGATGTATGTTATTCCAATTCATTAAAAGTGGAATTGCGGAGTCTCTGGCGGAGACTCCGCAAAGGGAAATTGAGCTCAAACAACCTTACTATTAGCTCTTAGCCAGAATTGGTGCTTTCTTACTTCTTCCCCATGCTATAAATAAGGCAATTGCTATGAGAACAACATTCATTCCTATGCTTGAAAACTCACCTCTTGATGCATGAAAACCTGCCGCCAATATCATTACCACCGCAAGACCTAAGCCTGCCCACACAGTTAATAAAGGCTTTATACGTAAAATAGAAGGTAACAATAATCCTAAACCACCTAAGAGCTCACTGATACCAATAAACCTAACTAGAGCCAACGGAGTAGATGTAACCCATGGAAGTGATTCTGCTAAGGCTTCTACTGGTTGAGTGGTTTTCATTAATCCAGCCATAATAAACATGGCCGCTAATAAACCTTGTGCAATCCATAACCCTATATTAATTGCCTTGTTGTTTTTTTGATTTGTCATTTTCTTTTTTTTCATTAATTATGGGCACAAAATTCTTACATCTATGAAACCTGTGCCTTGATGTACATCAAGAAATGACAATTGTCTATTTATTTTTGAGAAAGCTCATTTCTTACCCTGCTTAAGGCTTCTGGGGTAATTCCCAGGTAAGAGGCAATCATTTTTAGCGGAACCCTTTGGATGATTTTTGGGTATGTTTCTATAAAATGCTCATACCTTTCTCTAGCATTTGAGCTCATTAGCATTACTATCCTGTTTTGCATGGTATTTAATCTCCTTAGCAAAACTTTTAGGTCCGGCCCATTTTGCAATAATTCCTCTTTGGTAGTAACATTTATCACGGAGTCTTCTATGGCATCTATAAATAATTGACAAGGTATCTGAGGCTCTGAAGTATCCGCCACTAACCAGTTTTCTGGTCCAAACATATAGATATGTTCTTTCCCTTTATCGTCTATGGTATAACTGCGTAATAAGCCGCTCTCCACTATGTATGCCTTACTGTTTATCTCACCTTTTCTTTGTAAGATGTCTCCTTTCTTAACTGCTATTTTTTTCATTAAAAGCTAAATTCAGGTCAAAAATGGAATGCAATAGTATCCATGCCCCGAAGGCGGTTATCAAATATATGGAAATTTTACTTCTGCAATTCAAAGTAGCTTTCGACCTATAAAATCAAAGACAATTACTGTCATATTTACATAGATTTTCAGGGTTTAAATGCCAGTTTTTTGTCGGTTAGTAATTTATGCGGTTTTGGAATAGTACTCTTGGCCATACCAAAATTAACAGTTAGAGGTATGCTAATCCAATCATTAAAAGTGGAATTGCGGAATCCCTGGCGGAGACTCTCTCAGCAGGAACTTTATTTACTCTCTCTGATTAACACCGCAGAGTCCGCAAGCGAGACACTGCTAAGGGATGTCGAGTCGAATCTAAATTTGTCCTTTTGAATCACTAGATGTTATAACCATAAACTTGACGGAACTCAAAAACTATTTATGGCATTGAATGAAGAAAGAATTCATCAATTTATTCTAAATAATACTGCTTTGAAATATGAATTCAAAAGGCCATTTGAACTAAATTTATCATTGACAATGGGAGCAGCTTTCTTACATACCATTTTATAATTTAGATTTCCTTGGATTTCAACTCCAAGACCAAGAACCACCATGGAATAAATTATATTATTTGGTTCTAGGTTCGCTGCACCTACCATCATTTCTTTTCCTTTTTGTTCCCATTCTACATACTCTCCGAATAAATACGGAAATAAATTTATCGTATAACCAAGAACAAAAAGCCCTTCGGCTATTTGGGAATATTTCTTAATCCCATCATTGCTAATTTGCTCTAATTCTAAAGATAAATTGTTGATTTTTACAAATTCTTGAAGGCCTAAGGAACCATCTTCCACATTTAAATACCAAAGAAAAAAATAGTAGTGTTTCCATATTTCGAAATCACTCGGTTTTTCAAAATAAGCTTGTCTATATTTTGTTAAAGCGGCTTCATACTTTTCTTCGTTTTCTAGTTGTAAAATAGCTTTAAGCTCCATTCTTTTCTAACTGATTTATAACGGTCTCGCATAAACGCAGCAAGCCCGCATAGGGCTTATTGCCGTTTTATGCAATGTTGGCGGTAGTTATGTTTTATTCTATTTTTTCACTTGTAGTCATTGCTTAGGTCTTAAGGTTTCAATAATTCCAGCATCAACCCAATATTTTATTGATTCCCAATATGTACTTCCATCATCCTTAACTTTTTCTTCATGCCTTGAAAAAAGCAAATACTTTCCATCCGGTGTTAAGTGTGCACCATTCTCTACGAGTTCTGAATTTATCTTATCTCCCATATTAATGGCAGGACCCCAAGAATCATCTTGTTGTCGAAAACTTATATAATTATCAGATTTGCCATATCCATCTTCTCGCTCACTACCCCATATTAAATAGGATTCATCAGGTGCTATAAAGGGGTGACATGTCCATTTACCTGTGTTAATATGTTTTCCTAGTAATCTCGGTTCTTCTCGTTTCCCGTCTATAATCCTTGACATTCGGATTACATCATTACTTTTATAGTCATCGAAAACAATTGTCCCTTTAGAAGATATTGACATAACCATAATGCCCCAATCTTCTCTGTCAAACATAGGACCCAAACTTTTAATTTTTGACCAGCCGAAATTAGTACGTTCTATGTAGTTCCATCTGGAATATAAGATGTTGCTATCGCTGGGATTATGGTTAAAGCTATACTTATTAACCTTATAACTATTACCTTCATTCCGATACACCACTACGAGCGGCTCAAATGGATTGTCGCCTGTGTATGTAAAATAAAACTCGTCCATATCCATAGAGTCTGTATTCCCTAATTTCCATTCTTGAGAGGAAT
The DNA here is from genome assembly GCF_964021845.1 of uncultured Arcticibacterium sp. Lineage (NCBI taxonomy): Bacteria > Pseudomonadati > Bacteroidota > Cytophagia > Cytophagales > Leadbetterellaceae > Arcticibacterium > uncultured Arcticibacterium sp. The sequence continues at coordinate 228,929 of NZ_CAXHZC010000004.1, read as the reverse complement.
TCATTTTAGGAACAAAGGGCTCAGGGGTTAATCCCGGTAGGTTATATCCATTGTATAAGTTTTCTTCTGTTGAAAAATCAATAGTGCTCATTTCAGAATTTTCTGTTTTGCAACTATTCAAAGACATTATAAACATAATCGCTAAAATTCTAATTTCATGTATTCTCATTTTTGATTTATTTTTAATTACCGCCAACATTCGGCTATACGCCATAAAACTACTACAATTAGCAAATAAATTGCAATTAAGTTACTCACACTAAACTACTTTGCTTTTTTCACTTAAACGTTTACTAACCGTTAGAAACATTTACAAACGCTTATTTCCTGAATGCAATACTTAACTTGAGTAGAATTGAAATCAACCTCTTTCTTCCAAAACAAGCTCAATAGGCAGGTGGTCACTAAAACCCGCCTCATTAAAAGTGTTTTTACTGCTTGGTCTTCCAAATCTTATTGGTGTATTATAGTCTCCTTTGACTAGTTCAGGATAAGTAAGAAGGTTGGTAGCTTCCACCTGAAAAGGATAATTGGCGGAGTCTACCACCAAAGGTTTGGTAACTATAAACTGGTCTAGCATAGACATTTCACTGCCGTAAACATGCGTACCATATTTAGAGTTAAGAAAAGGATACATCAAATTAAACAAAACATTACTTCGGGCATTTTTGACCTTTTCAAGGTTTCCCGTAGCCCTCAAGTAGTCTACAATAGACCTATCATAAGGATTATCGTTAAAATCTCCCATGATGACTATCGCAGGATTTTTGTCATTATTAACTTCCAATTTTACCTCATGAATTCTATCAATCCAGTAGCTCAGCGTTTCTGCCACCATCATTCTGTATGGTTCTGAGGCAAACTTCCCTCCCATTCTTGAAGGCCAGTGATTTCCTATAAGCACTAGTTCGTTTCCGTTTTGGGTAGTTAAACTCACTTGAAACAAATCCCTGGTAGCGTTTCGCTTCATTATCTCTAAAGAGAAGACTTCTCCATCGGTAGTATATTTATCTGAATCATAAATTACGGCTATATCAATTCCTCTTTTGTCTTTGGTATCTTGATGTAGCACCGCATAATTACGACCGGTAATGGTGGTAACTTTTGCCATCAATTTCACCACTACAGCTTCATTTTCAATCTCACAAACGCCAAGAATATCAGGGCCTTGATTTTGATTCATTTGACTAATAATTTGACATAAGTTGGTCAATTTCTTTTCAAGAACTAGGCTATTCCAGCCTTTCAGCTCATTCTTAATAGTTTTTTGAAACCAAGCTGGTCGGTCAGGTGAATTTTCAATATCAAAGAGGTTCTCCAAATTCCACCAGTAAATGTGATGCTGAGTCATGGCTACTTTTTTTGTTATGAAGTTAGCGTTTTAAATATTAAGACTCTGTTAATTAATTGATTTTGAGATTAGTAATTTATTATTCGGTTAAAGGGGGAATATGGGAAAACTTTTAAGATTGTTTAAACCATGTTCTTAAAAAATACATTTTCTTCGTTTGCCTTCCGGCAGGGAGTTCATTTTTTGCGAGGCGTCGCACCGTTCGAAAAAACGAACCAAAAAAAAGCGACACCCTGTAAACTCGCACATTCAAAATTTCATAAGGTTTCCCCTTGAAATAAGTTTAGTTCTAGAATTTTGCTTGTGCTCAGACGGTATAGGGAGATATATTGAATTCATCTTTTTTTGATTTTGCTCTAAGCTTAGGTTAGAGAAAAATGTACAAATATTTGGTCAGAAAAAACATTCATCGTAATATTGCAATGTAATATTTAGAACGATGGGAATAACAAAGACAGATTTATTTACAAAAGAGCAAAACGAGCTGGCTAAAGTGGCTAAGGCGTTTTCGCATCCTGCTCGTGTGGCTATTTTGGAATACCTATTGGCGGCCAATGCCTGTATTAATGGAGATTTGGTACAAGAACTAGGACTAGCTCAAGCTACCATCAGCCAACATTTGAGAGAGTTGAAAGACATTGGGATTATTCAAGGAACCATAGAAGGTGTTTCTATGAGTTACTGCATTCATCCTGAACGCTGGGAGGCTATTAATCAGCTTTTCAGTAACATGTTTGGCAAGTATAAAGGTACTTGTTGCTAATTTTTTTACACAAACCCATCGCATCCCGATAGCTATCGGGAGCAATAAGACAAATTAAAATTTATAAAAAAATGAAACTATCAGAAGTACAAAACAGCCTTAAAGGCATCTCAGATTTACAATTCAAATTGGCCGACGGAACATTCGTACCTGAACACTTCCATGTAACCGAAGTGGGTATGATAACTAAGAACTTCATTGACTGTGGTGGCACAGTAAGAAATGAAAAAGTGGCTAATTTTCAGCTTTGGTCTGCCGAAGATCATGACCACAGATTAGCCCCTACTAAGCTGAACGACATCATTGACCTGTCTCAGAAAGTTTTAGGCATGGAAGATTTAGAAGTAGAAGTAGAGTATCAAGGAGCCACTATTGGAAAATATGGCCTTGACTTTGACGGTCAGCACTTTATTTTAAGCTCAAAATTCACGGATTGTTTGGCTAAAGACAGTTGTGGAATTCCTGAAGGAAAACAAAAAGTTAGATTAGAAACAGTAGGTGCTGCCGCCGAAGAAAGCTGCTGCACGCCTGGTGGAGGATGTTGCTAAAATGCAAATAAGAGAAATGTTGCCAAAAGACTGGGAAGTGGTGAAGTCTATCTATCAAAAAGGGATAGATACGGGCATTGCCACTTTCCAGCTAAAAGTTCCTGAATGGGAATATTGGCATCAAAGTCATTTGGAGACTTGCAGATTGGTCATCACTGAGAATGACGAAATAAAGGGTTGGGCAGCTTTAAGCCCAACGTCAAAAAGGGAAGTTTATAAAGGTGTTTGCGAAGTAAGTATTTACATTGACCCACTTGTTTCGGGCAAAGGCTTTGGGACATTTCTCTTTGAAGAACTTATAAAAGAAAGTGAACAACAGGGCATTTGGACACTTCAATCAAAAATATTCCCTCAAAACACTGCAAGCCTCATTTTACATAAAAAAATGGGTTTTAGGGAAGTTGGCGTTCGAGAAAAAATAGGTCAAAGAAATGCGGTTTGGTATGATAATGTGCTTTTAGAAAGGCGAAGCATAATTCTTTAATTATACTGTTCCAAAAATGACATAGCAATTTGTCATGATTTTGGCTTTTAAGGCCAAAATCTCGTCAAAAAAAATTATACCTTCCTTTGACTGCGTGAGACTACCAACATTACGCTCCTGTGGAGCATTTAAGTACCTTTCAGGTGTTTAAAATAAATCGTTAAAATCTGACTAGGTTTAAATTCCGTTATTTAGGGAACAATATCACTCCTATAAACGATTCATGCCGAAACTCGAAATCCCAAACTCAAAAGGCCATACATTAAATGCCTTTTTAGAACTTCCAGCCGACCAAAAGCCTGCCCAATATGCCATCTTTGGGCATTGTTTTACATGCAGCGGAAGCCTAAATGCAGTCAAAAATATTTCAAGAGAACTCACAAAACATGGCTTTGGAGTCTTGAGGTTTGATTTCACAGGCTTAGGGCTAAGTGAAGGCAATTTTACCGAAAGTCATTTCACGGCAAATGTGAATGACCTTATGGATGTAAATGAATTCATGAGAACAAACTACCAAGCCCCTACCCTACTTGTGGGACATTCTTTAGGTGGTGCTGCCGTTTTAGTGGCATCGTCAAAACTTGATAATATAAAAGCAGTAGCCACCGTAGGTGCACCATCAAGTGTTAATCATGTCAAAAGGCTTTTCACTTATGGCGATCCAGATTTTGAAAAGAACAATGAAGTTGAAGTAAACATAGGTGGCCGACCATTTACTATCAATAAGGATTTCGTTGATAATTTTGATAAGACGGATTTACCAAAAATTGTTCACGACTTAAAAAAGCCATATCTAATACTTCATTCGCCTCAAGACACTATTGTAGGCATAGAAAATGCTCAGGAACTTTATGAGCAGGCATTCCATCCTAAAAGTTTTATTTCTTTGGATGGCTCAGACCACCTTCTTACAAAGAAAGAAGACAGCGAATATGTAGGGTCCGTGATAGGAACTTGGGCTCAAAGATATATTCAAGTACCAGACACAAAAAAAATAAGTACCGAAGGTGAGCAGGTAGTAGGTCATTTAGATTTAGTTGAAAACAACTTCACCACCTCCATCCAAACTAACAAGCATAGCCTTATAGCGGATGAACCTAGCTCTGTAGGTGGAGATGATTTTGGGCCTTCGCCTTATGAACTATTGAATGCAGGCTTAGCGGCTTGCACCGCAATGACATTAAAAATGTATGCAGAAAGAAAGAAGATAGCATTGGATGAAGTCTACGTTTACTTAAGCCATTCTAAAAGACATAGTGAGGATTCTGAAAAAGAAGGCTCACTTGATGTAATTGAAAAGAAATTAAAACTAGTAGGCGATTTAAGCACTGGCGAAATTGCCAAATTAAAGGAGATTGCCTCTAAGTGCCCTGTGCACAAAACGCTAGTAAAAGGAATTGTTATAGAAACGGAAGTGGTTTAAAATAAGAGAGGGACTTTCGTCCCTCCCTTTTCAAGTAAACATTTAAACTAAAACCCCTTTTTGTTTCTATGCGTACTTAAAATCTAGTTTTCAATATTTGGCTAAAGCGGAACAAAAGCCCAACACAAAATTCATAATAAAAACGCTATACCATTAACTCATTTCAGACAATCTTTGACTCATTCTGAGCAATTACCTTCCAAAACTTTTACAAGCTAAATTCATCGAAATAACTTCTTGAGAAATGAAAGTGAGGCTATAAAAGCCCCACCCTCAACTTTACCCCTAAAGTTTAACTAATTCTCTCATTGTGCCATGATTAAAAGCTTGCATTAGCTCCACAAAGTTTCTAAAAAAAGCTTGTTCCCATTAACTCATTTCGGGCTATCTTTAACTCATTCTGAGCAAAAGACCTTCAAAAATGAACTTTTGAGAAACTTATTACATTTTCATAAAATTGCTGGAGTTTTTTACGCCTAAAACACTTAGAATTTCTTATCAATCCGCACACACATTTTCAATTTTAGCACTGAAAACAGTTCCTGATGCAGCACTAAAACCTGGCTCTAACATCACTGCGTTTCCTGCTTTATAGCTTACGTTTGCACCGCCACTTATTTTATTTTGGGCATTGACCGTTTGCGTGGCTTGCTCGGTTCGCGTTCCGCTCAAAATGTCATGCGTTGGTGATAACAAACTCACACTTGATGAAGTAATGGACAGACTAGCCGACACCGCTGAAGACACCATTGGTGAAGACGAACGAACCACAACTTTGTAATTATTTCCGCTTGGTAGATTATTTGGAATAGTACATGAGATATTAGTTGGGTCTGAAGAACTTCCTATCAATATCTGATTCCCAAAGTTTCCGTTTTCATCTGAAAGGTAGGCTCGGTACATATTTCCTACATTGAAACTAAATACTCCTGAGGCTGTGGATGAAACTGTTAAACTTGTTCCTGCACAAATGGTGTTGGTTGAAAGCGTTGGACTTGTGATTTCTCTATCGCCTCGAACTACTGAAAAGTGCAGCTCATCTGGACCAATTATTTCGGTGCCTACCTCCGAATTGCCTTGGTCAAAACCTCTGGCTATAAACGTGTAATAGTTGGCTTCAAAAGCCTCTCCTGTCGCCACACCATTTACTTCATAAAGTGAGAACGGAAGTGCATTGTCAATATAGAAATGATTATTCCCTGTTCCTGACAGTTGTAGTCTTGTACTCTCTATGACCGGTAGCTCGCAATTTGGTACTGCTAGTACCGTCATCGGTCTGTTTGATACTTGTACTTCCATTTGCTCTATCAATGGCGAGAATACTTCTGGTTCTGCTCCGTCTGTATAAGCTAGGTAATAACTCATACCCGGTGTGCTGCAAGAAACTATCACATTGGTAGTGGCGGTACCTGTACAGCTTCCATTATTCACCGTCACGGTGTAAATTCCTGCTTTGGCCGCAGTGGCATTGGCTATACTTGGGTTTACAGAACTACTCGTAAAGCCATTTGGACCTGCCCAAGAATAGCTTGGCCCACCCGTTGCCATTAAGTTTATGTTCTCTCCGTCTTGGTAGGGGCCATCATTGGAAGCTGTAACTACTAAATTATTTTTGAAAACAACTGCTGTGGTAGCTGTGTTTGTACAGCCATTGGCTGCTGTTAGTGTAACGGTGTAGGTTCCGGCACTTGTCATAGTTGCTGTCGCGTTGGTTCCTAAACCATTTGACCATTGATAGGTTCCTGTGCCTACTGCCGTTCTTGTCACTGAACTTTGAGTACAACTTAAACTATCTGTTCCTGTGATACTTATACTTGGAACTGTTACATCCTGCGTGACTACCGTGGTTGCGGTGGCGGTGCAACCATTCGCTGATGATACTGTGACCGTGTAAGTTCCAGCAGCATTGATGGTCGCTGTGGCTGTATTATCACCATTTGACCAAGAGTAAGTGCCGCCGCCGGAGGCTGTTCTCGTCACACTTGTTACCGCACAACTTAGGTTTGCTGCTCCTGTGATAGTTGCTGATGGTGTCGTTACATCTTGAGTAACTACCGTCGTCGCTGTCGCTGTGCAGCCATTTGCTGATGTTACTGTGACCGTGTAAGTTCCAGCAGCATTGATGGTCGCTGTGGCTATATTATCACCATTTGACCAAGAGTAAGTTCCACCGCCACTCGCTGTTCGCGTGACACTGGCTGTGCCACAGGTCAAGTCATCTATCCCTGAGATGCTTACTGTTGGTAATGCATTAATAGTTACGCTTGTATTAGAACTGTTTGAACAGGTTCCTCCTGTGGTATATGTTACGGTATATGTACCCGGCGTGCTTGCTGAAACATCTATTGCTCCTGTTCCCGAATTAATACTTAATCCTACTGTGCTGCTGAAGGTTCCTCCTGATGCACCTGTAATTGTTGGCGTTGGGTCGGCTGCACTTACACAATACGAAGCACTGCCGTAACTGAAACTGGCATCATCTAGTGCCGTAATACTTACACTTGCTGTTGAACTGTTTGAACAGGTTCCTCCTGTGGTATATGTTACGGTATATGTACCCGGCGTGCTTGCTGAAACATCTATTGCTCCTGTAGAAGCATTGATACTTAATCCTGATGTGCTGCTGAAGCTTCCTCCCGATACTCCTGTAATAGTTGGTGTCGGGTCGGCTGCACTTACACAATAAGAGGCACTGCCGTAACTGAAACTGGCATCATCTAGTGCCGTAATACTTACACTTGCGGTTGAACTATTTGAGCAGGTTCCGCCTGTGGTATATGTTACGGTATATGTACCCGGCGTGCTTGCTGAAACATCTATTGCTCCTGTAGAAGCATTGATACTTAATCCTGATGTGCTGCTGAAGCTTCCTCCCGATACTCCTGTAATAGTTGGTGTCGGGTCGGCTGCACTTACACAATAAGAGGCACTGCCGTAACTGAAACTGGCATCATCTAGTGCCGTAATACTTACACTTGCGGTTGAACTATTTGAGCAGGTTCCGCCTGTGGTATATGTTACGGTATATGTACCCGGCGTGCTTGCTGAAACATCTATTGCTCCTGTAGAAGCATTGATACTTAATCCTGATGTGCTGCTGAAGCTTCCTCCCGATACTCCTGTAATAGTTGGTGTCGGGTCGGCTGCACTTACACAATAAGAGGCACTGCCGTAACTGAAGCTGGCATCATCTAGTGCCGTTATGCTTACACTTGCCGTTGAACTGTTTGAACAGGTTCCTCCTGTGGTGTATGTCACTGTATATGTGCCTGCTGTGCTAGCTGAAACATCTATTGCTCCTGTAGAAGCATTGATAATTAATCCTGCTGTGCTGCTGAAGCTTCCTCCCGATACGCCTGTAATTGTTGGTGTTGGGTCGGCCGCACTTACACAATAAGAAGCACTGCCATAACTGAAACTGGCATCATCTAGTGCCGTAATGCTTACACTTGCAGTTGAACTGTTTGAACAAGTTCCTCCTGTGGTGTACGTCACTGTATATGTGCCTGCTGTGCTTGCTGAAGCATCTATTGCTCCCGTAGCAGCATTGATACTTAATCCTGCTGTGCTACTAAATGTTCCTCCTGATACGCCTGTAATAGTTGGTGTTGGGTCGGAAGCATCTGCACAATACGAGGAACTGCCGTAACTGAAACTGGCATTATCTAAGGCCGTTATGCTTACACTTGCGGTTGAACTGTTTGAACAGGTTCCTCCTGTGGTGTACGTCACTGTATATGTGCCTGGCGTGCTTGCTGAAACGTCTATTGCTCCTGTTCCTGAACTAATGCTTAATCCTACTGTGCTGCTGAATGTACCCCCTGATACCCCTGTAATAGTTGGGGTTGGGTCGGCTGAACTTATGCAATACGAGGCACTGCCGTAACTGAAGCTCGCATCGTCTAAGGCCGTTATGCTTACGCTTGCCGTGGAACTGTTTGAACAGGTTCCTCCTGTAGTATATGTTACGGTATAGGTGCCTGGCGTACTTGCTGATACGTCTATTGCTCCTGAGGAAGCATTAATACTTAACCCTCCTGTACTGCTGAAACTTCCTCCTGATACACCAGTAATTGTTGGTGTTGGGTCTGATGCATCTACACAATACGAGGCACTGCCGTAACTGAAGCTCGCATCGTCTAAGGCCGTTATGCTTACGCTTGCCGTCGAACTGTTTGAACAGGTTCCTCCTGTCGTATATGTTACGTTATATGTGCCTGGTGTGCTTGCTGATACGTCTATTGCTCCTGTAGAAGCATTGATAATTAATCCTGATGTGCTGCTGAACGTTCCACCTGATACACCCGTAATTGTTGGCGTTGGGTCGGCCGCATTTACACAATAAGAGGCCGATGCATAATTAAAGCCAGCGTCGTCTAGTGCCGTTATGCTTACGCTTGCGGTTGAACTGTTTGAACAGGTTCCTCCCGTGGTGTACGTCACTGTATATGTGCCTGCTGTGCTAGCTGAAACATCTATTGCTCCTGTAGAAGCATTGATAATTAATCCTGCTGTGCTGCTGAAGCTTCCTCCCGATACGCCTGTAATTGTTGGTGTTGGGTCGGCCGCACTTACACAATAAGAAGCACTGCCATAACTGAAACTGGCATCATCTAGTGCCGTAATGCTTACACTTGCAGTTGAACTGTTTGAACAAGTTCCTCCTGTGGTGTACGTCACTGTATATGTGCCTGCTGTGCTTGCTGAAGCATCTATTGCTCCCGTAGCAGCATTGATACTTAATCCTGCTGTGCTACTAAATGTTCCTCCTGATACGCCTGTAATAGTTGGTGTTGGGTCGGCTGCACTTAAACAATACGAAGCACTGCCGTAACTAAAACTGGCATCATCTAGTGCCGTAATGCTTACACTTGCAGTTGAACTGTTTGAACAAGTTCCTCCTGTGGTGTACGTCACTGTATATGTGCCTGCTGTGCTTGCTGAAACATCTATTGCTCCTGTTCCCGAATTAATACTTAATCCTACTGTGCTGCTGAATGTGCCACCTCCTGCTCCTGTAATTGTTGGTGTTGGGTCGGAAGCATCTGCACAATAAGAGGCCGATGCATAATTAAAGCCAGCGTCGTCTAGTGCCGTTATGCTTACACTTGCCGTGGAACTGTTTGAACAAGTTCCTCCTGTGGTGTACGTCACTGTATATGTGCCTGCTGTGCTTGCTGAAACATCTATTGCTCCTGTTCCCGAATTAATACTTAATCCTACTGTGCTGCTGAATGTGCCACCTGCTGCTCCTGTAATTGTTGGTGTTGGGTCTGATGCATCTACACAATAAGAGGCACTGCCGTAACTGAATCCTGCGTCGTCTAAGGCCGTAATGCTTACGCTTGCCGTTGAACTGTTTGAACAAGTGCCTCCTGTCGTATATGTTACGGTATATGTGCCTGCTGTGCTAGCTGAAACATCTATTGCTCCTGTAGAAGCATTGATAATTAATCCTGCTGTGCTGCTGAAGCTTCCTCCCGATACGCCTGTAATTGTTGGTGTTGGGTCGGCCGCACTTACACAATAAGAAGCACTGCCATAACTGAAACTGGCATCATCTAAGGCGTTTATGGTGATTGCAGTAGTAGCGGTCACTGAAGGGCAACCACCTGATGCTGCAATGGTATACGTAACGGTATAAGTACCTGCAGAACTGCTAGAAGGCGTTATTTGACCAGAACTACTATTCAAGGTCAATCCTGCCGGAGAAGATGTAAATGCTCCTCCCGTGGTACCAGTAAGTGTCACCGAAGCTGGCGAGGCACTTGTACAAAAGGGAGTTCCGGTGTAAGAAATAGTTGCAGAGGCCATACAATTCACATAGTCAAATGGCACCAAATATGTGCAGCCACCTCCATTTGGAGTAATTTTAGCGATAAGCGTTTGAGAACCTGATGCTAAACCTGAGGGCGTAAAAGTATTTGGAGCAGAAAAAGTACCAGCAGATGTTACAGAATCATCTTTGAAAATCCCGTCTATGGTGCCATTAAAGGCAGCTCCGTAGGTGAAAATGGGCGTTGGGTCATCATTGACAATGATGGATGGTGCGGTGGCATTGCTTATGGCATTACCTGTGGTAGTACCATATTTGAGGACGCCATTATTTGTAAACGTACCAAGGTTGGATAGTTCATTTGCAACGAAAGTGTAGCCTTCGTTAGTGTAAGTAATACCGGGTGTGACCTGTAATCTTCCTTGCTTTACCAATACCTCCCCGCAGTTATTGTTGTTGAATGTTGCATTGATATTTAAGCCAATATTCCCTACACTTGAATTTGCTCCAATTCTCAATGTGGCGGAATTAATAAACGCTCCGGTAACGGTGGTATATAAGCCTGTTGTAGTACAATTATCAATAGATAGAATTCCGCCTGTATTATTGTTAAAAGTAGCACGATTATCCATGCCATAATTTCCTACACTGGCATTAGCCCCCAAAGTCAATGTGGCGGAATTGGTAAACGTTCCTGCTAAGTTCAATAGTCCAATAGAGGTGGAATTGTCAATAGATATATTTCCACCGGTGTTATTATTGAAAGTAGATTGATTAAAAATACCAAAACCTCCTACACTTGAATTCGCCCCAATAGTAATTGTTGCTACATTGTTAAATATACTGGAAGCGGTATTGATAATAGCTTGATTCCTACAATTATCTATGCTTACGATGCCACCTGTGTTATTATTAAAAGTAGCACGATTCTCTATTCCTTCAGAGCCTGCACTTACATTAGCACCAATGGTCAATATTGCGGCATTGGTAAAGGTTCCATTATTTCTAATACCAGCTAAAGTGGAGTTGTCAATCTTAATTTCTCCACCTGTATTGTTATTGAAAACATTATCATTTTGTAATCCATAATCCCCTACGCTGGCGTTTGCTCCAAGGGTCAATGTTGCGGCGTTTGAGAATGTCCCAGAGAAATTATAAAGCCCCGCAGTAGTAGAATTATCAATATTTATATTTCCGCCTCCATTATTATTAAAAGTAGCCGAATTGTAAATCCCATAAACACCTAAACTGGCATTGGTTCCAAGGGTCAGTGTTGCGACGTTCGAGAATGTTCCAATTAAGTTATAAATCCCTGTACTAGTAGAATTATCAATGGATATATTTCCGCCAGTGTTATTATTGAAAGTAGAAAGATTAAAAATACCATAAACTCCTACACTTGAATTTGCCCCAATTGTCATTGTTGCTACATTGGTAAATATACTTGAAGTACCATTATGAATAGCATTAGTCCCAGAATTATCTATGTTTATAATACCGCCTGTGTTATTGTTAAAAGTACCACGATTATCTATTCCATCAGTGCCTGCACTTACATTAGCACCAATGGTCAATAATGCAACATTGGTAAAAGTTCCAAAATTTCTAATACCGTCTAAATTCGCGTTGTCAATCTTAATTTCTCCACCTGTATTATTATTGAAAACATTAGAGCTTGTAATTCCATAATCCCCTACTGTAGCATTGGCACCTATGGTGATTTCGGCAGCATTATTAAATGTGCCGCCAAAATTATATATGGCGGTTAAAGTAGTACGGTCTATTTCTATTTCTGCACCCGAATTATTATTAAACGTTCCAGTATTCGTGATTCCTTCTGAAGATAAGGGACTTAAATTTCCTAAAACTAACTTTCCATTATTTTCTACAGTTCCTTCATTTAAGAGGGTAGAATTTAATGAGTTTGCTCCATTGAGCGTAAGCCTTCCAATAGATGAAATGGTAAGTGTAGCTCCTGATTCCAAGGTTACTGAGGACGCTACCTCATTCATGGTATTTATGGTAGGTTGATTAGACGGAGCCGACGGAATTTCCACATCATTACCTGCTGTAGGAATTCCTGCCGGTGACCAGTTACAGGCATCATTCCAAGTGGTGTTTTTGGCACCTGTCCAGGTCATGAGTTCTGTACCGTTAGCTACTGTTGCACAGGTTGAAATACCAGTCCCTTGAATATCAAAAGTATACGGATTTTCGTCAGCGTCATCATTAGCTATACTTATAGTTGCTTCTCTTAAACCTGTCGCTGTTGGGTCAAATTTTACTTGGAAAGTTAGATTACCTGATGCCGAAATCGTCGTAGAAGACGGTTGAAGGCTTACCGTGAAATCAGTGGTATGACCACTTATACTCACTCTAGGGCTTCCTGTTAGGCTTAATGTAGCCGACCCTGTATTTTCAATAGTAAAAGTATTGGTATTGCTACCAGACGCTACTCCATGACTTCCAAAATCTGTAGAGTCGGTAACAGAAGGACTATTATCCCCATTTACTATGCTTACACCGTTTCCTTTGAGGTTTATTTCGGGTGCTGTACAGCTTTGAACTGCTATAGAGTTAACCGTATTGGCAGCAGTTGCAAAGGGTGTAAAATCAAAATCACCTGTAGAATATACTAGAGCGTTTCCGCCACTTCCTTTAACAGTGGTTTCCTTCCATAATCCTTCTCCTGTTCCGCTAGGATTAGTCGTATAGGTGGGGCCACTGGCGTCGCCCCAATAATTATTCTCAAAATTATAATTGGTTAAATCGTCTGCGGTACCAAATAGACCGTTAGGAGCTATTCCTGCAATGTGTGTCACGCCAAAACTGCCCGAAGTAAGATTGTGAAAATTATTTTTATTCACATATGTGATGTCAGGAGAATCTTGCCAGCCAGCAATTTCAATAGCTAGGCCATTAAAAGAGGATGAAATATCATTATATGTAATGTTAACTCCAGTTACATTACTGTGAAGAATGGTTATTGCTCCTATACCTACTTCTTGACTGATATTTGCGTTGGTAATAGTATTATGGCTTATATCTGCGTTATCTGGAGAATAGAAGTTTGCAGAAGAGAAGCCAATTTGAATTCCTGCATTTCCGGTGTTTGAAACTCTATTCCCGTTAATCTTTAAGTTCGTGTATCCATCACAAAGGATACCGGCCCATTTGGTGTTATCTATGATATTGTCAGAAATCACGAAACTATCTCCTGCCTCCCCTAGCCACATTGCAGACACAGCGGCAGGAGTAGTACAAAAACCTGAACCATCGTAAAACCCAATATTTTCAAAAACATTCCCTACGATATCCCATGCTCCTCGGTCAGCTTTAAAACCTCCTCCTGAATCTGTTTTTAAACCATGCGAACGCGTGTTGCTTACTTTATTTCTTAAAATTTTAACATTACTGGCTGCGAAAGCTCCATAATTCACATTATTGGTATTCCAAAAAGCGTTTACTCGTACGCTGTCAATATGTAAACCCTGTATAGTTACTGGATTACTAAATCCATATCTTATATCAAAGCCATAGCCTACTAACCTTGCTGATGAACTACAGTAATCACCCGTTTCTGAGCTCACCTTTATTCTCTTATTTGTAATATTTAAGTAAAGAGCCTGATCTTGATCAGCACCGTTTATTGCACAGTTGGTAGATGTAGATTCAGCGGCATTCCTATAAACGCCATCTGTAATCAATACTATATCGTCATTAGTAGCTGCATTGATGGCACTTTGAATGGTGGTATAAGTATTGGCAAAAACATCATAGGTCACGCCTTCCAAATCAATGGTAGAAGGTCTTGTTTCAGACTGATTATTCACCCATCTTACTTGTGTTGTATTTTGACCAATTCCTCTAATATCAAAATTATAAACGGCTTCATCGGCATCATCACTATTTACAGTTATTGTAGCGTTTCGTGTTCCCGTAGTTGAAGGATTAAAAGTGACATCAAAACTTGTGGACTCACCTTCTGCAATAGTTAAACTAGGATTATCCGTAATGGTGAAATCGCTAGAATGGGTTCCTGAGACAACCGGTAATCCACTCAGGGTTAACTCAGAAGCACCTAGATTTTCAATGGTAAAAGTGTGCGTAACTATCTCTCCATCAGTATAAGCATAGGCAAAATCAGTATCTTCCTTTTGGTTAGGAGAGGTATCGCCATCGGCTATATCTGTGTTTCTAGCTTTTATGTTTATTTCGGGGCAGCCAGTGATAGTTACAATAAAATCCTCTTCACCAGCACATAAACCAGAAGTAGTGTAAGTTACCGTATAAACACCCAACGTGGATTCTGATAAATCAATAACTCCTGAAAAAGGGTTTAATTGCAATCCAGCGGAACTACTAAAGGTTCCGTTGCTAACTCCAGTAACTATAGGACTTGGGTCTGACCCTGAATTACAAAAACTATTTTCCCCATAGGTAAAACTAGCATCTCCTCTGGCGGTAGTATTAACGGTTATTGAACCACATGCCCCTGGAGTTACTCCTCCACCTTCTCCTCTAATATAGTAGGTAGTACTAGGTGGAGTAGGTGTGACAATTATAGTTGACCCAGCTGTAGTTCCAACTAAGGTTCCTCCACATGAACCTGTATAGACATGCCATGCTGTAGCATCGTTCTTATCTCCTGATATAGTTACTAAAGCCGAATTTCCGTCACAAATTGTCCCAGGTGCGGAAGTCGCTGTAGGGATGGCTGGAGGTTCTGAAACAGTCACTGAAAAGCCACTGCCTCCATTATAATCCGATGGGTTAATATCATAGGTATTGTCATTATCTCTAAGCCAATTATTATAGTCATTTATGGCAATTGCCAACTCTTCAGGTGTCCCTGAGAATGTTCCGTTGTATTTATAATTGTCAACTTCGGCAACAGTTACAGAGGGAGATGATGTTACAAATGGATTTAACATCACGGCATTTGTGCCATTAGTTAAACCTGGTGCTATTGTTGAGGTTCCTCCACTAGAAGGTGGAGAAACTGTCATTTGCGGACAGTTAGTAGCATCTATGTCTTCCGTAAACCATTTAGTAGTTAGGTTATCACAACCCGATGTGTGAAGATAATTATCGTCGGCCAATAAACCAGTCAAAAAAGTAGGGTTTAAGGATCCTAAAATCCCCTGATAGGCAAATAGATTGTCGCTTAACAAACTAAAACTCTCTGCTGTTTTACCATCAACCTCCACTATGCTTCCTACTGTTCCTCCTCCTGTTACAGTTAAAACATCATCACTGGTCTCTATTATGGAGACAATACTTCCCGCTGCTAAGCCTCCAGCGGGTGCTGTCCAAGAAAAATGAGCTTCACTACCACGCATCCAAGTATTAGAAGAACCTTTAGCCCAGCCATGATCAGTAAAGTTTATAACTTCATTGGCAGGAATATCTTTTAAAGCAACAAAGGAAAAGCCATCTGGATCATCAGAATTAAAACCTACAAAAGCGATATCTCCTGCAGATAAACTTCCAGGAGTTGGTATTAATACTTGAAAAGTACCTAAGCTACCACACGCCACTTCATTAACTACCCAAGTGCCTGTACCTAAGTTTGGAGGGTTAGGTGCACTAGCATTTGAGTTATAATGTGTTAAAACCTCATAAACACCATCATGATTTGCATCTAACCTTAGTTCCCAGCGGCTATTTCCTGTAGACCACTTTACTTGATAAGGATTATTACCATTTGC
The DNA here is from genome assembly GCF_964021845.1 of uncultured Arcticibacterium sp. NCBI lineage: Bacteria > Pseudomonadati > Bacteroidota > Cytophagia > Cytophagales > Leadbetterellaceae > Arcticibacterium > uncultured Arcticibacterium sp. The sequence continues at coordinate 212,873 of NZ_CAXHZC010000004.1, read as the reverse complement.
ACTGGTGCCGGTAAATATATTTCTTAAAGTTCCTAACCCATCGTTGCCAGTATGCCACATATTTTTATCAGCAGCAATGAAGCAATTATTACCAGCGTCACCCACGTTTATTCTTAAATCAGAGCTCACTGCTATTAGCCTAACAGGATCTGAGGTAAGACTCCCTCCTCCATTACTTACTATACACCTGTACTGTTTGTCATTTAAACCGTTTACGGAGCTTAAGGCTAATAATTTAGTATCTACTCCTGAATATGGAGAAACATTGGACAAATTAGACCATGAGCCACCTGACTGTACCTGCCATTGATATGTATCTGCATCACTAGACCCTACATAAAAAATAGTGCTATTATTTTCAGCAACCTCTCTACTGTATGGCTGGTAGGTGATGCTTGGTGGTGCCAAACTTTCAGAAGAAGCTGAAACACTAAAGTCAACGAAAACAATAAACAAAAAGGAAAGGATAAATTTTATTTTCATATCAGATGCATTTGTATAAACACAAAACACCTAATTTTTAAAGCATTCCATTAACTCATTTCGGACAATCTTTGACTCATTTCAGGCAAAACAGGCCAAAAACCATATCATTGGTGTTATTTTACAGAAACATTCACATTTGTAAATTTGATATTTAGTAATGATTATCTCCAGTTAAACTCAGGATAACATACTATTTTCATGAAATTCTCACAGGTAATTATACAGTGGAGTACTTCATAAACTTGTCTGTAAAAAGATACTTACAGTCATTCAAGAAGCAAACAGAAGAGGCCTTAAATCATTCCGATTTTAAACAAGAACTTCCAATCATTTCACTCTCATAAAATGAACAAAGTAGTCTAGAAATTAAGAATATAGTGGACACAAAAAAGCCTACTACATGACTTTGAGAAGTATGCAGTAGGCTAATAAAAATTAATTCAATACAGAATTCATAATCAAATCATGAATGGCTATTGGGGCTATATTGGAACCATGCTCATGATTACTGATAAATATGGCTTTGTCTTCGTCTTGCAGATTGACAGCACCATGCGAGCCTTTCACTAAAGTAGCATCTAATGGAATTACATCCATTACCATTCTAAAGCCTAACTTTTTCTTAAGTACCTTAAAGATAATTTTTGGAATAATCAATTTTTGCTTTGGGTCTAAAAGCATCTCGGCAGGGTCATATCCTGGCTTTTTATGAATATCTACCATTCTAGCATAATCAGGTGCCTTAGCATCATCTTCCCAGAAATAATAAGTAAACCAGCTCTTATCATCGCCTACCAGTACCAAGTCGCCAGAGCGTTCGTGGTCTATATGGTATTCCTTTTTCCCTTCTTCATCTAAAACTAAAGCCACACCAGCTTCCGCTTCAAAACGCTTTTTGACAGCATCAAGCTGCGACTTGTCATTGACATAAACGTGGGCTATTTGATGGTCGGCCACGGCAAAAGCTTTTGACGCCCCTGCGTCCAATAACTCTAAACCGTTTTCTTCTCTAATGCCTAACAAACCCATATCACGTAAAACACGATTTGGGTGAATAGGCCTTTCCATATTTGTAATTCCATACTCTGAAATGACAGAAACCTCCACACCTTTTGCCTCTAAATAGGTAATCAGGTCTTCACATACCTTGTCTATTTCTGCAAGGTCTTTTGGCAAGTGCTTTTCATCATGACCATATTTCTGCAGCACGTAATCTAAATGCGGTAAATAAACCAACATCAAATCTGGGTTATGCCATTCATGCACCTTTTTAGAAGCATCGGCTATCCACTGACTAGATTTTATGGTGGTTTTCGGTCCCCAAAAATGAAATAATGGGAAGGTACCCAATGCTGTTTGCAAACGGTCTCTTAAATCAGCTGGATACGAATAACAGTCTGGCACTTTCTGGCCATCTGCCCTATACTGGGGTCTTGGTGTTACAGAAAAGTCGGCAGTAGAATACATATTATACCACCAAAACATATTAGCACAGGTAAAATCCGGATTTGTCTTTCTGATAGTATCCCACACATTAGGAGCCTGAACCAGCTGGTTTGACTGCTTCCAAAACTGCACTTCTTGAGCTTCTTTTGAAAACCAACCGTTTCCTACTATGCCATGTTCCGCCGGCCACTTCCCTGTCAAATAAGTAGTTTGTACAGAGCATGTAACTGCTGGCAAAACAGGTTCTACACTTGCTATATTTTTCTTAGCAGCCCATTTAGAAAGAAAGGGCGTATGCTCGCCCAAAACTCTCTTTGAAAGACCAATTACATTTATTACCGCTGCTTTTTTCATGTTGTAACTACTGTTCTTACCCAATCTAACTCTCTCACCACACAGCTTACTATATCGGTTTGCATAGCCTCTGGCAAAACATCCCAAGTATAAGTTTCTACCTCTAAATGATTGGTGAAATTTTCTTCTTTCCAAACAGCTAGCGTAGCTATAATGTCTTGCTGTGTAGATATCAATTTCTCATATTTCTCCGTAAAAACGGGCACATGAAAATGTGTTCTTATTTCTTGAAAGTCTGACTTTTGAATATCTGCTAAACCAGGCCCTAAATCTCTATACCTTACTAATGCTCCGTCGGTTTTTCTAACCACGGCTTGGTGCAAATACGTTGGTTCATCAAATCTTTTAAGCTGCCCATGAATAGTATTTCTTTCTTCTTTTGAGCCCAAAATACCACTGCTAAGTGCAGCAGATATTTGAATTCTACCTATTTTGATATTGGCCGCCTTTACTTTCGCAATAGCATCTGATGGTTTTTCAAAACCCACCGCAAAATGACAGACATCATAACATAGCTGAAAATGCTCTCTTATGATTTCTTCCGCTTTATTAAGTCCAATTCCTAAAGTTGCACTAATTTGATTTTTGCCCGATAGCAATAAATCTTCATTGAAGAAATCAACAAACTCATCACTGGTTTCTAAAATTCCATCTGGCTCAGGCTCCATGTCTAAATGTAAACTTTTCCCGGTTTTGGTTTTAATTTCCGCCAGGTGAATCATCAGCTGTGATAATTGACGTACCGCTACTGCTTTCACTTCTTTTAAAGCAGCTTCATCTTTATGCCAAAACCTGTAAGAAATAGGCGAAGTGGAAACCCCACCATCTAAACCTTCAGGAAGTAATTCTGCCAAAATATCAAATAAACGAATGGTATATGCTAGCCTATCTGGCGTACTCCAGTCAGGCGTATGCACCTCATCTTTAACCACTTGATTATGAAAACCACCATATGGAAAACCATTAATGGTAAACACATACATGTTTTCACTTGCTAGCCATTCTTTAAAAATAACCAGATTATCGCCCTCAGAAAGTTCTATTGAAGCTTCGTTTGAAAGTCTTAAACCTATACCAAAGTTTTCGGTTTTTAAACCGTCACGTACTTTGGTTGTATACTTTTTTAGATTCTCAAAAGTGGCCGTCCAAGATTCTCCTGCATGTATATTACTACAGTAGCTTAAATGAGCCTGATGTTTATTAATACGCATACGTTTCTTGCTTTTTCAATAGTGTTAGAGCCGATTTCTCAATCCAATCGGTATTCATTTCGTGCACATCAAACTTCTCTCCTATTTTCTCTACCATGGTGATGGTTAGTTCGCCACCCAAATGCTCTCTAAACTCTTCTAAACCTTTTAAGAGTTCAGGGTTTATATGTGTACCCGCTTCATTAAGAAGCACAGGATGAAAAGTATCAAAGCCTAAATTCGACAGCACTTTTAAGATACGGTCTGCCGTGGCTTCAGTCATAAAGCCAGCGTATGTTCCGTAAACAATATCTAAACCGATACCGATGGCTACCGCTTCGCCATGTTTTATTCCAAAGTTGGTAAGCTGCTCCATTTTATGAGCCGCCCAGTGGCCAAAATCTAATGGTCTAGAAGAGCCCATTTCAAATGGGTCATTGCTGTTTGAAATATGATGTGTATGTAGTTTAGCACAGTCAAAAACCAGTTTTTCCATGGCTTCCAAATCTCTATTATTTAGAGCGATGGCATTGGCCTCCAACCAATCAAAAAAGACAGCATCTTTAATCAAAGCCACTTTAACGGCCTCTGACATGCCTGCACGCCAATCTCTTTCGTCTAAAGAAGTCAAAAAGGTTAGATCGTTTATCACCGCGAATGGCGGAGCAAATGTTCCTAAAAAGTTCTTTTTACCAAAAAAGTTTATACTGTTTTTAACACCTACGCCAGAATCGTTTTGAGACAAAACCGTGGTTGGTATTCTTATATGTCTTATTCCTCTATGCCCTACTGCTGCCGCAAAACCTGCCATGTCTAAAACTGCACCTCCGCCTATAGCTAAAAGGAAAGAATGACGGTCTATTTTGGCTTCGTTTATCATGGACAAAGTCTTCTCAAACTCCGCCATGGTGTTCTTCGCATCTTCACCACCAGTCACTATAATTGGCTTACAGGCCAATTTTAGTTTAGGAAAAGCAGCTACATATTGTTCAATATTGCCGATAAGCTCAGGCTGACAATCATTCAACCCAGAGTCTATGACAAAAGACACCTGAATGGCTTTTGTAGATTCTTCATTCTCGTTTAGCGTGTCAAAAAGTTCGGTGTTTGATACGTCAAACATATTTCTCGTAAAGAGAATTTGATACTTATAATTTATCGAGAAGTTTTGCTCTATATTCATTATTATTTCTTTCCAAACCTATATTATTAATCAGAATCAGGGTTTTAAAATTCAGGTAACCGAAAATTTCTTTGCCAGAAAAATAGAAATAGGTAGCAAGCATAAAACTGCCAAACCATATTTCCAGTCACTAAAACCTGCCACATAACTAGCATTTAGCGGTATAAGCGAGAGTACTCCCATCTTTACCGCATTCATAATATTTTTAGGCTCGTTATGTCGAATGGCTTTTAATTTAGCCGAGAAATTAATTCCAATCCATAACAGCACAAAAGGTAGCACCATCCAAAGATTCATAATTCCTTTAAAGCCCAATACCAAAATAGTAGCAGCAACAAGTAAATCTAAAACCAAAGCAAAACTGACAGAGAGCTTATTATTCCCTAAAACCTCCCCTTGACTGGTCAATGTAATGGCAGCAATAAAGACAATAGGAATAAAAGCCATCATCCACATGTCTGGCAACTGCCCATTAGCTAGAATACTCATACCCAAGGTTAAATTCAAACCTCTGCAAAGCCCCATGGTTAATGGGCCAGCAACCAAATGATGTTTCGCAAACTTGTCATACAAAACCGCAAAAAGTGCTACTAAAGCCGCTATAACACCACTCTGAATGCTCACCAATGAGGCAAAGAATATGGCAGCTATAAAAAGTGCCATTCCGAAAAATATGGCTTGGCTAGAAGCCAGTTTACCGCTTGGTATTATTCTTTCGGGCCTTTCTACTTTATCTAATTCTAAATCAAAAACATCATTAAAAACAATGCCTCCTGCGTAAAGGCCAGAGGTGGCTAAAGCCAAAAACAGGAATAATGTCCATGGAAAAGGGCTTAAACCAAAGGCTCCTGCTATAGCTACGCCAGCCGCAATATCTGAAACCGCAGTAATTACATTGGCAGGCCTAGTTAAAGCTAAGTAATAGAAAAGCTTCATCAGTTTTCTATGATATCAGAGTCAGAAGCTGTTCCTTTCACTGGGTCTTGGCCACGTAAAACACTGTTTCCACCATAAAGTACAGACTGGTCAAAGCTTACTCCGTTTTCCCAATCGCTTTCATTCATGTTTCCACTTTGAGCGTAAGCGTCTAAAGCATTTTGGTAGCAGGTCATGTGTACGTCTTCCTTAGATATGCCATTTGCCAGCATAAGATTAGCTGTTTTAGGCACAGCAAGTGGGTCACTCACACCCCAATCGGCAGAGCTATCCACTATAATTCTTTCAGAACCATATTGCTTTACTACCTCCACCATTCTTTCGCTACCCATTTTTGTTCTTGGGTAAATGGTGAATGCTGCCCAATAGCCCCTATCCAAAACCGCCTTTGCAGTTTCTTCATTATTATGGTCTATGATGGCCATTTTAGGGTCAATTCCATGTTCCTCTAGCACATCCATGCTTCGAAGCGTACCGTTTTTCTTATCTCTATGTGGCGTATGAATCAAAATAGGAAGATTCACTTCTTTTGCCAGTTCTATCTGAGCTCTAAAAAACCTATCTTCTGCCTCTGTTTGGTCGTCATAACCAATCTCGCCTATGGCCACCACATTATCTTTCATAGCATATAATGGCAATAATTCCATCACTTGTTCTGCTAAAGGCACATTGTTGGCTTCTTTTGAGTTTAAGCCAATAGTACAGTAGTGTTTGATACCAAACTGCGAAGACCTAAACGGCTCCCAACCCACTATACTGCTATAATAATCTTTAAAAGCACCTTTTTCTGTACGTGGCTGACCCAACCAAAACGCTGGCTCTATAATGGCCACAATTCCCGCTTTTTGCATTGCTTGATAATCATCCGTGGTTCTGGATGACATATGCACATGAGGGTCTATAAATTTCATATTTCTAAATATTAATGTTCTTATTTTATCTTATCTAAGCCTCCCAAATTTCTTTACCTATTTCTTCCCAAGTAAGTTTAACAGGTTCCAATCCTTGACTTTTTATCCATTCCATTTGACCTGCATCTTCTAAAACCTTTTGAGCGGCAGCTTTACCTAAATCTGTATCAATAAGCACAGCATTTTTCAAATCTCCAATAATTGATTCCGTGGTAAATCCACTAATCATTCGCCAAAGTTCTGGCGTTACTACTCTCCCTGCAGCCCACCTTTCATGCACAAAGTCCTGAAGTATACCTGCTAACTTTTTGTTTTTTCGTTGGTCTATTCCATGAATTCTGTAGATAGGCCTTTCCATAAAAATGGCTTTTAAAACCATGTGGTTCCAAGCATCTTCACTGAAATAAGTAAACGCATAATTATTTTCTAGGGCAATGGCATCAAAAACGTCAATCATATTGGTTCGGATACCGTCAATGATATTCAATTTAAAGTCTTCTGCATTTTCTAAATATTGCAAAGCCCTATAAATAATCACCTGCTCTTTTATATCAGCAGAGGCGAGTAGCGTTTCTATTTTTACTTTATTCTCTGGAGTATTTAATTGAAGTAAAAAAGCTAAACGACAGAAAGAAACTAAATCCCAATCTTCCACCGAAAACGCAGGATTTACACTTTGAAGTTTACTTTTAAGTAATGGAGAAATATGAACAGAACCGTTCTTTACTTTTCTTTTTAACATACCAAAGTTCAGAAAGAAAGCCGAAGCAGTCTCTAGTAGCTTTGCCTTTTCAGTAAACCAATCTAAGGCAGCTTGGTCGGCCAAATTTTCTAAACAACAGTTAAATACCTCTTCTTTTAAACTTGTATTTTCACTCACAATAATCCCGATGCGTTCAGCACTTTATTCATTAACGAAGAACAATTATCAATAGGTTGGACAAAATTAGGGATTTTACGGTTTAAAATGACCTGCTTTTGACCTAATTCGACTGTTTCTAACATTATTTGGATGATAACACGAAATCTGAAGTTCTATAAAAGCATGGAAGCCACTCTTGTCAGCTAAACATTAAAGAAAAACTGTATTTAATTTTTCATTGTTTAATTTTAGGTGACTATTGAAAAACTTCAAAACAAATTAAATGAACAAACAAATCTTATTGAAAGAGCGTCCGGAAGGATTGCCAACAGCAGCAACATGGACTTTAAACGATGCCGAAATTCCTGAACTAGCCGACGGCGAAATTCTAATTAAAAACGAATTCATTTCTTTAGACCCTGCCATGAGAGGCTGGCTCAGAGATGTACGCTCCTACATACCACCTGTTGGAATTAATGAAGTGATGCGTGCGGGCTCCTTAGGCCGAGTGCTAAAAGCGAATAATCATCCAAAATTTAAAGAAGGTGATGTACTGGTAGGTACTGGCGGAGTACAGCAGTATATAGTATCTAACGGAAAGGGCTTTTTAAAAGTAGAAGAAGGCAACAGACCTTTAACAGAATACCTTGGCGTATTAGGTATGCCGGGCATGACCGCCTATTTTGGAATACTGGAAGTAGGCGAGTTAAAAGATGGTGAAACCGTAGTGGTTTCTGGAGCAGCTGGTGCCGTAGGAAGTGTGGTGGGGCAAATTGCCAAAATTAAAGGCTGTAAAGTTATAGGAATAGCCGGAGGTAAAGCCAAATGTGATTACCTAGTCAACGAACTTGGTTTTGATGCTGCCATTGATTATAAATCTGAGAATATTTACACCGCCATAAAAGAGCATTGCCCTAAAGGAATTGATGTATATTTTGACAATGTAGGTGGCGAAATTTTAGATGCAGCTCTTTCAAGATTGGCAATGCATGCCAGAATTGTTATTTGCGGAGCCATCTCTCAATATAATAACACTGAAAAAGTTGCTGGGCCAAGTAACTATATGTCGCTACTGGTCAACAGAGCCTCTATGAAAGGCATGGTGGTTTTTGATTATGCCAGCCGTTACCATGTAGCTAGAGAACAAATGGAAATATGGCTGAACGAAGGCAAGCTTAAAAGCAAAGAAGATGTTTACGAAGGCATTGAAAACTTTAACGACACCTTACTAAGGCTATTTGATGGCAATAAACAAGGGAAATTAATATTGAAGGTATCGGAAGATTGATGAAAAAAGCGGCAGAACACATCATTTCTGCCGCTTTTTCATTTAGTCATCTCATCTCCTCATGCACGGTACTCACATGCACCAAAGCATCCCCTTGATTAACAATAGGGGAATGATTAGAACCTATAATATAACCGGTATAGGTTGATTTCACTTTCTTTTCAAAATCACCATAGGGGTCAGAAATACTACCAATAGTATCGCCTTTTTCCACTTTTTGACCTATACTCACCACCCTTCTGTACATTCCAGAATGATTGGCTCTTAGCCAAGTAGACTTTCTTACATATATCTGTTCTTTAGATGCAGGCTTAGCCTCCAGTTCTTTTGTGAAGTCTCTTAATCCCAAATATTGCATCACACGCATGGATCCATTAATAGCCTGCCGGGTTACTTCCTTATCTAAATGAAGGTCTTTCCCGCCTTCAAAAAGCAGCACTTTTTTACCCAAAATACTGGCAGATTTTCTAAATGATTTATCACGAATGGGAGCGTCAATCACAAATTTAACACCGAAGGTTTTTGCTAAAGCAATGCATTCCTTGTCATCGCCATCCATTCTAACTTGAGCATAATTAAAACGGCTACTACTACCTGTATGGAAGTCGATGCAGTAGTCTACATGTGGCACTATATCATGCATAATGGCATGAGCAAAACGCCCTGCCAGTGAACCTTTTGCCGAACCAGGGAAGGTTCTGTTCAAATCTCTTCCATCTGGAAAATCACGTGTTTGATTTAAAAAGCCAAAAACGTTAACCACCGGAATACAGATTACGGTACCGCTAGTAGGCTTACTTATTTTCTTTGAAATAATTTGGCGGACTATTTCTACGCCATTTACCTCGTCTCCATGAATTCCTGCAAGTAGTAGTAAAACAGGCCCATCAACCGCAGAACGCTCAATAATTACAGGCACTTCTAAACTAGTACGAGTATGTAATTTAGCTATATCAAGCGATAGAACCGTTTTCCCTACGGGAATCTCTTGACCTAAAATCTTTAACAAATTCATTTTGAGACTTTAATACTATTATTAAAGCCTCAAAATTACATCGCTTTTAAATAACTTCTAAAAAAAGGTTTACACAGAAATTCTAGTTCCTATTGCTTCACCATGTACAATATCAATTATCACATTTTCTCTTCGTCCATTCGCTATTACTGTAGGTATATTTTTTCTGGCCGTCTCTTTTGCCATGTTAAGTTTGGAAGCCATTCCTCCCCTACCTTCTCCTTCTCCTTTTTCCTTGTCATCTACATATTTCTCTACGTTTTGACCTACAGAAACATTTTTAATTAGTGTGGTATCTTTTGCCTCTGGGTCGCCGGTAAAAAGACCGTCGGTACTTGTTAAAAGTATCAACAAATCAGCATCAATTAATTCCGCCACAAGAGAGGCTAATTCGTCATTATCTGAAAACATTGACTTTGTAACCGAAACGGCGTCATCTTCGTTTGCAACAGGAATCACACCTTCAGCTAATAAACCTTCATAGCAGTTTATCATATTATTACGGTGCATTCCAGGGTTAAAGTCTCTTTTTGTGGCTAAAACCTGAGCACATTTAAGACCATACTGGCCAAAAAGATTATAATAATGAAGCATCATTCTAGGTTGGCCTACTGCCGAATAAACCTGTCTTTTTTGAGCTTTATCCTGAATTTTAATTCTTCCCAAAACCTCTCTTCCTGCTATCACAGACCCCGAAGAAACTAATACACAGATAATGTCTTCTTCAAAAAGAGTGGCTATCTGTTTAACCAAACTCTCCAACACCGGCTTAATAATCCTTTTGGATTTATTCACCATGACATTAGTACCTACCTTAATTACTATCCTTTTTTTGTACATAAAATTGAGTGTTAATCGAGAAGGTTATTCCCGATTATTAATTAAATAAAATTTCAAAGATGAAGTTTCCCGACTAAACTCCATATAAATTGACCGACATAGACCTACCGTCAAATGCCCGAAGACACAAGCTAGGCGTCTTAAAATGAGAGAGGTATCTGAATTCAGATACCTCAATATGTTTATGCAGAGGGAGCGGGATTCGAACCCGCGAAGCCATTGCTGACTTACACGCTTTCCAAGCGTGCTCCTTCAGCCACTCGGACACCCCTCTGTATCGGGCTGCAAAGTAAACGTTTTAAGTTCAAATTGACAATAAATGTTAGCCGTAAGATTTACGAATGTTCTGCCTATTAAGTTCCTAAAAGATATAATAGTTTGGGTGCTAAAAACTGTATCTAGATACAAGTCAAGACCTTAATCCACCACCTCACCTCTCAAATTTTCCTGAAGAAGCCTCTTTGTTTCGGTTATAGAATTACCAAGAGCTAATAAATACATCAACTTGCAAACAGCCGCTTCCGTGGTAATGTCTTTTCCACTAATTACATCGGCATTTAAAAGACCTCTGCTAGTGTCATAATCTCCCTGTCTTACTTTACCGCCACTGCATTGTGATACGTTATAAATAATGATGCCTTTCTCTGAAGCATCTTTTAATAAGTGAAGAAATTCATTGTCAGATGGGGCATTTCCTGAGCCATAAGTCTCTAAAACTACGGCTTCCAAATTTTCAGTTGCTAAAATCTGTTTCACAAAGGCATTTGAAATTCCTGGAAAGAGCTTCAAAACCAACACATTTCTATTAAGGCTATCACTAAAGCTAAATTTCCCTTCAGGCTTTGGCAACATGTATGGTCGGTTATAAACACAGTAAATTCCAACTTCTGCCAGCATAGGATAATTCTCCGACTGAAAGGCATCAAACTGTGAGCTCTCATACTTCTTAGCTCTGTTTCCCCTTAATAATCGGCCATTGAAATAAATACATACTTCATGTAAAATGGTTTCGTTGTCCACCTTATCAGCGGCCAATTCCAGTGCCGTCATCATGTTTTCTCTGGCGTCTGTCCTGGTAACACCTATTGGGAGCTGTGCTCCAGTAAGTATGACTGGCTTCGCCAAATTCTCCAATAAAAAGCTCAAAGCAGACGCTGTATGAGCCATGGTGTCTGTTCCATGAAGAATTACAAAACCATCATAATCATCATACTGCTCCGCAATCAAAGTAGCCAACTCAATCCAAACCGAAGGACTCATATTAGAAGAGTCAATAGGCGGCTCTATCGGAATAATATCTAAGGCAGACTCAAAACGCTCTAGCTCCGGAATGTTCTTTTGAATCTCCTCAAATTTTAGCGGCACCAGCGTTTTTTTGACTTGGTCATAAACCATCCCCAAAGTACCCCCAGTATAAATCATGAGTACCTTTGACACATCAGCCTTCCCTTTTATGTCCGTATCTATTTTAAACGATTTGTATTTCACCATTCCTCCATTTCATCTTTGAGCATTTGATATGCTCCCTCTAATTCTTTTTCTATTTTTTGATTCTTTTGAGCTTTAGCCAAAGCAATACCCGATTTATAAACCTCAGCAGCCTCCTCTAAAGCATCCTTATCAAAATACAGTTGAGCCAATTGATAGTAAGTAGGCAAGTAATCTGGAAATTCATTCAATAAAATCTCCAAATGCTCTATTGATTTCTGAGCATCAACCTTTAAGAGCTCCATTGCCACAGCATATCTATTGAAAGGCTCCTGTGGTTCATCTTGTAAAAATTCTATTAATAATTTCAATCGGTCTACTTGCATACTCTTTAAAGGCTTTTTACATTTGTAATGTTATGCATGCATAACAATTTTATGAGTCCCAGACTCAAATATCAATATTTCAATCAAAAAAATTTTATAAAGCATGAAAATACTGGTTTGTATTTCAAGTGTTCCTGATACAACTTCCAAGATAAGTTTTACAGATAACAACACCGTATTTGACAGCAATGGTGTGACTTATATTATTGGACCCTATGATGATTACGCATTAGCAAGAGCGGTGGAACTTAAAGAACAAAGCGGCGGAACAGTTACCGTTTTGAACGTAGGCACAGCATCTTCTGACCCTCAAATAAGAAAGGCACTTGCCATAGGTGCTGACGACGCCATTAGAGTAAACGCAGAACCTTCAGATTCTTATTTTGTTGCGGAGCAAATAGCACATATAGCAAAAGACGCCGGATACGACCTTATTATGATGGGTAGAGAAACTACTGATTATAACTCAGGCGTGGTTCACGGAATAGTAGGAGAACTTTTAGGAATCCCTTCTTTATCTCCAGTGATGGAATTGACTATTGAAGGAGACAAAGCTAATATCTCGAGAGAAATAGAAGGAGGAAAAGAGAAAATTGAAGCTACACTTCCTTTAGTATTAGGCTGTCAAGAGCCAATAGCCGAATGGAAAATAGCCAGCATGAGAGGTATCATGACCGCTAGAAAGAAGCCTTTAAACGTAGTAGAGCCTGTGGGTGAAACATTAACAAACATTTCCTCTTACTCACTTCCTCCGGCAAAAGGAGCATGTAAAATGATTCCTGCTGAAGAGGCTGAAAAGCTGATTGAACTTTTAAGAACAGAGGCTAAGGTTATTTAAAGTGCTGATTGTTGGGTGTCTGGTGATTGATGTTTTCAATGCAACAGTTACAAGACAAGTACCAGCAACAGTCTTCAAACAATTAAACGCTGAACGAAGAAATCTGACACCGAACATCAGACAACAAACATCTGACACCCGACATCAAACATCAGACATTCAGCATCAAACATTAAAACAAAAACATCATGTCAATTTTAGTATTTGCAGAATTAGCAGATGGAGCAGTAAAAAAGACTTCACTAGAGGCGGTTTATTATGGAACCAAAGTAGCAGAAATGCTAGGTGGAACCAACACCGTAATAGCTATTGGAAATGCAACAGAGGACGAACTAGCTAAACTAGGAAACTACGGAGCAACAAAAGTTCTACATGCTGGAGACAGCAAATTAGAGTCTGCCAATATCATGGCATATTCTGAAGTATTAACCGCTGCCGCAAAAAGTACAGGAGCCTCGGTTATTATTACTGCCAAATCATCATTAGCAGACGCCGTAACAGCAAGAACCGCAGGAGCACTCAAAGCTGGCGTAGTAGGAAACGTTACGGAGTTGCCAAAAACCGATAATGGTTTTACTGTAACTAGAAGCATTTTCACTGGAAAAGCTTTTGCAGAAACCACCATCAGTACGGACATCAAAGTTTTGGCATTAAAGAAAAATGCCATTACTCCAGTAACTTCTGAAACATCTTCACCAGTTGAGGCATTCTCAGCCGAAGTTAACGATGCAGCTTTCGGAGCGAAAATCACGGAAACATTAAAAGTAACTGGTACAGTGTCTCTTCCAGAGGCCGACTTAGTAGTCTCAGGCGGACGTGGAATGAAAGGCCCTGACCAATGGCAGCCATTATTAGATTTAGCAGAAGCATTAGGAGCTACCACAGCATGCTCTAAACCTGTATCTGACTTAGACTGGAGACCTCACCATGAGCACGTAGGGCAAACAGGCGTTAAAGTAGCACCAAACCTTTACATTGCCTGCGGTATCTCAGGAGCCATTCAGCATTTAGCTGGTGTTAACTCTTCTAAGGTTATTGTAGTTATAAATACAGACCCAGAGGCACCTTTCTTTAAAGCAGCCGATTACGGCATAGTAGGAGACGTTTTTGACGTACTTCCTAAATTAACTGCAGCTGTGAAGGCAGGTTAGGGTTCTTTAAAAGTTTATAAAAAAGCCTAATCTTCACGGATTAGGCTTTTTACGTATAGACATATCGCTAATTTATTGACTTTCCAAGGTAATCTTAATAACTTTATAGTGAAGTAACTATATAGCAATGAAAAACTTAAAGTTCTATTTACCTGTAATACTTTTTAGCCTTCTACTGGTTTCATGTTCTAAAGAAGACAAAGAGCCAGATCCACTGGTTAAGGAAGATATCGAAGAAAGTCCTCATTATCAAATTAACCTTTCCATAGAAACTGATAATTATGACAACCCTGATGAAAAAGAGACCTTGAATTATACCTTCGAATTTCAAGATGGTGCGTTTTCAGAAAAAGTACGGAAAGTCAATGATAACTTAACCTCAGTCGTTAACATTAAAAATGTAGCAGGGACACCTGTGCGTATAGTAGGTAAAGCATCTCTAGAGTTTAACTATTTAAGTGAATTACCTTCTAATTTAGGGAACCCCACTTTTGGGGTTGATGTGATTCCAGGTGTTTCTGGTTCTTCCTCGCCCCTTTTTGCAAGGGGTATTGATGATGAACCAACTCAATCTCTTTCAAACGTACCGATAATTCAAGTTGAAGGGGCTCCAGATAGGTTCACTCAAAACCTATTGATTTTAGGACAGGTTCCTAATATTGAGGTATTAAAGGCAGCACATGAAGTAAAACTTGAAATAAATGATGGCAACAAATCGATAGGAACTATTGTAATTCCTTTTGAAATAGATACAGAATTGGCAACATTCGATTTACGAGCAACAAGAAAAGCTACTCAAAATCAGGCTTCAGAAAGTATAACTTACGAGGGTATTAATGAGGGCAACTGGCCTTCTTTAGATTATAAGTATAAACATGTGGTGGGAGGAGATGGATGCCCAATGCCCCTTTGGGATTTTTCTATAAATATGACAAACAATGTATCTTCTGAAACGAAAAACATGTTTTCATATGGGATAACGGGCTTGAATAATGTGGATGCCCTAGCTATTTCTTATCCTGAAGGGCCGGGTCCTGAAACCGTCGAATACATGGGTCAAAATTACCCATTCTTTCCCCCTAATAATAGCGGTAATTTCCAAGCCGAGTTTAAATTCAATTGTATCCGGGCTCAAAATGTAAATGCAGAAAATGCTACTTTGACTATTATGTATTCAGATGGCATGACAGGACACCCTATTTTTGATGCTCCTATTCCATTCAGTATAGAAATGCAATAAAATCAAACATCATCCGCCTCTTTACGCACCTTCAAAATCTGGCGAAGCCATGCTTTTTTAAGTTGCACTTCGTCTTCATTACTTTCAAATTCAAAGACACCTAATTCATCCAAATTAGGCTGTCCAGCATCAACCCAGCAAGTGAACCAGAAATTACCCACCATTTTAACAGAAGAACGCATCCTTTTCTCTACTTGCCCTTCTAGCATTTTATGGTATTTCTTTGAGAAATCTTTTGAATACTCTCTAACCGTTTGACCATTCCTTTCGCCTACTGAATATTTTTTATCGTCACTCATTTTAAGTGTAAGCTCTTTTTCAAAAGCAAAAACAGAGTCTAAAGCTGCATGAGAACTTAAAACCACGTCCCAAATACTTTCGTGAATATTATTGATATAGGTGGCCTGCCCGATCCAAAAAGAATAATCATTTGAAAACAACTCTGGTAAACGCGACTCCCAAAAGCCATGAATTCCTATCTGATTGGTCATTTGACCATTATAGTTTTCTGTAGTGTGTAATGGCACATGAGCATCTGCTATATAGTGCCCTACGTCAGCAGAGAGCCTAAGAATATCTTTCAAATCTTTCTTGGCGAAGGCATCAGTAAGCTGGTACTTCATCCTTACCACATGCCAAGGCACTACGCCATAAGCCATTAAAGTATCCTCGGTATATTTTTCTACGGCTTTAGACCAGCTAAGCTTAGCCAAATCCTCTTGAATCTCTTTTGGATAAATATCTAGGTCAATATAATGCCTAGGTGCTTCACCCTCTACGGCATATCTTCTTTTGTCAGGGTTAACCGCATTTTCAGTAACATAATCAATGTTATTTTTGTAGAAACCCAGCATTTCTTCAGGCAATGTATAAATAGCGAGTCTGTTGATTTGTTGATGAGCGTAAAAGCCCCAAATAAATGAGCTAAACGCCCCTATTGATAGCAATGAAAGTGCAAGAATAGAATAGAACCTATATTTTTTCAATCCGTAACAGTTTTAAAATGACTTCATTTTAGTCAATTAAAAGGACTCCCACATAAATTTTTCAATTATTTTATATCTGTTGTACTTTTTTTTCAGTAAGACTAGTAAATTATTTTCTTTCTCTTTATCTTTGCAGCCCGAAAGAAGAAGAATCGTACAAATATTTAGATATAATGGCAAATCATAAGTCAGCATTAAAGAGAATTAGGTCTAACGAAAGCAAGACTTTAAGAAATAAGTATCAGCACAAAACTACACGTACTGCTGTAAGAAAGTTACGTGCTGCAACAGATGCTAAAGAAGCTGCTGAGCAATTAAAAGTTGTTTCTGCTATGCTTGATAAATTAGCTCGCAAGAACGTAATTCATAAAAACAAAGCTGCTAACATCAAGTCTTCATTGACTAAGTTAGTAAACGGACTAGCGGCGTAAGCCTAAACTTTTTGTTTTTTGAAAAGATACAGGAAGCTGTACTCGGAAGAGTACAGCTTTTTTTTTGTAATAAATCGCTGTATATTTCGCTATGACACATAACGAACGCATCTCTATATCTTATTGGGCTGAAGAAGACAGACCTAGAGAAAAGCTTTTACTAAAAGGCCGAGGTGCATTATCAGACTCCGAACTTATAGCCATATTGATAGGCTCTGGCAGCAGAGATAAATCTGCCGTAGAACTCTCTAGAGACATTTTAGCTTACTATAAAAATGACATCAACCTTTTGGCTAAAGCCAGCATCAAAGAACTGACAAGTTTTAAAGGAATTGGCGAAGCTAAAGCTATCTCCATAGTAGCAGCTTTAGAATTAGGAAGAAGAAGAAAACCAGAAAGCACTGAAGTAGTAGCTAAGATTGACTCGCCAGCTAAGGCTTACAATTACTTTAAACCTTTTTTAATGGATCTGCATCATGAAGAATTTTGGATACTCTTACTAGATCGTTCTTTAAAACCTATTAAGCACTTTAAAATAGGACAAGGTGGTGTAGCCATGGTCATGGCAGACCCTAAGTTAGTTTTTAAGCATGCTATAGACCACCTGGCCACTTCTATCATACTATGCCATAATCATCCATCTGGAAAAAAGGTACCCAGCCATGCAGATATACAGCTTACCAAAAAACTTCAAAATGGAGCAGTACTGCTAGACATGCTAATTTACGACCATATCATATTTACCGATAACGGCTTTTACAGCTTTTCTAATGAAGACAAACTCAAGTGAGATAAAAGAGATTAGTCAAAACGAACTTCAAGAAGTTCTTGACAATCAAAACGCAGTCATAGTAGATGTGCGAGAGCGGTCAGAATTTAACGACTTCAATATCGGAGGAATTAGTGTTCCTGCACATTTGCTCAATGAGCACCTAAAAGACTTAACCGAATTTGACACACTAATAGTAGCATGCTCTAATGGAGCTAGAAGTTATATTCTAGCCAGAGTAATTCAGAAAAAATTACCAGAAAAAAATATCCTACACTTAGGAGAAGGAGTTTTTTAGAACCCTTTATATTTCCTATCATTCTTTACCAACCACTTACCTACTACGTAAGAGCCAGCTAAAAGAACAACGAAAAATAAGATAGGTAACCAAGTAGGAAACTGATAATCAAACATGCTTTTTTGCTTTTTTAAATTACTGCTACAAAAGTACAAAGCTTTCAAATAGAAGCTAAATATTTTAAAAAAAATATCCCAAAATTGTCAAAAAGAGAATATTTGGCGTCTACTATTGAAGTATCTACAAACGTTCCTTTGGTCTATGCAAAACTAAGGACTATCCATATAGCTAAAATTGTATTATTCTTAGGATGTAAATTCAATCAGATTTAATCCTTCTCTACGCTAACCAAAAACACTTGATTTAATATGCGACCATTACTAATAGTCGGTTTACTTTTGGTTCTTTTAATCATTGGTAAAGTTTTTTTCTGGGGCAAATCAGATGACGCACCTACTTCCTCTGGTGTTACTAATACACCTACGGCCACTTTTGTAAGCACTATTTTAGTTTCTTCAGATAACTCGGACCAACTGGTGTACTCCTCAGGTACACTCTCGCCTAATGAAGAGGTAGAGTTAAGAAGCGAATACGCTGGAAGGTTGGTAAAACTTAACCTTAGCGAAGGCTCTTTTGTTAAAAAAGGAGCATTGATAGCCAAAATAAAAGATGACGATATTCAGGCTCAATTAAAAAAAGTGGCTATTGAAGAAGAGCTAGCAAACCAGATAGAGGCACGTCAAAAGAAACTCCTAGAAATAGAGGCTATTAGCAAAGAAGAGTACGAAATATCAGCAAGTAGGGTAAGTACCCTGAATGCAGATAAAGAGCTACTGGAGGTTCAGCTGGCTAAAACCGAAATTAGGGCTCCTTTTTCAGGGCGGATTGGACTAAAAAACATCTCCGAAGGAGCTTACGTTACGCCAAACACGCTTATTTCTACCTTGGTACAGATTAATCCACTGAAGATAGATTTCTCAATTCCAGAAAAATACCTTACCAAAGTAAAACCGGGCCAACAAGTTTCTTTTGAGATTGACGGCACAGCCGAATCTTTTAATTCAAAAATTTTAGCGATTGACCCAAAAATTGACGCTACACTTAGAACATTAAAAATAAGAGGCTTAACAAGTAATACGAATAGAAAACTCCTTCCGGGAATGTTTGTAAAAGTGAAATTAAATTTGGGCAAAGAAAAATCACTTATGATTCCATCTGAAACTATTATTCCAGTATTGGAAGGTAAAAAAGTTTACCTAAAAAGAAATGGCATAGTAGAATCTGTTTTGATAGAAACTGGCCTAAGAAACGAGAAAATGGTTCAAGTTTTAAGTGGATTGAATGAAGGAGACTCTTTAATCACAACCGCTTTACAAGTTTTAAAACCTGGTACATTGGTAACATCTAACTAAGCTAATTATGTCAATATCAACGCTCTCCATAAAACGGCCCGTCTTAGCGATAGTAATGAATCTACTGATTCTACTTTTTGGAATAGTTAGTTTCCAATATTTGGGTGTTCGAGAATACCCATCAGTAGACCCTCCTGTGGTGACTGTAAGTACAAGTTACCCTGGTGCCAATGCCGACATTATAGAATCCCAAATCACTGAACCTTTAGAAAAAGTTCTTAACAGTGTAGAGGGCATTCGCTCTGTGAGTTCTTCTAGTAATCAAGGCTCTAGCCGAATCACTATTGAATTTAAGCTGGGTCATGATATGGAGCGTGCCGCAAATGATGTGCGAGATAAAGTCTCTCAAGCTGTTAGGCAGCTTCCAAACGATATTGATGGTTTGCCAAACGTGAGTAAAGCCGATGCCGATGCCGAAACCATCCTTTCTTTTACATTACAAAGTGATAAAAGAGATATGTTGGAGATTTCGGATTATGCCGAAAATGTAATTTCTCCTAGGTTTGAGACTATTGAAGGGGTAAGCTCAGTAAGAATTTGGGGCTTTAAAAGGTATGCCATGCGTTTATGGATGGACCCAGACAAAATGGCCTCGCAAGGTGTAACCACGCAAGATGTAAAAGCAGCTTTAGATAGAGAAAACGTAGAACTCCCTTCTGGTAAACTTCAAGGAGACAATACCGAATTAGTGGTAAAGACTATTGGCAAGTTTGTTAACGAGGAAGACTTCAACGACATGATTGTTAGAAACGAAGGAGAACAAATCGTTCGTTTTAAAGACATTGGCTTTGCCGAGTTAGGCCCAGAAAACCCAGAAACCTTATTAAGATGGAATGGCGTGCCTATGGTAGGTATTGCTATTACACCTCAGCCTGGCTCTAACTACCTCGACATAGCAAAAGAATCACACAATAGAGCCGACCAGGTCAGGGCCATGCTTCCAGACGATTACTCTATGGAAACTATTATGGATAACACCGTTTTTGTGGAACAATCCGTTGAAGAAGTCGCAGAAACCATCTTAATAGCCATCTGCCTAGTGGTGGTGATTATCTTCTTGTTTTTTAGGGATTGGATAGTGGCTATTAGACCATTGATTGATATTCCTGTTTCCTTGGTAGGAACATTCTTCATCATGTGGATTTTCGGTTTTTCTATTAATGTTTTGACACTACTGGCCATAGTACTTGCCACTGGACTGGTGGTGGATGATGGTATTGTGGTCACAGAAAATATTTACAAAAAAATAGAAGGTGGCATGAACCCTATAGAAGCGGCCATCAAAGGTTCCAATGAAATTCTCTTTGCGGTGCTTTCTACTTCCATTACACTGGCAGCGGTGTTTTTACCCGTAATTTTCATGGAGGGTTTTGTAGGAAAATTATTCCAAGAGTTCGGTATTGTCTTGGCCACTGCGGTATTGATTTCTGCTTTTGTTTCATTAACCCTCACGCCAATTCTTAATGCCTATATAAACCGAAAGGTTATTAGAAAAACTAAGTTTTGGACAGCTACAGAGCCATTTTTCAAAAACATGGAAACTAGCTATAACACTAGTCTTGGCAATTTCCTGAATAAAAAAATAGTGGCTGTATTTATTCTAATTGGCACTTTTGGTTTGACCTACTATTTTGGCAGTAACCTTGATTCTGAACTTGCTCCGTTAGATGACCGAAGTGATTTAGCTCTTAGAATGACGGGGCCAGAAGGCTCTTCTTATGAGTACATGGACAATTACATGCAAAAAGTGTCTCAGATGGTCATGGATTCCATTCCTGAAATTAACGGAATACTTAGTGTTACCTCACCTGGTTTTTCAGGTTCTGGTGCCTCAAATACAGGGTTTGGAAGAGTCAAATTAAAACCAAAAACAGAACGAGAAAAGTCCCAATCTGAATGGGGCGATTACTTAAATACCCAGTTAAAGACTATTCCAGAGGCCAAGGTTTTTGTAAGTGAAAGGCAGACTATTGCCCTTAATAAGCGTGGTGGCCTTCCTATTCAATATGTAATTCAAGCTCCGGGTTTTGAAAAATTAAGGGAGTATTTACCAAAATTTACAGAAGCTGTTCAAAACGACCCAACCTTTACCATTATAGACCAGAACCTTAAGTTTAGTAAACCTGAGCTCTCTATTAGCATTGACAGAGAAAAAGCGAAAAGCATGAATGTTTCTGTGGCAGATGTGGCTCAGAGCATGCAGTTGGCCTTTGCTGGACAAAGATTTAGCTATTTCAACATGAATGGAAGGCAGTACCAAGTGATTGGACAGTTTGACAGAGGAAACCGAAATGAACCTATTGACCTGAGAAGTATGTATGTCAAAAACTCCGATGGTGAACTGGTGCAGCTTGATAATATTATTAAAACCGAAGAGCAGAGCAGCCCTCCGCAGCTATATCATTACGACAGGTATATGTCTGCCACCGTATCGGCTGGTTTAGCTCCCGGAAAAACTATTGCCGACGGCATAAAAGCCATGGATGACATTAGAGATGAAATTGGCGATGAAGCTATTCTTACTTCCCTAACTGGTTCTTCACGTGATTTTGAAGAGAGTTCTAGTAACACTATGTTCTCCTTTATTCTTGCTTTGGTTTTGGTTTACTTGATTCTTTCTGCTCAGTTTGAAAGCTTCGTTGACCCGCTCATTATTATGCTTACTGTGCCGCTAGCCATTGCCGGAGCGGTGATATCCTTGTGGTTATTTGACCAAACCTTAAATATTTTCAGCCAAATAGGTATTATCATGTTGGTAGGTTTGGTAACTAAAAATGGTATTCTGATTGTGGAATTTGCTAACCAATTAAGAGAACAAGGTTTAACAAAAACCGATGCCGTGGTGCAAGCCGCCACTTCCAGGCTAAGGCCTATCTTAATGACCACCTTAGCTACATGTTTTGGTGCTATGCCAATTGCTTTAGCCCTAGGC
This sequence comes from uncultured Arcticibacterium sp., assembly GCF_964021845.1. NCBI lineage: Bacteria > Pseudomonadati > Bacteroidota > Cytophagia > Cytophagales > Leadbetterellaceae > Arcticibacterium > uncultured Arcticibacterium sp. Next base: position 190,491 of record NZ_CAXHZC010000004.1, on the reverse strand, counting down.
TCAGCGGGAGAAAGCCGCAGGTCAATGGGAATAGTGGTGATAGGTGGCTTAATGCTCTCGCTAATGCTTACCCTTTATGTGATACCTGCCATGTATTTATATTTAAGTAAAAAGAAAGACATCAAACGCCAGCAAGAGATTGACGAAATGGCTTTGGAATACGCTTAAATCCTTTTAAAAAAAATGCTACAAGAAAGCCGTATGCAGACAAAAAATACTTTTCTTCAAATATTCCTTTCTCTTCTTCAGGCCTCTTTAAAGGGGCTTGGAGTTTTGTTATTGTTTTCCGTTTCGGTACAAGGTCAAAATCTTATGACGCTAGAAAAAGCTATCTCAGAAGCTTTAGAAGGAAACTTTGGTATTCAGATAGCGGAAAGACAGGTGGACGCCGCCGAAAACCAGATTTACAAAGGAAACGCTGGCATGACCCCTACTATAGACTGGAATACAAATGTAAATGGTAACCTAAGTCAGGTAAACCAAGTTTTTTTAGATGATAGAAAGATAAACCGTTTGGGCCAATCTTTTGCCCCTAGTACCAATGTGGCTCTTAGCTGGACCCTGTATGACGGCAGAAGAATGCAAACGAGGTATGAGCGACTAAAATCTGAAGGGCAGCAAAGTCAGATAGAAAAGAAACTGGTGGTTCAGAATGCGGTGGCAAATGTCATGCAGACCTATTATCAAATATTGAGACAAAAGGAATCTGTAGATTACCTCACTACCATTATTGGCTATTATAACGAGCGACTAAAAATTACGGAAGAACGCTGGCAAATAGGGCGGGGTTCTAAACTAGATTATTTACAATCAAAAGCCGACCTCAACACTCAGGAGTCTAGTTTGGTCAACGCTAAAAACGAACTAAAAAATGCCAAAATTAGACTTAACAATATCTTAGGAGCTGCTTCTGAGCGAGATTTTGATATTGTAAACGTGGCATCGCCAAAAACGCAGTACACGCTAGCCCAAATGCTGGATCAAGCCAAATCAACAAACCAAGATTTAGTACTGCTAAACAAAGCTTTAGAAATAAGCCTGTTAGACCAACAAGAAATGGAGTCTTTCAGAAAACCAAGAATAGCCATGAACTCGTCTTTCGGGTACTCTTTAAGTAAAAACAATGCAGGTTTTCTTGCTCTTAACCAGAGTTTGGGGCTGAGTGCAGGGCTTACCGCCACTTGGAATATTTTTAATGGCCACGCTACGCAAAGGAATATTCAGCTGGCTAAAATAAATACGGACATAGTCAACACCCAAAAAGAAAGCCTTCTGAACCAATTAGATGCTGATATAGCCACTGCTTTTTATCAATTTCAAACCGACCGTGAGCTTTTCAATTTAGAAACAGAAAATAAGGACGTAGCAGAGGAAAACTTGACCATTTCTTTAGAAAAGTTTAAGCTAGGAAGTAGTACTATCTTAGAGCTAAACGATGCCCAAAGACGTTTTGATGATTCGCTAAATAGATTGGTCAATGCTCAATATAATGAGCGTGTATCTGAATTGGAATTACTTCGTTTGAGTGGTGCTTTGGTGCAGTAGCTTTACTTTATCCTTTGAGTGTCTTATCAATACAATCACATTTCCAATAGCCACAGAATTTAAAACTATTTATTAGCAAATGTCGTCTCGGTGTTTTGTCATTATCAACTAGTTGCCATTTCTAGGCTGCTATATTCTCAATTGTATTATTTTCATTTTTATACTTAGTCTTTGCGAACTCTGAATTGTTATATACTTTTATGCAATGCCCCTTTCTGACATATTAAAAGCTTTATCCTTCCTAGATGAACCAGACCAAGACATACTTAATGAACTTGCCAATGGTTGTAAAAAAATAAGTTTCAATAAAGGAGAGGAAATCACTACGCAGTTTGCTTCTAGTACTCATTTCTATATATTACTCACTGGCGAAGTCTCCTTTTCTATTCAGTTAGAACATGAAGCAGCCCAATTTGAGGTTGGCTATACCAAAGGTCCTTTAACTCCATTAGGATGGTCTGGATTTAGAAGCCCATATAGATACGCTACCACAGATACAGCCTCAACAGATTGTCAGGTTTTACAGTGGAGCCATGAGTATCTTAGAAACATATTCACCAAGTACCCAATTCTAGGGAGTACATTTTTGGAATTTGTTCTTGAACATGCCGTAAAATTGCTTTCCAAAGTAAGAACAGAATTAAGTACTTATCACATTGCGGATTGGGACTCTGACCAATTACTAGAAAACACGGAAGACCGACAGTCTACCAACTCCCCTTCTCTAACCGACTTATTGAGAAAGTCCCCATTCTTTGAAGTATTTAGTGACAAGTATTTAAAAGAGCTTGCAAAAATTGGTAAGCGAAAAGAATTCACTGCCGGTGAGGTCATTATGGAGCAAGGAGAAACAGGAATAGGCTATGACATCCTAGTTTCGGGAAAGGTTTCTTTAAACTTTACTCCTCTAGAAGACATTGGCAAAAAATTAGCCCTGATGCGTACCTTAACGCATGAGGGATATACCATTTCTTGGGCTGGATGTTTAAAAGACAAATCAAACGTTTCAACCGCCATTGCTCTACAAGACTCTGTAGTATTTCACTTTCCTAAGAAAAAACTTCTTAGCCTTACAGAGCAATATTCAGATTTTAAATTATCACTTCACTATAGGCTCTTATGGCTTATAGGCAACCAGTTAAGGTCGGCGAGGTCAAGGCTTATTTCTCAAAAATTTGAAAAAGAGATACTTGCAATTCGGAATTTAATAGAACAAAACTCTACCCAACTAGATGCAAGCTCTAAGCTTCATAAAGTTCCTTATTTACTGAACAACATTCTTACACTAGAAGATGCCTTTTTATGTTTAAGAACATTGATTAAAAACGGTAATACCCTAGAAAGAGGTTTAGCGAATGTATGTCTTGGTGTGCTAGGCAATGTAAATCAAGAGAATAAATTTTATAAAGGCTTAGTCAATGTGTACGAATCTGTGGTTAAATCACCAAGTGATGAGCCAAGTTCCGCTATCCGAAAAAAATGTGCTATTCGTTTTCAAGAGGCTTTTGAACATTCAGATTATGTGATTGGTGGCTGGGAAAACTTACCTGACCAAGCAGGACATATTTTCATTTATAACCATTTATTAAATCATCCTTATAATACGCTTCCTAATAACTTTCAGCTGACCCTAGACTCACACTTTGTGAGTTCTATGATTTTGCAAAAGAAATACGGCGACCCTGGAATTAGAGTAGTAAGAGTGAGCAGAAATGTAGAATATGGCCATCAGAATTACTATGACCGCCTTGGGCATATTAATGTGCATACTCCGGAGTCTGTAAGAATTAAAGAATCTGAAATAGAAAAAAAGAACAGAAAACAGCAGTTTTATGATGAGGCACAAGCCTATATTCAGGGTGGCGTTAATATTATGATTAGCCCAGAAGGAACAAGCCGAATTACCACCCAATCTCCAGGAGCATTAAAACCTGGGGCATTTAAACTTGCCTTAGAAATCAGCCCCGAACCGTTTATAGTACCAATTTCCGTTGCTAACTTTGATAAAAGATTAAGTCATAACGTACTATCCGCTTATATACATAAGCCTATGCGAATGAGTGACTACATAAAAGACAAGAATAACAGAGAAGAGCTAGCTGAGTTTTTAATAAACTTAGAAACTCAGTATAAAGGCTATGTACAAGAGGCTATAGATTTAGCAGAAGATTATAAAATAAAAATTTCTCAACCGACCGTTTTTAAGAAAAAGATATGACAGAAGAGTACGAAGTATTGGTTGAAGAATTAGAGGACAAATTACAAGGTCATAAAGTAGAAAGAGGCAAAACTGTGTTTTATGGTTCCTCATCCTTTAGGCTGTGGGAAAACGTAAATAAAGACTTAGCTGACAACCAGATTATTAATCTAGCATTTGGTGGCTCCACCATGGAAGCCTGCCAACACTATTTTGAGAGAATAGTGCTTCCTTATGCACCTAGCAAGATGGTGATTTATGCCGGTGATAATGACATTGGCAATGGCAGGTCTGCGGACCAGATATTGGAGTCTTTTGTACAGTTGCATCAAAAAATACGCTCTAATTTTAAAGATATCCCTGTCACTTTTGTCTCTATAAAACCAAGCCCTAGCAGATGGGATGAGGTAGAGAAAATCAAAGATACCAACCGTAAAATCAAGCGTTTTATTAATGCCGATAGCCATTGTAAATACATTGATATTTTTCAGCCAATGCTGGACGAAAACAAAAAGGTAAAAGAAGACCTTTTCATAGAGGATGGTTTACACATGAATGAAGCGGGCTATGCTATATGGAGCGAAGTTATGACAGGTAGCATTTGATAATTGGACACTTTGTAGAAAACGTCCAACTATCACTACGTTTTTTACGCTACGCTGAATTGGCAAAACCCTAATGTTTTATGCTTGACGGTTAACCTCTTCTACTTTGTAGGCTTGTATCTCGGTTACGTAAACTTTCTGATTATCCTTGTTCATGTAATTTCTGTACACCAACTTACCCTCTACTTTCACGAATTTACCTTTTGAGATTAATGACTCGCACTGCTCTGCCATTTTACCCCAAGCTATAATGTTATGCCAGCTGGTAACAGTTTTTTCTTCGTTGTTTTGCTTAAATCTTTCGTTGGTAGCTAAGCTGAAACTTGCCTTCTTAGCCTTGTCAAATTTTAATAGCTCTACATTTCCACCTGCGTTTCCTACTAATGTTACTGTGTTCATAATTGATAAGTTTTATTTAAATTAATGTTTAATTGTGATGCCGAATAGTCTTTGTTTCAAATCGACGATACAAAGGTGCGGCCGCTGTCAAGCATTAGTCGGTATTTAAACACTTGTATTCGAATAAAAGCATTTGTAAACGTTTGTTGTCGGATATTTTTGTTTATATTTGGTAACTATATACGAGTTGGGACAAGAAGATAAAGTTGGGTTTCGCCTATGATTCTAGGCTCATTTTTTGAAGCTGTAAATCTTTAGTGTCAATACACTTAGGTAAGATTAATACCGATTCACACTTCCAGTTTCAAAGAACTGGCTACAATCACTAATACCTTCGGTTAGGTTCTAGCAAACGGTCAATACCGATGTAGTTATTTCTTTTCGTCTTTCGCTTCTTCTTTATCTTTCTTTTCAGATACAGAAGCTTTTAATACAGCATCCAAAGTCCCGAATATCGAAACTTTGGATTCGTATTTATCAGACCTTTTTTTCTTTTGCTCTTTAGCCATAGACAAAGGTATAAAATATTAAACGGCTGTTAGGTTGCTATAACCCAAAACACTCTCACTATCATTTAAGAATCTTTCAAACTTACCTTGATTGCTTAAGTCTCTAGTATTAAAACGTCCTGCAAACTCGTCTAAGTATCTTTCTAAGTGCTTATCACTTACTTGGTGATAGATTCCATAGATACCTCTTTTCAAAACACTCCAAAAGTTTTCAATAGTATTCGTATGAACATCACCTGCTACATATACACCGATTGAGTGTGTAACTGTTTTGTGTCCGTATCTCTTACCAATCTTATTATAAACCTTAGCTTCGTCAGTATAAACTTTAGAGCCACTAGGAACGTGCTTTTCGATGAATGCTACCATATTGCTTTTAGTTGCATTAGGGATATGCTTTAAGACAACTTTACCATTTCTTTCTATAATACCTACCACGGCCTTTTTGGCTTGATATGGTGTACCATCATTTTTTAAGTGAGGGTTTTCATTAGAACGTCTTTTCGCATGATGTTTATTACCTTCTTTACCTCCGATGTAAGCTTCGTCAGCTTCTACCATATCGTTTTCACCTAACATTTTCGGGGCTTTATCTTTCAGCATCTCTCTAATACGGTGCAAAACATACCAAGCAGTTTTTTGCGTAATATTTAACTGAACAGCTAATTGAACCGAACTAATACCTTTTTTACTGGTAGTGCAAAGAAAGATAGCTGCAAACCATGTTCTAAAAGGTATTTTAGAGTTTTCGAAGATTGTACCAGTCTTTACAGTAAACTTCTTATAACACTCTTTATTAGCACATTTATGACCTCTATTAGTTTTGTATGTTTTCTCGCAGCCACAAGAAGGACAAACAGCAGAACCATTCCATCTAATATTTTCGTAATACTCGATGCAGGTTGCTTCGTCTTTGAAGTAGTCTAGTAATTGTATAAGTGATTTGAAGTCCATTTCTCTGCTTGTTTTGATACTCAAAGATACAATAATATTTTAATTTTAGGTACAACATGGGACAAGTTTAAGTAAAAAAAGAGAGACATTTAAATCTCTCTTTTTTTTAAGCAATAAAGTCTATTTCCCACCAACTAATGTCTAACACATCTTCACATATGTCAATAAAATAATCCCAATCAACTCTTTTATTTGTCTCTAAGGATATTACTTTATAGTCAATCAAAAAAGAAGTCTTTCCGTTTTTGGATTTCATCTTAGTTGCCCCATTTTTCAAAAACAACTTTTCTACTTTTACGAATGATATGGATTCTTTTGGCTTGTGCTTGCTGGTTATGGACATTAATATAAATCTTATGCGTATGCTACGTTTGCTTGATTGTATGGCAATGGGATGCTCATTTTCTTTTGTACACCTCCTTTATATAAAACATTTTTAGTGTCAAACATAAATTCAGGTAGCTTCTTAATATTTTTGAAGCTAAATTCTATCGTCCATCCAAAATGCTTCAAAGCATCGTCTAGAGTATCTCTCTCTAAATGAATATTAAAGAATAGGTTAAGATTTTCTTCAAAATCTCTCTCTGCTTCTTCTTTACTCACGTTAGAAAAACCTATTACTTTAAATTGCGGACTAAATACAGTCCACTTGTTTGCTCTTTCTTTTATTGCCACGGATAATCCAACTTCAATAGATGCGTTACCATTGGCTTCGTCCTTTTCTATTTTTAGGAAATTTTCCATTTTTACCTCCCCTTTTTGTTTAATTGTCTTAGTCTTTTTTCTTATGGTTTAATTGTTGATTAACGGTTGAATGTTGTTTAACAATTATACACAAATATATATCATATAATTGCATTGTTGTAATCTGTAGGTGTAAATTTTGCATCTGCAAATTCTACAATTGCAGATTCTACATTATCATATTCTACTTATACAACAGTAGATTTACAATTATCATTCCATTATATATATACAACAATAGACGTAGTTTACTATCATAAGGTTGTTAATAAGCTGTTATGCTAGATTCATGTTTACTAAATTCACATTTTTAACATAAAGTATTTAGTTTGTCCCAACTCGTATATAGTTGCCTTATATTTGACTGAAATACAAATACTTATACAAATAGGTGCGTATATCCATATGTTATGAGCAAGCAAAATGAAATGATGATTAAAACAAACTTAACTGTACTAGCTGTACTAGCTTTATTCACCTTATCGTGTGTAAATAGACAAAATGGAGCCGACTCCAATATTGACAAGAAAGAAGAAATGGTAAATGACATAAGCTCTTTAAACGCAGGAAAGTACATTTCACAAATAATCCTTAAAAAAAATGTAGGAACAAAATCATTCTCTTCTTCAGAATTGAATGGAATAAACTATAGCAAACTATTTTCCAAAGAAGGATTACTAAATATTGTTGCTTACTATGATATTAGAACGCAACAGTTAGCCCAACAAACAAAATTTGAAGATTTCTTAATCTTTGAAGTAACCTACGACAATTCTGAAAATGCTAAAAAGGCTTTTGAGCAAATTAAATCAGATGCAGAATTAAGCAATTCAAAAGAGCAAATAGAACTTGAAGAAGAGCTTAGCGACAGGATAGAACTTCTAAAACTGGGAGAAAGATATGGAGGTTTAATTACCTTTAATGGAAATCAAATTTATAGTTTGGTAGAAAACTGCGATATATCACCATTAAGCAAAAGTTGGTTAGAATTAGAATATATGTTCACAGATGTACTGAAAAATGAAAATGGTTTTGTCGAAGTTTTAAAAGCAGGCTGTAAAGAAGGAAGATATTATGGTGGAAGAAGAAAAGCCAGCTCATAACAATATATATGAAATCATAACCGCCTATCGGCAGGCTACACTTCATATACTCACCGTTCCCACCCATTAAAAAATGAAAAGAAACTGGAAAGACATTAAATGGATATTTGAACCTGATGGCTCACTAATTGACTTATATGTCCAAGAGGTCTCACTGAATGATTGGAAAAAGGTCATAAGACTTCTCAACAAAAAGTTCAAGGTTAAATACAATGAAACTAATCAAATTGATGAAAACTACTTGATTAAATATCTAACTGATATGGTTGGAGAGATGGAAAGTAAAAGTGCATCAATCTTTCTTAATGAAATCCAAATTAACTGCCACTTCTTCCTTAGCGACCAAATTGAATTTGATATTGACCCGAAAGAAATAAATTCAATTTCCGACTTTGAATCTATAGAGAAATTTATGATTGATATTAGCACCGAAGTTGACAATCAAGTGATTTTAACAGGTGAAAACAATCCCAAATTCCCTTTAGTAAAGATCGATTCAAATAAGAAAATAAATAAAGTATTATCAGAAAGTGAGGTAAACCAATATAGGGAAAATCAAAACTCCATACTCAATAGAATCAAATCCATAAAGACGAACATCGAAATGAAATTAGCACCAAATAGATTTAAAGAGAAATTATTAAAAAGTACAAACGAACTTTATAAATCAACTAAAAAGGAAGAAAACGTTTGGTAACAAGCTGTGATCACATTATAGGCTATCGCCTACACTCTACGCAAAAAAACCGTAGAATACTGGCAAAAATAGGCTGTGACCAAAAAGTTAAAAAGAAGAGTAGGAAACAGAAGATTGTCATGAACATTGCCAACAACTATCCATTTCTCCGTAAAAGTAGGCCACAGGGTATATTAGAAATCATTCTATTCCATAAAAATCAACTACTCTTATCTTTTTGGAATAAATGTCACCGTATGTCATTATCACAATTACAATGAAAGAAGTTCAAAACACAAGTGACCAAAAACTTTTGAATGAGTTAGTAAATCTCGTTGAAGATGCTAAATCACAGGTTATCTCATATGTCAACAGTTCGCTTACAATCTTATTCTGGCAAATAGGTCATAAAGTACTAAACGAAACACTGGGAAACGAAAGAGCTGAATATGGACAAGAGATTGTCGTTACGCTGTCACGAGAATTAGTTTCTAAATTCGGTAGGAATTATGAACAGAAGAACCTAAGAAGGATGATTCAATTTGCTCAAAAATTCGACGATTTTGAGAATATCGTCACACTGTCACGACAATTGTCTTGGTCTCATTTCCTAAGCTTAATACCAATAAAATCACAAGATTCAAGAGCATTTTATGCTATTCAAGCCTTTGAAAATGGGTACAGCGTAAGAGAACTGAGAAGACAAATTAGTAAAAAATCATTCGAAAGGAGTACTAATGCAAACCTTCAACTAAAGAACATCACAAATCAATATAAAGGAATTTTCAAAGACCCATACTTTCTTGATTTTCTGGAGTTAAAAGATGGTTATTTAGAAAATGATTTGGAAAAAGCAATTCTCAAAGAATTAGAAAGCTTTATACTGGAGCTAGGTAGTGGTTTTACATTTGTAGAGAGGCAAAAAAGAATGATAATAGACAGTGAAGATTTTTATCTTGACTTGCTGTTTTATCATAGAAAATTAAAGAGGCTTGTAGCGATTGAGTTAAAACTTGGCAAATTTAAAGCTGCCCACAAAGGCCAAATGGAATTATATCTCAACTGGCTTGATAAGTACGAGAAAGAGAACGATGAAAATCCTCCAATTGGTTTAATTCTCTGTGCCGAAACTAGCAAAGAACAAATCGAACTCTTACAAATGTCAAAAGACGGCATAATGGTAGCAGAATATTGGACCGAACTGCCACCTAAAAAAGTACTTGAAGATAAACTCCATGAATATTTGCAAGAAGCTAGAGAAAGATTGGGAAGAAAAGAAATACGAGAAAAAGGTACGGAAGAAAACAGGTTATGAAGCCCTAATGGTTTTCCTCATCTCATACCAAAATTTTTAAAAAACTATGAACCAAAAATGCCTAGTATGTAATACGCCGTTCTCCGGCAGAAAAGACAAGAAGTTCTGCTCAGACTTATGCAGAAACACATACAACAATCAGCAAAATTCAGACGGTGTAAACTTGGTAAGAAACACCAATAATGCTCTACGCAAAAACCGCAGAATACTCGCCAAAATATGCCCAGAAGATAAAGCCAAAACCAAGCGTAACACACTACTTGATAAAGGCTTTGATTTTAATCTTATCACCAGTGTAAGAACCACCAAAAAAGGTAGCACTTATTACTTTGTGTATGATTACGGGTATTTAGAGTTAGATAATGATTTCTTCTTGGTGGTTAAGGATAATAGGAATGATGGTTAAAGCTTAACATAATTCAGCTATATTTTTCCATGGCTAAGACGCTAAGGCAAGAAGAAATACTTAGCGGCTTCGCGTCTTAGCGGTTGTTTCACCCACCGCGAAGAGGCTCCCAGTATCAATAACCACCAAAAGCTTAAATACTCACAGCAGTATCATCATCATACTTCACCACCAGTCTCTTCAGTTCGTTTTTCAACTCCTCTTCTATTTCTTCATAACCAGCTTTTCCATAAAGGTTATCCATCTCGCTTGGGTCGGTTTTTAGGTCAAACAGCTGCCAATCATCAATATCATAAAAGTGTATGAGCTTATACCTATGCGTACTCACGCCATTATGCCTAGGCACATGATGCCAGCCCGTACCTTGATAATAGTGATAATAAATAGATTTCTGCCAATCCACATCAGGATTATCCGTTAGCATAGTTTTTAGCGAAGTCCCCTGCATATCATCAGGAATAGCTTCTCCCACAAAATCTAAAATAGTAGGAGCTAAATCTAAGTTTTGAACAAGCTTCGATGTTTTTTGACCAGCTTTCACGCCATTAGGATAACGCACTACTAAAGGCATCCCGAAAGACTCCTCATACATATAACGCTTATCATACCAGCCATGCTCTCCCAAATAGAATCCTTGGTCAGATGTATAAATTATTAGCGTGTTTTCATCCAAACCTTCCTTTTTAAGGTAGGCCATTAGTCTGCCTATGTTATCATCTACAGACTGCACCGTTTTGGTGTAATCATTCATGTACCTATTAAACATCCACTGAGCTAAGTCTTTCCCTTCTGGTTTGGTCTTATAAAACTCCTCTATAATCGGCTGATAATATTCGTCCCAAGCCGCCTTTTGGTCGGATGTCAAATCATTGTAACTTTTTTCCCATCCACCAGCTCTATCACTTCCAGCCATACCACCAGTTCCTGGGTCATCTTTTTTATCAAAAATTGGAAGTTTCATATCGCCAGACATATACATATCGGTCACTTTCATGTCTTGCCCTTGAGCTCCTACCCTTCCTTCGTAATCATCAAAGAAATTAGCCGGCATTTCAAAATGCTTTTCTTCATAGGCTTTCAGATAAGCACTATCTGGCATCCAGTTTCTGTGTGGGGCCTTGTGATGCAACATCATGAAAAATGGTTTCTCACCATCTTTTTGTTTGTCAATCACATCAATGGCCATATCGGTTATCAAATTAGTAGCATAACCTTCTATTTTGGTGGTATCACCATCTGAGCCAACAAACCTTGGATTATAATATTCTCCTTGGCCTATCAATATTTTGTAATCGTCAAAGCCTTGCGGCTTAGATACCAAATGCCATTTCCCTAAAACAGAAGTATGGTAACCGGCTGTTTGAAGATATTTGGCAAGTGTGGCTTGGTCTCCGTTAAAAGTATCATGGTTAGACATAAAACCATTTTTATGCGAAAACTTTCCGGTCAAAAACACGGCTCTACTTGGCCCACATATAGAGTTAGTACAATAAGCTCTATCAAACAAAACACCTTCAGAAGCCAACTGGTCAAGATGGGGCGTTTGCATAACAGCACCTTCATAAGCACTCATGGCTTTTTTGGCGTGGTCGTCAGTCATGATGAAGATTACGTTTGGCTTCTTGGCTTTCTCCTCTGTTTGGCAGGAAAAAAACAGAAAGGCACTAAATAGTAGAAGGAAGAAAGACTTAATTGAATTGGTCATTAAATATTGGTTGAATTTTCTGAAACAAATTTAGCAAAAACAGCCCATAAAAAAACCTCCATACTTTCGCATGGAGGTCACGACTATATTGTTGAAAATATTACAACAATCCATTAAGTAGATTTAGTGAAGTTCCTAATTTCTTTGAAACGGCTTTCTCGGCTAAATTGGCGAAAATACCTGTTTTCTCTAGTTTGCTGCTTTTCTTAGTTACGGCTCCTAAAGCACTTGATAATTTATCAACAGCCGAACCAGAACCTAAGGCTCCCAGGCCAGATTGGATTAAACCAACATTTGAGTTTACTTGAGAGCTTTTACCTAAAAGGCTACCACCACCTAAAAGGCTTTTTAGACGTTGAGCTGCCACCAAAGTCTTAATAGTGCTAATTACTTTTTGCACTAAATTCATATCTGCATTTCCTTTCTTGATTGATGGAATTAAACCACCCAAAACAGAAGCCTGACCTATTAGTTTTGAAGAAAAGTTGTTATCTGAGCTTTTGGCTTCGTCTTTAAGGCTCATGACGGCATCACCTAAAATACCTGCCACTTTTGTGTTTTTATCACCGCTCTTAAACATGCCCATAGCATTATCTAGCATACCTAAATCAAAAGATTGAGCTTGAAGGTTTCCGAAAGCAAAAAGTGTAACGAAGCTTAGTATAAATATCGATTTTGTCATTTGTAGAATTTTATGTTTTGTTTCTTTTTAGACCTTTCAATCTTAAGAAGTCACAAAAAAATCTACATTGATTTTATACGCTTGCCTTTTGACGTCTTTGTTTGATAAGCTTTCGCCAAATCCAAACCACGAAGTATAGGACAATAGCCCCAATGAAAATAGGTAGCATAAGAGCCACTATAGCAAGTACAGCTGAAAAGCCATTTTCCACACTTGCTATTAAATTATTCCCAAGGCCACCTGTGAATTTAGTACTACCCAGTCTTAGCAGCGAAGTACCTGCCTGAATGGTTCCGGCAACACCACCTCCGGCCACCAAACCTAGCCCCCACTGTAACATGGGGTCGTCTATTTGTAAAAATGAAGAAGTTAAAATAGTACCTGCTGCCACCGCAATGGGCATGGCAATGGTGTCTAAAAGATTATCAACCACAGGTATGTAATATGCCGCCAGTTCAAAAACCGCCGCTACTGCCAAAACTATGGTGGTGGTATTATCTCCCATCCAAGCCATGTTATCGGCCAGTTCATACACACCAAACTTTCCTGCTAGGTTTCCTACCAAAAGTGGTAAGAATACTCTAAAACCAGAGGCGGCACTTAGGCCTATTCCTAGTAAAAGGGCGGGGATGAGTGCAGCTATTTCTTCTGAACTAAAAGACATGATAAACTAAAGTATGCTTCAAAAAGAAGACACATATTTATTAAACAATGTTCAAAGTTTGCTCTTTAATTTTCTCCAACTCGTCTTTCATCTGAACTACCAGTTTTTGAATAATGGCGTCATTGGCTTTAGAACCAATGGTGTTTATTTCTCTTCCAATCTCCTGCGAAATGAAGTTCAAGCGTTTTCCGTTGGTGCCTTTTTCTAATTCAGCTACAAAATAAGTTAGGTGATTTCCTAGTCTTACTTTCTCTTCCGAAATGTCATATTTCTCTACATAATACACCAACTCCTGCTCAAACCTATCTTGGTTAAAATTGTCACTTTGAACCAAGTCTGAAATAGCTTTTTCTATTCTTTCTCTAATGACCGGAATTCTATGTGGATCTTGCTCTACCACTTTTTCAAGATGCTCACCTATATTGGCTATGTACTCCTTAAACTTCTCTGCCGTAACCGCTCCTTCTTGACTTCTAAACTCTTGGCATTTGACAATAGCCTGCTTTACCGTATCTAAAATTAACTCCCACTCCTCTTCCGCAGCTTCTTCATTTACCACATTGGTAACATAGGCATTGGGCATCATGGTGGCCATTCTAAGCACATCCGTTGGCGTGGCATCAAAATCAAGCTCTTTGGCAGTTGCCATCAAATCTTTGAAATATGCTTTAACAAGTCCTCTATTTACACTTGTTCCTGCCACGCTTTCATCCTTTGAAACTACGTTCAAAGACAGCTCCATTTTCCCTCTAGATAATTCCGTAGAAAGTAAATTTCTAAGTTCTACTTCCTTATCAGAATACGTTCTGGGCATTCTGCAAAATATATCCGTAAACTTTGAATTAAGCGTTTTAACCTCTGCCGAAACAGCAAGTTTATCGTTTTCTATAGCGGCCGAGCCATAGCCCGTCATTGATTGCAGCATTCTTGATTTTTTATAATGTAGTTATCAAAATTAGGAAATGTATAGCGTCTATTACTACAAATAAGCTTATAAGTGGCTCAATTTCCGTAATTTATATATTTCTGTTTGTCGCTTATAGCTTAAAATCGCCGAAACAATCAATTAGAAGTTGATTCTGTGGCTAATCTTAAACCATCTGAGGTTCCTATATAAATCTCGCCTTTGCTATTTATAGCCATGGTAAAAGCATAAATAAAGGAAGCGTCAGAACCAATTCCGTCCGTATTACTGTCAGCTAGCACGCCTCCAGCCAAGGTGCTAAGTTTACCATCTAAAGACAGCCTTCTCAGCCTTACTCTTCCTGTTAATTTGTATTCATCTAAGAAATAAAAATTTCCTTGTTTATCTGAAGTCAATACGCTTACGTTACCCACAAAAACATTGGGAACAGTGCCATCTCCATAATCATAAGTGGTTTCATCTCCAGGATAAAAGCTATCAGATTGAATATAATGCTTTTGAAAATCAGTGTCTAAGTAGGCCAAAACTGCGTCATTAAATATACCTTCAAAACCAGTTAATTTATAATAGCTTCTACCTCCACCTGTAGAAAAAATATTTCCTTCTAAGCCATGTCCGTTAAGCTCCACTTCCTGAGCTATCTCTACCCATTCATCGCCATTTTGCCTGTAAACACTTGTATTATAACCAAGAATATTATTTCCATCAGCGTCGCTAGTCATAAAGGAAATAAGTGAATAAAAATCATCAGGTCCTGCAAAGGGATTTGGTACTGCCTCTATTTCTCCACCTTCTTTGTATGAAAAATACAGCACATCTGATTTTTGATAAAGTCCTGTAATACAGAGTTCATCATTTGCCCCTAAGAAAAGCCTGCTAGGGCTATCGTATTTAAAAATCTCATTGGAAGAATATGGCAAAGTGCTCATGCTTCCGTCTGGAGTCATTTTAAAAACATTGATAGAACCATCCGTAGTGAAATAAAGATTATCCTTTGAGTCAAAAACCATTGACCTAATTCCGGTAACATCAAAACCCTCAATCCCTTCAAAATCCGTTAGGGTTTGAACTGCAAAAGTGGCCTTTACATCTGAATTTGGCTCTATTGCGTCATCCGTGGTTTTACTGCAAGAAATCAATAAGCTAAAAGCAAGAACTGTGTAGATAAATTGTTTCATTTTACTTTTTTGGGATTTAAAAGCCGCAAAAATATCAGTCTTAAAACCTCCAGCCTACTATTCTCTCCTTAAAAGTTTTAATTTTGCGGTTCATTTTCCAAACCGTGTACTATGAACATTGAGCAGCAGCTTCAAAACGACATTTCTAAGGCTTTAAAAACACTTTTTGAAGAAGAAGGCGAGGTTATACTTCAGCCTACCAGAAAAGACTTTGAAGGTACTTATACTTTTGTGGTTTTTCCTTTGGTCAAAAAGCTTAGGAAAAAGCCCGTAGAAATAGGCGAACAACTAGGAAACTATTTGGTAGAAAACTCAACTATTATAGCTGGTTTCAATGTAGTTCAAGGTTTTTTAAATTTAGTATTGGCTGAGAGCATTTGGTCTGACCTTTTCAATTCTCAACTAGCAGACAACGGAGATTTTGAAAACAAAAATGCCTCTGTTTTAGTAGAATTCTCTTCGCCAAACACCAATAAACCGCTTCACTTAGGACATTTAAGAAATAACTTCTTAGGTGCTTCTGTTTCTGAAATACTCAAAACCAATGGTTATGATGTAAGCAAAGTGTGCTTGGTAAACGACAGAGGAATACACATCTGCAAATCCATGATAGCCTACCAGTTATTTGGTAATGGAGAAACCCCAGAAAGTGCAGGCATCAAAGGTGACCATTTGGCTGGGAAATACTATGTGGCTTTTGACAAGGCATATAAAGCAGAAATAGCTGATTTAATAGCCGCTGGTCAATCTGAAGATGATGCAAAAAAGAACGCTCCTCTTATGAAAGAGGCACAAGCCATGCTTTTAAAATGGGAAGCTGGAGACAGTGAAGTGGTGGCACTTTGGAAAAAAATGAACACTTGGGTTTATGATGGTTTTAATGCTACCTATAAGAAAATCGGGGTGAGTTTTGACAAAACTTATTACGAGTCTGACACCTATGTATTAGGAAAAGACATTGTAGACGAAGGACTAGAAAAAGGTGTTTTCTTCAAAAAAGAAGACAATTCTGTGTGGATAGATTTGACCGAGGAGGGCATGGACGAGAAGTTGGTGCTTAGAGGTGACGGAACCTCCGTTTATATCACACAAGATTTAGGAACCACAGAACTTAAGTTTAAAGATTACGGCTCAGAAAAAGCCATTTGGGTAGTAGGAAATGAGCAAGACTACCATTTCAAGGTGCTTTTTGCTATTCTGAAAAAGCTAGGCAGAAAATACGCTGATGGCTGTTATCACCTAAGCTACGGCATGGTGGATTTGCCTACTGGCAAAATGAAATCAAGAGAAGGAACTGTGGTAGATGCCGATGACTTAGTGGCTGAAATGATAGCAACCGCCAAGGCTTCTACCGAAGAAAAAGGAAAAGTAGATAGCTTTACAGATAGTGAAAAAGAAGAACTCTTTGAAATGCTGGCTCTAGGTGCTTTAAAGTATTTCTTACTAAAAGTAGAACCCAAGAAAAGAATGCAGTTTAACCCTGCCGAGTCTATTGACTTTCAAGGAAACACAGGTCCTTTTATTCAGTACACACATGCCAGAATCAAATCTATTTTAAGAAAGGCGGCATCGGAGGGCATTAGCACTCCTACCAAGATAGAGGCCGTAGAAATGGCAAGTATTGAAACTGATTTGGTTTATTTATTAGGTGAATACAAAAACAGTGTGGACAAGGCCGCAGCAGATTTCGCACCTTCCGTAGTGGCAAACTACTGTTATGATTTAGCGAAAACTTTCAACTCTTTCTACGGCGAACTAAGTGTTATGAATGAAACTGATTTGGCTAAAAGAGATTTTAGATTAGCCTTGATTCAGCAAGTAGCTCAAACATTGAAAAATGGTATGAAGTTATTGGGAATTGACGTTCCGGAGAGAATGTAAGATTTGACAGAATTAAGCCTTAGAAAAGAACTATGAAAATATATCACAACAGTAGATGCTCTAAAAGTAGAGACGGCTATAACCTATTAAAAGAAAAAGGGGTTGATTTTGAAACGGTAGAATATTTAAAGAATCCTTTAACAGAAGCCGAATTAACAGCCTTGCTTGCTAAACTAAATATGCGGGCGAAAGACCTAGTTAGAAAAGGAGAATCTGCATTTAAAGAAAACTTTAAAGGGAAAGAACTATCAGAAACAGAATGGATAGCAGCTATGGTGAAGTTTCCTAAGTTAATAGAACGCCCGATAATAGTTAAAGGAAACAAAGCAGTGATAGGAAGACCGATAGAAAAAGTGTTAGAGCTCTTAGCTGAATAGTTTTAAAGCTTAATCTATTTTTGAGAAAACATAAACCTTTTGTAAGGTTTGAGCATTTCTAATTTCACTTTCAGCCAGCTGACCTTCTAGCATAAAAACGGCATCTTGTATAAGATTACCTTCTTGGGAATTATGCGAGTAATCAAAGCCCAAATTACTTACCTCAGTAGAGCTAACCTCCAGGTTTTCCTCTGAGAAACGAAGGTAATAAAGTTCTGTAAATAGCTTATTCCCGCTAATGGTAATACTGCCATCCTTTTCATTAAAAGCATAATTATGGCTAAATGTTTTAGAATTTTGCTGCTCCTTCAGAATTTGTTCATTTTCAAAATCCCAGACCAACTGACTAATATTTGCCTGATAAAGTTTTGAGGTACTGGCAGGATACGTATTGCCATCTATCTTAAAGTTAACTTCATCAATCTCCCATGTACCTAAAAAGCTCATAGCCTTTACGTCATTTGAAGAATCCGTATCACAAGAAAAAGTAAAAAGTACTAAAACGAAGAAAACAAATTTCTGCACTAGTTGGGCGTTTATTATTCACACAAATATCATCAATTAAGATGCCATTTCTTTCAATTATAAAGGATTCAAGACAGATTTTTACTATTTGACCAGACTTTCTGCAAAACTTAAATGAGCCGCTATTTTTCTGTAAATTGGAATTCAATCAATTATTTAAAATGACAAAGAAAAACCTATTTAGCCTAATAAGCTTATTACTAATATCTTCCTTAGTTTTCGCTCAAAAAGATTTTAAAACGGTAGCCTATTATACTCCAAACACGCCCCCGTCTGCTATTCCTTTTGAAAACATTACGCACCTAAATTATTCTTTTGCTATTCCAGCAAAAACGGGTGATACTTTAATTCCGCTTAAAGATGACAGCATCTTAAAAGAACTAGTCCCTCTGGCTCATGAAAACGGAGTAGAGGTATTTATTTCTGTAGGTGGCTGGGGAATTGGTGATGGTGGTGGAGAAGATGGAAGATTTCACCGAATGGCTGAAACCCCAAAAGGAAGAGCCACTTTCATTAACTCTACGATGGATTTTGTAGAAAAATATAATTTAGATGGCGTTGATTTAGACTGGGAATACCCTGACCCTGACCACCGCTCTGCAGATGATTATATTTTATTATGTAAAGACCTCTATACGGCCTTACATAAAAGAGGTGGAAAATTGACTGCGGCCGTAGTTTCTAAAGGAAAACAAGCCTACGGCATCAAAGAGGAAGTTTATCCGTACATGGACTGGCTAAATATTATGGTTTATGACGGAGACTATGGCCCAAAAGAGTTAAAGCATCACTCGCCTTATTCTATGGCAGTTATCTGTATTGACTTTTGGTTAAATGAGCGTAACTTACCTGCCGAAAAGTGTGTATTGGGCTTGCCTTTTTATGCTAAGAAAGGACATGGAAATTTCGGATTTACGTACAAACAACTGCTAGAAGCAGGAGCCAGTCATTATGACGACTACTGGAATGGGCATTACTATAACGGTACCATTACCATTGCCAACAAAACCAAACTAGCGATGGACAAAAAGCTAGGTGGTGTGATGGTTTGGGAACTAAGCTGTGATACCACAGATGAATACTCACTTTTCAAGACTATTCATGAAACTATTTTAGAGAAATGAGAATTGGGTTCTTTTTGATTTTTGTACTTCTTTCCTGCTCAAAACAGAAACCCAAAGAAGTCATAGAAGAGCCTTCTGAGCATTTAATTAAAGCATATGATTTGTACCTCAAGTATGAGACTTTAAGTACAGACAGTGATTCTCTAGCTCAAATGAGTCTTCATGAAGCTACAGAAATCTTAAAGGATGAATCAAATGCCACAGATAGTCTTTTCAAATATTTAGAACCCAGAATTACTTATTTAGCCGATAATTTCGGTTATGACAGTGCTAATTATTACTTCGAAAAGTACCAGCTTGCTGACAAAAAAGAGTTGGGCTCTCCAAAAAGTCAAGCTCTTTACCATTACCTAAAAGGCTATACGCTTTATCATAATCAGGATTTCAATGGAAGTATTGACAACCATAATACGGCCATTGAAATTCTTGATAAAAATGGAGATGAATCTGACATTTTACTTCCGTCTATTTTGGGTGAGGCTGGTTTTGCTTACTGGCAAATAGACATAGAGCATAAGAGCAAGGCCTACAATACCAGAGCTCATGAGTTACTTTGGAAATACCACCAAAAAGATGAGCCTGATGCTATGGTTTCATCATTCATGAACCTACTTCAAAACATGCAAGAATACGGCGACTGGGAGAATGGTAGCCGAATTCTTAACAATTTTGAAGAATATTTTGCTCGCTTACGCTCTGATGAATTTGATATTACAGAAGAACAACTTCATATTTTTGGATACAAGTTTTACTATTCCAAAGCATACTTTTTGGTTTTACGACCAGACAAAGAAGTGTACCAAAATCTCTTAGCTGAATTTACCGAATGGCATCAAAAACATAAAGTCGACAGCTATTTTGACCATTATCTGTATGCCTTTGACAGCATGGGGTACGGCATGTTAAACGAAAAGCATTTTGACGAAGCCAAAGCATATTTTGATAAAATGCTGGAATTGGCAGAGACCGACCATAACAGAATGAAGGCTCTTTCTAATTATGCATCGCTATATTTTGCCCAAGACATGCCAGACTTAATGCTAACTTACACTCGAAAAAGTTTAGCAGAAAAAGACTTTGACAGTAATGACATAAGTTACCTGATACTGAAACTTACAGAAGCCAAATTAATGGCAGAGCCCGAAAATGCGAGTGAGGTACAAAGCATGGTAAAAGACGCTATTGAAGGTTTTTTAGGCAAAAAAATCAAGCTCAAAAATCTTAGCTTGGATGATATCAATAATTCCATTTCTAGTAGGTGGATGTATATTTTAAATTCGGCATCTGCGGTATATAGAAAGTCTGCTGGTGAGAATAAAGAACAGCAAGAAACTGCTTTAGCTCTCTCTCAGCTGTCGCTCAAAATGTTTTTAATTTATTACGAAAAGGGCACCTTCAATTTCCCGCTAGACGAAACCCATAAAACCATAAATGAAGAAGTTCTTTTTAATATAAAAGCTTCGAATTATAATCAAGAGCAAATACTTGAAGTACTTGAAAAAGTAGAAAATGGCTCTTCACAGCACCTCTGGAACTCATTTCTGAATAAGAACATTGAAAACCTGAATTTGCCAGAAAACCTTCTAGAAGAAAAAAACAGGCTCCAAATTAAGCTAGCAAACCTTAAAGATAAGGCACCAGAGGAAGCTTCTCTAAAAGATAGTATTGCGATTACAGAGCAAAGAATTTCCCAAAAAAACAAAGGCTTTAGCCGAAACAGTTATCGCGAATTTTCCGTCAAAAGTATTTTGGGAAACCTAAAAAATAAGCAGTCCATACTGAGGTATTTTGTAACAGAAAACGAAGTCTTTGCCACTTATTTGAGCAAAGAGAATGTGGAGATTTATCACCTTGCCAATAAAGACAGCTTGGTCCAGGATATTAACACGTACATTGACCAACTTCGTAGTTTAGATGCTTCATGGGAAGAGACCTCCGCCTACCTTTTCAAGAAATTAATAGGCCCAATTAAAGAAGACTTGAAAGATGAAATCATCATAATTCCGGAAAGTTTTTTACAAGAATTACCTTTTGAAACTTTGGTATCAAAGGGAGTTCCAATTGGTCTAGAACATCAAATAAGTTACGCTCACGGTATTCAATTTTTACAACACAAAAGTCATAAAAAAGCCACAGGTTTATTAAGTGTTGCTCCTGATTATTCAAACAGCAAATACCTTAACATCCCTAAAAATGTAGTCGAGATTGAAAACATAAAACAAATCACTGCTACCAGTCAATTATTAAATAGCAATGCCTCAAAAAAGAACTTTCTGGCTTCTTTAGGCAAATACAAGGCCTATCATTTAGCTATGCATGCTCATTTAGACAGTACAGACTTTGAGTCGTCATCGTTAGTTTTTTCTAATGACGAAGAACTAAAATTTAAAGAGCTCTATAACCTAAACTTCCCTGCTAGCATGGTGACTTTAAGTGCATGTAATACGGGGGTAGGACAAGAGCTAGTAGGTGAAGGATTGATGAGTTTATCTAGAGCTATGACTTACGCCGGAGTGGAGTCTGTAGTGCATAGTTTATGGCGAATCCCTGATACCGAAACCGCAGAACTGATGAAACATTTTTATCAAAACATCAAAAATGGAGAAGCCAAAAACATAGCCCTGAGCAATGCTAAAAAGCAGTTTATCAAAGAAAATCCTTTAAAGCAGCATCCTTTTTATTGGGCTGGTTTTGTGACCGTTGGCGATAATTCTCCTGTAGACTTAGAAATAAATAACTATTGGTGGCTTTTACTGCTTCTTTTACCTATAGGCTATTTTGCCTTAAGATCTTTTAGAAGAAGTTGAACATTTTCAGCAAGAGGAAAGTCTTTTGTCTTTAGTTCATTTAACAAAAGTATCGCTTCATTTTCTTGCTCCATTTTAAGCAAGGCTAACGCTCTATACCATTTAACGTATAACTCAAAAGCAGAACCAGAAAAAGCCTGAGAATCCAGCATTGATTCCGCTTTTTGATAGTCTTGGGTTTCCAAGTAAGTTAATGCTAAATAAAAAGACGCAGTATCTGAATCCAAGGCTTCTAAGCCTGAAATGGCCAAAGCGTAATCCCCTTTTTCATAGTCTTGGTATAGCTTTTCTTTTTCTGTAGCGGACTCTTCACTTCGTGTCAATGGAGAAACTACATTAGGGTATTTTTGATAATAGGCAGCATAAAGGTCTGCCTGAGTTTCGGTTTCATTAAGCATCCAATAAGAAAAAGCCGCTATGCAAAGAACCGCAGCAGCCGTGGCATACGGCCACCATGGTTTCTTGGGTTCTGCGAGCTCATCTTCTTCCGCTAGTAATTTTTTGAGCTTTAGCCGCTCATTTCTTACAATCGCTTTTTTTATTATTTCGTCGTCTTTATCCATTTTGTTTCACCAAATCTTTTAGCTGTTTCAAACACCTCGACTTTTGGCTTTTTAAAACATTTTTGTCTTTGTAAGTCAGTATTGACACTATTTCATCCAGACTTTTCTCTTCATAATAAAATAGCCGTAAAACCTCTTGACACTGCCCCCCAAGTTTAACAAAAGCCGCTCTCATTCGTTTTTCTTCCAAGGTTTCATCGTCCTTAAATGGGTCTTCAAAACTGGTAATTTCCACAGTATCCAAATCAACGACTTTTGCTTTTTGTTTAAATCGTTTGAATATTAAATTCTTACCAATACCAAACAAATAGGTTTTTAAACTGCTGTTTACATCTTCTAGTTTTCCAGCTTTAAGCTTCTCAAAAAGCACAATACAGGCATCTTGATAAACATCAATTAATTCCTCTCGGTCTAAATCATACCTATTCCCGAAAAACAGGAAAGCAGACTTATGTTCTCCATAAAAAGCCTTTAGGGCTAGTTGGTCTCCAGACTTCAGTAAATCTATTTGCTTCAAATATTAGTGTTTCTGCTAGCCTAAAAGTAAACATAAACTCCCAAAACATTTAAATGCTTTTAGGCAAAATATCTATTGCATAGAAAGCTCTCAAAAAGCAAAGGAGCTCGACAAAATGCCAAGCTCCTCTGTTATAATTTTCATACCTAAATTGACTATAACATAGCCGCTACTTTTATAGCCATTGCCTTCGCTTTTTCAAGAGCTTCCACTTTATCACCTCCGCAGTGCGTATTCACAAAGAAAACCTCCGTTCCTTTCAAAATAGTTAACTGCGTAGTTCTTGCACTCCACATAGCTTTATCACCTACACCAGCTATTTCTGTGAAAGATTGCCCTTGTATAGTCACGCCATCTTTGAGCGTTTCTGACAAATCCATATCCACTCCCATTTCCTTCGCTTTTTCTTGAATGCTTTCATTGCTTATTTTCATTCCACCCGTCATTCTAGAAATAATCATGTCAAAACCTTCTTTTGCCTCCTCTTTTGTGGTAGCCTCCAAGGTACTAAAATTCATACTTACAGAATAATACACCGACGCGTCATCAGAAGAAGGGTCTTTTTTCCAATTCAAATTACAAATACCATAATTTTCATTTCTCCTAATTTCATGAGAATCAGAAAGACCATAAACCTCCTTCACATCTTCATCTTTGAGGTAATCACAAACTTCGCCTTTGGCCTTTACTTGTTCCTCTATTTTCTCAGAAAGAGTTTCTGAGTCACTTCCAGATTGACAAGCGATTAATACAAATGCACTAAGACTGGTAATTATTATTTTTTTCATTTTCTATTTTTTAATTATTTTGATTTTGAGCATCGCTCATGATTTTTCCTATGTCCATCATGTTATCGTAACCTGCCGTGTTAAAAGTGAAATTATCGTTGGCATTTATTTCGGTAATCCTAAGCTGAGTTTCCGCTCCTTTTTTGTCTTTACTATCCATGCCTAAAACGGCTCTTCCTTCCATGACCAACTTATTCATTTCAGCATTTCCTCCATAAGTATTGGCTTTTGAGGCTTTGTCATTCTGCATCATTTTTTGAAAGGTTTTATAGTATGCAGCCACCTCCGGCACTGGTTTGTCACTTATCCATGTTTTACTTACCGTACCATTCTCATCAGTCATTACGTAGGCATAGGTGTTTCTTCCCGCTATTGTGAGCGTTTCATTGGTTCTTACAAAACTCCCTTGCTGGTCACCTTCATTCACTAAGTTTTGAATGTCTTCTTGGGTTTCTTTTCCTAGTGAAACCCCAATCATACTTTTCTTTCCATTCATATTCATGAAAGAATACATACCATTATTTTTGGTATCCATCACCATAAAGTCGATTGCCTGGGCTTCTTTGTCAAGCTTCTTACCGCTAGACATAGAAAGCACCTTAGAGCCAACATTTTCGCCGTTCTTATCAAAGAAGTACTTCGTGACCATTTCCGTAACTTCCTTTTTATCCTTTACTTTTACTTCCATCACATAAGAAGTTTGGAAAGAATAAGTTGGCAAAGGATTTGGGGCTGTACCCAAACTTCCAAAAAGGCCTCCCAATAAATCTGCGGTCTGTGTCTCAGGTGTTTTTCCTGGCTCATCAGGTTTTTCTTTTTTAGAAATGGGTTCGTCTACTTTTTTAAAGATTCCATCCAATACCTTGTCTACACCGCCATCTACTTTATCATTTACCTTTTGCTCAGTCCTGTTATTGACTCTGTCTTTGGCTCTTTTCAGCAGTCTTTCGGCACTAAATATCTGAGCATGAACTAATGATGTGGAACTTAAAATAGCTAAAATCAAGACTCCCTTAATTTTATTTTTCATGATTGCTTATCTTTAATGGTACTTTTAGCCATTAGTTCAGTAATCAATCTAAAGGTTAACATCTAACTAATTGTTTTTTCAAATAACTTTCAACCCATCAACAATGAAATACCTTATTACACTATTTTTCTTAGTCAGCACTTTGTATGCACATTGCCAAGAAACCTACGCCGAAAAACTAGGCTACCCTAAAGGCAGTAAAGTACTTATCTTGCATATAGATGACGTCGGAATGAGCTATGACTCAAACCTTGGGACCATAAAAGCCATGGAAGAGGGCGTAGCCAACTCCTTAAGCATGATGATGCCCTGCCCATGGATTCCTGGTTTCTTTAAATATTTAGAGAAAAACCCAGACACCGATGCAGGCTTACACCTAACCCTGACATCTGAATTTGGTGATTATAGATGGGGACCTTTATCAGGCAAGCCTGCGGTACCTGGTCTGGTGGATAAAGAAGGGGCCATATGGCCTTCTGTAATGGCTACAGCCATGAATGCTAGCCCAGACGAAATAGAAACGGAGATAAGAGCACAGTTAGAAAGAAGCCGCACTATGGGTTGGGAGCCTACTCATTTAGACTCTCACATGGGTACACTATTTGCCACAAGAGATTTTTTAATGCGATATTTAAAAGTAGGTATGGAAGAAGGAATACCTGTAATGTTTCCTGGTGGGCACAATACCATGATTTCCAAAACTGCCGCCACCGCAGGGCTTACACAAGAAGTCACCAACACCATAGGAAAACAACTATGGGATGCCAAATTGCCAGTACTCGACGATCTTCATAACGTATCTTACGGCTGGAAAGCCAATGAGAAAATGGGCGATGCGGAATTACAAGCTTATAAAACAGAGCGATACATTAAGACAATAGCTGAATTAAAGCCCGGTCTTACCATGGTAATAATGCACTGCACCTGGACTACGGAGGTTTTTCCAGAGATATCTGGCTCTGGCCCAACGAGAAAAGGAGACATGCTGGCAATGATGGATCCTGCTTTTAAAAAGTATCTTGACGATAACAATATTATATTAACTACTTGGCGAGAGGCTAAGAAAAGAAGGGACTCCTTAAATGAGTAAAATACAAGCCGTTTTAATAGATGATGAAAAGCACTGCAATGAAACGCTTCAATATTTCATTGAAAAGCACCTTCCCGAAATTGAAATAAAGGCAATTTTCATTGATCCTAGTGAAGCATTACCTTTTTTAAAGAATAACACTGTAGACTTGGTATTTTTAGACGTTCAAATGCCTGGCTTCAATGGTTTTGAGCTTTTATCGAAACTTAAACCTTTCGATTTTGAAGTAATATTTATTACTGCATTTGATAGCTATGCTATTAGAGCTATTAAGTTTTCTGCACTAGATTATTTACAAAAGCCTGTAGACTTAGAGGAGCTAAAAAATGCTGTAGAAAGCGTGATAGATAAAAGAGCCTTGAAAGAAAAACAAGTCCTTTTCAATAATCTCATAGATGCCATGGCTAATGGCACTCAAGAATTCAATAGAATTTCACTCCCTTCAAGAGCCGGCTATGTGTTTTTGAATATTGCAGATATAATATGGTGCAAAGCCGAAGGGAATTACACGATTCTTAAATTAAATGATGGCAGTCAAATACTGGCTACAGTGCCCTTTAAGCAAATAGAAGACACACTAAGTCAAAAGCCATTTATTCGGACTCATAATTCTTACCTTATTAATAAAGAAGAGATGCGGCATTTGGTAAAAGCTAAAGGTTATATACTTATGAGCGACGACGTACAAATTCCTCTTTCTAGGTACAGAAAAGAGACCGTAATTGAAGAACTTCTCAGTTAGAGAAACAATAGAGTTTCTGAATATACTTGTAAATTCTGAAATCCTTCGTCAAAATATGCTTTAAAACAGACTGTACCTAAGCCCGGTTTTATAAACCACTCTGCTGGTGAAATAAACCCGTTAGTACTAACAGTATGTTCTTCTTTTTTATAATGAATAAGTCCATCATAACTCTGGTCAGTAAACTTCATATCAGCGGTGGCCTTGGTACTAACCACTAGCATATTATAATCCGTCACATTAAAAGGATTTGGCCCATCATTTTGATATGAGGCTCCTTGAAAGCTTTTGGTAGCATAATATTCTTCCGAAGTAGCAGGGTATTTATAGACCAGATAAATTATATCTAGGGGTTTAAGATATGTATAAAATCCATCATCACCATTCCTAAAAACTTGAGTACCTCCTACTTGACCATACCAAACTTGCCCATTTATTAATGTATCCATATCGTAAAAAGCAGTATCAGTCACCGTTCTCACTTCCTCGCCTTCAGGATTGTAATAGACCGTTTTACTTACTCTAAACTTCTTTGCCTCTATTGAAAAAAGCTCATCTAGGATTTCTGGTTCTGGAACCTCAGAAGAACTACAGGAGACAGCTACAGCGGCCACTATTAATACCAGAATGCTTTGAACTAGACTATTCTTATGTTTATAATTTCTCATGACTTATTTGATTAACAGTTTAAAAATTCAATCAAATTTAAGCTAAGAAACATGGAAACATTTCTTTAATAAACCACTGGTATCCAAGACTAAATCGATGGTCATTTTTTCTTTGTGAATGGTTCTTCCCATAGCTTCAAACTCCTACTAAATAGGCCCTCAGACAGCTTAAAGAGGATTTTCAAAAATTCCACGCATAAAAATTATATATATTTAGAACTTGAAACACAAAAAAAGCATAGCGAAAACTATAACCTCCTATTTAAGGAGAACACTTATTCTATTTAGCCTACTCATAGCCTTTCCTACAACTGCCGATGCACAAATAGGAGACACCCTACTATTAAGCAGTGATTTTAGCAAACAAAATATAAGAGGAACAGCACTTTTTACAGAGCAAAACCAAGACACAAGCCTAGAGGAAATTCGTTCATCTGATACAAAATGGCAAATTCTGGATGCTTATAAAACAGCAAGTTCGGGCAAGTCAGCTATTTGGCTATATCTCCCTATAAAAAACAACAGCCCAGAGGAGCAGACTCTTTACTTTAGGGATTGGCTAAACGACGAAGTTCACTTATTTAAAATAGAAGCCAACGGGAATAAACAGGAGTTTATAAGTGGTCAATTAAAATATAACTCCGCACAAACCGACCTGCAAAAAATTGACTACATCACAACTAAAATAAAACCTCAAGAAACCCTTCAGATTTACATACAAATCAAACCTGTTTATGGTTATTTGGGAAAGTATAACCCTCTTCCTCAAAAACCGGTTATAGCGAAATTATCAGTAGGCTCCGAAAACAAACTAAACCAGACTTTAAGAGGATATTACGAACATAACATTAAAGAAGTCCAGCTTCGGAATATCTATCAAGGTGCTCTTATTTTAATAACTTTTGTGGCTCTTTTCTTTATGTTAAAGAGTCCAAAATCTTTGATAAACAGGTACTACTTTCTTTATGTTTTTTGTGCCTTGGCTTATTCACTTATCCAAAGCAGAGGATATACTTTCATAGGACAAGGCATTCAAAACTTCCCATATATTAAGAAATACGGTCAAGAACTTTTCTTTTGGCTAGGAGTCGGTTTTTACTTCAAATTTGCTATTTCTCTATTATTAATTCGCTCCAAAAAACCTAAATGGTATAAATTTGTTAATAAGTCGGTTCTTGTGATTTGGGTGTTCAGTATTCTACAATTTATTTTTCTACTACTTACCAATAACAACTACTACAGCGACTTAATTGTATACAACAAAATACCCCTAATAGTATTTTATTTCTGGTTTCTAGTTTATACGTACAGAAGAATAGAAGGCCCTCTGGTTAAATACATTTTGATAGGAAATGCTATGCTATTTTTCTTTGCCTTGTGTGCTTGGTTAAAAGATTTGACGGCTAGTCAAAACTGGGGTGAAGGAATTCTTAATCACATGTTTTCTTTACCCTTAGCTGTATTATTTGAAGTTATAGTCTTCTCTTTTGCTATGGCGGTTCGGCAAAAACTTGACTCAGAAAATGCCCTAAAAGCAGAAAGGAAAATTATAGAAACCGAGATGCTGGCTCTTCGGAGTCAGATGAATCCACATTTTGTTTTTAATAGCCTCAACAGCATCAGGAATCTTGTGTTAAAAAATGAAAACGAAAAAGCTATCACCTATTTATCTCGGTTTTCTAAACTGGTAAGAACCATTTTGCAGCAAACTCAGAAGCAAATAATCACTTTGGCAGAAGAGCTAGACACCCTTCAGCAATATGTAGATTCCGAAGCCGACCGACTGGACGCCGCTATTGATTTCAAAATCATTAATAAGGCTTCGAATGATGCCTTAGATTTAGACTTCCCTCCTATGCTTTTACAGCCTATTGTAGAAAACGCTATTTGGCACGGCTTGCGGCCAAGTAAAAAGGAGAACAAGCACATAAGATTAACTATTAATGAGCCAAACGACGCTCACCTCCAAATAATTATTAAAGACAATGGAATAGGTAGAAAAGAGTCTGCCAAAGCTAAACAGAATCAAAATTCCGCAAGAATATCTATGGGCTCTGAAATAACTAAAAAAAGGCTAGAGCTTTTTAATGAACAGGGTAATTCAAAAATTAGCTTAACCATACAAGATTTAGAAAATGGAGCCGGCACTGTGGTTGTTTTAGATTATTTGATTTAGCCATCAGCCTGCTGAGGAAGCCCAACTCCTTTTAGCAAAGAATCAAACCTTCAAGTACCCCTTAATGGTCTCTTTTAAACCTTTGGTTTTAGTTTCTTTTGCTTCCGTAATATCTAGCTCCCAGTCCATAGAGTTGGCCAGTTGTTTTATAATTACGCTTATTTGCTTGTTGGCAGAAGCAGGCAGGTCGCTTTCTAAAGCCCTCTCTTTCATGAGGTCTTTGGCTTCGCCAATAATCTTAGTATAATCTTCCGGCTTAAACCTACTCATCATACCTTGATTGATATCGTAGAATTTGTATTGCGGGTCAATAGACAATACCTCGGCTTGGGGGAAATTTTCAATCACTATTTTCTTTTTTCCTTCTTCTAGTCGCCAGGTCATTTTTGAAAAATCAAAACCAATAGACACTTTGGCTTTAGCCACTATTAAAGCCTTTTTATGCGTTTCGAAAAGACCCCAGAAGTCTTTTTTGTGGCTGTGGTCATATATTTCAGAGAAATAGCCTTCGGCCAATATCACCTTAAAAACCTTTTCAATTCGCTCCAAAAGGATATTTGACTCCGTTTCTATAAGTTCTCTTTTCTTTCTTTTGTTAACACTGTAACGCCAAGCAAAAATCTGCCAAGTGGCTATTGCTCCTATTGCCAGAGCTAATATAAATAGTAAGGACTCCATGTTATAATATAAAAATTAAAAATGCATTTAGCTATTTTTGTGACGGTAATTTACACCTTTGGTCATTGAAAAAACAGAAATATTTAGTTTTGATAGTTGGTCCTACAGCCGTAGGAAAGACAAATTTATGCCTAGACTTAGCCAAAAAACTAGATGCCGAAATATTCTCTTGCGACTCCAGACAGTTCTATAAAGAGATAAGTATTGGCACCGCTAAACCAACAGCGGAGGAGCTAGCCCAAGTTCCGCATCACTTTATCAACAACCTCCACATAGACCAAAACTATACCGTTGCCGACTTTGAAAAAGAGGCATTAGAAAAACTCAATGCTTATTTTCAAGAAAAAGAGGTAGCTATTATGACAGGCGGTTCTGGCTTATTTGCCAAGGCCATTACCCATGGTTTTGATAACATCCCAAATACACCTGCCAGCCTAAGAGAGGAACTAAAAAATAGTTTAGAAACGGATGGTTTAGAAAGTTTAGTTAGAGAACTGAAAGAATTGGACCCCGACTATTGTCAAAAAGCAGACCTTTCAAATGCTCAAAGAATCATTAGGGCCTTAGAAGTTTCAAAGTTTACAGGCAAACCCTTTTCTTCTTGGCAAAACCAAAAGACTAACGAAAGACCATTTAAAATTATCAAAATAGCCTTAGAACGTCCACGCGAGGAGCTTTATCAAAGAATAAACCATCGTGTAGATTTGATGTTAGCCGCAGGACTTTTGGAAGAGGTTAAAAAAGTAATAGAATTCAGGGATCAAAATGCACTTCAGACAGTTGGCTATAAAGAAGTATTTGAATTCCTCGATGGCGACATTACCGAGGAAACCATGAAAGAACTAATTAAAAGAAACTCAAGGCGTTACGCCAAAAGGCAGCTCACCTGGTTTAGAAATCAAGATACTTTCAAATGGTTTTCACCTGTTAATCACCAAGAAATATTGAGCTTTATACTTAACGAAATAAAATAAATGATAGAACAATAAACTTTTTTAGTTTTAAGTTGTTTACCCAATTGTATGTAAGAACATACAAAAAAAATTAAATCAAACGAAAATGAAAAAAATTACTCTTTTAGGGCTTGCATTTGTTGCCGCTCTATCTTTCCAATCTTGTTCTTCTGCCTCTGAATCTACAGAAACCGAAGAAGCTGAATCTGCAATGCTTGAAGACGGAACTTTAAACTTAGACTTAGCTGCAAGTACAGTGGAGTGGACAGGCGTAATGCTTGGGGTTAAAGAACATACTGGTAATGTAACTATTACAGAAGGTTCTGTTGATATCACTGACGGAGCAGTTTCAGGTGGTAACTTTGTAGTAGATTTAACTACAATTGTACCTACGGATACTGTTTATGATGAAAACAGCACAAAAGAAAAATTAGTAGGACACTTATCTTCTCCTGATTTTTTCAATGTTGAAGAATTCCCAAGTGCAAGTTTTGAAATCACTGGTGTTGCTGGAACTACCGTAACTGGTAACCTTACTGTAAGAGGTGTTACTAACGAAGAAACAGTAGAAGATGTAGAAATAGTGACTGTTGGAGATGTTACTAACATTAAAGGTAACCTAACTTTTGACCGTAAGAAGTATGATGTTTCTTTTGACGTTCCTGTTAAAGAAATGGTTATTTCTAACGATATCCAATTAAGCATTAATCTAGTAGCTGCTAAATAAGCACTATCTAGCATTTATATTAAACCACCTCCAAACGGAGGTGGTTTTTCTTTTATTAGGCTGTTAAGTAGTATCCACTTATTTTTGAAAAAATAAATCGGAATGGACAAAATCATCATAGCTATTGACGGCTATTCTAGCTGCGGAAAATCAACAACTGCCAAAGGCGTGGCAGCCAGTTTGGGCTATGCCTATATTGACACAGGAGCCATGTACAGGGCAGTGACCTTATACTTTCACGAAAAACATGTCTCTCTTTCTGACCAAAGTGACATCAAGCAAGCTCTGAGTGAAATCAATATAGAGTTTAGGAGAAATAAGTTTGGTGAAAATCAAGTACACCTGAATGGCCTAAATGTGGAAAATGAAATAAGAAAGCTTTACGTGGCGAATAAAGTAAGTGAGGTAAGTGCCATAGCTGAGGTACGCGAAGCTCTGGTAAACCAACAAAGAAAAATGGGTCAGAAAAGGGGTGTGGTTATGGATGGAAGAGATATAGCCTCTGTAGTTTTCCCTGATGCGGAACTTAAAGTTTTCATGACTGCCGACCCTACTATTAGGGCTCAAAGACGCCAAATAGAACTCATGGCAAAAGGTGAAATGCTAAGTTTTGAAGACATTATTGCCAATATAGAAAAACGAGATAAGATAGACACCACCAGAAAAGAAAGCCCACTTATTCAGGTAGAAGACGCTCAAGTGGTAGATACATCACACATGACTTTGGATGAGCAGATAGAAATGGTCTGTATCATGGCGGAACTTACCATGTCAAAAAATGCTAAGTAAAGTGGAGGCTGATTACCTAATTATTGGCCAGGGCCTAGCGGGTACTTGCTTAGCTCATCAATTTCTCCAAAAAGGAAAATCTGTTAAAATTATTCAAAACCAGGATTTACCCAGTAGCTCTAAAGTGGCTGGCGGCATGTTTAATCCTGTTACAGGAAAGCGACTTGCCAGAACATGGCTATTAGAAGAAACCTATGATTACCTCCATACATTTTACCAAGATTTAGAGATTTCACTAAACACCAAAATACTTCATAAAATACCATTATTTAGGCCCTATAAAAACGAAAATCAAAAGAATCAATTCATTAAGGCCATTGTCTCAAAAGACCTAGAAAGCATTCTTCAAGATATACCTGTAAGTGAAAGCAAAACCAGAACTATTAAAGCTCCTTTAGGTGGTATTCTAACATCAAAAAGTGGAAGGCTTGATGTACCATTATTTCTAGAAAAATCTGCCGAATATTTCAATAAAAAACAGATTATTCATTTCGAAAATTTTGATCACACAGAACTAAGTATCAAAAAGGAATACATTGAATACAAATCAGTTAAGTATAAGAATATCATTTTCTGTGAGGGTTACCATGTAAAAGACAACCCACTTTTCAACTGGCTTCCTTTTAACCCAGTAAAAGGTGAAACCTTAGACGTCACTTTAACACATGAAGTTAACATCACTGAAATCATAAATCAAGGTGCATGGCTCATGCCTTTAGGAGACAATAAGTATAAAATGGGCTCTACCTATGACTGGGATAATCTCAATTTTGAAATCACCGAAAAAGCCAAAGATGAAATCTTAGAAAAATCTAAAAACTTTCTAATTCCAGAACCAACAATTATAGCACAATCAGCGGGGGTAAGACCTGCCGTAGAAGATAGAAGGCCGATACTTGGAAAACACCCCAAGCATTCAAATATTATCATCTTCAATGGTCTTGGCACTAAGGGTGTTTCGCTAGCTCCTTACTTTTCAAAACAACTCGCCGAATACTTAATAAACGGAAAAGAAATTAACCCTGAATCAACTATTGACCGCTTTTATCCGTTATATTCGTAAGCATTATTTTTAAGCCTTTACTATGAAAAAAGTTTTTACACTACTTCTACTTTTAGGGAGTTTGACGGCCGTTTCACAAGGGTACTATTCCGTCACTCAAGAAACCTTTGGCAGAAATAGAATCCAACTCCGTAAGTTGGATTGGAAAACTATCAATAGTAACAACTTTGAATTTAATTATTATCGCGGCGGGCAAGACATTGCGATGAAAGCCGCCAAAATAGCGGAAAAGGAGTACCAAAAGATAACTGACATTCTTGGTTACACGCCTTTTACCACCATGAAAATTTTCCTCTACAACACTCCTCGCCAAATGGAGCAGAGTAATATAGGATTAACCACGCCCATAGAATACGATGGCGGTATTCTAAATCTTTCAAGATCTCGAATTGAAATTCCTTACACAGGAAATGATAGCATTTTCAAAACTCAACTGGTAGAAGAAATCTCAGGCCTTTTTGTTTATGACATGCTCTTTGGAGGTTCCTTGAAAGAAGTATTACAAAGTTCATTGCTTCTAACTGTTCCAGAATGGTACATGGCTGGAATAGGAGCCTATATTGCTAAAGACGGCATGACCACCGAAGACATAGCCAAAGTGAAAGAGACCATTTTAAAAAACGATGGTAAGAAATTAAATCATCTTAACTCAGAAGATGCCGAGATTATTGGACAATCCATTTGGCATTATATAGCAGAAAGATATGGCAGAGACAATATCTCTAACATACTTAATCTTACCAGAATAATTAGAGCGGAGCAAAGTAGCATAACTAGCACCTTAGGGATTTCTTTTAATAGATTTTTAGAACAATGGAAAGCCTATTACCTAACGAATGGAGCTACTCCTGAGACAAAGAACATTGCCGTATCTTCGCCTGAAGATCAAAAACCGAACTTTAGTAAATTAGCTAATCAAGTTCCCAAATTAAAAAATCTAAAAGACAACGAGGTCGATACCGAATATTACGAATTTGAAGAAGATAACATTCTTAAATCTAAAGATTTATTGAGTGACGTGCTTCCAGAGCAAACAAGCACTTTTAATAGAAGTAGACTTTCAAGAGCTACAGAAGAATTAAAGATCTCCGCCCCTAAGGCTTATCAAAACTTACTTTTAGCTCAAGAGCTTAAAACAGATATCTACAATGACCCCGTTCGCCGTATTGGTTTAAACGCGGGCTTAACATTAAATGACTTATTAGAAAACCATGTAATTGACTTTAACCTTTTCATTACCCCTACCGTAAAAAATCATGACATAAAAGCAAGCTACTTTAATTATGAAAAAAGAGTAGACTGGGGTTTAACATTTGAAAGACGTTCTGTATTCCTAGATTCACGGGCAGAAAAACAATTTTATATACTCAACCCTCTTAATTTAGCTTTAAGAACAGAGACCCTTAGTAGGAGAATACTTCTTCACAAACTTATGGGAACAATTAGTTACCCATTAAGTCAAAACTTAAAAGTCAATCTACTACCATCCGTATTTTTTAATAATGACATTGACTACTACGAAGTAGCAAACGAAATTAAGAAAAACTCATATGCCGGTTTAAAGGCAGAAGTAGTCTATGATAACACCAAAAAATCATTAGGCGATGGTTTTCTCTCTGGAACCCGTGCCAAAGTTTCCTATCAAAAAAACCTTGCATTCTCTAATCCAGACGAAAACTTTAACGGTCTTAACATAGACCTCCGCCATTATCAAAACATCACATCAGGAATTCAGTTTGCGGGAAGGTTTAACTTTGGGAATTCATACGGAATGAGCCCAAAATATACGTTCCTTGGTGGCATGGAAAACACCATAAACAGAGATATTTTTAACAATAATAGCCAAACAAGCGGAACTTCAGGAGACTTAAAAGACATTGTTTTTTATAACTATGCAGGAAATCTTAGAGGATTTGATTTTGCAAAATTATACGGTTCAAAACACATATTAATTAACCTAGAACTTAGGTTGTCTTTAGCCGGATACTTCTCCAAAAACACAGTAACCTCCAGCATGATAAGAAACCTACAACTGGTTCTTTTCAATGATATAGGAACTGCTTGGAACGGTGACAAGGGACCTTGGAGTCGTCAAAACAGTTTAAATACACAGATTGTCGGGGGCTCAAAACTCCCTAGTGATAACAGCCCTTTTTACGCCGTTGTGACTAACTTTAAGAACCCGTTCCTTTCTGGATACGGCGGAGGGATAAGAACCACGCTATTAGGCTTTTTCGTAAAGGCCGACTATGCCTTCGGATTAGAAAATAAAGAGTTTAGTAAGGGTAAACTTTACATCTCTTTAGGACACGATTTTTAATAAAAAAAACACCTAATTTTAAGGCTCCCTTATTTTTATTTAGAAGCTAAACCAATCTGTAAACCAGAATGGAATCTTCTTTTGGCACAATTTTAGTACTACTCCTTTCTAGCGATTCCTATAAAAAAATGGCTAAAAGAGGAGATTTCAACCAATTTGAGCAAAAAGAAGGGACCACAATAGAATCTATTGAAAATGAGACTATTACAGAAATCCAGAAGGAGGCCTCTGTGAATAGTTTAACCAGTTCATTCTTGTGGCATAATTTTCGTTCCTTTATTACTCGTTCGGGAAAGATCTGTTTGAAAAATTGGTTAAAATCAATTTTTATTTTTTTTCTTGAACAAAATCTGATTGCAGATGACACCAATGTTTACTTTAAAAACTAGAAAGGATACCGGAAGTTTTCCGATGTATTCAAAAGCCTCCAAGGTTAAAAATAGTAAAGCTATTTTCGGTCTTGGATTTCCGCTTGTTCAAGGTGAAAATATGTCTTCTCCTATTCATAGTTCAACGAGTTTAAAAGATCCTGCTTCTTTAAGCCAAAAAAATACTACTGCCATCGAAAAAACTATCCTTACTCATGAAAATCCGAAGAACCTTGCTTTCAATCACTTCAACTCGTGCAAAATTTCAAATAATATGATAACTTCACTATCACTTAGAGGTAGTTCGTTGAGACTAATGACCTCCTTGATCATATTCTTAACCCTCTCTGCCTCAAGCCTATTTGGACAAGACATTGATATTGCTTTAACGCAAACTATTGACAAATCATCTCCCATGCTTGGGGAAAACATCAATTATACAATTTATGTCAAAAACGAAGGAGCTACTAATGCCACAGGGATTACGGTGCACGACCAAACTCCTTTTGGGGCATTAGCTAATATAAATTTGACTCCAGAAGCTGGTGGCGTAGCTAATTATAATGCAACTAATGGTCTTATAGATTGGACTATTGCTTCCCTTGCAGCGGGTGATTCTATTAAACTAGACATTAGTGCCGAAACTGTAGCTCAAGGTATTTACTTCAGTGTGGCTGAAATTATAGCTGCCGACCAAAATGACATTGACTCTAGTCCGGGTAATAGTTCCTTGTTTGAAGACGACATGAGCAATGCCTGCTTTACGATACCTCTCACGTGGTATCCAGGAGAAGCATATGAAATTAGTATTCCTGCACCTTTTAATAGCGGTGTAGGAATTAGGTGGTTTAAGGATGGTATAGAGGTTGATAATAACACAGCAGGTGCTAGCATAAATCCGGATAGTACATTGAGTATTTTCAGTGTAGGTGCCTATACTTTTGAAACTAGTAATACAATTTGCCCAGCTAATGGCTGCTGCCCAGTAATTCTAGAAGAAGGCCCTTACGGCTCTATCGGAGATTACGTATGGCAAGATGAAAATAAAAATGGCGTTCAAGATTTTGGTGAAAGTCCAATAGCCAATATTCAGGTTGTTCTTTTGGATGACATTGGAACTGTTTTAGATAGTGCATATACCAATGGGGATGGTCTTTATCTTTTTGACAGCCTACTTACAGGAGATTATCAAATTCAATTTAATGCACTAGGAAGTTATGCTTACTCCCCAAGTGACATAAGTACTGACGATACGGATAGTGACGTTGACGCCACTGGGTTAAGTCCTATTGTAAACATTGACACTTCATTCCCATTAGGAAATAAAGCTCGCAATAACAATGACGTTGATGCAGGTATCTATATTAACGAAATCTGTAGCGAAATCTCGACCATTGAAGTAGCTCTTGACAATATCTGTGTAGGAGATTCTACCTTTTTGGTGGCTTCTACAACTAACGCTAGCGATATAAATTGGTATTATAGCTCAGCGGGTGGCTCATCCATTTTCACAACACAAAGTGGAGAACAACATTTAATTTACCCAACCACCACCACAACGTATTATGCAGAATTAGCTACGGCTCCATCCTCTTGTGTAAACCCAAGAGTACCAGTAGCATTAGTGGTGAATGCTAGACCTTCAAACCCATCATGCTTTAATGTAATTGAAGTATGCGGTAGCGAAACCATCAATCTTGATGACCTTATAATTAATGGAATCACCACCCCTGGTGGTGTATTTGAGTGGCATTCAGGCCCATTGCCTAGTTCACCGCTCATGACCAATACAGACGCCGTTGGCGAAGGAAATTATTATTTATTTGAAAAATCAGGAGCTGGATGTTACAGTAATCCTGCTGTGGCAGAGATTGTTCAAAAATCTTGTGAGCAATTCGTTGACTTAGACTTAATTAAAGTAGCTGATAATAGAGTAGTATCTGTAAATGATATTGTAAATTATACTATTAGAGTTTCAAACAGTGGCCCTGATGCTGCTACTAACGTTACAGTACAAGACATTCTACCAGAGGGGCTTGAATTTGTATCAAGTAGTGATTTAGCAAATGCTGCAGGAACTTTGACAGCATCTATACCTAGCATTGCTGTTAACCAAACTATCTTTTTAAGATACGCTACTAGAGTTATAGGTACTGGAACTATCATTAACGTAGCAGAAGTCATGAGTGCAGACCAAGTAGACTTAGACTCTACTCCTGGCAATGGCTTAACCGCAAACGAGGATGATGATGATGATGAAATTATTAGAGTTATATCTGACGACCCTATTGCAGACTTGAGTCTTCAAAAGCTTGTTAGTAATAACAGTCCATCTCAAGGAGATGAAATAAGTTATAGCATTAGGGTAACAAATAACGGTCCTGATGCCGCTACTAATGTAGAGGTTACAGACGTTTTACCAGCAGGGTTAGCTCATGTCTCATCTTCTGGAGCTAGTAGCATTTCTGTAAATGATAACTTAATTAAAGCCAATTTTGATGTAATCGGCGTTGGGCAAACCTTACAATTCTCTATAAGAGCTAATGTAACTGCTGAAAGTGGCACTGTTTCTAACAGGGCCGAAATTACAGCCGCCGACCAAAGCGATCCAGATTCAAATCCTGCTTCTGGAATAGATGAAGATGATGAAGATACTGTGGACATTACTGTTACCCCAGCATGTAATCCACTTACCCCTATTATTTCCGCAACCAACATGGCTATTTGCAATGGTCAAAGCACTACTTTAACTGCTGCGGGATGTACCGGAACTGTAGAATGGTCTGATGGTTCTATGGGAGCTTCTGTAGAAGTAAGCCCTAGCTCTATCACTAACTATACTGCCATATGTAGAGTAAACACCTGCGTTAGTCAAGAGTCTAATTTAATAACAATTGTAGTAAGTGCTCCTTCTACGCCAACAGTGGTAGCAAGCAATACTAACATTTGTTCTGGTGAACTAGTTACCTTAACTGCCAATGGCTGTAATGGAAATGTAAATTGGAGCAACGGTATGACCGGAGCAAGCATTAACGTAACTCCAAGCACCACCAGTACTTATTCAGCTTCATGTACCGTGGGTACATGTTCTAGTAATGCCTCAGGAACTGTCACTATAGAAGTGGGAGCTGGACAATCTCCTGTTATTACCGCTTCTTCAAACAATATTTGTTCTGGTGATGAGGTAACTCTATCTGTCACTAACTGTACCGGCAATGTAATATGGAGCACAGGAGCTACTACTGCTAGCATCACCGCTTCGCCTACAGCCACTACTACTTATTCTGTCACTTGTGGTTCTAGCTCTTGCTCAGGAACAGCCTTTGAAACAGTTAATGTAGGTACGGGACTTAACCCAACAGTTTCAGCATCATCTTCAGAGATATGTACCGGAGAGAGCACTACTTTAACAGTTGCCAATTGTTCTGCAGCTATTTTATGGAGCACAGGAGCTACTACGGGCTCAATATCTGTAAGCCCTACGGCTAACACTACTTATACCGTAACTTGTGGTTCAGGAAATTGCTCGGGAGAAGCTTCTATTGATATTAATGTCGGTACTGGTCAAGCCCCAGTTATTGCAACATCTTCTTCACAAGTATGTGAAAATACAGACATAACATTAACTGCAGCAGGCTGTAATGGCACCGTGAACTGGTCAAATGGTCAGTCAGGTGAATCTATAACCGTAAATATTTCAGCGAATACTTCTTTCACGGCTACATGTTCTACGGGAACCTGTGTAAGTGGAAATTCAAATACATTAAACATCACTATTGGTGACATTGACTCTCCAAATATCACTTCAAGTGGTACAGTGGTTTGTTCTGGCTCTAGTATTACACTTACTGCAACTAACTGTAATGGAATAGTGAGATGGTCAGATGGTCAAACAGGAAACGAGATAACAGTCTCACCAGTTTTTGAAACAACATACACAGCCAACTGCGAAGAAGGCAGCTGTCTTTCTGATGCTTCCAATGCAATTATCATTGAAATATTAAACACTACTCCTACTTCACCTGTAATCAGCTGTAGTGCATCAAGAATTTGCCCAGGCGAATCAATTACACTTAATGGTTTAGGATGTGAGGGTACTGTTTTATGGAGCGACGGTTCTACTGGCGAATCTATCACAGTAAGCCCTTCAGTAACTACTGTGTATACTGCTTCATGTTGGATTGGAACTTGTGAAAGTGAAATTTCGGCTCCAGCCACTATTAATGTAGGTAACCCATTCCCTCCACAGCTTAAGTGTGAAAACACTCAAATATGTTTAGGAGCGTCTACTACTTTAGAAGCTGCTGGTTGTGTAGGAACAGTAGTATGGAACACAGGCGAAACTGGTTCAGTAATAAATGTTTCTCCTACTACTATGACAAGTTACTCTGCTTTCTGTAAAGGCAGCACATGTCAAAGTGAAGAATCTAACGTAATAACAGTAGGTGTTAGCAACAATAGTATAACCCCTCCTACCGTAACTACACTTTCAAATGTGTGTCCGGTAGAAACTGTAAACCTTAACGATGCTATCACTAGCACCATAAATACATCAGGAGGAAGCTTTGTATTCAGAACGGAGAACTCTCCAAACTCTGCTGAAGTTTCTAATGCTACGGCAATTGCCACAAGTGGTACTTTCTATGTATTTGAAAATGGTGGCAATGGATGTTATAGTGCAGGTGCACAAATTGATGTAGGTATTATAGCCTGTGAGTCACCTGTAGATTGTCAAATCAATCCAGCAACTGCTTCAGCAGGAACAGATGCTACGGTTTGTCTATCTGACGACTCTTATACCTTAACAGGTAGCATAGGAGGCTCAGCCCAAACTAGCACATGGACTACATCTGGAACTGGTACTTTTGGAAATGCAATGAACCCAACTACCGAGTATTTCTATAGTGCTTCAGATGTTAGTAATGGTTCTGTTACACTTACATTAACCACAAATGACCCAGACGGAGAAGGAGCTTGTACCGCAGCCACCTCATCAGTTACTATTGATATTAATGGTATTGATACAATACCTACCATTGATACAGACAAGTCACCAATCATTTGTGAAGGAGACTCTGTAACTCTTGAAGCAAATGAAACAGCAGCAGGATACTTATGGAGCAATGGCAAATCTACCAAATCAATAAAAGTAGGAACACCTGGAAACTATACAGTTAAACTTATTAATGCTGATGGATGTAGCTCATTGAGCTCAGAAATCATGGAAGTAACTAATATGTCTGGTGTAACCGGGCCAACCGTCAATGACCTAGCTAATAACACTTGTCCAGCTACAACGGTAGACTTAAACGACCATGTATTAAGTTCGCCAAGTACTGTAAATGGAACTTTCGAATTCCATACTGGAATAACTTCTGACTCACCTATGCTTGGTAATGTTTCAACAATGCCAACTGGAGACTATTATGTATTTGAAAGGTCCGAACTTGGCTGCTACAGCAACCCCTCTCAAATTAAAGTCATCATAGAAGATTGTGATGTTCAAACTGTAGATGCTGAAGTAGGAATATTAATAGTAGGTAGTGAGTCTGCGATATCATTAGGAGACGAAGTAACATACACTATTACAGTAACTAACAATGGGCCAAACACCGCTACCAAAGTAGAG
The DNA here is from genome assembly GCF_964021845.1 of uncultured Arcticibacterium sp. Taxonomy (NCBI): domain Bacteria; kingdom Pseudomonadati; phylum Bacteroidota; class Cytophagia; order Cytophagales; family Leadbetterellaceae; genus Arcticibacterium; species uncultured Arcticibacterium sp. The sequence goes on along the minus strand of NZ_CAXHZC010000004.1, from coordinate 148,069 downwards.
ATTGAAAATATAATTCCAGCAGGAATTGACATTGTGAGTTCAACACCTGGATTAACACTAGCTAATGGTAATTTAACTACTACTATTGACAGTATCCCTTCAGGAACTTCTAGAACATTCATTTATACGGCTGAAATCACAGAGTCTGGTATCTTATCAAATGTTGCAAACATTAATGGTCTTGACCAAAACGACCCAATTCTAAGTAACAATTCAAGTCACTTTGATATTGAATGTGCTACTTGCCAACAAGTATGTATTGCAACAGCATTAAACGCTGATACCCTAAGACAAAGCGATGGAACTTACAACATACTATTCACTGCTCTTATTCAGAACTGCGATAATGTTGTTGACTTATCAAAGGTTCGCCTTAAAACTAACTTGAACAGTATGTTTGGTAGCCCTGCTACCTATACAGTAATTCAGCAGCCTACTGTAAACGCTGGAAGTGCCTTAGTGCCTAATCCTAATTACGATGGAAGTTCAGATGTTGAATTATTAGATATAACAAGTGCACTTGAAGGTGGCTTAACTGATACAGTAACATGGATGGTTAACTTAGTACCAAACGGTACCGAAGGTCCATACAGCATCAATGCTCTTGCCACTGGTTCAGGTAAAACTATCTTCAACCTTGACGTTGATGTAACTGATGTGTCAAATGACGGCTTAATCATTGAGGCTCCTAGTGGAGACCCAACAGTGGTTAGACTATACAAAACACCGAGTATCGGACTTGCTTTAGCCATCATAGATACACTAAGTGAGCTTGACGGTTCATTGAATGTAACATACCAAGCTTTAGTTAAAAACAATGGTGCTATTCCATTAGAGAACGTAGTGGTAAGTGATACATTAAGTAAAACTTATGCCCCACCTGCTTCTTACGCAGTATTAGGCACCCCAACAGTGAATGCTGGAAGTGGCTTAGTTATCAATACTAACTTTGATGGAAACGCAAACCCAGAACTTACACTGCCTAGCAGTACATTAGGTTTAGGAGTAACAGACACCATAGTCTTTAAAGTCAATATTTTAGCAAATGACGTAGAAGAATTTATAAATCAGGCGATAGCACAAGGCACAGGAACTCTTGATGGAGGTGGTACAGAAACCGTGGTAGATGTATCTAACACAGGTTATAATCCAGATGCACCAGGCAGCGAACCTACAATGCTTGACCTTAAAAACCCTGACAATACACAATCTACGCAGGATCCATGTCTAGGTGTAGCTCTATATGTTTCTGATACTACTAAACTAGAAGATGGTTCTTTTGACATTACTTATACAGCTCTTATTTCAAACTGTGGTAATGTAAATCTTACTAACATAAGTCTTTGTGATACATTGGCAAGTGATTTCCAATCACCATCGGTAGTAACATTGAAAAACGCACCGAGCCTAGGACTTAATAGTAGCCTTGCATTAGATGTTAACTATGATGGCGAAACCAACACTTGTATGCTTACTAGTGCAAGTACCTTGGCTCCAAACAAAGTAGATACCGTAAGATGGACTGTGAACCTTACGCTTAACAGCTTTAATGGTCCATTCCGTAAGAATATAACTGTGGCTGCAAACGCCAGCGACGATGAAATCATCTCTGATGTTTCAAACGACGGAACTAATCCATCACCAGATGGTGACAATCCAACTGTACTTAACTTTAATAATCTACCAGACGACATAATTGGATTATCTAAAGAGATGGTCAGTATAGTAGAGGTATCTGAAAACATTTATGATGTAGTATTTAAATTCAATGTTAAAAACTACGGTATACTTGATTTCACAGGTGTTCAAGTTCAAGATAACTTGGCTGAAACCTTCGGCAGCGATGTCATGATTGACAGCGTAAACATATTTGATGTATCCGAAGGCTTTGTAGTCAATCCTGACTTCACGGGTAAAGGCATCTTGATCAACATGTTAGTAGACAGCTTGAGTACACTTCCGGTTAAAACCACGAAGAGTCTATCATTATTAGCTCGTCTTGACTTGTCACAAACAAGCTCTACGAATCATGAGAATATGGCATTGGCAATAGGTTTCCAAAACGGAACTTCAACAGATGACTTATCAGCTGTTGGAAATAATCCTGACCCAGATGCAGATGGTACCCCTGCAAATAATAGTGACCCTACTCCTATTGTATTCCCTGACTTACCAAATAATGTAACACCATTAGGTATTTCAAAATCAATTAGCGACACGGTTTCAATAGTAGATGGTAGCTATCAAATCACATACACCGTGGTAGTTAAAAACTATGGTGATGAGGAATTATTTAATGTGCAACTGACTGATTCTCTATCAACAGTTTTTGGAGACAGTACAGACTTTACTCCAGTAGGTAACCCTACATTGAATGGAAACAGTACACTTGAACTTAATCCTGCCTTTGATGGAGTTACAGAATTAACTTTCTTAAATATCAGCAACAGTACATTGGCTGCCGGAGCTAGTGATACACTGACCTTTAAGGTTAAGGTTAGAAACAACAGTTCAACCTCTGCTACCTATAATAATACTATTTATGGTTCTGGAGATAATAGTGCTGGTACAGTAACAGACATGTCTACAGAAGGACTTGACCCAGACACTGATAATGATGGTAATCCTGGAAATAATAACGTACCTACAGCCTTAGTACTTGAAGGAGGACAAAGTAATAACCCTACTAATTTAGCATTCTCTATTCCTGGTGGTATATCTCCAAATGACGATGGTGTCAATGATAACCTTGTGATTACTGGAATTACAGAAGAGGACGAAGTAGCACTAAGAGTTTATAACAGATGGGGTGAGCTTGTTTTTGAAACAGCTAACTACAAGTTACTCTTCCCTGGTGCAACGGACGGCTGGAATGGTACAGCAAACACAGGTATTAGACCAACTAAGCAAGAAACAAAACTACCAGACGGTACATACTTCTTTAGTGCAGAGAGTAGCAATAGTGAATTGTTTGATGGTAAGGCTTATTACAACTTCCTAACCATAGCAGGAGGAAGTAAAGAATAAGTGACAAATTGAATTTCATACGTCTCATAAAGAGACTTTGAACAAATAGTTTAAAAATTAGAAAACATTGACAATCAGAAGCATACTGATTTCAAAACTTGAATCTATAGAATAATAAAAAATGAGAGGTTTAAAATTATTTACTGGAAAGATGGCGTTACTGCTAGTTGGTATTTTATCAGCACTACAGTCAAATGCCCAGCAGGAAGTTATGTACTCACAGTACATGTTTAACACATTGGCCATCAATCCCTCCTACGCAGGAAGTAGAGATGTGTTAAGCCTAACTGCTCTCGGAAGATATCAGTGGATTGGTGTCAATGGTTCGCCCACTACCTATTCTTTCACCCTTGATATGCCTATCAAAAATGAAAAGATGGGATTAGGATTAATGGCCTATACTGATGCTATCGGAGTTAGCAGAACCACTGGAGTTAATATCCCGTACGCCTACCGCCTTAAAGTGGGAACAAAAACCACATTAGCCTTGGGTGTGCAACTAGGCCTTGATTATGTCAGCAATAACCTCTCAAGTGTTGCCAATGTAACCTCTGGTGATAATGTATTTGATGGCTCTAACGATATCAACAAAATGTTTCCAAATGCTGGTCTTGGTTTATTCTTAAGTACAGACCGTGGTTACATAGGAGTTTCGGTACCTAAGATTATAGAAAACCAGCTCTCATCTTATGTTCAAAACGGTGAGACATACGAAAGTAAGCAAAGAAGGCATTACTTCATGATGATGGGTTTTGTGTTAGGAAAAGGAAACGTAAAAATAAAACCATCTACCATGCTTAGGTATACTAAAGGTGCTCCTTTAGGAATTGATGGCAATATCAACTTTTGGTTTAGAGATAAAATTGCTGTTGGTTTCTCTGCAAGAAAATCGCAAGCTACCCTCTCTGGTCAAGACGTTATGGACGCACTTGTCGGAATATTCGAATTGCAACTTACTCCACAGTTAAGGTTAGGATATTCTTATGACTATAACATGACTAGGTTGAACAATAATAGCTCTAGCGAAAACTTTAAAGACAAACTAACTGGTACTCCTACCCATGAAGGCTTGCTACGTTATGAATTTGGGTATAGTAAGAACAAAATTCTTACACCGCGTTATTTCTAATCACACTATTACATAAAAAACTGACCATTAATTTGGTTTATAAATAAAATAATCATGATAGCCAGAATCAAAAAAACTACCCTTTTGGTGATGCTAGGCTTAGTAGTCACAATGTCCGCCATAGCACAGCAGTCACTGCTAAAAATGGCCGAACATCATTATGACAATTTATCTTTCGTCAAAGCCATTGAAGCTTATGAACAAGCTTTGACTAAAAAAGGTATTGACCCAGAAAATGCTAAGCTTGCCAGAATAAAGCTTGCAGATAGTTACTGCAAATTAAAAGATAATGCAAATGCCGAAAGGGTCTTCAATGAGCTTTTTAATGGTGATGCAGATGTTAACGCAGATCCAGTAGTATATTTAAAATATGCACAGGTACTTGCCAGCAATGGTAAATATCAAGAGTCGCAAAACATTTATAATATTTACAATGACAAAGCTTCAAATGACCCTAGAGGTGAGGAGTTTTCTAAGCTATACAGTGACGTATCTGTACTTTCTAAAAACGCAGACTGCTACAATGTAGATTATCTCTCTATAAATACAACGGCGTCAGACTTTAGCCCTTCTTATTTCAGAAATGGGCTGGTTTTCGTTTCAAACAGACAAAATACAGCCGGAGTTAGCAGAGTATTTCAATGGAGCGAAACACCTTTCCTTGATTTATTCTTTTTAGAAGATTTAGCAGCATTGGGCGGAAGCTCTTCAGCAGCAGGTTTGGGAGGAAGCTCTTCAGAAGAAACAAGTAGTTCAAAAACTAAAAAGAAAAAGGGAGTAGGCCTGGTAGGCTCTGACGAATATACAGCACCAACAGCCAATGATTCGGAAACCTTAGGCTCTTTTGGAAGAGGTATTTCTTTGGGTCATGGTTATGGCGACAGTCCAGAAACTGACTCTGAAAGATTTGATGGCGATATCAACTCTAAGTATCACGAAGGTCCTTCAGCCTTTTTCAAAGATGGGCAACGCGTAATTTTCACTCGAAACAACTTTGTAAAAGGGAAAGCAGAAAAGAGTTCAGATGGTATTAACAAACTAAAATTATACATTGCTAATGCTGACAAAAATAGCTGGACAGATATAGCAGAGCTTCCATTTAATAGCAGTGAGTACTCTACTGGTCACCCTACCTTATCTCCAGAAGAAGATTATCTTTTCTTTGCTTCTGATATGCCAGGTGGGTTTGGTGGAACTGATATTTATGCTGCAAAAATTGACAATGGAAACTGGTCTCAACCTATAAATTTAGGACCACAAATTAACACAAAGGGTAATGAAATGTTCCCTTACATTGATGAAAATGGCGACCTATATTTCTCGTCAGAAGGACTTCCAGGACTTGGTGGATTAGATATTTTCTTTGTTAAACTTAATGCTACAGAAGCTTTAACTACTCCTGAAAACTTAGGAACACCAATTAATTCTAGCCAAGATGATTTTGGAATGTTAACTGATGGCTTGAGAAAATCAGGTTACTTCAGTTCTAATAGAAAAAGAGGTGGCGATGATGACGATATTTACAAATTTGAAAGAGAATGTGAACTTCAACAAAATTGCGATTTAATTATTGCAGCATATGATGCCGAAACTAAAATGCCTCTTGATAATGTAGTTATAGAATATACTGATGCCAAAGGCAACATTCAAGAAGGAATCACCAATGAAGATGGAAGTCTAACATTAGAAAATCTAGATAGCAATACTGAATTTACTTTCTCTGCAAGTAGAGATGGTTACAATCCGAATATTATAAGCCTAACTACTGATGAGTGTGACGGAGAGCCTACTCGCTTAGAAATCCCAATGACTACTCCTACTGACAAAGACGCTCTAGCTGGCAACAATTCAGGTCAATCGGGTGGTTTGCAAGGTCCCGAAAGTGGACTTTCTGAAAGCGGTTTTTCAAATAACACTTCTTGTACCATTAGAGGTCGTGTGTTAATGCAAAATACTAGTAACCCTGTTGATGGCGTTTTAGTTACCTTAAGAAACGAATGTGACGGAAGTACTCAAACGGCGTATACCGACGATTCTGGGTACTATGAATTCATAGTTGCCGAAGGTTGTGACTACACCTTAAGTGGAACAAAGGCAGACCTAGCCTCTCATGGAAAAACAGTTTCAAAACTAAGTTGTGCCAATGGCGGGGTAACAGCAGACATCATGATGTTTGGTTCTGGAGATATTGTAGCTATTGAAAACATTTACTTCAATTATGGAAAATGCGACATAAGAGCCGACGCTCGTGAGGGAATTGACAAATTAGTCAAACTGATGCGTGAATATCCTGGAATGAAAATTGAACTTTCTTCACATACAGATAGCAGAAGCCCAAAAGCTTTTAATCAGAAACTATCTGAAGGAAGAGCTAAAGAATCTGCAGAGTATCTATTCAAAAGAGGCGTTAGTAGAAATAGAGTTACTTATGCCGGTTATGGCGAGTCTAGAATCACTAATGGATGTGTAGATGGGGTAAAATGCTCTGAAGCTCAGCACCAAGCAAACAGAAGAACAGAATTTGAAATTATTCAAATGCAATAATTAAAATATTATTTCTAAAGCCGCCCGCTAACCGCTGGCGGCTTTTTTGTTTTCATAGCATCATATTTGACCTAATTTTGTTAGGTTTGATTTTGAAACAATCACATGAAAAAAATACTCTTTCTTTTTTTACTTTTCTCGCAAACAGCCTTCTCACAATTTGGCTTAGCAGACCAGTACCAATTTAATTTCCTTGCCATAAATCCTGCATTTGCCGGAGAAAGAGGGAATGTTGGGGTAACAGCTATGCTTGGGAATCAATTTAGCGGCAACTTTAGGCCAAACTTAATTTCTCAAATCGTTTCGCTAGAAGGAAAACTAGGCACTAGCAAAAGTTCATTAGGTTTTCAGGGGTATAGAAATTCAATCACAGGAAATACTAGCAGCGGCTTAGGTCTATCTTATGCCTATACCATTAACACCGATGCTGCCAAACTTAAAATAGGTTTAAATGGTGGCTTTACCGTATCTCCTAATCTCGTGGGGTCTCAAAATTTCACCCAGCAGCTTAGCCCTTTCTTTGGATTAGGTTTTGCTGCTTTCTCGGAAAATGGTTTTCTGAGTATCTCCAGCCCTACATTATATGCTAAGAGCAACTTCTTTACTGCAGTTTATCAGCCTATAAATCTAATGCTTGGCTATCGCTTAAAATTAGCACAGAACGTTAACCTGAATATCAGTACGCTAGCAGGGCTCGACCTTAAATACGAAAACGCAAACTTCTTTCACGTCAATCCAAAATTATGGCTTGCAGAGAAACTAGCACTTGGTGCAAGTTTAAGATTTAGAGACAGTAAAGGCTTGAATACCATCAGCTCTGCTGAATTAAGAATAGCAGAAACCGCGACCGTTGGTATCTCCTATGACCCGAAACCTTTGAGATTGTTCACTTCCAATACAGGCTTTATAAATTCTAATGGTTTAATTCAGCTCATGTTCAGATATGATGTCTTTGGTTTTCATGAAGAAACTCCTTTATTGAATTCCTTCTAGCAAAAAACAATCAGAATAATACAATTTGACCAAAAATAACTGTACTATAATTAACAAAAAGTGGTAATACCTTGACCTAAATAAATAATTAGGTATAATTCGCAGAGAAAAAAGGCTTATTGTTACTTCGTTTTAAAAGCAAATTTTAACTTTGCCTTTCCTATCTTATCAGAGCTTTAAGCATTATAAAAAATTAAATGGACCAGTACTCTTACTTGGCAAATGCAGACGTCTCAGCTATAGAATCACTCTATGAGCAGTTCAAAGAAAATCCTGAATCAGTAGATGAAAGCTGGCGTAATTTCTTTAAAGGTTTTGAGTTTTCCGAAACCTGGAAAAGCAACGGTACTACCAATACCGGAACAGACAAATCAAATGAACACGTCCGAAAAGAAATCGAAGTAGTTCATCTTATCAGAGGGATTAGAGCCCGTGGCCATATGGCTGCTAAAATCAATCCTCTTTGGCCAGAACGAAAACACAATCCAAGTTTAGACTTAGAAGACTTTAAACTTTCTGAGGCTGACTTAGACACTATTTTTGAAGCAGGAATAGAGGTGTTAGGCCGACCTGCTACTTTAAGAGAAATTAACGACAAGCTAAGAAAAGTCTATCTTGGACCTATCGGTTTTGAATACCAATATATAAGAGATAGAAAAATTAAAGGCTGGTTTAGAAGAAAGATTGAAGGAGAATACATCGACTTCAAACCTTCGGCAGAACAACAGAAAAGAATTTTAAAGAAACTAAATGAAGCTGCGGCTTTTGAAAATTTCCTACATACTAAATACCTTGGAAAGAAACGTTTTTCTATAGAAGGTGGCGAGTCTACCATCCCTGGTTTAGACGCAGCCATTTTAAAAGGTGCTGAATTAGGCGTAGAAGAAGTAGTTATAGGTATGGCTCACAGAGGTAGACTTAATGTTTTAACCAACATTATGCAAAAACCTTATGAGCAAATTTTCAATGAATTTGAAGAAAACATTGAAGAAGAAGAGTATAGCGATGGTGATGTAAAGTATCATATGGGCTATACCTCTCAGGTTCTTACACCTGCAGGAAAAAGAGTTAGTCTTAAACTAATGTCAAACCCTTCTCACCTTGAGGCTGTAGACCCTGTAGTTCTAGGCTATGCGAGAGCTAGAGCAGATGGACATTATGAAAGTCATGGTAGAAAGATTAATGACTTTGATGATATTTATGATAAGATTTTGCCAATCATTATACATGGTGACGCATCTTTAGCGGGGCAAGGTATTGCTTATGAAATAGCCCAAATGTCAAACCTACCTGGTTATTACGTAGGCGGTGCCATACATTTCATTATCAATAACCAAGTAGGTTTTACTACGGACAATGACGACGCTCGCTCAAGCCTTTACTGTTCTGATGTAGCTAAAATATTAGACACACCTATTTTCCATGTAAATGGAGATGACCCAGAAGCAGTGGTTTATGCCATGCAATTGGCTATTGAATTTAGACAGGAATTTAATAAAGATGTATTTATTGACATGATATGTTACCGTAAATACGGTCATAACGAGGCTGACGAACCTAAGTTCACGCAGCCTGCCATGTATAAATACATCAATAAGCATAAGAATCCTCGTGATGTCTATTTGCAAAAACTTAAAGACCAAGGGGAAGATAACATTGGTTTAGCCAAGCAATTAAAAGCTTCCTTTGATAGCAATCTTCAAGAGTTACTTGCAAAAGTTAAACAAAGACAATTGCCTTATGAAGTGCCAAAACTTGAGAGAGATTGGCAGGAGCTTCGTAAGTCTAAAAAGGAAGACTTCTTAGTTTCTCCTGAAACTGGAATTGATAAAGATGCCATAGCCCTCATAGGTAAGGCATTATCAAATATACCCAAAGGTTTTAAGGCCATTAAACAAATCACGAAAGTGCTTGCTGAAAGGGAAAGCATTTTTGCGGGAGAAAAAGAATTCAATTGGGCGGCAGCCGAACTAATGGCTTTTGGTTCGATCTTGAATGACGCCAAATGGTTAAGAATGACAGGGCAGGATGTACAAAGAGGCACATTCTCACACAGGCATGCTGTCTTACATGACACCGTCACCAACGAAACATACAGCAACCTAGAACACATCAAAGAAGGACAAGGAAAAATAGAGCTTTACAACTCGCTTCTGTCTGAATATGCTGTAATGGGTTTTGAATACGGTTATGCACTGGCTAATCCTAATGCATTGGTAATTTGGGAAGCTCAGTTTGGTGATTTTGCTAATGGTGCACAAACCATGATTGACCAATTTATTTCGGCAGCGGAATCTAAGTGGAAAACTCAGAATGGTTTGGTACTTCTTTTACCTCATGGTTATGAAGGACAAGGGCCAGAGCACTCAAATGCTAGACCAGAAAGGTTTTTACAGTTAGCTGCGGAGTATAACATGTATGTATGTGCATGTACTACGCCTGCCAACTTCTTCCATATGTTAAGAAGACAGTTGGCACTTCCTTTCAGGAAGCCATGTGTGCATATGTCTCCAAAATCGATGCTTCGTCATCCGGGAGCTATTTCTAAAATGGAAGAGTTCTTACCTGGTACTAAGTTTAAAGAGACTTATGGTGATGATTACGCTGACCCTAAAAAGGTGAAAAGAGTATTATTATGCTCTGGTAAAATTTACTTTGACTTATTAGAAAAGCAGCAAGCAGATAAGAGAAAGGATGTGGCTATACTTCGTGTAGAGCAACTTCATCCTTTCCCTAAGCATCAGGTAACAGAGTTATTGGCTAGTTATCCTGAAAAAGTACAAACGATTTGGGTTCAAGAAGAACCTCAAAACATGGGTGCTTGGTCGTTTATTCTTCGTGAATTCCCAGAAATTGGAATCTCCGATTTAATAGCGAGAAAGAAAAGTGCATCCCCAGCTACTGGATATACCAAATATCACCAGCAGGGACAAACCAATATTATTAATAAAGCATTTGATTTGACTAATAAAGAGAATATATAGATCATGGCAGTTGAAATGAAAGTACCTTCAGTAGGTGAATCAGTAACGGAAGTTACGATAGCCTCGTGGGTAAAAAAAGATGGTGATTTTGTTGAAATGGATGAAATCATATGCGAACTAGAATCCGACAAAGCAACTTTTGAATTGCCGGCAGAAGCCGCAGGAATTTTAAGAATTGTAGCTCAAGAAGAAGAAACACTTGAGATAGGTGCACTGGTTTGTAGAATTGAAGAGTCTGCAGAAGCCACCTCTACTCCTGCTCCAGCCGAAACACCAAAAGTAGAAGAGTCTGCAGCCCCTGCGGCCGCACCCGCTGCTGCTAGTGGTTCTGGTGAAATAATAGAAGTTACCGTACCCAGTGTGGGTGAGTCTATTACAGAAGTAACTTTAAGTTCATGGGTTAAGAAAGATGGTGATACCGTTGAAATGGATGAAATCATCTGTGAATTGGAATCAGATAAAGCCACTTTTGAATTGCCTTCTCCAAGTGCCGGGGTAATAAAAATCATAGCTGAAGAAGGTGCTGTTATTCCAGTAGGAGATTTGGTTGCTAAAATAACTGCAGGTGCAGGAGCTAGCTCAGCAGCCCCTACTCCTGCCGCAATTCCAGCTGCTGCTAGCACGCCAGCCGCCGGAAAAGACACATATGCTTCTGGTCATCCATCTCCATCCGCAGCTAAGATTCTTGCCGAAAAAGGAATTGACGCTAGTGCCGTTAAAGGAACGGGGGTAGACGGAAGAGTAACTAAAGAAGATGCTCAAAACGCTCAGAAAGCAGCCCCAGCAAAAGCTAGTCCTGCTCCTGCCGCAGCTGCAGCTCCTGCTGTTTCTGAAGGAGACAGAGGTCAGCGAAGAGAGAAAATGACTTCACTTCGTAAGACTATTGCGAAGCGATTAGTTGCTGTTAAAAATGAGACAGCTATGCTGACCACCTTTAACGAGGTTGACATGAAGCCTATCATGGATTTAAGAAAAAGCTACAAAGAGAAGTTCAAAGATATCCATGGCGTAGGTCTTGGTTTTATGTCTTTCTTCACTAAAGCTTGTTCTATTGCTCTTCAAGAGTTCCCTACTATCAATGCTTACATTGACGGTAACGAAATAGTTTTCAATGACTTTACAGATATTTCTATTGCAGTTTCTGCTCCTAAAGGATTGGTAGTACCTGTGATTAGAAATGCAGAGAAGTTATCTTTTGCAGGAATTGAGTCTGAAGTAATTCGCTTGGCTTTAAAAGCAAGAGACGGAAAACTTACTATTCCTGAAATGACGGGCGGAACATTCACTATTACCAATGGAGGAATATTTGGCTCAATGTTGTCTACTCCTATAATCAATGCACCTCAATCTGCTATTTTAGGAATGCATAATATAGTAGAAAGGCCGGTAGCCATAAACGGACAGGTAGAAATTAGACCTATCATGTATTTGGCTCTATCTTATGACCACAGAACTATTGACGGAAAGCAGTCTGTTAGTTTCTTGGTAAGACTTAAGCAGTTATTAGAAGACCCAATGAGAATGATGCTTCAAGTTTAAGTTTCGAAGCAATTTTTAAAAACTAAATATTTAAAGGCTCTGCCTTTATTAAAATATAGACTTATGGATTTTGATGTAATAGTAATTGGTTCTGGCCCTGGAGGATATGTAGCGGCAATACGTGCAGCTCAACTAGGCAAAAAAGTAGCTATCATTGAGAAATATGATGTATTAGGTGGAACATGCCTTAACGTAGGTTGTATTCCTTCAAAAGCACTTTTAGATTCCTCTGAACATTTTCATAACGCTACGCACCATTTTGCGGAGCATGGTATTAAAATCAATGCACCAAAATTTGATCTTAAAACCATGATTGGTAGAAAGAATGACGTGGTAAGCAAGATGAACAATGGTGTTGAGTTTTTGATGAAGAAAAACAAAATCAAAGTTTTCAATGGTTTTGGTTCTTTTATTGACAAAAACACTGTTAAAGTTACAAAGACAGATGGTACAGAAGAGCAAATCAAAGGAACTAACGTTATCATTGCCACTGGCTCTAAACCTACCATTCTTCCGTTTATGAATTTTGACGGAAAAAGAATTATTACTTCTACAGAAGCTTTAAACCTTACGGAGGTACCTAAAAACCTTTTAGTAATTGGTGCAGGAGTAATTGGTGCAGAATTAGGTTCAGTGTATGCGAGACTAGGTGCCAAAGTTACTTTTATAGAATTTGCCGGAGGAATGATTCCTACAATGGATGGCACATTAGGAAAAGAGCTTCAAAAAGTACTAAAGAAACAACATGGTGCTGAATTTAACTTCAACACCAAAGTGACAAACATTGCTAATACTGGAAAAGAAATAGAAGTAACTGCAGAAAATAGCAAAGGTGAGACAGTAACCTTTAAAGGTGACTACTGCTTAGTGTCTATTGGTAGAAAAGCCTATACAGATAGACTAAATCTAGAAGCCGTTGGCATTACTCCTGATAAAAGAGGAATGATAGAGGTAAACGACCATAGCCTTGAAACATCAGTACCTGGCATTTATGCTATAGGCGATGTTATCAAAGGAGCTATGCTAGCTCATAAAGCAGAAGAAGAAGGTGTTTTAGTGGCAGAAACCATAGTAGGTCAAAAACCACATATTCATTATAACTTAATACCTGGTGTAGTTTACACATGGCCTGAAGTAGCGTCTGTAGGTGCTACAGAAGAAGAATTAAAGGCTTCTGGTAAAGCTTATAAAAAAGGTCAATTCCCATATAAAGCCCTTGGTAGAGCCACAGCTAGTGGAGATACTGATGGTTTAGTAAAAGTATTGGCAGATAAAGAAACGGACGAAGTATTAGGAATGCATATTATAGGTGCGAGAGCAGCAGATATGATAGCTGAAGGTGTTACAGCAATGGAATTTAGAGCCAGTGCAGAAGACCTAGGGAGAATATCACACGCCCACCCTACTTACATGGAGGCTGTAAAAGAAGCGGCATTAGCTGCTACTGATAACAGGTCTATACATTCATAATTTAGACAGTCACTTACGTAAAAAAGGTCAGCAAATGCTGACCTTTTTTATGTCTTTACCGCAAGCGTCACTCTTAATTTCTCTTAACTATCTTTCGGCTAAAGAGGATCTTATTCGAACTATCATAGAAAACTAACAGGTAAGTACCATCGCTTACTTTGTTTAAATAAAGCTGCCCTTCATCACCGTTTAGTCTATAGCTTGTCAATAGTTTCCCACTCATGGTATAAAGTTCTGCTCTGTGTAGGTCTTTGTGAGCTGATATATAATTCAACCTGTATTGCGTTGGTATTGGATAAACTATTGAACTTAAGCCCTCCTGACTTCCCAACAGAAGAATTTCGTCTGGAGTAAATACTCTTAAACCTTCTGAAACAACGCTATTACAACCATATTTATCCGCTATAAATACTGCATATTCTGAAGAGTCTCGTACTATATATAAATTGTCATTTGTAGTCTCGCTATATACTCCATTAACTACCCAATGGTATTGAGTGGCAGTCAAAGTTGAATATATTTTATTACTATCGATTATGACTAGTTCCGGCTCTTGCGGGTTCGATTGAAACAAACAATTATCCTCTTGATCGGGCACTAAATCGCCATCGGCATCTGAATCACAAGAGTCGCCTATTCCATCCTTATCAAAATCAGTTTGTTCGAAATTCTTGGTCTCGTTACAATTATCCCAGTTATCAGGAATACCATCTTCATCCGCATCTAAAATTTCTTCCCCACTTAAACTATAAGCCATAACTGCAGATTCAGACAGCGAATTGCTGTATCTTAGGATTAGCACATTGCTTTCATCCAAGTTTTCAAAATCCGTCTTTGGTAAATCAATTTTTAAGTTTTCGCTAGGTATAGATTTCAGAAAAACACGACCATTATCAGTCAAATAACTTATTTCAAGCTCACATTCTTTACATTCTTTAGCCCTAGCCTCATTAATAAAAAGTTGAACAACACTTCCCTCAGAAACAGACTTGTCAATTATTGGTTTAGGCAATTCATCCTGAATTTCAACTTCATAAAATGTAAGAGCTGGGGTACCCAGCCTATTTTTAATAAAAGGTCCTCCATAAGGCTTACCCTCTGGGTCACTAAAAAAGCCAGGTAAATAAGTCAAACTATTAGTTGGTAGATTGTCATACCTTAAATAAAGGTTTTTTCCTTCACGCTCTATACCATTTATAAAACCAGATACACGCCCTGCATAGAAATGGTCTCTCATCAGGCTTGAATAGTATCCAAAATTAATACTATCTTTTACAGTTATTTCTTGATTAAAAACCAGCTTTAACCTATTCTCATCTTTTAGATTTATAAGCTTCTGTAAGTCTGGGGTCTCAAACTTCTTCTCACCCTTTTCAAAAGCCAAATAACTATTAAAAAGCCATTTAGCAATGATACCGTAACCGCCTAAACTATAGTGTAAGCCATCAAAATCCCAAAAGCCAAATCCAGTAGCTGGCACCACAGAAACATCATCATAAACTCTAGTTAGCTGCCTTTTAAACTCTCTTAGTTTTCCTGCCTCCCAGAGAGCATGCGTATTCATTATGCCTAATTGATATACATAATACCTATCTATTGGAGGAACATCTAGGCTTAAATTCTTCTTAAAAGTATCAAACAATGCTGGGTATTCATCTACACTTTGTAGACTGGTGTTTGCTTCAGCTTCTCCTTGTAGAAAAATAAAACCTTTGATAGATTTCACTTTACTATCAAAAACCCTTTTCAGCATCAAACCATATGGTGTGTGAACGTCATACAAAAAATCCGGATTTCTTTGAGACAGATACTTCAGGTCTGTCCCACCCAGTGCGGCGTTAATCACCAAAATGGGGATTTTCTCTTTTTCTGTAAAGTTTTTGATAAACCATTTCCCTAGAGTACCCACTTCAGGAAAAGTGGCATCATGCCATCCATCGGTACTGTGAGAATTATTCAAATAATGCGTATAATTTCTAGTATACTTCTTTGAAATACTATCATTTAGTACCAAGTAATTCGCATAAGAAACTGCATTGGATTGTCCGTAGATAATAAATGTATCTCCACAAAGTACCTTTTGGGCGGATTTAACCAATAAAGAATCATTTGACTTTTTTAACCAAAACTCTAAAGTATATTCGGTCAATTGAGCTTCAATAGGAATCTGAAAGCTAAGGTCTAAACCAGCTTTCAAATCATCTACAACAAACGTGGAAGAAAGATTATCTTCCGAAAATAGCTTAACTACCGCTTGCTCATAATCTGAATCCTGAACTATTCCTGTAATATCTACAAGTGCCGTATTACTCTCATTTCGAGAATAAAGCTGCATATCCTCTGGGAATTCAGTAAAGGTAACCTGAGCAAAGAGTAGGTTACTTTCTAAAAACAAAAATAAAAAAGTCAGTATATGTGGGAGCTTCATTGCTAATATGTCTATATTCAGCTCAAAGATAGTCATGCCAAAATATTTCAGAAATAATTTACCGATAGTCTCTCAGAATATTATTAATCGGTCAATAATTCTAAAACTAAGTTTGCAATACCTATATAAAAAAAATAATCACAAGCTTAATAAACGACAAAAAAGGCTGATTAGTAGATAATTAAAAACTATCCCTCTAATAGATTCATGTTTATTTATTTAAATCTCTATATTAGAATTTCAACCCATACATAAAAGTAAAATCTTAATGAGCCTCAAAATACTATCCCTTCTTAAAAGGGCATTTTTGGCCATCATGCTAACGGCTATTTCTTGTGTAGAACCATTTGACAAAGCCTTTCCAGCTAGCGAAACCATTTATATAGTAGATGGAAGATTAACAGATAACACTTCTAGTAATTATGTAAAACTTACTCTTTCAAAACCGGTTTCAACTTCTTTTCCTACTTATGTACCTGTATCGGGAGCAACGGTTAAAGTGATAGTTAATGGGGAGACCGACGTCTCATTAACCGAAACGTCCTCTGGCATCTATAAATTCCCATCTGAATTTAAGGGAGAAGTAGGAAGCTCATACCAATTAGTTTTCACTCTTGCCAATGGACTCCTATTTGAATCAAACTTGGAAAAAATGAACCCTGCTTCTAAAATCAATAAAGTATATCATGCTTTTGATGAAAGGGCTATAAAATTACCTGAGGAGACACTTCCTGGTCAGTATGTATACATTGACACCAAAGACGAAGAGTCTACAATAGATTTCTATATGTGGGATTGGGTACTTTACGAGCAACAAACGTACTGTCAAACCTGTGATAGAGCTTTGTATTATAATGATGCCAGTACTGGTCCATTAGGAGAATGTAGACCATTAAGTAGAGATAGAGATGTTATTTATGATTACCGATGCGATGCTCTTTGTTGGGAAATAATCTCTGCTAGCAAAATAAACGTCATGAATGATCAATTCTCAAATGGAAGAGAAATTATTGGACGGCAAGTTGCTGAAATACCGGTTTATCAAAAAGTAGGAGCCTTAATAGAAATCCGACAATATGCTATAAATAATAATGTTTACGATTACCTAAGACTAGTCGAATCTCAAGGACAAAATACCGGGGGACTTGCAGATACCCCTCCAGCAACATTAGCGGGAAACATTAATAGCAAAGATGACATAAAGCAAGCCATAGGTGGTTATTTCATTGTAGCTGCGGTAGATAAGCAATTATATTGGTTAGATAAACAAGATATTCCTGGAACTCTTCCGGCTATTGGCCTTTTGGGCGGACGCAAAGTTAACCCAGAACCAGTAAACCCTGCTGATACAAGCAGACCTCCTTTAGCTCCCTGCATAAATAGTGACACACGAACAGTAAACCAACCTGAAGGCTGGTTTACCGCTCGCCAAAATTAATCCCATGAAATACATAACTACCCTCTTACTCTGCCTAACTCTAGGCATTGCTCATTCTCAAAAAACTTATATACTCAAAGGAACAGTAAAAGATGATGTAGAAAAAGAGCCATTAATTGGAGCTACAGTAAGCATAGACTACGGAGACCAAGCAGACTTTACTGATTCAAATGGAAATTTCACTTTTGTTCTACCCCGAAAAACTGTAGTTATTACAGTGAGGTATGTAGGATATGTACCTTTTAGAAGAGAAGTAACACTTCCGCTCAATGACCTCGATATAGAATTAAAACTAGTTGAAAATACACTTCAGGAGATTATTGTCAGTGGCGTTGAAAACCAAACCGTCAGAAGACCTATCATGGGTTTAAGTACCCTTAGCATGAAAACGGTAGAAAAACTGCCTTCAGCCCTTGGTGAAGTGGATTTATTAAAGGGATTGCAAATGCTACCTGGTATATCAAGTGTAGGTGAGGCCTCAAACGGAGTAAATGTAAGAGGAGGTACCACAGACCAAAATCTTATGCTGCTAGAAGATGCACCCATTTTTAACCCTACGCACATGTTCGGTCTATTTTCTGCCTTCCCTTCTGAGGCCATCACATCATTTGACCTCTACAAAGGAAATGTTCCTGCAAGATATGGTGGAAGAACAGCCGGTATATTAGACATAAAGTTGGCTAACCCTTCTATGGATAAGTTTAAAATGCAAGGTGGAATTAGTTTTGTTTCAAATAAACTTATGGCTGAAATCCCTATAGTTAAGAAAAAAATAGCCCTATTAGTGGCTGGGAGAGGCTCCTTTAACGACTTCTTATTCCCCATCGTCTCCGACCAATTAAAAGACCTAAAGGCAAAGTTTG
Source organism: uncultured Arcticibacterium sp. (assembly GCF_964021845.1). Lineage (NCBI taxonomy): Bacteria > Pseudomonadati > Bacteroidota > Cytophagia > Cytophagales > Leadbetterellaceae > Arcticibacterium > uncultured Arcticibacterium sp. The sequence goes on along the minus strand of NZ_CAXHZC010000004.1, from coordinate 129,654 downwards.
CAGATGGAGCAGCCAAATTATTTTATCAAATTAATGACAAAAATACACTTTCACTTTCTACCTATTATAGCTATGATTTTTTTCAGACAGAAATATTAGGAACCATTGGGAATATCAACGCCTCATCTTCTCAATTTCAATATGAAACAGCTAATTTTTCTGGGAAGTGGTTTTATAACATAAGCAGTAAAGCTAATATCCAAACCACTTTAGTAAGCTCAAATTATCAACCAAACACTTTACTGCCAGAACTTAATAGTAAAAACGTAGTAAAGATAAAGCAGAATATAGATTATAAACAGCTAAAGTCTAACCTCAACATTTATGAGGGCAAGCATAATTTTGAGATTGGCATAGACGCTATTAGATACTCTATAAACCCTGGTGAAATAGTTCCTGGAACTAGCGAAAGCGTATTGGCTATCACTACCCCCATTGAGAACGGAATAGAACTTGGAGCTAGCTTTGAAGATGTAATTGAACTAAACTCAAAAGCCAAAATCTCATTGGGCTTACGATACTCACATTACTTATCCATGGGACCTTCAGCCGTAAATATTTACAAAGAAAACGAACCTAAAAATCAAATTTCAGTGCTAGAAACAATCCAATATAACAAAGGTGAAGTAGCCCAAAGTTATGGGGGATTAGAGCCTCGAATAGGCTTTAGCTATTTACTGAACGAAAGCAGCAGTATAAAGGGAGGCTATAATTTGGCAAGACAATACTTGCAAGTAATCTCAAACACCACTACTCCTATTCCCACCTCAAGATGGAAACTTTCTGACTTGAATATAAAACCTCAAGTGAGTCAATTGGCCTCCCTAGGCTACTTTAAAAACTTATCAGGCAATATTTACGAGGTTTCTATAGAAGCTTATTATAGGAAAACAAATAACATCATTGACTATAAACCCGGAGCCGATTTCTTGCTAAACCCAACGCCAGAAACAGAAATACTACAAGGGGTTAACTCTTCTTATGGTACTGAGCTAATGATATCAAAAAAGAAAGGTGAATTTACTGGTTGGATAAACTACACCTATGCTCGCTCTCTAAACCAGGTAGATGAGGGTCCATTGCTTAGTCAAAGAGTTAATTTCGGTCAAAAATATGCGGCAAATTATGACAGACCGCATACCGTAAACGCCGCACTAATAATAAATCAGGGGGTTCATCACGATTTCTCATTTAACTTTACTTATTCCACTGGAAGACCTTTTACTTCTCCAGAAGGTTATATTAAATATAGCAATCAGGTCTTACCTTTCTACTTTTTAAGAAACAACAACCGTTTGCCAGATTATCACCGCCTTGATTTTGCATGGAATATTTATAATCCCAACATGAGAAATAGGAAGTTTAAAGGAAACTTTGCGTTTACTATTTATAACCTTTACGCAAGAAAAAATGCCTATTCTGTATTTTTCCGACCTTTGGGAAATGCGTCCAAGCCTTATAAACTAACCATTTTTGGAGCACCCATTCTTTCTTTAGCCTATAAATTTAAGTTTAATTACTAGGGTTTACTGGTATTTTTCAGGAGGTATACCATTTTTTTCTTTTCAACTCCCCTATCAAAACCGCCAAGAATAATTTCTTTGTAGCCATCATTATCTAAATCCCCTGTGTCTATAGTAAGCCACTTTTCTTTAGACAATGTCGGTTCTGAATAAACCTGAAAACCATGTTCATCAGTCCCTTCAAAATACAAGAAACCTTCACTTTCTGTAGCCTTTGGGAAGTATGAAATAACTGCTAAGTCCAAATTAGAATCTTTATTAAAATCTTCTACACAAACTTTAGAAGCCCCATTAATAGCATAAAAATAAGTTTCTTTGAAATTACCTTTAGTGTTGGTATAAATATGGACTCCATGGTAATATTTAAATACTATTGACAAATCTGCATTATCACCATTGGTGTAAACTATATCTAAATCTCCATCGGCATCCATATCTTTTAGTACGAAATAACTACTACCATGATACGGAGGAAAACTAAGAAGTACCTTTTCCTTGTATCTCCCTTTACCTAGGTTTTTATACAAAACAACCTGTTCCTTTCCTTGTGTCATTAAAGACACAATATCTTTCTTGCCGTCTCTATCCAAATCTACATAATATAGTTTCCTAGCTCCAGGTTCATTTGAAAGTATATGCTGTTTGAAATCTCTCCCATCATACCAACTTAAATCACCTAAATGATAGCCAAAATTTGCCACTAGAAAATCGTCTACACCATCTTGATTTATATCTTCTATTAAAAAATCAACCGGCCTTGCCATTTTATCCAGTAAAACTTCTCCAGTATCTTTTACTTTCAAAGCTCCTAATGGTAAATCCTTAGGGTTTAAGTGCCCTATTTCTAGAAGTACTTTACCATAGTCTTTATGATGTCTATACTTTACTATTGGACTTTTAGTTTCACTTATTTCTTCCTTTGCCTCTTTATTTTTATCTATTGAAAACAGCCTATTACTGGTTGACACATAGAATTTCTGCTCCTTATCATCCCATTGTGCCATCACAATATTTTTGGAGTCGATAGCTTGTTGTTCGGTTTTAAAGTAAGGCAAACCGCCTGTGACCTCTGGTTGGTCGAAAGTAGAATCAATACTCTCAAGAGATTCTAGTTCATAATATTTTACTATTTTATCCCAATCCTCCTTAGTCATCATTGGTTTTTGAGGATAAAAACCGGCTTGGAGCATATACATTCTATCTTCGTCAGATAAGGAAAGTAACTCTTTCATTAAATCTCCATTGCCAGTCCTTAAAGCCATATTTGGCAATACTTTTTTTAACCAAATATTCCTTGGCAACATCTCTGGTTTAGGAAATGCATGGCAACTAGCACAATAAACTTTGGCTAGTTCTTCGCCACTTTTGTTAGACGTAACAGGCTCACCTTGCTCCTCTTTATTTCCACAAGAGATTAATAAAAACAAAAAAACAATGCCTAAAAGCCTATTCATAAAGCTTGATATTATTGGCTCCATTAGGAAGAGAAACATTCCTACTAGATTGACTCAAATAAGAAGAGCCTGCGTAAATCTCCTTCTTCACTGTTTTCCCATTAAACTCATAAGTTAAATATTTATGCTTTGCTGTTATACCAATATCAGCCCTTTCCACTTCCGTTTTGAAAACCTTCAGAGGGCCACGATTTTGCGAAGCCAAGAGCAACATTTGACCCGAAGCATCAAACATATATGCCGATGCCTTAGCATTTTGAGCTACATAAAAACCAGTATTCATTTTATCTTCAAAATTTCCATGACCATCACCTTTTAAAAACAAACCATTTGAAGCATCATATCGCCCTCCAATAGGTTCGTTACCATAGTTATTTCCAGATAAAACTATATCCTCATAACCGTCTTGGTCAAAATCTTGAATTTGAATCCCGTTAACTTGACTAAACTGGGCCCTTCTTGGAAGTTTTTTGTAACTAAATTTCCCATTTCCTCGATTTTCTATATAAATAGAAGAGGAGCAATTAAGTGTCAATACTTGAGCATCCTTTTTTTCTTCAGCAGTTAGCAGATTATCCATATTAGCCAATGTAAAATCTTTATATGACACAAAACGAGTCCTAATAACATTAAGCTGCTTATTTACATCATCACGACCATTATAAGGCACTAACTTTCTTTCTCCACTTTCAGTATTGAAGTATACAAAAGGAATGATATCATAATTACCATTGTTGTCAAAGTCTTTTGCCACTATCATAGTTGGCTCCTTTTCAGTACCCTTCATCAATGAATTTTCACCAATATTTCCCACTACGTAATCAATGTCGCCATCTTGGTCAAAATCGGCTCCATTAATAGAAGTCCAAATTCCTTTTAATCCTTCTAGTCCGGTATTCTGAGCCTTGCTGAATTTCCCGTTTTCATTTTTCATAAAAATGATTTCACTCCATTCCCCTATTAAAACAGCGTCGGTTTGACCATCATTATCAAAATCTGTCAATAGAATATCGCAGATTAGCCCTACATTATTAAAACCTGGGGCTATTTCATCAGTCACATCAGTAAAACTTACCTGACCTCCTCTAGAGTCATTTCTAAGGATTTTTGAAGTTTCAAATTTTGGATATTCCGAAGGCACAGACCTCCCTGCCACAAATAGGTCTAAATCTCCATCATTATCGTAATCTGTTCCTCTTACGCATGAAGTACTTATTGTAAAGTCTGGTAAACTGCTTGTGGTCAATGTGAAATTCCCACTCCCATCGTTTAAAAATAATTGGTCTTGATAGCTTGATTCATATTTAGCAGACTCTGTTCCACCTTTGCATATGTACAGATCCAAATCACCATCACCATCAGCATCAAAAAATAGACTTCCTAAATCTTCTCCAAGTTTAGTCGGTACTTTAATTTCGTCTAATAAGTATGTACGGTTAAATTCGCCATTAGCCTTTTGTGTCATAAAGACTCCACTTTGCCCTTTTGAACCTCCAATAAAAAAGTCCTCCAAGCCATCACTGTTTATGTCTCCTACAGAAACACCAGGACCTGACTCAGAAAGCTTAAATGGAATCAGATTTTGAAGGTTAAAATCAATAAAGTCAGTTTCAAAATGGGTGTAGGAAATATTTAAACTATCAGAAATATCTTCAAAATAAATATTCGTTTTATCTACTCTTGAGAAATCTGAAGAAAGGCTAGCTTCTACCACATTTACTTCCAATACTTGATTTAACTCTGGATTGTTTATTAGCTGCATTTTTCCATTTGGCCAAAATACCTTTAAGCTTACCACTTTCCTGTCTCCCAATCCAAAATGAAGCGTAGGCTCCACACTAGAAAGGTAACCACGCTGAGGCATGTTTTCATGAATCATCTTTTCTCCTGAAGCGAACTCTAGCAGTACCACCGCTCCAATACCGTTAATGTTTAATCCATCACCTATACATTTAACTCGTAAATAATTACGAACGTCCTCCTCTTTATTTTCAATTAGATTATTTCGAAAAACAAAAGCTTCATCATCGATATTATTGACCACATAATCTAAATCTCCATCATTATCTAGATCTGCATAAACAGCTCCATTGGAAAAAGAAGGGATTTCCATTCCCCATTCTTTGGTAACATCTTCAAATTCTAAATTTCCATTATTTCTAAAGGCGTAATTACTAATCTTAACTTCTGGCATTTGCCCTAGTAAGTAAGGTCTTGAGGCCAAAAACTCAGCTTGCTGCCTATAAGCCATAAAGTCTCTATCGGTAACATCTTTGGGGAAGCCATTTGTAACTATCAAATCACGATAACCGTCATTGTCAAAATCAGCCAAAGAAGGTGTCCAACTCCAGTCTGTTTCAGCAAAACCAGCTAAAAAGCTTATCTCACTAAACATAGGTTTATTAAATTCATTTACGCCATTATTTAGCTGTAATGTATTCCGCATATACTGATAAGTGTATCCAAATTCATTACTAAACATAAAAAGCTGGTAATTCATTGGTCCGGCTAAAACCTTCTTCCTTTCATTGTTTTTAGCCAACATATCTAAAGCCACCATATCTAAATAACCATCATTATTGATATCGGCTACATCATTTCCCATAGCAGAATTACTTGTATGCTTAAAATAGTCACTCGCCATATCTTGAAAAGTACCATCTTTCATGTTTATATAAAGTAAATCATCTGCTGCATAGTCATTGGTCACATAAATATCTTTCCAGCCATCTCTATTTATATCACAAATGTTTAGCCCCAGGCCATAGCCTTCTATTGTAATGCCAGCTTGCTTTGAAATATCCTTATATACTGGATGGCCCAACTCTACACTCCATGTACACTCGTAAAATCTATCTGTATTAGGGTAAGAACCATCTATTACCTTCTTTCTGAAGCTGTTTGGATTACTATCGGCTATATTGGTTAAAATATATAGATCTAAGTCTCCATCATTATCATAGTCAAAAAATGCAGCGTTTTCTGTGTGACCAGAATCATTCACACCGTACTCCTCTCCTAATTCCTTAAAAATTGGAACTCCATCTGTCAAACCTTGATTAACAAACAGTAAGTTTTGACGTTCTTCAGCAGTTCCCTTCACTGTAGCGGCTACATAGACATCCATTAACCCATCGGCATTAATATCTACAGTAATTACGCCAGCACTCCATCTTTCCTGTCCTTCTATACCTGCCAGTTCTGATATATCTTCAAACTTGAAATCACCCTTATTGATGTACATTTTATTGGCCACTTGATTTCCACTAAAAAAGATATCCTGAAGGCCATCATTATTGAAATCAGCGATTCCTACACCCGAACCATTATAGAAATACTCGAAATCTAAAATATTCAAGGTGTCACTCTCTACTAAGACATTTGAAAATGTAATATTAGAATGAGACGACTCAATCTTTTCAAAGAGATTTTTCTCTTTGCATGAAAACAGTAAGCCGAGTAAAACAAAAAAAGATAGGTTTTTAAGAGTCATATGAGTATCAATTTTTATCAAAAATATCAAAAAAAAGTGTGGTTCTACTATAAAACGAGTCAGAGCAGTTTAACAATTTAAATCACATTAATACAAAAAAAGAGGCTGTCCCAATTCAATGGAACAGCCTCTTTATATAAATACTTAATCCTAGTTAAAATCTGGATTTTGTACTAAAATATCGCTTCCCACTAAGTCAATTTGACCTTGAGGAATTGGCAATAAAGCATGCCTAGCCTCGTATTTACCTTCACCTAAAGCTCCTGGTAAAAACTGCGAATCATATGCTAAATATCTAGAAATCTCGTCTACATCAGTTCCCCAACGAACTAAGTCATAAAAACGGTATCCTTCCATTCCCAATTCAAGCTTACGCTCAAATCTTACAGCCTTTCTTGCAAAGTCCTTATCTGGGAAAGAATCATACAGTCCAATGTTATAATTGGCTGCTGGATTTCCGTCTTCATCCATTACATAGTCTGATGCCACACTAGCTCTACTTCTAATCATATTAGTATACTCTAAAGCTTTAGCTAAACTTCCTACTTCAATCTCAGCTTCTGCAGCCATTAGTAGAACATCCGCATAACGAATAATAGTTACATTATAGGCATTGTAAGTTTGGTGTCCCCAACCTCCAGTTTCAGTTAAACCAGACTCTTTCTCAGCTTTTGTGAAAAGATACTTCTTTGGAGAATATGGACCACCGTTAGGCTGGTTACGAATCATACTCTGACCTCTATGTACTCCCCAATCCATAAATGGAATACCTCTACGTCCTACTGTATGGTCTAATCTTGGATCCAAATTACCAGTATCTAAGGTAAACTCAGTACTAGATTCAATACCCATATCATTCTTAACAGCGTTAGCGTCACTGTTATAAGACTCATCAAGAAGAGGAAGACCATTTGCATCCGTTCTAAAAGAGTTTACAAAAGTGAAACTTGGTTGAAAGAATCCACAACATGTTCCTGGATCACTTCCCTGAATAAAGTTCAATTGGAGGTCTGAATTTGCGTTATTACCATCTCCAGAACCAACTGTTGCCTGAACAGCAAAAATAGACTCAGAACTGTTATCATTTGCAACTCTGTAAATACTAGAGTATGTAGGCAAAAGTGCATATTTCACGCCAGAGGTAGTAACACCATTCGCTATAATTTGGTCAAAAAGAGCCTTTGCTTCAGAAAACTTGTTTTGAAACATATAAACTTTTGCCAAATAGCTCATAGCAGCCCATTTGTTTACACGACCTGCACTACCAAATGTCTCAGGTAGAACATCTACTGCTGCTTGTAAGTCAGCCTCAATTTTAGGCCATAAATCAACATTATTAGGCACTAACTCAATTCCGTTAGTAACATCATTGGTCTCATCTACATAAGGCACCATATTAAAATTCCTCTTAAGCTGGAAATAATAATGAGCTCTTAAGAATCTAACCTCAGCAGTCATTCTAGCTATATCTTCAGGCTTTACATCTGGCTGAGCTTCTGACAAAAGAATTAAAGCATTGTTTGCTCTCGATACTCCATCAAAATGTCCTCTATAAGCATCTGCTATAAAAGTTAATGTAGGCGTATAAGCAAACGTTTGAATCGGATTGATATCTGAGAAATCTCCAGGATCTGTTCCTTTATTGGCATCTCCACCACGAATACTACCCCACACCCAGTTAGATGGGCCAGCGGCGTAGTTACTTAGACCACTTAATTGAGCATAAGTGGCAAGAACCGCCCCTTCTAAACCCGCAAGTGTGGTCAACTGATTTTTGGCAAGTGAGCCGGTCGGCAACACCTCCAAAAAGCTCTCCTTACAAGCGTAACTCCCTAAAAGAAGTACACTGAGTATTGCTAATTTTATTTTTCTCATTTTATAAATTTCTTCTTAAAGTTTATTTTATAGTCCTAAGTTAACTCCAAAGGTAAATTGACGTGTAACTGGGAAGTTACCTAAGTCAATACCAAAACTTGTATCCGCACTACCAGCAACTTGAGGGTCAAGACCATCATATCCAGTAATAGTGAATAAGTTGTTTACAGAACCAAATACACGTAATTTACTTATTTTCATCTTATCCAAGATGTTACCTGGAAGGTTATAAGCAAGTGATAAGTTCTGGAATCTTAGGTAAGAACCATCTTGTACATAGAAATCACTCGCCTGAGAACCAGTACTGAAGCCATCATTTCCTTCAAAAATTGGAATATCAGTATCTCTGTTATCAGGAGTCCAAGAATCCTTAACTCTTTCAGAGATAGCTGAACCAGCAAATAATGGATAGAAATCAGTAAATCTTCTTGAAATATTAAAGATTTCATTTCCTATAGATGTATAGAAGTAAGAAAGTAACTCAAAATTCTTATATCTAAGAGTGAAGTTCAAACCACCTGTAAAGTCAGCAACTGGGCTTCCTAAGTAAGTTCTATCATCTGCATTTATTTTACCATCGTTATTGATGTCTACATATCTAAAACGACCTAAACCGGCTCCGTCTTGAGTAGGGGCTGAATCAATTTCCTCTTGAGTTTGGAAAAGACCAGCAACTTTATATCCGAAGAAGGAAGACAGAGAATGTCCTAACTGGTTACGAATTGGATTAACACCTCTAAAGCCAGGATTAACATCTGTAAGGTATGTTTGACCATCAGCAATATAAGTAATCTCGTTATCTAAGAAACCACCTGATAAATCAAGTTCAAATCCGATTTCTTGAGTAATGTCACCCTTGGTAGAGATTAAGAAATCAATACCTTTATTAACCATTGTTCCAATATTAACAGAAGGAGGGCTTGCACTTCCTGCAGTTTGAGTAATTGGTAAAGTATAAAGAAGATCTCTTGTATCTTTTTGCCATACATCTAAAACGATGTCTAACTTACCTTTCAAGAATGAACCATCAAAACCGATATTCTTTGTAACACTAGTTTCCCATTTCGCATCTGGGTTACCAATTCTTGACTGTCTGAAACCATTAACAATACCACTATTAGTACCATTAATGTCATAACCAGAATTACTAATACTTTGAGCATATAAGTTATACTGGTTAGCAGGGTTTACGTTGTTAGAGTTACCCATTAAACCGTAACCTCCACGAATTTTAAGCTCCTGAATCCAAGAAAGATCTTTCATGAATTCTTCCTCAGAAATTCTCCAAGCCGCAGAAACCGCTGGGAATGTTCCGTACTTATTATTAGCACCAAAACGAGAAGAACCATCTCTTCTTACAACTCCAGTAAGAATGTATTTATCATTGAAGTTATAAATAGCTCTACCAAAGTATGAGTTAAATGTAATTCCATTATCCTTTACACTAAAGGCTGGGTTTCTAATATCCAAGGTTGAGATAGTGATATAATCAATATCTCCAGCAAATGGATTTCTACCATCAGCACCTATGTTTTTACCACTACCAGTATTCAACGCTTCTTGACCAGCAAGTAATTCTATACCATGAAGACCAAATTTCTTTTTGTAGTTAATGGTATTAGTAAATGTCCAACCAAATCTATATCCACCACCTTCATTATAAGACCATCTTGTACCTTTGTTCTCCAAAGTTTCATAGATAGGTCTACCATAACCCCAGCCGTAGAAATTAGTAAATGTTGCTCCTATAGATGTTCTAACAGTTAAATCTTTTATGATATCAAGCTCAGCATAAAGATTACCCATACCTAAAGCATTAAAGTTTCTATTTCTCTTTCCACCTTCTTGATTAGCAATAGGATTTGAACCCTGACCGAAACCTAGAGCTGTAGTACCTGCATATCCTCCAAACTCATCATAAACTGGAAGTATTGTTGGCGATCTAAATGCACCAAGAATATCATTCTCGTCAGATGAACTAGACAAACCATTATTACCACCCTGTCTTCCTAAAACTTGGTTATAAGTAATTTGCATATTTTCTCCAATTCTGAAGTTCTTGAATACATCAAACTCAGTATTTACTCTTAAAGCATATCTTGTAGCCTCTTGGCTAGGTAAAATACCTTTTTGATTTTGAGCAGACATACCTACATAAAACCTTGAGCCTTCGGTTCCTCCACTAAAACCTAATGAATGACGCTGAATTGGAGCATTTCTCGTTAACTCTTTGTACCAATCAGTACCTTCTTTATTTGCTTTAATCACTTGATAGAAATCAGAAATCTCTGGACCTGTAATATTATACTTTTCTCTTTCTGCTTCTAAATCAACAGTACCGATAACACCACTTTGATCACCAACTTTCAAATAATCTGGAATGATTGGAGTCTCGCCAGAACCATATTGAGGGTGAGTAAGTTGACTACCTGAGTTCCTTAGAGCATTCCAAGTCCAAGTAGCTTGATCTTGAGGATTCATCATCTTCTGACCTTCACCTGGCGTAGTAACACCATACAAACCATCATAAGTAATTTGAAGCTTTTGAGCCCCTTTTTTACCTCTTTTGGTAGTGTAAACAATTACACCGTTTGCAGCTCTTGCTCCATAAATAGAAGCGGCAGATGCATCTTTCAGGACAGTAGTAGATTCTATATCATCAGGGTTTAAGAAGTCTGTAGAGTTTACAGGATAACCATCGACAATAAGCAATGGCTCATTTCCTCCGAAGGCTCCAAAACCTCTTACTCTAACCTGACTACCCGCACCTGGCTGACTATTTGTAACTACTGTAAGACCTGCTACTCTACCTTGTAACTGCTGCTCGATATTAGCAGAAGGAACTGTAGTTAAATCTTTAGGTTTTACAATAGAAATAGCTCCAGTTGATTCTTTTCTAGAATCAACAGAATATCCTGTTACAACTACTTCTTCTAAAGTAGATATATCAGAAGCTAAGGATACATTGATAACAGATTGGTTTCCTACTCTTAACTTCTTGTGATTCATAACCCACAAAACTAAATACCAAAACGGTATTTGCATTATTGACAGAAAGCGAATAGTTTCCTTCAATATCCGTACTAACACCGTTCGTAGTGCCTTTAACTACTACAGAGACACCTGGTATCTCTAGTCCGTCATCCGCACCTGTAACTTTTCCACTTACAGTTTGGTTTTGAGCGAATACCTCACTAAAAGAGAGAGATAAACCCATCAAAACCAATAGTAAGCCTTTCGAGTAAAGTTTTACTTTCATAAAAAAATGGTTAATGGTTTAAGTAAATAAAAGTCAATTAATCATTGACAGAGTGCAATATTAAACATTCGCATTGTGAAAATCCAATTATATCTACACAAAATCTTTTTTTACGGTCAAAAAAGTGCAAATGATTGCATCATTATCTTAAACCAAGCACAACTTTGTGTTTTTCTTGATAAATTCTAGTGGCAGTCCGGAGCTCTGCATACACTATGTAATAACCCACTGGCATAGGCTCATTTGAAGTGCTATAGCCATCCCAAGTCATTTCAAGACTATTTGTAACGTATTGACCTTGTGATAAAGCTGTAATATACTTTCCATTAATATCGTAGATATGAGCGTCTAAATTACCGGTTGCATGAATTTTAAAATTAAATTGAGCTTCGTCTTCAATACCATCATTATTTGGAGAAAATACTGGTGTTAACACAATAATCTCAAAAAAGCCATTCTCCGAAACATCCAATGATTTATAACCAGGAGAAGCATAGTTTTCTGAAGATGAAACCGACTCCCAATCTTTAAAGCTACTTTCAAAGCTTTTTCTTTCAAGAGAAACGCCATCAACATCGTCAAGTGAGGGGTGGTGCATATCCTCATTATATTCAAAAATATCTAATTCTAAACCATCGGCAGAGACAAGCACGACAAGACCTTCATCATTATTGTAGGACGGTAACTTGTTCACCTCCAAAATATTATTTTCTACCCCTTTGGGATAAAATTGTATTAGTGTTTGTTTGTCTTTTGTAAAACAAATAAAACTCTTGGCTTCCAGAATTAAATTTGATGTGCTAAGCACAACTATTTCTTCATCACCTCTCATCAGACCAATACCTTTAAGGTTTATACTTCTCTCTGAATTATTGTAAACTTCAACAAAATCATCGCCTCCTGATTTAGGATTAAAAAGTATTTCAGACAAAAGCAAGTCCCCTACTACAGGGCTAGGAATATTTCCAATTGAAACTACTACTGGTGCAGACAAGTTTCCTGAGCAATCTGCAATAGTGTTAAAAGTAATATCAAAGAGTCCGCTCTCCGGTAATGGGTTTTTAAATTTGATATTTAAGGCACTATTAGTCACCGAGGAAAACGAGACTTCTTGGATTTCGAGTTCTGGCGAATCTACATCTAGTGTTTCTTGGCTTAAACTTAGTTTCTCTGAAAAGACAAATTCATAAGTCCTATCCCCAATATTATTATATGCCAGAAAAGTTGGCCCATCTAAGTCAGCTAAGTTTTGTGAAGAGGCATTTGTCATACCTGGAGTACCACCTTGCTCGGCAGCGGAAGATGTCCAATTCTCTCCATCTCTACATGGCGAGCTTAAATCAATCATTTCTAAGGAATAGCCTTGGTCTCTCCCCAAGGCATACCAATCATCAGAATAAACAACTTCATGCACTAATTGACCAGCAGGATCTTCTAATCTCAGTTTTGTCCCACCGTTTAACAGTGAAAACTTACTCAGCCCAACTATTTCGCCGTATGACTCTAAAAAAGAAACATTATTCTCTCGACAAACTATCAGATACGCTCCAGGCTCTACGTTTACACTTGGAAAAGAAACCTCAGAAGTATTGTAGTAAAGTTTATAGGAATTTAAATTTATAGGCTTAGTTGAGTTATTAAATAGTTCTAAATATTCCTTCTCTGGCAAACCATGACTTGGTGTAGGATCTGCAAGGATCTCTGTTATTAGCACGCTATAATTTGCCTGAGCAAGGGCTACCCTATCAGAAGAAAAAGAAAGAAAGAATATAAAGATTAATCGAGAAATGTTTTTCAACCTAGACCTTTGCATAAAATAAACCTTACTTAAATATCACATATTGTCACCCCTTGTTTAAGCGAAGCTAACTTGTTCTCTCTTTTTGGAATGAATTCTTGCCCTACAAAGCCTTTATACCCTGTCTCTAAAATTGCTTTAATTATAGCGGGGTAATTCAATTCTTGTGTATCATCAATCTCGTTTCGGCCAGGCACTCCACCAGTATGGTAATGGGCTATATATTTATGATTCTCTTGAATAGTTCGAATAACATCACCTTCCATAATTTGCATATGGTAAATATCATAAAGAAGTTTAAAATTATCTGAATCAAGTTTTTGACATAATTCTACACCCCAATTGGTATGATCACACATATAGTTTGGATGATTCACTTTTGAATTTAGCAATTCCATCACCACATTTACTTTCTTCTTTTCGGCGTAAAGCATTACCTTTCTTAAGCCTTCGGCACAATTCTCTAGTCCTTCTTCATCTGAAAGGTTGGTTTCTCTATTACCTGAAAAGACAATGATATTTTTCAAGCCAGCTTTAGCTACCTCATCAATTTCGTGCAAATAAAGCTCAATCATTCCTTCATGATTTTCTTTTTTATTCCAACCATTGCTGATACCGTATTTACTCCCAGATGCAGAAACCATGGCACAAGTCAATCCGTACTTTTGTATCTTTTTAAAATCTTTAATACTCAAGAGCTCAATAGAGCTCAATCCAATTTCAACAGCTGCCTTTGCTAAATCATCTAACTCAACACCTTTATAACACCACCTGCATACGGAATGATTGACCGCACCTTTGAGGTTTTCTGCCAACACATTATCTGAGGCTGATAGTCTTGAGTATAGGCTAGAAACTAAACTTAAACCAGCTACACTGGTCAAAGCTCCTAAAGCTTTTCTCCTAGAAGTACTTTTTCTGTTCATTTATTATTTCATTTGCGATAGGTAAGCTAAATAAAATTATTTAAAATATTAAATAAATGAAAAAACTCCTCCTTGTTATATTACCACTATCAGCCTCTATTTTGACACTTTGCTCGTCATCAGAAACAGCAGAACCAGATACTAAAATTCCAACACCAAAAACACCAGACCCTATACCTATTTATGGCTTTCAGAAAGAGGTAAGCTGGTCTGATGAGTTTGACAAAGATGGAAAACCTGACGCTAATACTTGGGGGTATGATTTAGGAGGAAATGGTTGGGGAAATAATGAAGCTCAAGTTTATACCAACGAACTTGAAAATGCTAGAGTAGAAAGTGGCAATCTGATAATTGAAGTAAAGAAAAAAAATGCAGCTTATACTTCTGCTAGGCTTGTCACTAAAAACAAAAAGGACTTCTTATACGGGCGAATGGAAGTTAAAGCTCTTCTTCCTATAGGGAGAGGTACATGGCCTGCCATTTGGACACTGGCTAGCGAAAACAATTATGGTGAAAGCTATTGGCCAGACAATGGTGAAATGGACATCATGGAACATGTAGGAATGGACCAAGACAGAATTCATACAAATATTCATACCAAAGCATTCCATCATTCAATAGGTACAAACAAAGGAAATAATAAAATTGTAGATAAAGCCTCTGAAGAGTTTCATATATATAGACTTGACTGGTATCCAAATACCATCAAATTCTATATTGACGACCAACTATTATTTGAATTTAAAAAAGAAGCTGGTTACACCTGGAAAGAGTGGCCTTTTGACAAGCCGCATCACCTACTATTAAATATTGCCGTTGGCGGAAACTGGGGAGGTCAGCAAGGTATTGACGATAGCATTTTCCCTCAAAAAATGCTAATAGATTATGTCAGGTTTTTCGATTTAGTAGAAATCAAATAGAATTAATTAATTGCTGGACGTTTCACTTTTACAATTACCCTGTTATTAATGGTATGACCGTGATAAGTTTTTGCTGCAAATTGATAATCGCCATCAGGTAGGTAGCCTAAGTCAAATACATTCCCAAACTGTTGAATGTTATAATAAGTTTGACCCGTGCTTACATTTACTAAAAGTTGGTCCGTATCCCAGTTTATTCCTTGGGCAGAAACCGTCACTCTTCCGTCATGTCTTGTCATCGTTGTTACTGTGCTCCAGTGCCCTCCTTGATAATTTCTATAAACGGTATATCGTGAGGCTGTTTGATAGCCATCATCTGAAATATCAACAATAAAGTCTTTCTTAACGGAGAAAGATGGTGTTACCATCATATCTCTATTAGGTCTTACTTGGAAAAGTGGATAAGAATATGTCTCAAAACCATAAAAGTCTCTACCGTTTACCCTAACATTAAGGTTAGCAATATTTCTATCTGCATATAAATTATATACAGGAATATCATTCCATAATGGCCTTCCCTCTAATTCAGAATTAACCATGATGTAATAGTCCTTTGTTGATGGATTAATACTTGGCATAGAATACGTTGGTAAGCCATACCACTCTTCCAGTGTATTTGTATAAACTTTTTGGTTTCTTACATCTCTATATTCCGGACAACCTGCCTTAGTTCTCAAAAGTGTATTTCTTTCCCAGCCATCATAAGGCTCTTGGTAATATTGATAATTTATATCGGAATTAGGAATAACGGGACCAGCTGTGGTCATTAATTTCCAATCCGTTAAGCCTTCAATTTTATATTCTGGAGTATATTTTGAAATCAAATTTCCAACAAAAGAATTTGAAGAAAAGTTAGCATAGAGGTGAGGATTGGTAGGACCATGATTTGAAAAATCTTCACATTGCTTTTCTGTATCAGGGGTTGGGTCGGGGTTTGGATCTGGGTCAGGGTTTGTACCGGGAATTTCACTAACTATTTGAGCATCAAATGAACTACCATACTCTGAATCAAAAAACTCATCAAGGTCAATATATTCTGTAGCCTTAATTTCTAAACAAGCTTCTGAAGAGCCCTTAATTACAGTATTTACAACATTAACCTCGTTTCCATACTCCGTCTGACAGTTTGGGTCATCTACTGTTCTAGAAACCTCAATTTGCTGATTTGAAACAGCCATATTTTGGGCTTCATTATTTTGTGCTTTGGCTTCTGATAAGGTACTTTGTGCCTGCACCTGATAACCTAAAGCTGTGAGAAGTATTATTGATTTTAAAACACGCATATAATTTCTTTTCCTGTATAAACCAAATAACTCAATTATTATGCCATCTACTGAAATCAAAAAAACAAGTATGGAAGAATTAGGGCGAATAAGCCCTAAGGAATTCAAAAAAAGTGATAAAGCTCCCATTTGTTTAGTCCTTGACAATATTCGTAGTCTTCAAAATGTAGGTTCAATTTTCAGAACCGCCGACGCTTTTAGAATCACCAAAATATATCTGTGTGGAATCACAGGACAGCCACCAAATAGAGAAATTGAAAAAACAGCTTTAGGAGCTACAGAGTCAATTGATTTTGAATACTTCAAAACGACTTTAGAAGCGATAAATGCCTTAAAAGAAAATAATTATAAAATAATTTCAATAGAACAGGCTCATAACAGTACCTCTTTAGAAAATTTCAAAATCCAAGCTAAGACGAAATATGCTTTTGTTTTTGGAAATGAGGTATTTGGAGTAGAAGAAACTGTAGTTCAAGAATCGGACGAAGTTGTAGAAATCCCACAATTTGGCACTAAACACTCTTTGAATGTCAGTATTTCAGCCGGAATTGTCATTTGGGACTACTACTCAAAAAACAATTTAAATCTTTTCTCAAGCCCATCATAGTCGAGCGTTAAGAAATAGATTCCTGTAGGCAAGTCTGAAGAAACTCTAATTTTTTGAGGGTAACTCAATTTCTGAATAACAAAGGGGTTCATCAGTATCCTGCCTTTGGCATCTTTTAAGGAAACTACTGCATCAATAGGAACCTCCGATGTTAAAGAAAAATCGCCGTCAATTACAGGATTAGGGTAAACAATTAAACCATTATGCTCAGGGCTTTTTTCATACCTAAATAATTCTGACTTTTCTGAGGCACAAGAAGAGGCGTAAGGTGCTGAATGAACTTCAAC
The DNA here is from genome assembly GCF_964021845.1 of uncultured Arcticibacterium sp. Classification (NCBI taxonomy): domain Bacteria; kingdom Pseudomonadati; phylum Bacteroidota; class Cytophagia; order Cytophagales; family Leadbetterellaceae; genus Arcticibacterium; species uncultured Arcticibacterium sp. The sequence goes on along the minus strand of NZ_CAXHZC010000004.1, from coordinate 112,229 downwards.
GCCCTTAACGGAATAAAAGCCATTTTCACTAGCCAGGATTTCGGATTCAACCTGACCTGCCAAGTCTTTACCTTCAAAAAACCATTGAAAACTTTCATAATCTTCAAGTGAAGAAACACCAACAGAGTAAGGCCCTGATTTAAATAAGGAGGGTGGTGAAGGTTTTTCAAATATCTTTATAGAAACGGGTTCTGAAAACGCTGACTCGCAACCATTTTCTGTAATAGTCAGAACTTGATATTCTCGCTCTCCTACACCATTAATAACAAGTTGGTCACCCCATTCTCCACTGCTCCACCGAAATATTCTATTCTCTGAACTAGCCATAAGCACAATGGACTCTCCATCACAGGCTCCATAACTACCAAATAAGCTAGTTATAGTTGGTGGTTCTGGTGTTGGAGTAAAAGACGCTCGTAGCGTAGGCGACCTAGCGGATTTACATCCATATTGGTCGGTTTGAACTGCATAAACAGGGTCTGTAGTATTAGTCAAAAACTCATAACCGGTGGTACCATCTGACCATTCCACCTCATTGGCTGTGGAATTAATATAAAACCTTGCATTTTTCCCGCTACAAGCTACACCATCATTTTCTGCAATTATACTTGGTGCTGGAGGCACTAAGCCATTCACGGTTACCTTTTCTGTTAAATGATAGTTACCGGTATTATCTCTTAACAAACCAGAAGCATCACCACTGATAATTGACATTGAACTAGCCGTAGAACCATTAACCCATTTATAAGCTGAGAATCCATTTTTTACGGCAGAAATGCTAATCGTATTACCCGAATTACATGCATACTTTAACTCTTCTATAGCTGTTCCTAGGGTGGGCTGCATTGATTGAATTACATTAAAGCTTAAGTCCCTATCAAAAGCATATGCCAGTTCCGTAATACCACTGTAAGATAAATGCACCCCATCCGTTCTAGGATTTTGGATTCTATCTGTAAAAGGACCTGAAAAAACGTTACTATTATCTGCCACAACCTCATTCTGAGCGGCTATAATCTGACCATAGGTTTTATCAAAAATATAGGATGTTCTACTTACCATCCAATTAATGTTTTTCCCTGTATCTGTAGCCACCTTTTTAACTAAAGTATTTAAGCGGTTTTTGTAATCAATTTGTTTGGTATCGAAATCATTCTCCCCTTGCATCCAAAGAATGGTTCTGAGTCCATAAATAGAAACATGATTCTGCAAAGTAACTCTCATAAAAGAGTAAGGAGCACCATTCTCAAAAGCCGTTCCTAAGCCATCATTATAAGTCGGTAAACCAGCTGAACTACTCACCCAGTTTTCAATAGTAGTACCTTCATAAGCTACATTAAAGAAAAGTATAGGAACGTTAAGTTTAGCTGCCAATAAATCTCCAAGCTGTCCCCATGCCCAAGCACTTTGCCCATGAGGCCCAATATTTAATTCCCTATCTAAATGACGAATATCAGTAAGTGTTGGATTTTCAGGTATTTCGTCTTTATTATAATAGCCATAACCATTTACTCTGTCATCAAAAGCTCCCACAGGAGGATTAAAAAGAAGAAAGCCCTGGGCATTTGATTGTCCAGCTACCATAAAGACCTCACCAATTCCTACTTTATAAACTACTGATGAAGATGAAACATTTCCGTTTACTATAGATCTTACCTCTAACCTATACCAGCCACCTACACCTTTTACTTTTCCAGAATAAGCTCCATTTAGAAGATTAGAATCAATGACTTGCCAGTCTGTGGCAACACCTTGACCTGATGTTACAGGCACCAACCTCCCTTCCACCGCATCAGCATTCACAGGACCAATCCCATAGACAGCAATTTCTCCTTGATTAGAATTATCACGTTGAAATATAGCTCGCTCAGAGGGAAAAGCGATGCTTAATTGAGCGTTACCTATTTGAACAAAACCTAATAAAAAAAATAGTAATCCTAAAAGTCTTCCAATCATTATTTTAACACAAACAAATTACAATTAAGCCCCTTGAAACTGTTTTAAGAATCTAACATCATTGTCAAAAAATAGCCTGATATCATTAATATCGTATTTCAACATAGCAATTCTCTCAATACCCATTCCAAAGGCAAATCCTGTGTACTCTTCAGGGTCAATATTGGCACTTTTTAATACATTAGGGTCTACCATTCCAGAACCTCCTATTTCAACCCAACCAGTTTTTTTGCAAATATTACATCCCTCGCCTTTACAGATAAAGCATGAAATGTCTATCTCGGCACTTGGCTCAGTAAAAGGAAAATAGCTAGGTCTTAGTCTTATTTCAGTATCCTTACCAAACATCTCTTTTGCAAAGTGAAGTAGTGTATTTTTCAAATCTAAGAAACTAACATTTTTATCAATATACAAACCCTCAGCTTGATGAAATTGGCAATGTGCTCTAGCGGAAATAGCCTCGTTTCGGTAAACTCTCCCAATCATAATAGATCTAATAGGTGGTTTACTGTTTTCCATTAATCTTACCTGCACATTTGAAGTATGAGTTCTAAGTAAAACATCATCACTTTGTTGCTCTCCCTTTGATACGAAAAACGTATCCTGCATCTCTCTTGCCGGATGATTCTCAGGAAAGTTAAGAGCTGTAAAATTATATCTATCTGTTTCTATTTCAGGTCCATCTTCACTACTGAAGCCCATTCTTGCAAAAATTTCTGTAATTCTCCTTTTCACTAGGGTCAATGGGTGCAGTGCTCCCAAGTCATTATTTAGGTCAGGTAAAGAAAGGTCAAAAGCATTGCTCACACTTTTCTCTTCAACCACCTCAGATTGAAGCTTTTGAAATTTTTCGTCTAGGTTATTCTTTAACTTATTTAACTCCTGCCCAAATTCCCTTTTCTTTTCCTTTGAAACAGTTTTAAACTCGTCAAAGAGCTCATTTAAAGCTCCCTTTTTACTTAAAAATTTTAAACGGTACTTTTCCAAGTCATCAGAATTCTTGACTTTCCATTCTTCCGCCTCTTGTAATATTCTATTTATTGAGTCTAACACTGAACTTTGGTTTTAATAAAAAAGTCTACAAAGATAAAAAGAAACTAAGAATAGTCTCAATCCTATCTAATAGAACATCATAATAGATAAAACATCACTAACTAGCTAAATCTTCAAAGAACATCTACCCAAAGCACTACGTATTTCTACGCTATAATCTCTACTAAAAATAACATTAAGTATTAATTATCAACCAATTAATAAAATTCAGTATTCCAGTCTAAGTTGATTATAACAACATTATGGCCTAACATTGTAAATGAAAACTAGACTTACAATAAAACAAAAGCCAGATAATGCTAAAGTATAATGAGGCTCAAAAATTTAAAGTATTTCTTAAAAAGAAAAGCAATCAAATAAGGCCAGAAAATATTTTACGCCTAGAAGCCCAAGCTAACTACACCTATGTCTACACAAAATCTGGCAAATTCATTTTTGCCAAAACATTAAAATCATTTGAGACCACATTAGACTCAGCTCAATTTATTAGAGCTCATAGGTCTCATTTGATTAACAAAACGCATGTTAAATCTGCATCCTCAAAGGGCCAAGGATTAGTCTTAAAATTAGAATCAGGAATAGAAATTGATGTATCAAGAAGACGACAAAGAAAAGTGAGAAAGTTCTTTGCCTCTATCTAACTCAATAAGATTTTAAAAAGTCCCATAAAAGCAGCTATTCTTTTTATAAGAGTGGCTGCTTTTTTAATTTATCAAAGCAAAATCTTGCTTCGCTTGTAATAAGGTAGTGCTGTTAAAATGCCACCATTCGCTGGTTATTGGCATAAAGCCCGCCTGTTTCATCACAGATCTCAAAATCTCTCTATTAGCTATTTGCTCTTTATTCAACAAACCTTGAGCTAGCATTTCCATTTCTTTTCTTGGATATGCTAAATATCCAAAATAGTCATATTTCGTACCCATATCCAGAAGGCTGTCTTTTGCCACATCATAAATACTTAAGTCAATAGCACAGCCATAATTATGCAATGAACCCACCATAGGGTCGGCCACATAGGCTTTTCTCACATTCACAGGTATACTATCCAGAGCATCCCACAAAATTTGTTGAACACTGTGCGGTCTTACAGCATCAAAAACCATTAATCTAAGATTAGTACTTTGACTTATCAAACTATCACTGGCTACGCCAAGTTTTGCAGCAACAAATTTGGGTAGAAAAGCCTTTTCAAGTTCCCCATAAACATCCTTGCCAAAAAAGTTGTCTTTCGTAGAGTATTTCAAATCAACTAAAATTAGTGGTGATTCCTTCTGAATATCAACCAAACCTTGAGCTATTAAACTTTTTTCCATTGCTCCTATTTCTAGCTCCTTCATAGTTGCCAGCACTGAAAGTCTTTCTTTTTGAGGATTAGATATGGGTTTCTCTGCTTCAGAAGCACAAGAAATGGTTAGAACCAATACCACAAACGACGATAATATTTCTTTCAAAAAAGTCTTTAGAATCATTAAAATCCGATACTTAATAGAGTAATTTGCTCTAAATTTCGTCAATTAATTTTTAGACATCTTCCTTTTATGGTTTTAAATTACGTTTGGTCTGGGTTCTTTATTATTGCCATGATTGTGGCATTATTTAAATACTTCATTTTAAACGACCAGCTGATTTTTGAAACCTTGGTTGCTGGAATTTTTGATTCTGCAAAAACAGGTTTTGAAATATCACTAGCTCTAACTGGTATAATGACCTTATTCCTAGGTATTTTAAAAATTGGCGAAGCCGCAGGTGCAATACGATTTATGTCAAGAATTGTAGGCCCGTTTTTCAACAAATTGTTCCCCGAAGTTCCTAAAGGTCATCCTGCTCATGGTCAAATGATCATGAATTTCTCAGCAAATATGCTCAATCTTGACAACGCTGCTACACCGTTTGGACTCAAGGCAATGGAAAGTTTACAAGAACTTAATCCAAATAAAGACACCGCATCCAATTCTCAAATTATGTTTTTGGTTCTTCAAACTTCCGGTTTGACCCTAATTCCAATTAACATTATGACTTATAGGGCTTCTATGGGTGCTTCTGACCCATCTGATGTATTTATTCCGCTTTTGATAAGTACCTATTTTGCCACAGTTATAAGTCTTATAGTTTTAATGTTTAAACAAAAAATAAAAATCTGGGACAAAACCATTATCGGTTGGATTGGTGGAATTTCAGCCTTTATCTTATTACTACTTTGGTATTTATCAAAACTGAGTCAAGGTGAAATAGAGGGGTTTTCTAAAGTTTACAGCAATCTTATATTATTCTCCGTTATAGTAGTTTTTATCATCGGAGGATTAAGAAAGAAAATTGACATTTTTGACACCTTTATAGAGGGAGCTAAAGAAGGATTCCAAGTTGCAGTAAAAATAATCCCCTACCTAGTGGGTATGTTAGTAGCCATAAGTGTTTTAAGAAACTCAGGGGTGCTTAATGCTATAACTGATGCATTAGCCTTTATTATAGGTAGCATGGGAATTGACACCAGGTTTGTAGAAGCTCTCCCTGTGGCCATTATGCGTCCTTTATCAGGTAGTGGAGCAAGAGGCTTAATGTTAGAAGCTATGGCTCCTGAAAATGGTGGACCCGACTCCTTTATAGGAAGATTGGTGTGTATATTTCAGGGAACAACAGACACCACTTTTTATATTGTGGCACTGTACTTTGGCTCTGTTGGTGTAACCAAAGTCAGATATGCTATCCAATACGGCCTTCTTGCTGATTTTATAGGCATTGTGGCAGCTATTTTGATAGGTTACATGTTCTTTGCTTAATGCCTTCTTCTATAGTTGAACTGTGTTGGCTTTCTGCAACTACCGCTGCTGCAGCCTACATTTAATAAGGTTTGAATTAAAAAACCAAAACCTAAAACATAGAGAAAAAAGCTATGCCCGTAAAAAAATGCTAGGCCTATAAAAACCAATGAGACCACCAAATACGTAATTCGAATAGGTGTCCAGTTTTCTAAAAGATTTTTCATAAAAATTACTGTTTACACTTATTTACGTTTTTTTTCTCATCTAAGTTCTATTTCAATTATGTCAAAGAAAATACTTCTTCCTATTGCCCTTTTTTCAATCCTATTTACAGCATGCAGTAAAACTGATGTAAATCCCCCCGAAATTATAAGTGACGAAGAAATTGCTATGAACAATGGCGATATTGAAATTTTATACAATGGTGACTTCATGGATGCTGCCCACCCAACTTCCGGATTGGTACAGGTTTATGAAGAAAATGGTGTAAAAAAACTACGCTTTACCAACTTCAAAACTGACTCTGGACCAGACTTAAGAGTCTATTTAGCAGAAAACGACGGAGCGGCGAATTTTATAGAAGTAAGTAAAAAAGTTGAAAACGGAACTTTAGAATACACTTTACCTGCCGAAGTTGACCTATCAAAACAAAATCATGTATTGATATGGTGTAAATTATTTAAAGTCAATTTTGGCACAGCTGTGCTTGCCATGCCTCAGTAAAACGCACTGTTTTAAACCGTTATATAAAATCCTTTCATGATTTTAATAATTTGTTAAGACCTTCAGTAATTTTGATTTTCGAAAACAATATCTAGTAAATTGATTTTGAATTCTTTATTAACCTTAACATATACTATCATGAAAGCTATATTTATTAGGTCAATTTTGGTAATGACCGCCTCATTCACATTTGTATCCTGCAGCAAAAGCGGGACAAAAGCTCTCGACAAGGGAGACTACTACAACGCCGTCCTTCAATCTGTAGACAAGCTAAAAAAAGACATTGACAACGAAAAGTCTTTATCGGTTTTGCCAGAAGCTTATACCTATGCCAGCCAAGATTTACTAGCAGATATAAGTTCTGCAAAAAATGCAAACCAACAGTTTAGGTGGGAAAGAGTCTTAGATGACTATTCTAAACTAAATAAAATGCATGACCTTATAGCTCGCTGTATGCCTTGTAGAAGGGTAATTAGCCCTACCTCATATTTCAAAGAAGCAGAAGAAGCAAGAGATTTAGCTGCAAATGAAAGATATATATACGCCAATGAAATGCTGGAGAGAGGAACTATTGAAGCTGGGAGAGCTGCATTTGACTCCTATGAAGAGCTTTTCCAGTTTGCTCCAAACTTTAAAGATGTAAGAATTAAAATGGATGAGGCTCTAAATGCAGGCTCTTATCATGTAGTGGTAGAACAACCAACTATCAACTCTAGAACTTACCAGCTCAGTCATGAATACTTTCAAGAGCAGATTGATGAGTTTCTTAGAGAAAACAAGCGTGTGAATAAGTTTATAAGATTCTATAGCCCAACAGAAGCTAAAGCTACCAAGGTGCAACCTGACCATATAGTGCGATTAGAATTTGTTGATTTTATAGTTGGTGAAACCTTCCTTGAGAAAAAGGAAACAACGCTAACAAGTGTAGATAGTGTCAAAACAGGAACTGCGACTATTAAAGGTGAAAAAGTAGATGTTTATGCCAAAGTAAAGGCCAAGTTTTATGATAACAGAAAAATAGTAAACTCAAAAGGCTTGCTTATCATGCAGATAATTGATTTCCAAAATGATAAACTACTAAAAAAAGAAGAGCTTCCAGGGGAATTTACTTGGGTTAATGAGTGGGCTAGCTTTAATGGAGATGAGCGTGCTTTGACAGATAAGGAATTAGCTTTAACTAAAAACAAAGAAGAAGTACCTCCAGCACCACAGCATTTATTTATAGAATTTAGTAGACCCATTTATGAGCAATTTACTTACAAAATAAAAAGATTCTACGACGACTATTAGCATCTAAAACCAAAAAAAGTCCTGTCGGTATTAAACCAATAGGACTTTAATATTATTATTTTATCCAGCTTTAATTAAGCTCTATTTCTTCTCCATGTGAATTAATAAAATGGAAATCTGTAACTCCTAAAGAAGAATCTTTAGTAAGCTTTATCCATTTCTTATACTTCATCAGCCATTTCATCTGACGTGATATTAAACCTTCTTTGTAATAAGCATAAATAAATGGGTGCAGAATCATACTCACACCAGATTCATTTTGCTTCTCCATCAAATGCTCAAGGTTATTCTCAATAGTATCAGTAACCGCAATACTAGCTTGAATATTACCAGTTCCACTACAAGTAGGGCATTTCTCTTTGGTAATAATATTCATTTCAGGCCTTACACGCTGACGAGTAATTTGAGCTAAGCCAAACTTAGTAATTGGTAGTATGGTATACTTTGACCTATCACCTTTCATCTCAGCCTTCAAAACATCGTTTATTTCACGTCTGTTTTGAGCCTTTTTCATGTCTATGAAATCAACTACTACAATACCGCCCATATCTCTTAAGCGTAACTGTCTAGCTATTTCTTTAGCTGCTTCCTTATTAACATTAATGGCTGTGGCTTCTTGGTCTTCCTCTTTGGTTGACTTATTTCCACTATTAACATCAATAACGTGTAAAGCTTCTGTATGCTCAATGATCAAATAGCCACCACTTGGTAAACTAACAGACTTACCAAAGCATGATTTCAGCTGCTTTTCAATACCATATTGCTCATAAAGCTTTGATTTAGTGCTGTTATGGTATTTTAGGATCTTCGCTTTTTCTGGAGCTATACTTTGAAGAAATGAGCTGATTTTGTCATGGTTTTCTTTATCATCAACCACTATATTGTCAAAATCATCATTCAGCATATCTCTTAAAAGAGAAGCTGCACGATCCATTTCTGTAACAATTCTATCACGAGATTTCGCACTTTTCAATGCTCTTATCCCAGCTTCCCACTTCTCAATACACTCTTCTAAATCACGTTGAAGCTCTTGAATGTCTTTATTCTCAGCTACTGTACGAACAATCACCCCAAAGTTATCTGGTTTGACAGAGTACAATAATTTATGAAGTCTTTGACGTTCTTGTTTACTAGTGATTTTCTTTGAAATATTAACGGCATTCGCAAATGGTACTAAAACCACGTAACGACCAGCTATTGATATATCACAAGACAGTCTGGGGCCTTTAGATGAAATTGGCTCTTTAACTACTTGCACTAAAATTGGTTGCCCTTTAGTTAGTACATCAGTGATTTTACCAAGTTTATCAATTTGAGGCTGTAGCTTAAAACCTTTTAACTTTGTACTAAAAGGTTTTTTATTCAAAATACCTTTGGTGTAGGCATTTAATGATTTGATGTTCGGGCTTAGGTCATGGTAATGAAGAAAGGCGTCTTTCTCATAACCAATATCAATAAAAGCGGCGTTTAGACCCGAAACTACTTTTTTCACCGTCCCTAAATATATATCTCCAACGGCAAAGTGACTCTCTGCGTTGTCGAAATGATATTCAATAAGACGTTTGTCCTGCAAAAGAGCTATCCGCTCACCTTTCTGCGTGGAACTTATAAATAATTCGTTGCTCAAATTTGAGTTAGAATTAAGGGTGATAAATTTATTAGATAAAACTAAAAAAGCAGTAAACAGGTAGATCTATATGAATAGCTCCTCTGCTCACTGCTAGTTTACTTAAGAAGATTGAAATCTATAGTTGCAAAGAAGACTACTTCTTCTTATGTCTATTCTTTCTTAAACGCTTCTTTCTTTTGTGAGTAGACATTTTATGTCTTTTTCTTTTCTTTCCGCAAGGCATAATTTATAAGCTAAATACCCTATCCCACTGGGCAATTTTAAAAATAATTTCTTTGAAAACAACCCCTTTGGGAAAAGGTCAGTTATTATCGAATCGCAAAAGTAGAAATTAGTTTAAACTTTTCAAAGTGTTGTCGATTTCATTTTGCAATACCTCGCCAACATCAAATTTTGAAACTTCTAAAAGAATCTCTTTCGCTTGGGCTCTCTCTCCAGTTTCTATCAAACTGTAAGCAAGACCCAATTTTGCATTAATATTAGTAGGTGACAGACCCAAAACCTGCTGAAACCTAGACACAGCCTTATCATACTGCCCAGACTGCATAGATAATGCCCCCATACTCATAATGGCCGGTATAAACTTCGGGTCTTCGTCAAGCACCTGTCTTAACATCAAAATAGCCTGCATTGGCGAACTTGATGTAGTATAGGTCATTGCCATATTCGTTTTAGCCTGAAGTTGATTTGGGTTAATCTCTAAAACCCGTTGGTAAACCTCTCTAGTTTTTTCTGCCATTTCCTCTCTTTTAATAGGATTTAGCGTCAACGAATATGCTTGGTAATATAAATCTGCGGTTTGTAACCAACTAGCCTCTGTATTACTAGTCTGAGCCAAAACGCCTGAATAGTAAGCAGCACTATCAAAAATGCTTTGCTCGCTAAAGAAATCAACCAATGACTGGTTCATCTCTTCCTCGGTCAGATTTTCCGAGTTTTTAATTGAAGTAAGTGTTTGTTCTTGCTCTGAGCTAAGAACTGTGTGACTTTCAGTATCTTCAGATGAAGAAGTAGTACTGGCGGATTGCTCCTTTGAATCACCATCGGTGCTAATAACAGTTTTAGGTAGAAAATAAAGCCCCACTGTAAGCAAAGCTCCTACCAATAACATAATACCAAAATGATTTTGAGGTTTCAATCCGCCAGACATAAAATTACTTAATGTTAGTTTTGATCATATCAACAAACTCCTTAGCTGGTTTAAAGCTAGGGATATGATGCTCGGGTACTGTAACCGTTGTTTTCTTTGAAATATTCCTGGCCTTTTTAGCGGCTCTTTTTTTGTTGACAAAACTTCCAAACCCTCTAACGTATAGAGCTTCTCCGCTTCCTAATGTGTCTTTTACTGTTACGAAAAAGGCTTCTAGTGTTGTTGATACACTGGCCTTATCAATACCAGTTTTGTCAGATATCACTGCAATTGCTTCTGCTTTAGTCACTTTATTAAAAAATTTTAGTTATAATTAAGAGATTATTAAGATGATTTATCATCTCGAATACTTTAATGGGCTCGCAAAGATAGCCCAATAGATTTTACACACACAAATTTATAATGATATTTTCATCTAGTCAATTTACTACAAGTGAGTTATCAAAACAACATCATAAACAATAATATTTAGGCATTTATGCTTTCAAAAAAAATTATCGGATGGTATCAAAAAAACAAACGCGACCTGCCATGGCGAAGAACTCAAGACCCTTACAAAATATGGCTATCCGAGATAATTTTGCAACAAACTAGGGTTGAACAGGGTTTACCCTACTATAATGAGTTTGTAAGAAAATTTAAAACCGTCGAAGATTTGGCGAATGCCAGCGAAGAAGAAGTACTACGAACTTGGCAAGGCTTAGGCTATTATTCACGTGCTAGAAACCTCCATTTTACAGCCCAATATATTAGTAAAAATTTAAAGGGCGTGTTCCCAAAAACTTACTTAGAGCTACTAAAACTAAAAGGAATTGGTGCCTATACCGCTGCGGCCATCTCATCCATATCATATGGTGAGCAGAGAGCAGTAGTTGACGGTAATGTTTATAGAGTTCTTTCTAGAGTATACGAAATTGCAACTCCCATCAATAGCTCAAAAGGCATAAAAGAATTTGCCACATTAGCCCAAAAACTAATTACTTCAGATAACCCAGCAGACTACAATCAAGGAGTTATGGAGATTGGAGCTAGAGTCTGTCTGCCGAGAAATCCAATTTGCACAGAATGCCCTATAATAGACCACTGCGGAGCTTTCAAGAACAAAAGTCACGACAAATATCCTGTAAAGTTAAAAAAACAAAAGAGCAGAGACAGGCACTTTAACTATCTCGTTATTAGCAATGAAGATAAACTATTCTTAAAAAAGAGAGAAAATAACGACATCTGGATTGGGCTTTTTGAATTTCTGCTAATTGAAACAGAAACAGCTACTGAAGACATTACAGCGTTAGAAAAAAGTTTTCCAAATTGGCTAAAGAACATTAAAAATATTGGTACTCCAATAAGCTCAAAACAAGTACTCAGCCATCAGAATATCTTCGCAAAATTTTGGCCAGTAGAAGTAGATAATCTTGGAGATTTACACTCAAAAGACTTCTATTCTAGCTACAATATTGAGCAATTGCCTAAGCACAGGCTCATCGAAAAGTATTTATTGGACAATATTAAATAGAAGCGTATCTTTAAATTTCATAAAGTGAATCAGAACCATGGCAGGATTAAATAAAGTATTACTTATAGGCAATGTGGGAGGAGACCCAGAAATAAGAACGCTTCCTAGCGGAGCTAAAGTGGCAAACTTCTCACTAGCTACCACAGAAAGCTATACCGACAGAACAGGTCAAAAGCAAAGCCAAACAGAGTGGCATAGAATAGAGATATGGGAAGGCCTAGCCAACGTGGTGGAACAATACGTTAAAAAGGGTGACCCGCTGTATATTGAAGGAAAAATAAAAAACGAGAAATGGACTGACCAAAACGGTCAAGAAAAAACTGGAATTAGAATTAGGGCTAATTCAATGCAAATGCTAGGTGGAAGACCTTCTTCTGGCAACAATAGTGCACAAGAAAGCAGCGGAAACACTTACGGTAATCAGAACACTCAAAGCACAAGCAACAAGGCTTCTGAGCCAGCTTCTCAGATGATTACTGGTTCTGACGAAGATGACCTTCCTTTCTAAATTCTTTCTATCTGTAATATCTTAAATTCGGTTCTTCTGTTTCTGCGATATTCGGCTTCAGTACATTGAACGCCGTCTTTACATTTATTGACAGGGTATTTTTCTCCCATACCTACTGCCTTAATTCTAGAAGATGTAATACCTTTTCTTACTAGGTAGGCTTTAACGTCATCTGCCCTCTTTTGAGAGAGTAGCAAATTACTTCTTGATGTACCTCTGGAGTCAGTATGAGAAAATATCTCAATAACCATATCTGAATATGATTCCATCACTAAAATCAACTGGTCTAAATCCTGCTGGGCACTAGAGGCCAATTTAAAATCTTTAGTTTCGTAATAGATATTATCAAGTTTAACAAAATCACCCACTTTGAAAATTCTTGGATCAAAGAACGAATTTGACGCTCGTTTAGCACCACTTGTACCGGAAGAGCCAGTATTAGATTTACCTGCCGCCCCTCCTACTCCGAAACTTCCGCTGTTATCACTACCAGCAGCACTATTACCTCCCCTATTGCTATTTCCAGTACCAGTACTTGTCACTGAAGGGTTGGCTCTAAGCACTCTCCTATCTTCCATAGGAACAAATTCATAGTTAGTGGCGAAACCCGCCTTTATGGCTATAAACTCGTAATCACAAGCTGGGTCTCTGTCAAAGCTATATTTACCATCTTTAGAAGTTACAATTTCCGAAGCTCTCCCTGTACATTTATTGACAAAACGAACCCTTACGCCTTCTACTCCTTTATCCACATCTCCTAAAAAGATAATCCCTCTATATTTATCAATTCTAGAAAGATCTCGCTCTCTTCCCATGACTAATACTTGTGGTCTTAGGATATTAGCATCTTGAGGCTTTTCTAGCACAACATCAATTGGGTTTACCCGATAATCAGAAATACCTTTGGTGTCAATATACTTGCCCGTGCTTACATAACTTGTATCTGCAAATTCAAAGTAATAAACAGATTCGGCATTTAAGCACAACTCCATTTTTCCATCACTATCTGTCTTGCCCTTCTTAATATTATCTTTATCGCTCAATTCGTAATAAATAAATGACAAGTTGGCCACAGGCTTTTCATCTGACACCACAGAAAGTAAAGCGTCTTTACAGCCTAATTTATCGCCGATTCTAGTAAACCTATAAATGTCATCATCAGAACCTCCTCTCTTACGATTACTGCTAAAATATCCCTTCTTAAAATCCTTATCACTAAGAATCCCAAAATCATCAAATGAAGAGTTTAATGGCTCTCCCAGATTATGAAGTCCACTTTCTACCTCTCCGTTTTCACTTAAAGTAATTGTAAACAAATCTAAGCCACCTAAGCCTGGATGCCCGTCAGATGAGAAATAAAGATTATTGGCTTCGTCAATAAAAGGGAACATCTCATTCCCATCAGTATTAATTTCTGGCCCAGCGTTCTTAGGCGTTTGCCACTCTTCATCCTCTAGTTTAGAATAATAAATATCCGTACCTCCATAGCCACCTGGCATATCAGACACAAAGAAGAGCGTTTTTTCCCCTGGCATAAATGCAGGATGACCCGTAGAGTAATTGCCATCATTAAATGGAAATCCTTCTAAGTTACCCCAATCTTTACCTATTTTCTTTGCCAAATAAAGGTGCACTCTATTCAAACCATCATCCGATTCATAAGATAAGTTTTTGATGCCATTTCTTGTAAAAATCACACGCTCACCATTATCAAAAAACTGACAGGGTCCTTCATGATATGTTGAATTCAATTTTCCGCTAAAACCTTCTGAAGCTAATTTCGGTTTAGTTTGAAAACCCATTGCTGTTTTGAAGCTAAGTGTAGGTCCATCATTGGCAGTATGCCTACTATAAGAATCATTTAAACTTGCTGTAGCATTAGCTTCATAAGAGCTTGAACTTAAACTGGCACTGCTAGAACCATCTTCGGATTCTAACTGCCCTTCGTTATCAATAAAGAATAAATCCAAAAATGGAGAGTAATCCCAAGCAAAAACTCTTTTAATAGGTGAATTCTTTGAACGAGCAGAAACAAAGACTAAACCGTCATCATAAGACGTTGGACTAAAGTCCGCATTGTTCGTATTGATAGGTAAAAAATAAGTTTGATAACTACTGGAATTTCTTTTTAAGGCTTGAATATTTGACTGCAAGGCTTTAAAGTCACTTGCTCTACTATTTGGGCTATTTTCTCCATATTCTGACCAAACTTTCGAAGATTGCTCATATTTACCGTTTCCTGCCAATACTTTGGCATACTTAGCCAAAACGTCTTTGTCGGCTTCAGAATCGCCCCTCACTAATGATGCCAGAAGTGAAAAATATTCTTCCGCCTGCTTGTAATCATTAATATTATATAGTGAATAAGCTAGCTTAGTGAGTACCTCTTTCTTCTGTGCTTCATCTAGAGAGTTATCTCTCTTCAAAATGTATTTAGCGTCGTTAATCACTCTCTGGTAAGATAATTTGGCATAATCCTTTGCCAATTTATCTACTTGCCAATTGCCACTTTGGGCAAAAGTCATGCATGAAATAAAAAATAATATTATAGTAAGTAAGCGACTCAAACGACCAGGTTTTTAAGTTAAGACCCTAACGCTAAACTAAGCAAAAATCGTGCCTTAGGCAGCTTTAAATGAAAAAAAATACCATCAAAACCTGATGGCATTTTTCACATCTTGCGAATACTAAAACCTATTTAGGGTCTAGTGCTAAAGTCACTCTTTCTAATAAATCTTTATAATGATAAGCAGTTAACTTATCTGAGGTCCGCTGAGCGGTAGTAAGTCTCGATTTTAACAAAAGTAAATGCCCTCGAGCTATGGAAGGAAGGTCTGTTTGATTTAAATCAATAGTACTACCTTGAAAACCATAAGTAACGCCTACAGGAACTGTCCGAAGAACCGCTTTCCCTGGTGTTAACAAGTCTATCAACTCTGACACATAAACTTTGTGCAGGTTCCTTCTGTATTGGTCTGCTGCTGTTCTGCTTTTGATTTCAGAAAGAATTCCATTTTCTAAATCTGTCAATAATTCATCTACAGAATAATTTCCGGCATCCATAGCACTATATTCCATAACTCTTGCCAGTCTTTCGCCATTCAGTATTTGACTAAGTACTCTTGCCTGCGTACGTTTAATTTCTTCTAAGCCAGTCTCCGCTTTAGTTTTACTATAAATGGATAGTGGGTAAAGCCATTCTGGCGTTTTGAACAGCTCTTTATTTAAAAAGGCTACCGCCTCTTTTTGCTTTGCCTGTGGCACCACCACAAACTGCTCACCCTCCATATCATAGGTTTTCTGCGTATCATAAACACCACCAATGTTTTTAGTCACATGCCCCATGTACCTTCTAAACTGGGTAGCTACTTGACCATGTAGTTCTCCTAATTCCTTGTAAGATTCTGCATCCTTTGCACTCCATTTCTCAAGGTTAGGAATTATTCTTTTTAGATTTTTAATTCCATAAGAAGATGCTAGCATGGCATCATCACCTAAATCTTCTGTTTGATATCTTGGGTCGTAAGGGCTTATTTCTGTACCAAATCTTAAGTTTGGTGTTTTATAGGCCTCTTTGGTCCATTCGTTTAGAATTAACTTTTCTTGTTCTTCGTTTTCTGTGTCCGCAAAATAACTGTAACCCCATTTTATAGCCCATTTATCATATGCTCCTATTCCTGAGAAAAGATGTGTGACACTATCTTCTGGCTGAGCTACATAGTTAAATCTGGCATAATCCATTATAGAAGAAGTATGGCCGTTTTCTGCCAACCATTTGTCATCTCGCAGCTTTTCTACTGGTGTGGCTGATGATGCTCCCATATTATGCCTTAAACCTAATGTATGACCAACCTCATGAGAAGAAACAAACTTAATTAACTCGCCCATCAAATCGTCATCAAATTCCATTTCCCTAGCTCTTGGGTCTACAGCAGCTGTTTGCACCAAATACCAGTTTCTTAACAATCGCATCACGTTATGATACCAACCAATGTGACTCTCTAGTATTTCGCCACTTCGTGGGTCATGTACATTGGGTCCATAGGCATTAGAAATAGGTGAAGCAAAATACCTAACAACAGAGAACCTAGCGTCTTCCAAACTCATAGTGGTATCACCTTCTGGCCAATATTCTCCTCTTATCGCGTTTTTCCAACCTGCTTGCTCAAAAGCTACATTCCAGTCGTCAATCCCTGCTTTGATATAAGGTTTCCATTTATCTGGCGTAGCTGGATCCACGTAATATACAATTGGCTTAGCAGGCTCAATCAGTTCTCCTGCTTTCTGAAGTTCCGCATCACTTTTACTTTTTGGCTCCAATCTCCAACGAACCGCAAATACATCTGAATCAGACTTTTGGGACTCTTCTTTGAAAACATCATATTGATTAGCAAAATAACCAACCCTTGCGTCAAACAATCTTTTACGCATTGGCACTTTAGGAAGCACCAAGAAAGATGTATTAAACTCCATAGTTACCACACCCGCATCTCTTGAAGCTGGTAAATAACGGCCAACCGATGGTGATGGCTTTAATTGCAACCTTGGAGTAGAAACCCCAAAAGTTTTAACGGTTCTTATTTCTGTATTTATCGGGTACGTTTTTATATTTTCAATATAAGACCTGTCTTTTTTTATACTCGTAATATTGAGCCTTTGCTTGTCTATTGGACTCAAAGAGAAAACTTGCTCATCTCCATCAAAGGTAGATGTCATATCAATCACGTATGATTTAAGATCTGAAACCGTATCATTCTTTATTGCTTTTATTTCAAAAGCTCCAATAATAGGGTCGGCACTAGAATTCCTAACTGCTGTTGCAATAGGTTTGGTGCTATCAGGACTCATGATGATGTAAGAAATAGACTTCATGAATAACTGGTCTTTGGGACCTTTTTCAAATTTCACCACCTGCCTATTCACCAACTCTCCACCATAAATAGAACCTCCTGCAGCTGTTTGAGAATAACGAGAAACTGTCATAATTTCTCTTCCTAATAAAGTATCCGAAACTTCGAAATACCACTTATCATTCATCAAATAGACATTGAAGAGTCCGTTTTGGCTCACCGCAGTACTATCAATAAAGTCACTAAAGGCCTTAGGACCTTTCTTTTCTTCTTTTTTCTTTTCCGGAGTTTTAGCTTTTGACAAACTATCAGAAACAGCCTGTGCCATAGCCTCCATTTCTTTCTTCTTTTTCTTCTTTTGGGCGTTTGCTCCAAAGAGTATGAAGAAACACATGGCAAAAAGTATTGCCTTTTGAAATCTCATTTTATAACAGTTTAAGGTTTATATGATATTTGATTGACAATAGCTTTCAAAGAAAGCTGCATCAATAACTTTAATCGCAATATAATTTAGTCTTTACTCGCATTCAATAATCTTGTATTTTTTAACGTTGATATTTAGTCAATTGATAAGTAAACTAGCCTAAATTTACATTCGCTTTTGGTTTTTTTGAATATTTTGAAGGATATTGCCATTCAGTCAAATAATACCCTATCTAGACCTTTTATTAATGCCCTTAGAACGTACTACAAGTAAAATCTCTTCTGAAACTTTGATTGACCAAAGTAAAATAAACTCTGAGGAAACTATTAATTACCTCAAAAACAACAATTTAGAAACATTAGGAGACTTAGAAGGCATGAATTCTATGTGCTACATAGAAGGCGTTGATAAAGACTTTTACTTGCACAGCAAGTCTTATGATTTAGATTTTGACATAGAAACCGTTTGGGATGGATACATGACAGTGCCTCCTTCTACCTCTTGGTGCGGAAGCAAATTATCTTTCTCCTTCGCCTTTGACTCTAAACCTAGAAACATTTCTTATGCTGGAGATAAATATGATGGTTTAAAAGACAATCAGTTAATCTTTATAGTTATAAAATTACTTTTCGGTTTTTTCAAATTAGCTGTAACACACTATGTAAGTAAAATCTCGGCAAAAGAGAAATTGGTAAAATTATGCTATGTGGAGGGCGGAAAATCTTCCGGCTCACAGTATATTAGGTTTGAAAAATTAGAAAAAAATAAAACAAGGGTTATTCATGACACTCGTTACAAAAGCGACTCAAAATTTAGAGACGAAAAGCTTTACCCCCTTCTTCATGAAATGATTATAAATCAGTTTCATAATAATGTTAAAAAGTATCTAATATCAGATTACAGACCCCAGCTGGTCAGCTAACTTTTGAACAAGGTTTTTAATTTTCATTGCCTGAAGTAAGACTTCTTCCTGCTCGTCTGTGTCTTCTATTGACTCTAATTTTTCAACCAGTTTTAGATAATCGTTTTCAAAACGTTCCTTCTTTATCCTAAGAATATTTCGGTAACTTAAATCATCTAAACTTTCTACATAATCTCTAATGAAAATCTCATATTTCTTCCAGCTTTCACTTAACTCATACGGAGGTGAAAGCCAATCAACTACCTTTTTCTGAACTTGCTCATCAGGATGAGAAGTAAAAAATGACGTTTCTGGTAACCTTCCTGCGTCATATTCTTCCCTATATATCTCAAGAATCTTGTTTAACTGAACCGACTGGAATTTAGCATCCCCTATTTCATGTAAGACGTAATCTGCCAAACGTACCTCCTCCCCTGTTTCTGGGTCTTTTTCTATCACTGCACTTCCGTAGCAAACTAAATCTTTAACAAAAAGCTCTTCTTTATAAGATACTGAAGAAATTAAATTATGCTCTTTATTAGCACTGGAGGGGTCATCAGGAGGGTTTATAAAAAAATCATCGGGCGGTAAATCTCCATCTGAAGGAGGCCCAGAGAACCTACTCTTAGCTTTATTTTTATTGCTAGTACTTTTTCTTAAAAGCTTATTACCTTCATTTATTAAAACAGCTTCGTCTATCTGTAAGAGTGTAGCTACTTCCTTATAAAAAACCGCTCGCTTAATAGCATCCGGAATCTTAGTAATAGTTTCTACCAACTCACTAATCAAACCGGCTTTAGCTACAGGGTCGTTACCTACTTTCTCTAAGCTAATTTCGGTTTTGAAGCGAATAAAATCCTTCGACTTTTCAGTAACGTAAGTCTTAAAAGCTTCCGAACCCACGTTTTGAACAAAACTATCAGGGTCTTCTCCATCAGGAAAAACCACCACCCTCACATTCATCCCTTCCTCCAGAATGAGGTCTGTTCCTCTCAAAGATGCATTTATACCTGCGGCATCACCATCATATAATACGGTAATATTAGTACTGAATCGTCTTATTAACTGTATTTGCTCTTTGGTAAGTGAGGTTCCTGAAGAAGCCACCACATTTTCAATACCAGATTGGTTTAAAGAAACCACATCTGTATAACCTTCTACCAAATAGCAATTGTCTTCATTCCTAATGCCATTTTTTGCAGTATATATACCATAGACAATTCTACTCTTATGGTAAATATCTGTCTCTGGCGAATTAAGATATTTAGGAGATTTTGGATTGGGTTTTAGAATTCTAGCTCCAAAAGCAATAGGTTTACCTGCCACATTATTTATAGGAAAAATAACCCTACCTCTAAACCTGTCAATTGGGTCTTTTCCTTCTTTGATAATGGTTAGGCCGGCCTTTTCTAAGATAGGTAAAGAGAAACCACTCTTTAAAGCATGCTTAGTAAAAGTATCCCAGGCATCAGGACTATAGCCTAAACCAAATCGCTCTATAGTGGCATCATTAAAACCTCTCTCTTTGAAATAGCTGTAACCTATACTTCTACCCTCATCAGATTTTAACTGCTCCATGTAATACTTTTGAGCAAACTCTGATACTATAAAAAGGCTATCTCTTTCATTTTGAGCTAAGAGTTCTTCATCGGTATACTCTTTCTCCTTAATTTCAATTCCATACTTTTTTGCCAGCCATTTTAGGGCTTCAGGGTAACTTAGCCCCTCTAAGTCCATAATAAAGCGTACAGCATCACCTCCTTTGCCGCAACCAAAACATTTATAAATTTGTTTGGTAGCCGAAACAGAAAAAGAAGGAGTTTTTTCATTATGAAAAGGGCAACACGCAATCATGTTGGCTCCTCGCTTCTTTAAAGAAACAAAGTCGCCAACTACATCTACCACATCTGCGGCTTGCAGAATCTGCTGAATGGTATCCTGAGGAATCATACCCAAAATTAGTGTTAAACATCCTCAGATAAAATGAAATCAAGAAATCATATAATTCTTAATACTATTAGCCATAATTAAAAGCCAAACTGGCAAGGTATTTGCCTACTCTTTGCCGAATTAAACTAATAGTTTATGACTAAAATACAATCATTCCTACTCATAGGATTGACCGTTATACTTGCTACTTCATGTAATAAAGGCACTGATGACGCCGAACCAATTCAAGAAGAGATCTCAACGCCAGTTTCTAATTACTCTGCTGCTATCTTAAACGATTATGCAGGACTTCAGTTAGAGGTAGTAAAAGCCACTCCGGGCTATGAGGGCCCTGTAGCTGCTAGAAGCATGGCTTACCTTGCACTTGCTGCATATGAAGCCGCTGTGCCAGGAATATCTAATAAGCAGAGCTTAGCTGGAAAATTACAAGGCTTTGATAACGTTCCGGTTATTGAAGAAAACCAAGAGTATAACTGGCCAATCGCGGTTAATGCCTCACAGCATACCTTAATGAAACTCCTTTATGGAACTACCAGCGATGTTTACAAAACAAAGATGGATGACCTTAAGAAGGAATATGAACAAACCTTAAAAGTTGGTGTTGGAACAGATGCCATAGAGCGTTCTATTAGGTTTGGAGCTGAAATGGCAAACGCTGTTTGGAACTATGCTAAAACGGATGGAGGGCACTTAGCTTACGATAATAATTACCCACTTAGTAATTCTCTTTTCAATTCTGTTTCATCATGGAAACCTACTGGAGATAAAAGCAGACCACTATTACCAAAATGGGGAGATGTAAGAAGCTTTGCTTCGGCCAACAGTTCATTCAGAGCACCAGCAGCTGAAGCCTTTTCTTTTGATGAAAATTCGACATTTTTTGCTCAAGCTTATGACACATATCTTACAGTAAACTCATTAAGTGTTGGTCAAAAAGAAATAATGAATTTCTGGAAAATGCCACATGGTTCTGTTACCCAGGCTGGAAATCAGTTAGCTTTAGTTTCAAAATTGATTACCAAAGAGAATTATAAACTGGATCAGGCACTCGAGCTTTATCTACAAGTTACATTTGCTATGCATGATGCTCTTGTCAGTTCGTGGAAAAGTAAGTTTGGCAACAACTTAATGCGACCAGTAACCTACATCAATCAAGCGATTGACCCTAAGTGGTCCCCTTTGCAAGAATCTATTGCGGCTCCTGATTATACATCAGAGGAAGCTTCTTTAGTTTCGGCTGTTGCCACTATTTTGGCAAATGAATTTGGAGAAGAGTATACTTTCGAGATTACAAATCAAAGCACCTCCTCTAAAAGAGCATACAAAAATTTTACAGACTATATTAAAGAGGCTAAAGTAGCTCCAGTTTACGCAGGTATTCACTACAGAATGTCTACCGAAAGCGGAACAAGCCAAGGTATTCAGATTGCTAATAACGTTTTAAACATTAACCTGAATAGTTTGTCAACTACAGATAGTTCAGCGGTAAGAGTAGCTTTTTAGCCAAAGAAAAATTTATTTGTAAAGAAAATCAGTACTTGAAATTCATGAAAAAGGGATTCTATTTTTTAAAATGGCATCCCTTTCTCTTGCAAAAAGTTTTTCTTTTATCCTTCGACACTCATGCGTTGACGGTTGGTTTCATAAAGTAAAACACCGCAAGCCACAGAAACATTAAGTGAACCTACTTTTCCTAGCATTGGTATTTTACCTAGCATGTCGCATTTCTCCATTAGTTCGTCAGAAATACCATCTTCCTCAGAACCCATCACTATAGCCAATGGCCCTGTAAGGTCATGTCTAAAATAAGTATCTTTTGTTTTTTCTGTACATCCTATAACCGTAAATCCGCTTTCTTGAAGCTCTTTAACAGCCGCTGTAAGTTCGTTAACTCTACAAACCGGAACATGCGTTAAGGCTCCAGAAGAGGTCTTCATTGCATCCGAATTTATTTGTGCCGCTCCTTTGGTTGGAATAACTATAGCGTTCACCGCAGATGCTTCTGAAGTCCTGGCAATAGCTCCAAAGTTTCTTACGTCGGTTATTCTATCTAAAATAAGAACGATAGGTGTTCTACCAGTTTCAAAGGCACTGGCAATAACATTACTTAAACTAGCATAATTGATAGCCGAAACATAAGCAATAACCCCTTGGTGGTTTTTACCAGTGACTTTATTAAGTCTTTCTACTGGTACTCGCTGAATCCCGATATTCCTTTCTCTTGCCAAGGTTTCCACCTCGTCATGAGAAAAACCTTTCTGAATCAATATTTTTTCTACATCTTTCTCAGAGTTTAAAACCTCCAAAACAGACTGAACACCAAACACAAAATCATCTGTATTTTGTTTAGGTGCTGGCTTATGAAATCTAGTTTTTTGCTGAAATGAATCCTGCTTTACTCCAAAACGCTTCCTGTTCTCCATGCTTCTACAAACGGGTACCAGTATGCCCCATATTCTGGGTATCTCACTAGCTCATAATGGTCCTCGCTAAATTGATTTTGTTTACGATAAAATGTAAATATTATTTCGGAGAAATTGGCACTTTGAGCGTATAACCATACTTCTCGCTGACCCGACCTTTGAATTCTGGACGGTGGGCCCAAAATTAGGTAAATCATTCCTTTATCTGTCTTCCATCCCTCTTTATATGTTGAAAACAAATCGTTAGCCTTCTCTACTCTTCTATAGTACGACTTGATAATTTGCTTCGCCAAAGATTCTTTTCCGGCAGTCATAGCTAAAAAATATAAATCTAAAGACTCTTTAAACTTCTCGGTTTCCTTTAAAGCTTTTATCTCATCATTAGTACTCATGTAAATAAGTGGCTCTACTAAATCTTCTACTTTAGTAAGACGTGGGTATCGATTATTTACCACCAAAAAACCAAAACCATTTTTAACGCCTTCGCTACTATCTAAAAGCACATATGTGCCTTCCTTTGATAAATTCAGCGTTTCGCCAGACATAAAACTTATAAGTTCCTCTTCTTTAAAACCAGTAAGTTCATCTCTCTTAGAGGTGCTCATAGGCGAAAGTGCCGCAAGACTTTCTGAAGAATACCGCTTCAAATAAAGCGGCTGCGGCTTACCATTCATACTTTTAAAAGCAATGGGCGTACCCGCCAAAACGAAAGATTCAAAAGTGGGTCTGCTACTATTATTCACAAACAAACCGTATCTATGATTTGGCCTAGTGCCATTAAAGTCAATAAGTGTTTGATTTGTAAACTTCCTAGAAGCTGATAAATCAATAAACTCTAAAGCAAAAATGGCCTCCGAGTATTCTCTTAATCTTGGAATTTCTAATTTCAGGTAAAGTCTATTACCTTCTAATTCTGCATTATTAGCATCCATTTCTATTCGGCCAGATTCTAACTTTTCCTTAATCCCCGCAGAAGGATTGTATGCCCAGTTTGTTTTAAACTTCTTATTTAAAGCCGCTACCGAAGTTAAGCCACTCCCATCTAAATTTTCAAAATCAACCTTCAGATACATTACTATCATGGAGGAATCTTTCAAAATGTAGTCTGTTTTAATAGCAGAAATTAATGGTTCAACATCCTTTTTAACATTTCGTTGTAATGCAGAAGCATCACCATTTACGGCAGTTTTCTTTTGCACTTTACAGGCAGACAGAAAACCTATCATCAAAAAGACCAATAATGTATGTAAGTAGCTCTTTTGTATCATAACTTTATCCTCAAATATAAACATATACTAAAGAACGAATAGTTGGGTTCATAATTATTTATGAAAGAAATAGAAAACAGAACCGATATTATAAACCTTGTCAATAAATTCTACGAATACGTTCATGCCGACCCAAAAATGGCTCCTGTTTTTGTGATGCCACCTGAGCAATGGGAAAGACATTTAGAAAGAACATATAATTTTTGGGACAACTGGCTTTTTCAAACTGGCAGCTATAAGGGTGGTTTAATGTGGGCCCACATTGAGAAAAATCAAAGCCATCCTATCACCACAGAACTTTTTGAGCATTGGCTTTCGCACTGGTTTAGAACAGTTGATGAACTTTTTACCGGAGAAAAAGCAGAGTTTCTGAAAAGTAAAGCTTTGGAACTTGGTCAAATAATGAATGCTAAACTAAACCGTCAATGAAATATCAAAGCATCAAGGTAGAACGTACCGCTCGCTATATTTTATTAGGTGAAGTTTCTGAAAAGACTAAAAACATCTGGGTTTGTTTCCATGGATACGGCCAATTGGCGTCTTACTTTGGAAAGAAATTCAAATTCATGGAAAACGAAGAAACAGCTATCCTAATTCCAGAAGGCCTTTCAAGGTTTTACCTCAATAATAAATACGAAAGAATAGGTGCAAGCTGGATTACCAGAGAAATGAGAGAGGACGAGGTAAATGATTATGTCAATTACCTGAATGTTCTTTTGGCTCAAATAAGCCAACAAGTCAATATGAAAAACCTCAATATTAACGTTTTAGGATTTTCACAAGGCTGTACCACAGCATGTAGATGGCTAAATCAGACTTCATTCTTTGCCTCCAACCTAGTGCTCTGGGCAGGTTTTTTCGGAAACGGAATTGAAGATGTTATTGAACCAAGCAAACTAAGCTCTACCAAGAGCTATTATGTTTATGGCACTAGCGATGTCTATTTGGTTAATCAGCCAGAAATGAAGAAGAAAATGCTGGATAATCTAAGAGAAAAAATCTCACCTACCATCATCGAATTTGACGGAGACCATGTCATTCGCCCAACAGTATTAAAAGAATTGATGGCTAAGATTGCCAATTCTTAATAACGTTGGTCATTTGCTCAAATTCTATCAAAAAACCATCATGACCATAGGTAGAATTTATTCTAGCAAAGGTAGCCCCTGGTATCAAATCACCTAAAACCTCCTGCTCGGCTATCGGGAAAAGCATATCGGACGAAATCCCAATCACCAGCGTTTTTGCTTTTATTTTAGAAAGTGCATCTGCAATAGACCCTCTACCACGGCTCACGTCATGTGAATCAAACATTCTGCTTAATACCCAGTAAGAATAAGCGTTAAATCGCTTTTTGATTTTTTCTCCTTGGTAACTTTGGTAAGTACTAGCTCTAAAAAAGTTTATTTGACCTTCGTCTCTTGACTGCGTTCTGTTATAAGTCTCGTAGTTTCTGTAAGAAAGTAAGGCAATACTGCGTGCCACTTTCATACCCTCTTTTCCTGCGTTTTCATGTGGTTCTTGCCAAGTTGGGTCGCTGGCTATTGCCATTCTTTGGCTTTCATTGAAAGCAATTCCCCATGGAGAATGAATGGCGTTTGTAGAAAACAAAATCAAATTCTCAAACAAATCAGGATTACTCACAGCCCACTCCACTGCTTGCTGGCCACCTAAAGAACCACCCATTAAAGTATGTATTTTTTCAATGCCTAAATCTGCTCTTAATAACTCAAAACATTGAATCACATCACGAATAGTGAGCATTGGAAAAGAAAAGAAAAATGGTTTCCCAGTGTCTGGATTAACACTTAACGGGTTTGAACTACCATAATGTGAACCAGGAACATTCACACATATCACAAAATGCTCTTTTGGATTAAAAAGCCTATTTTCACCAATCAATCCAGCCCACCAATCAGATGGGTTTGCGTTGCCTGTGAAAGCGTGACATACCCAAACTACATTACTTTTATCTTCATTAAGCTCACCATAAGTAGTATAGCCCAATTCCAACTCAGGAAGAAACTCGCCGTCTTCTAAGTGAATGGGTGCGTAATGATGAAATGTATGATTCTTTAACATAAATAGACTTAAAAAAAGAAAAATGCACGGTCAAAAATCCCTGACCGTGCATTAATTATTAGGCTTCCATTGCTTGCGTAATATCAGCTTTGATATCTTCTAAATGCTCAATACCAGCAGAAATTCTTAATTGATTTGGTAGAACACCAGCGTTTAACTGCTCTTGCTCTCCTAGCTGCGAGTGTGTAGTGCTGGCAGGATGTATTATCAATGTTTTTGCATCGCCCACATTAGCTAAATGCGAAATCAATTTCAATGAATTGACAAATTTCTCTGCCTTAGCTCTGTCTCCTTTCAGGTTGAATGAAAGCACACCACCAAAACCTCTTGTCAAATATTTCTTAGCCAAATCATGCGTAGGATGACTTTCAAGACCTGGGTAACTTACATCTTCTACCTCTGGGTGAGCTTCTAACCATTTGGCTAAACCCATGGCATTTTCACAAGTTCTCTCCACTCTTAAAGAAAGTGTTTCAAGCCCCTGTAATAACATAAATGAGTTAAACGGAGACTGAGCAGGACCAAAATCTCTAAGACCTTCTACTCTACATCTAATGATAAATTGGATGTTTCCGAATGGCCCGCCAATTCCAAATACATCATTCATCACTAAGCCATTATAACTTGGAGATGGCTCCGTAAATTGAGGATACTTACCATTTCCCCAGTTGAAGTTTCCGCCGTCTATAATCACACCACCCATGCTAGTACCGTGACCACCAATCCATTTGGTAGCAGATTCTACTACCACATTAGCTCCTAGTTTCAATGGCTGCACCAAAGAACCACCAGCACCAAAAGTATTATCAACTATTAGCGGTAAATCATGCTTTTTAGCCAAAGCTACCAAAGCCTCAAAATCAGGAACATTAAGACCAGGGTTTCCGATAGACTCTACATAAAGTAATTTAGTTTTCTCATCAATTAAAGATTCAAAACTGTCAACATCGTTTCCGTTTGCGAACCTTGCTTCTACTCCTAAGTTTTTAAAAGAGTTTTTGAATTGATTAAAAGAACCTCCGTATAAGAAAGAACTACTTACGAAATTATCTCCTACTGTAGTAATATTGTTGATAGCTAAAAACTGAGCTGAGTGCCCAGAAGCTGTAGCTAAAGCAGCAACTCCACCTTCTAAAGCCGCCATTCTTTTCTCAAAGACGTCATTAGTTGGGTTCATGATTCGGGTATAAATATTCCCAAATTCTTTCAGAGCAAAAAGATTAGCTCCGTGCTCAGAGTCTTTAAACTGATAGGCAGTAGTTTGATAAATAGGTACTGCTCTTGACAGCGTAGTTGGGTCAATTTCTTGACCTGCGTGTAATTGTAGGGTTTCAAATTTTAAATCAGACATGACCAATTTTAATTTTTAAAATGTTTATAATCATATACCAAAACATAAGATATATGCTCCCGAAAATCGGAATAAAACCAACAGGATTGTTTGAAAATCACAGACTGGTTTATAAGTCCCAAGGGCCTTTATTGCACCATTAGGTAGGTATTGGCACCTTATCGCATTATGCGGGACAGGTTGCCCGAGGTTCATAGAGCCTATTCTCTCCCCTCGTCTTTATAAATCAATCTTAAATGCGGGAAATCCGCTTTGAGAATGATGTTGCAAATATAAGTTTTTGATTATTTAAATTCCAAGACATACTTAGACTTTATTGACCCCTAGACTAAAAGCTTAATGCTTTCTTACAAACCGAAGTGTTTCATTATCAGCACTACTAATCTCTAAAAAATGCCAAGTAGGGTTAGCCAAAACATCTGGATAAAAGTAGAATCCTTTACCATCTGCTAACGTTTGGGTGAAATTGATAAAGGTTGGGTTATTCATCACATCTCGCTGTAAATAGCCAAGAGCCATTCGGTATTTAAACCCCTTCACAAATCCTATAGAAGTACTCACAACCTCATAAAAACCTGTAAAGCTGCCAGTATTAAACTTTCCATTTAACTCGCCTTTTTCAATGTCAATGTCTAGGTAGTTGCTCGATGCGATAGCTTTTTGATAGCTCGCTATGCTTAACTCAGCACCTTCTATTAAAAAGTACTTCTCTTGCCCAAAAGCAGAAAAACTTAAACTAATTAAGACCAAAAGAAAACTGTATCTCATGATTCTAAGGTAAGGTGAATTTCATTATTATCTAAAGTGAAACTATAAACTAGCTCAAAGTCTCGCATGGCATTGATAAAGGCTATCTTTTTGTATTCGGTCAAATCCCCTTTTGAAATTTCTTTGACCTTCAAAAAACCACTATCAATTAAAAACTGGCGTTTAACTCCTTTTAGCAAGTATGATTTAGGCGTAAACCAATCTGTTCCATCAAAAAATGCTAGATTGGAATAACTCGCATCTGTCAATTTCCCATTTTTTAGAAAAATAACATCCTCTGCATCAGTTTCAGAAACTGCATTATTTAAATAAACACGGTCTGCATATTTAAAAGAGTAATCATAATCGCCACATTCTTTTAATAGCACTTTTTGATGCAAGGCAGCTTTATAAGCCTTGAAAGTCACTTTTGAAATTCCCTCAGCATAATTCATTCTGCACTTGTAAAGGCCATCATCCTCAGGGAGCTTATCTAAAAAATCGATTGGATTAATAGGATTACGTAATCCCAGTTTTTCAAAACGAGTCCTGTTAAGTCGCTCTGCATGGTAATCCATTAAGAAAAACTCTCCTTTCTGATATTTGACTGTTTCAAAGAATAGGGACATATATTTTGCTTAATAATTCTTCGTATTCCTTTTCGGCAATACTTCTGGATGTTATTCCACCGCCACTTTTAAAAACTAAGCCTTCTGAAGTTTGTTCTATAAACCTAATCATAACTGCCGAATCGAGCTTTTCTCCATCAAACACGCCAAAAACACCTGTATAAAAACCTCTCTTTTCCGATTTAAAAGTAAGCCTTTCTGCCTCCTTTATTATCTCTAATGTTTTTGGCTTAGGTGCTCCTGAAATAGAGCCAGCAGGTAATAATTTAAATATTATCTCCCCTACTCGCTCTCGCCAATTCACTCCTAGCTCTCCACAAACCTCTGAACTTACTTGTAAAAGTTCTGAGCCATCCTGCCTTTTTATTCTGTCAATATACCTAAAACGCTCCACCCAGACCTTATTCGCTACACTGCTAAGGTCATTTCTTATAAGATCTACAATGGTGGTATGCTCGTATTTTTCTTTTTCATCTGCCAAAATAATAGCCTCCGCTTTTTCTATTTGAGCATTGATAGTCCCTTTCATTGGGAAAGAAGAAATTTTACCTGAAGAACCAATTTGAACAAAAGTTTCAGGCGAAAAGCAAATAAATTCACCTTTGACAAAAAGCTTATATTTGGATTTACATTGATGAAAAAGTGTTTCTAAAGACCAATTGCTAGTAATCTCAGTTTCGGCTGTCAGGTTTGTCAAAAAACTATTTCCTTTCTTTAGATTAGCTAAAACTTGACCAAAAGCTTTTTTAAAAGTCTTTAAGCCAATTGGTTTCTTAATTATCTGAAGAGGTTCTAAATTTTCAAAATTGATAGGATTAAAATTCTGATAACTGACAAAATTATCATTCATGGCATAAATCAGCCTATTACTATCTAAAGCATGGAGTGGAATAACCATGGGGGCTTCCATTTCAAAGTCGACCATAAAAAGAAAAGGAGTTTGGCTTTTGCCAAACTCATTCATCTTTTCTATTACGTCTATATTTTTTTTACGCTTCTGCATAAGCTTCTAGTGGCAGACAGCTGCACACTAGGTTTCTGTCGCCATAGGCCGAGTCAATTCTACTTACCGACGGCCAAAATTTACTCTGTTTCACATATTCTGCAGGAAACGCCGCTTTATTTCTAGCATAAGGTCTTTCCCATACGTCAGACATCACTACCTCCATGGTATGTGGTGCATTTACCAATACATTATCTTCAGAAGGATAGTCTCCATTCTCTATCTCTGCTATTTCAGCTCTAATAGAAATCAATGCATCACAGAATCTATCAAGCTCTTGTTTAGATTCTGACTCCGTAGGCTCTATCATCAAAGTACCTGCTACTGGAAAAGAAACCGTAGGAGCATGGAAACCATAATCAATTAGCCTTTTGGCTATATCTTCCACCTCTATACCTGCTGATGCTTTAAAAGCACGACAATCTACAATCATCTCATGAGCACATCTTCCATTTTTACCTGTATATAATATAGGAAAGTGCTCTTCTAATCTGGTTTTAATATAATTGGCGTTTAAAATAGCATATTGTGTAGCATTCTTTAAACCTTCTGCACCCATCATCTCTATATAGGCATACGAAATAGGCAAAATACTGGCACTACCCCATGGTGCTGCAGAAATAGCATGCGTAGACCCAAATGAATATCCACTAGAATCAGTCTCTGCACTTTTTCTATCTTTCATTTGTACATGTCCTGGCAAGAATGGTTCTAAGTCTTTCACTACGCCAATTGGCCCCATCCCAGGACCACCTCCACCATGAGGAATACAAAATGTTTTATGAAGGTTAAGATGACAAACATCCGCTCCTATAGTTCCCGGTGAGGTTAAGCCTACTTGTGCGTTCATATTGGCTCCGTCCATATAAACTCTACCGCCATGCTCGTGAATCAAGGCACATATTTCTTTAATACCTTCTTCAAAAACCCCATGGGTAGATGGATACGTCACCATCAAACAAGCTAAGTTTTCAGAATGCTCCTTTGCTTTAAGTTTTAAATCTTCTAAATCAATATTACCGTTATCGTCACAAGCCGTCACCACTACTTTCATACCAGCCATTACCGCTGAGGCTGGGTTGGTTCCGTGAGCGGAAGAAGGTATGAGTGCAATGTTCCTCTCCGTATCACCTCTGCTCTCATGAAACGCTCTTATTACCATTAGGCCTGCATATTCTCCCTGAGCACCTGAGTTAGGCTGTAAAGAAACGGCATCGAAACCTGTTATCTCCGCTAGCCAGTCTTGAAGGTTTTTGAAAAGCTCATGGTAACCTTCTGTTTGATTTGCCGGGGCAAAAGGATGAAGTCCTCCTATTTCTGGCCATGTTACAGGAATCATTTCTGCCGTAGCATTTAATTTCATGGTACAGCTACCTAATGAAATCATAGAATGAACAAGAGACAAATCTTTATTCTCCAAAGTTTTTAGATAACGTAACATCTCATGCTCCGAATGATGTGTATTAAAAACTTCATTCGTCAAAAAACTAGAACGCCTTTTCAGTATACTTGGAATACCTGACTCAATTTCGCCTTTAAGGCTCATCAAAACTCTGTCTCCTCTTGTCTCAGCAAAAATCTCTAACAAGTCGCCTACGTCACTCAATGTTTTAGCTTCATCAAAGCTTACGCAAACAGTATCGTCATCAACATACCTAAGATTGATACCTTTGGCTTCCGCCAATTCTTTTAGTTTTTCTGAGCCATTTACCTCTACAGATACCGTGTCAAAAAAGTCCTCATTATTGATTTTGAAGTCTAGGCCTTGAACAGAGTTGGCAAAAAATCGGGCTAAACCGTGAACTCTTTCCGCTATTCTTGTTAAACCTTCCGAGCCATGATATAAAGCATATGCAGCGGAAAGCACAGCTAATAACACCTGTGATGTACAAATATTTGAAGTTGCCTTTTCTCTTCTAATATGTTGCTCTCTAGTCTGAAGTGCCATTCTGTAGGCATCATTTCCATGAGCATCTTTTGACATGCCTATAATTCTTCCGGGAATTTGTCTTTTATAATTTTCTGTAACAGCAAAAAATGCTGCATGTGGCCCTCCAAGTCCCATTGGAATACCAAACCTTTGGGCAGTACCTAAAACACAATCTGCTCCCATCTCACCAGGAGATTTGATAAGCGTTAGTGATAATAAATCTACGGCTACAGCTACTTGAACATTTGCTGCATGAGCATCTTCAATAAGCTCCGTAAAGTCTTTTATTTCTCCGTCTTTTCCCGGGTTTTGAATCAAAACGCCGAAAACCTCTTCTGAAAACTCCATTTCTGCTTCCGAAACCACTTTTACCTTCAAACCTTGAGATAGGGCTCTACCAATAACAATATCAATAGTTTGAGGATGGCAATTTTCAGAAACTAAGAAAACATCAGCTACTTTCTTTTTAGCTCCTTTTCTGTTTCCATAAAACATTGCCATGGCTTCTGCTGCTGCAGTACCTTCATCTAGTAAAGATGCGTTCGCCAAAGGCATTTGTGTTAAATCACAAATTACTGTTTGAAAATTAAAGAGCATTTCTAGTCTTCCTTGGGCTATTTCTGCCTGATATGGTGTATATGCAGTATACCAAGCAGGATTCTCTAAAATATTTCGCTGAATTACATTTGGCAAAATTGACTCATAATAACCTAAACCTATAAAAGACTTGAAGACTTTGTTCTTATTGGCTAGAACTCTAAAATCTTTCAAAAACTGAGTTTCTGTTTTAGCTTCAGGCAAAGAAAGTGACTTCTTTAATCTGATGTCTGCAGGAACCGTTTCTCTAATTAGTTGGTCTATATTTTCAACGCCAACTTTGTGTAGCATTTCGTCTAGGTTTTTTGACCTTTTCCCATGATGCCTGTCTTCGAATTTTTCCTGAGTGGTAAGACTAATTGTCATATGATTTCAATACTTTATTTAAGGTAAATTTCAGCGGCACAAAAGTACTAAGAATGAATTGTTTGATAAAGCGAAACCTTTTACCTTATTTAACAATCATTTAATAACCATATCAAAAACCATTTTCAGAATGAAAACTCCTTTTGTCCTAATATTCCTCTCGAGTTTATTATCTATTAATGAGGCCACTTCCCAAAACAAATCAAAGATTTATGCAGAAACCATTACTACCTCTGATTTAAGAAAGCATCTAGAGATTATCGCCTCTGATGATATGGAAGGTAGAGAAACTACAACCAAAGGTCAATACAAGGCGGCAAATTACTTAGCAGGTCAATTTGAGAAACTGGGTTTGGAACGCATAGTAGACTTAGGTGAGTATAAATCATATTTTCAATGGTTTGATGTAGCAGTACAAGGTAAATTACAAAAATTACTAGCAGCAGACAGTGAAGTGCCGCCAAACTTTGAAAGACGGTCAACCATGAATATCCTAGGTTTGCTACCTGGTAAATCAAAAAAAGAAGAAGTTATTGTTATTTCTGCCCACTATGACCACATAGGAATTGACAGTAATGGGGAAATAAACAATGGTGCTGATGATGACGGTAGTGGTACTGCTGCTATACTAGAAATAGCAGAAGCTTTTACAAAAGCTAAAAATGAAGGGTACGGTCCAGAAAGAAGTATACTATTTTTATTAGTAGCTGGAGAAGAAAAAGGGCTTTTAGGTAGTAAATACTATGCAGACTTTGCTCCCGCCATTCCACTTGCTAATACAGTTTGCAATCTTAATATTGATATGATAGGAAGAAAGGACCAACATCACGAGACAGACGAATACGTTTACCTCATAGGGGCAGATAAGCTATCTTCCGACTTAGATAAAATAAGCAAGAAGGTTAATAAGAAATATATTAAATATAAACTCGACTATACCTATAACGATGAAAAGGATCCAAATCGGTTTTATTACCGTTCTGACCATTATAATTTTGCAAAAAATAATATTCCCGTAATATTCTTTTTTACGGGTGTTCATG
Source organism: uncultured Arcticibacterium sp. (assembly GCF_964021845.1). Classification (NCBI taxonomy): domain Bacteria; kingdom Pseudomonadati; phylum Bacteroidota; class Cytophagia; order Cytophagales; family Leadbetterellaceae; genus Arcticibacterium; species uncultured Arcticibacterium sp. Next base: position 78,083 of record NZ_CAXHZC010000004.1, on the reverse strand, counting down.
AAGATTATCACAAACCCGGTGATGATATTGAAAAAATAATATTCCCTAAATACTCCTACATTACTAGGCTAGTTTTCCACACTGCATGGGAAGTCGCCAATAGAGCAGAAAGATTACAAGTTAATCGTTAAATCAAACCCAATTGTCTCCTTTCGATTATAGTCCATCTACTTAACCTACAATTCTGACCAGAAATTAACCTATCCGCTAAATAACAAAATATGAGTTTTTCGCATAAAAAAGCCTTCCAACGACTCTAAAGCGGTCTAAGGTAAAATCATAAAAAAATGAAGCAGCCATAAAAAAAGGAATCGTAAATGTTTTAGGTTCTAAGGTATTTTCCTTAGAATTGCCAAAGTTTTGTTTAGAATCTGACTACTTAAATCAGTTTTAGCGTTCTTTCGAAACCAATTAATATTTTTTTTATAACAAACGGTTTTATTAAATCAAAAACCCCAAAAATTCTAATCTAATGGAAAAAAAGACTACAGCTCCTGCGGCAAAGAAACCCGCACCAAAAAAAGCGGCAGCACCAAAAAAAGGTGGAGGACTTAATGCAGGTATTATCATTCCAATTTTGTTGGCAATTGGTATTTGCATCTGGATGTTCATTCTTGGCGATGGTGCTAACTTTGACGATCCTGAGGTAAAACATCACCCATCTAACATGTTAGGAATTGTTTACTCTGGTGGTGTTATTGTACCAATCCTTATTACTTGTTTTTTAATTGTAGTCGTTTTCTCTATTGAGCGTTTTATCACTATCGGTAAGTCTTCAGGAAAAGGAAACTTAGATGCATTTGTTGCAAAAATTCGTTCTCAGGTTTCTGCTGGTAACTTGGCAGACGCTATAAAAGAATGTGACAAGCAAAGTGGTACTGTAGGAAATGTTGCAAAAACTGCTCTAGCTAAGTACAATCAATTGGTTGGTGAAACTCAATTAACTAAAGACCAAAAATTAGCTGCTCTTCAGAAAGAAATCGAAGAAGCTACTTCTTTAGAGCTACCTATGTTAGAGAAAAACTTAACTATCCTTTCTACTTTAGGTTCTGTTGCTACGCTTATTGCACTTCTAGGTACAGTACTTGGTATGATTCGTTCTTTCTTCGCCATTGGTGAAGGTGGAGGAGCTCCTGATGCTGCTGAGCTAGCTCGTGGTATTGCTGAGGCCCTAATTAACACAGGTCTTGGAATTGGAACTTCAGCCGTTGCCATTATCATGTACAACTTGTTTACTAGCAAAATTGACAGTCTTACATTTAAGATTGACGAAATTGGAATGAGCTTACAGCAAACTTTCTCTGCTAATAATTAATCAACTAATTCTTTAGTTAATTAGAATAATTGTTTAACTTTAAGCATTAAAAGAAAAATATATGGCAGCTGTAAAACCAAAACGACATGGTCCTTCAATGGACATGACTGCGATGTGTGATGTGGCATTCTTGTTATTGACATTCTTTATTATGGCTAGTTCATTTAAGAGTGAAGAAACAGTAACTATTGATACTCCATCTTCCATATCCTTAGATTTAATCCCTGAAACTGATGCCTCTATGGTGTCAATTGACAAAGACGGGAAATACTATTTCGGCATTGTAGATCCATCTCAAAGAGATGACTTTGCAAAGATTTTAAGTGATAAATACAACCTTGGTTTATCTAATAAAGAGATTGTGGGTTTCTCTACATTGTCGGAAGTAGGTGTACCAATGAAACAATTGAAAGCTTATATCAATTTAACAGAAGAGCAAAGAATGTCTTATGACCTAACAGGAATCCCGTTAGACTCTACAGACAACGAGCTAGTTGATTGGGTAAAAACTTTCGGTGAATCATTTTCTGGTTCTAAGATTACTGTAAGAGGAGACGGTGGCACACCTTATCCTTCTTTAAGAAATCTATTTAAAGAATTCAGTGCGGCAGATTTGAATAAGTTTCAACTGATAACCAAAACCGAGAAATAACAATGGCAGAAGTACAAGTAAAAGATTCCGGCGGAGGTAAAGGTAAATCGAAAGTAAAGAAAGGTGCAGGTAAACCAGACATGACACCAATGGTGGATTTAGGTTTCTTACTTATCACATTCTTTATTTACACTACCACCTTCAGTAAGCCGAATACAATGGTGTATAACACACCTAAGGAGTTACCACCGGAAGATAGAGTAGAACAAGAACTTGATATTAAAGTTTCTAACACTATTACTATCATACTAGGTGAAGACAATAGAGTTTTCTGGTACCAGAAACCTTTGAAAGAAGTAACCGCTGACGACTTAGTGGAGACAGATTATTCAAAAGAAGGTATTAGAACCGCTATTCTTTCAAAGAAAAGCAAAGCTCTAAGCCCAGAGAATTGGACCGTAATCATTAAGCCAAGTGACGAGTCTACTTGGAAGAATTCGGTTGATATCCTGGATGAGATGGCCATTACTGAAAGTAATAAGAAGGCCGTAGTGGAATTGCAACAAGTAGAAAAGGAAGCCTATTATACAAAAATAGGTAAGCCAATACCTGCTGAATAATTTTAAATTCCTTAAGAAATGGATAATAATAAAAATAGCAGTCCAGCAAATTTGGATGATATAATTTTTGAACATAGAAATAAGACCTACGGTGCTTATTTCTTGAGAAAGAATTATTCCAAATTTCTGACAAAAGCAGCAGTATATGGCATTAGTTCATGTCTCTTGCTTATAGGAGGTGCTTGGGGATACCAAAAATTTGTTGTTCCTAATTTAGCACCAGAAGAAATAACCTCTGTAGAGATTGACTTATCTGCATTGGAAGAGGAAATGGAAGAGGAGGAGGAAATTGACATTCCGCCACCAGAGGAGGAGGAACCACCACCACCACCACCAGAACTTAAACAAGTTCAATTCTTACCTCCTGAGCCTAAGGCTGATGAAGAGGTAATTATTGAAACGCCTCCTCCAGAAGATAAAGATTTGGAAGATGCCATTGTATCTACACAAGATGTAGAAGGTGAGGATGTGACTGATGTATTTACGCCACCACCTCCACCACCTCCAGCTATCACAAAACCAGCTGGCCTTGGTAAACCAAAAGAAGAACAAATCTTTACTGCGGTAGAGCAAAATCCTGAATTTCCGGGAGGAACAACAGAAATGTATAAGTTCATTGCTTCTAAAATAAAATACCCACCAGCAGCTCAAAGAGCTAACATTTCAGGTAGAGTATTTGTGAAGTTCGTTGTTGAAAAAGATGGTTCAATAGGTAAAATTGATGTTCTTAAAGGAATTGGTTTTGGCTGTGATGAAGAAGCAATTCGTGTAATCAAAGCTATGCCAAAATGGAATCCTGGACGTCAAAACGGTAAGAATGTTCGTGTATTCTTTACTATGCCAGTATTTTATCAACTTGAGTAATGCTTGGACGTAAGGACCCTAAAAAACTATGGGAATTGACAAAAGTTATTCTCCATGTTACAATGGGCTTGTTATATATAATCATTGGTGCCTATATTATAGATAAGCAATGGTTTATGTCAAGCTTACCACCTAATGTCAGTTATGCCTTAGGAGGAGTACTCATAGTTTACGGGATATTTAGAATTTACCGTATTTGGAAAAACAGGTCACTTTAAGTGACCTGTTCTTTTTTAAAAGACTCTCTAAAACCATTTGCGATAATTATCGTATTTATGATAAATGCTCTTCATATGAAAAACTTATTTCTAACAAGCCTCGTCCTTACCTTTCTAATTTCTTGCTCTCACCCAAAAGAAACCGATAAATTATCTGTAGCTAGGGGAGAAATAACCGTGGCTGTTGATGAATCATTTAGACCAATAGCAGAAGCCGAAATTGGTGCATATCAAGCACATTATCCAGAGGCAAAATTTAACGTACAATATTTACCTGAGCAGAAGGCTGTGAATTACATGCTTTCAGATTCCGCAGAATTAATAATGATTTCCCGAGAACTATCTTCGGAGGAACAGAAATATTATACCCAACGTAATAGAGAATATCACCCTGCCATTATGGCTCTAGATGCTGTTACACTTATCGCTAATAAAGAAAGTGATCTCTCCAGTATTTCCATAGAAGAGATAGAAGCCATACTTAAAGGTAAAGAGTCCAACTTAAAACTTATTTTTGACAATAGTAGCTCAAGTAACCTAAACATGATGCTGTCAAAATTTGACATAAAAGATATAAACAAATCTAATATTTTCGCTACCAACGGAACCTTGGAGGTTTTTGAACAGGTACAGAAAAATAAGAATGCAATTGGTCTTATAGGCCTTAACTGGATTAGCGATGAGGATGATAAAAAATCCATGAATTTAAAAAACCAAATAAAAATTCTAGGTATAAATACTACCACTTCAGAAAAGCCTGTTTACCCAACCTTAAGTACAATTAAGAGTCAAGAATACCCTTTTGTCAAAATAATATATCTTCATACCACCCAGAATGGTTGGGGAGTTGCAATGGGCTTTATAAGATTTGCTTGTACTCAGATAGGTCAACTTGTGGTAGAGAAAATGGGACTTCAACCATTTTACCTCATTCCTAAGAATTATCAACTTACCTCAAGTGACCCTTTTGAAGTAGTAGAATAAGAATATTTTCTATTAACAAATCCTTTACAATCCTATTAAACTTAAAAAAGTCTAACTAAAACATAAAAAAAACATTAGTTTGTGGAGCTAAAGGCTTTTGGTTAAGCCACATTTTTATAAATTTGCAGACTTTAATTTAACAGAAATACAAACCTTAACTTGGAAGTGAAGATGAAGAAGATTATGAAAACACTGTTATTTAGCTTTTCAGTTTTAATGCTGACAGCTTTAAATGGCAATGCCCAATCAGTAGATGAAGGCCTTAAACATTTAAATGCCGAACGTTATATATTAGCTGAAGAAACATTTACAGATTTAGTTAAATCAAATCCAACGGCTGAAAATTATTTTGAGTTAGGTAGATACTATTTAAGCACGCCGAATGCTAAAGAAAACCTTGACAAAGCTCAAGAAGTTTTTACAAAAGGAAATGCTCTTGACAAAAAAGGCAATCCATTAAATAACATTGGTCTTGCCATGGTAAAAATTGGCAAAGGAGATTTAGCTGGAGCAAAACTTCTTATTGAAGACGAGATTGGTAAAGGTAGAGGAGCTAAAGACTCTGAACTTATTTACAGAGCTGCCGAGGCTTACACCATGTTCGATTGGTCAAACGACCCAGCCGAAGCTATCATTTTAATTGATAAAGCTTTAGAGGTTAAAAAAATTGATAATCCGCAATATTATGTAGTTAAAGCCAAAGCTTACGACATAATGAATGAGGGTGGTGATTTGATGAACGCTTTGAGAAATGCTGAAAGACTTAATCCTAAAGATAAAGCAGCAATCTATTCTTTCATGGCTAAGATTTGGCTACAGGGTAAAAACTACCCAGAAGCACAAGCAGCCATCGACAATTCAATTGCGGCTGACCCAACGCATGCACCAGCCTACTACTATAAATCTTCTTTACTTCAAACATACCAGAAATGGGGAGAGGCTGCTGAAGCTGCAAAGAAATACCTTGAAAATGGTGATGGCGACTGTATGGCTAACTTAAGATATGCCAAGCTTGCTTTTACAGCAAAAGATTTTGACAATGTTTTAGCTAAGATAAAAGAAATTGAGTCTTGCAATGAAGACCCAATAGTTTTCAGATTAGCTGGTATTTCTAAATTTGAGCAAGGTAAGTATGACGAAGCCATAGCTGACTTAAAGAAATATACTAGCGTTGCTTCTAAAGAGGAAATCTTTGGATTAGATTATGGTTTCATAGGAAGAGCATTCTTAGCTAAAGCTACTGATGATGAAGAACCAGCAGCAAACGAAGCTTTAGCAATTCAAAATATGGATAAGGCTGTTTCTATGAATGATACTACTTACGAGTACTACACAGAATTAGGAAGATACTTCCAGGAGAAGAGAGACTATGACAACGCATTAGTCTTTGTAAAGAAATCTATTGACAATAAAAAGAAACCAAACGGACAAGACTTTTGGACTTTGGGCTCTCTTCAGTATATGACGAAAAACTTCGAAAAAGCTGATTCTACTTTTGATAAGGTAAAAGCAGCCTATAAGGACTCATGGCCTATGCCGTATTTAATGAGTGCTAGAACCAAAATAAACATAAACAGAGAAGATACTACCTTTATTGCTTCGGAAATGTATGAAAAATACATCTCTCTAATTCCAGAGGAACAAAAAGCAGCTGATGCTAGAAATCTTTCTGAAGCTTACAGTTATCTAGCTGGTAAAGAGTGGTTGGTTAACAAGAATACAGAGAAAGCAATGGTCTATGTTGACGAACTTCTTAAATATGACCCAACTAATCAAAGAGCAATTGACCTTAAAAATTCAATATTAGGAATTGAGCCTGAAATTGAAGAAATGGAAGGCGATAGCACAGGAACAGATAGCACTGCTACTGAGCCTGGTAAATAAGAACTCTTCACAAAATATAAGCCTGGCATTGCCAGGCTTTTTTTGTTTACTTAAGTTATATCTTCTCATTTGACAAATAGTCCTAAATTTGTCGAAAGTTAATCTAAAAATCTATTCATGTTTAATCTTGTTATTTTTGGGCCTCCAGGGGCAGGAAAAGGCACCCAGTCTGCCAAAATTATTGAAAAGTATAATCTTGCTCATATTTCTACAGGAGATATGTTCAGAATGCACATTACACAAAATACGGTGCTAGGCCAAAAGGTTAAAGAACTACTCTCAGAAGGAATTTTGGTGCCAGACTCTATCACCATTAATATGTTGGAAGAAGAGGTAAATAACAATCCTGACGTTTCTGGCTTTATTTTTGATGGATTTCCACGAACGGTAGCACAGGCCGAATCTCTTGATGTTTTTCTAAAAGCGAAAAATGAAGAAATTAGCCTTGTGTTGCAGTTAGATGTAAATGAGGACGAAATAAAACAAAGAATTGCTGAAAGAAAAAAAGTAAGCGGCAGAGCCGATGACGACGAAACAAAACTGATTAGACGAATAGACGAGTACTTCCAAAAAACTGTTCATGTACTTCCGTACTATGAAAAACAAGCAAAGCTTATAAAAATCGAAGGAGTTGGAGCAATAGATGATATCTTTGCAAATATTACCAAAGCCATTGATAATCAGATAAACCGTTAAATCATTTTCTAGCTTCTGGCTTAATTTTTCAATTATTACTTTCTAGTTTTAAACTAATTCTTTCAATGACATCGAATTTTATTGATTACGTAAAAATTCACTGCCAATCCGGAGACGGAGGTGCGGGTTCAGTTCATTTTAGAAGGGAGAAGATGGTTGACAAAGGTGGACCAGATGGAGGTGACGGCGGTAGAGGCGGTCACGTGATTCTAAAAGGGAATCGCAATTTATGGACATTAATCCATCTGAGATACCAGAAACACATTAAAGCAAGTAAAGGAGTTCGTGGAAGCGGTAGTAGAAGTACCGGAGCTCAGGGTCAAGATGTAATCATAGAAGTTCCTATGGGAACAGTTGTTAAAGACCCTGAAACTGGAGAACTATTAGCTGAAATCACTGAAGATGGTCAAGAAGAAATTCTTTTCGCAGGTGGTATGGGAGGTTTGGGAAATACACATTTCAAATCTTCTACCAAGCAAACCCCTCATTACGCTCAACCAGGCCAACCTGGTAAAGACGGTTGGGTTATTTGTGAGTTAAAAGTTTTAGCTGATGTTGGTTTAGTTGGTTTTCCCAATGCAGGAAAATCTACTTTGCTCTCCGTAGTTTCGGCTGCAAAGCCAGAAATTGCCAATTATGCTTTTACCACACTTACACCTAATTTGGGTGTTGTAGCATACCACGATTATAAGTCATTCATAATGGCGGATATTCCTGGCATTATTGAAGGTGCTGCAGAAGGAAAGGGGCTTGGAATAAGGTTTTTGAGACATATAGAGCGTAACTCTATATTACTCTTTTTGGTGTCTGCTGAAAGTGAAGACGTTGAAGCTGAATACCAAACCTTATTAAACGAATTAAAAAAATATAATCCTGAGTTATTAGACAAAAACAGGATTTTGGGTATCTCTAAGATAGACACTCAGACAGATAAAGACCTTGAAGAAATAAAGAAAAAATTACCTCAGGATATTCCAGTGGTTTTCTTTTCATCCCTAAACCTAAAAGGAATTAACGAGTTAAAAGATATTCTCTGGGATAATCTTGCTTAATAATTCCCCCTGAAAAAATGTGCTTTTTTATAACTGATTTTAAAAATAGAAAACCGTTTTGGTTAGATGGGAATTTTAAAAAAAGGACTTTTTATTCTTTTAGCTTGCTGCTATACAAATTCATTTGGACAGGATATTGACATAACCTTCCCTTCTGAGAGAGCTGTATTTCAAAGAAATAATGGCAATGCCACTATCGTTTATATAGCTGGAAATTATAGAAAGAGAATGGATAGAATTGAGGCTAAACTCATTCCTATTCAAGGCGGACAGGCTATAGACTGGACATCTATAGTTGCTCAACCTTTCTTCGGTAGCTATCGTGGCTCTTTGGTAGTTCAAGGTGGATGGTACCAGCTGAAAGTTAGAGGTATTTTGGAAGGTCAGGTAGTGGCCGAAACAACAATCAATAAGTTCGGAGTAGGAGAAGTCTTTTTAATTTCTGGGCAATCCAATGCTCAAGGTTATTATGGCCGTGGGCAACGTGGAGCATATGATGACCGAGTAAACGTAGTTTCAAATTTTTTCAGCGAAGGCTATAACCAACCAATATTTCCTTCATTTGGTCATTTAGATGCTGGTTCTTCTATTGCTCCCACAGGCAAAGGAGCCTGGTACTGGGGAGAACTAGGCGACTTACTCGCTACCAAACTAAACGTACCCGTACTATTTATGAATGCGGCTTGGGAAGGCTTTCAAGTTTCTCAATTTGTACAATCATCACAAGGGGGAAAAGGTACCAACCCATACTCCTATAATCAAGCACCTCCTGGCTATCCTTTCGGAAGTATTACCGATGCCCTTCATTATTACACAAACTTAACTGGATTAAGAGCCATCTTATGGCATCAAGGAGAAAGCGACAATTATTTAAGTACAGATTTTCAGTCTTACTATAATGACTTAAATCAAATCATTTCAGAAACTAATAACAGAACGGGTAAAAACATTTCTTGGATGGTGGCCAGAGTATCTAAGGACAAGAATAGGTTTTACCAACCAGTAATTGACGCTCAAAACTCAGTTATTGCCCATAATTCTAATGTTTTCCCTGGACCAAACACTGATGATATCTTAGACAGAGTAGATGGCGTGCATTTCTCTACCACCGGCTTTTCCAAAGTAGCTGGGCAATGGAATAACTACATGTCTTCTGAGTTTTTTGCTTATTCCAATCCAACCTATGGTAATCCGCCTGTTCAGCTAGAATCTTATTGTGGAAACGAAGACCCTACCAAACCTATGAGTCTTAGGGCCCCTTTCGGTTATTCTTCCTACCAATGGAATAATGGCTCTAACGAAAGAGACATCAAGGTTGGCCCGGGTTATCATCAAACAATGGCTAAAGACATATACGGGAATGTATACTACTCTGCCCCTATCCTGTTTGAGAACTCGCTATATCCAGTTAAGCCAAACATTCAGGCATTAGGAACAACAGAGTTTTGTCAAGGGCAATCCGTTGAACTTAAAACTGACAAGCCTTATTGGAATTATTGGAACACCGGTCAAAATGCTCAAAGTATTTATGCTAGCCAAGAAGGCAGTTATTTCCTGACACATGTAAACCTCTACTTGTGCGGAGCAGAAAGCGATAAAATTCAAATCAAGAACTACCCTACCCCTGTTCCAGAAATAATTGCATCAGGGCCATTAGATATCTGTTCTGACGAAGAATTAATACTTCGTTCTAACCTTAACAACGGTATAGAGTGGAATACAGGCTCTACAGAGCCTGAGCTAAAAATAAACACCTCTGGAACATTTACGTTAAAGGCTAAAAATGATTTTGGCTGTCAAGGAGAATCCAATCCCGTTAATGTAACCATTAAGCCAGCAGCTCAAAAACCAACCATAGAAAACCTTGGTTTAGACGTTCTTTGCCAAAGGGATTCTACCATTTTAAGAGTTCAAAATGAGCAAAATATGAAGTGGAACCTTGGTGTGACTTCTAAAGAATTAGTCATAAAAAACACTGGAGAATACTTCGCAATTAATACCAACGAGTTTGGCTGTACATCGACCTCAAATACTATTAACATTTTGGTTAACCCTATTCCCAGCAAACCAACTATTATATCCGAAGGGAGTTTAGAAGTATGCGATGACGAGTCTGTTCTACTTAAAGCCACACCTGCCTATGCATATAACTGGAGTACAGGACATACTAGCGACGAAATTGAACTTACAAACACGCGAGAAGTATACCTAAGAACCAAAAATGAATTTGGCTGTATGTCTGTACCTTCTGACATCAAAGAAATAGTGGTTTTAGAAAAGCCAAAGAATCCAACTATTATTCAAACAGGTACCTTCACATTAAGCTCGATATTTACCTCGGATACAGCAAATGTTATCTATAAATGGAGTGTTAACAATACTCAGATTGAAAGTAACAGACCCTATATTAAAGCTGTTAGAACTGGAGACTATAAACTACAAGGTTTAAAAAGCTATGAGCTTAAAAACGGAACGCAAAAAGTTTGTATATCTGACACTTCAAATGCCTTCCAATATTACTTAGATGGTAGTAAAAATGGTTTCAGCTACTATCCTAATCCTACTACAGACAATAGAATCACAATAGAAACTCTAGAAGATGTGGATAGAGCCACGGTAACCATTTTTGATTTACAAGGTAAACCACGTTTCTCAGAATATGTTGAAGTATTTGACGAACCAAAGACATTCGAATTCTTGAATTTACCACATGGAAAATACATTTTAAAGGTCAAAAACAATAGAAGTAAATTCACTGGCAAAATCATGGTTGAATAAAAATTAGGTAATTAACCTTATTATTAAATACTTTCTCCCAAATATTCTATTTCTAGCCATCACGAATATTTCTAGCTTATTTTTAAGTTCAATTTACCTTCTGTTCAATTTTGAAAACACTCTTAGTAGTGGTAATTTTGCATCTTGATTACAAGACAAAATGAACAGTAATTTACCTCAGGAATACCTACCGATAATATTTCAATTTGCTTTAGCGGCAGGTTTTGTCGGATTTACAATTGTGATAACACACCTTATTGGCCCAAGGCTAAAAAGCAATGTTAAAGAAAGCCCATTTGAATGTGGTATTGAGTCAGAAGGCGACGCAAGGTCTCCACTTTCTGTAAGATATTTCTTAATAGCCATTTTGTTTGTATTATTTGATGTAGAAATCATTTTCATGTATCCGTGGGCCGTCAACTTTAAAAGCTTAGGTTGGTTTGGTTTTATGGAGATGTTACTTTTTGTCACATTTCTTATGGCGGGCTTTTACTACATCATCAGAAAAGGCGTATTAAACTGGGAGCGAGATTAGATATACTAAACAAAACTCATGAGTACAGTAAAAACAGTAGAAGCACCAAGTGGATATGAAGGTTCAGGCTTTTTTGCAACTTCATTAGACCAAGTTATTGGTATAGCTCGTAGTAATTCATTATGGCCTCTTCCATTTGCCACATCATGCTGCGGAATTGAATTCATGGCTACCATGGGGGCACATTATGATATTTCAAGGTTTGGCTCAGAAAGACCTAGCTTTTCACCAAGACAAGCAGATTTACTCATGGTAATGGGTACTATTGCAAAAAAAATGGGGCCTGTAGTTAAACAGGTATATGAACAAATGGCCGAACCAAGATGGGTTATGGCTGTAGGTGCATGTGCTTCATCGGGTGGCGTTTTTGACACATACTCTGTTTTACAAGGTATTGACAGGATAATACCTGTGGATGTTTATGTACCAGGTTGCCCACCAAGGCCAGAACAAATTTTAGATGGCCTAATGCAAGTGCAAGAACTAGCGAAAAACGAACCCCTCAGAAGGCGTGAATCTGAAGAATACAAAGCCCTTTTAGCCTCTTACAATATATGATTAGTCACCAAGAAATAGTTGAAGAACTAGTTGGCCATTTTGGCACTAAGGTTACGGAATTTGAAGAGCCTCATGGCTTACTAACCTTCACCTGCCCGTCAAATGACATCATCGATATTCTTACCTACTTAAATAAAAGTGACACGCTTAGGTTTCGTTTTTTAACAGACATAACGGGTATTCATTTTCCTGATGCAAAAGGCAAAGAGTTTGGTGTAGTTTATCACTTACATAGTTTTGAAAATGGAGTTAGACTAAGAATTAAGGCTTACCTCTCAAAAGATGATCTAAACATACCTACGGCTAGTGAGCTTTATGCGGGAGCCAACTGGATGGAACGTGAAACCTTTGACTTTTACGGAATTAAATTTACTGGTCATCCTAATTTGACTCGTATTCTAAATATGGATGAAATGGACTATCACCCAATGCGAAAAGAATACCCATTGGAAGATGCCACTAGAGAAGATAAAATTGATGCACTATTTGGAAGATAAAAAATGGCAGAAGAATTAAACGTACCAAAAATAACTTCCGACGCACTCGCTCTCAATCTACCAATAGTAGAAGAGAACGAGCATACTACGCTTAACCTTGGCCCTACTCACCCAGCCACACACGGTATATTTCAAAATGTACTACAAATGGACGGTGACAAGATAATTTCTGGCGTTCAGACTGTTGGGTATATCCACAGAGCCTTTGAAAAAATTGCAGAAAGAAGACCTTTCTATCAAATCACTACACTCACCGATAGACTAAACTATTGTTCATCGCCAATAAATAACTTTGGTTGGCATATGACTGTAGAAAAGCTTTTAAATGTAGAAGTGCCAAAAAGAGCACAATACATTCGTGTAATTTTGATGGAATTAGCTAGAATTTCTGACCACCTAATATGTAATTCTATTTTAGGTGTAGATACTGGAGCATATTCTGGTTTCTTGTATGTCTTTCAAGAAAGAGAAAAGATATATGAAATCTACGAAGAAATATGTGGTGCTAGGCTCACCACAAACATGGGTCGTGTGGGCGGAATGGAAAGAGACCTCTCTCCTACTGCTTTGGCTAAAATCAAAGATTTAGTTTATAATTCCTTCCCGAAGGTTCTTGCTGAATTTGAAAGTCTACTAAGTAGAAATAGAATTTTCATGGATAGAACTATCAATGTAGGAGGTATTACCGCCGAAAGAGCCATGGAATACGGTTTTACAGGTCCCAACTTAAGAGCTGCAGGTGTAGATTATGACGTAAGAGCTATGGAGCCTTACTCGTCTTATGAAGATTTTGAATTTGAAATCCCCGTAGGGCATAATGGAGACACCTATGACCGTTACCAAGTAAGAAATGCAGAAATGTGGGAGAGCTTAAAAATCATAAGACAAGCACTAGAAAACCTTCCTGAAGGACCATATTTCGCAAACGAAGATCATTACTATTTACCTCCTAAAAAGGAAGTTTATAGAAGCATGGAAGCTTTAATATATCACTTTAAAATTATCATGGGAGAAATAGAAGCTCCTATTGGTGAAGTGTACCATGCTGTTGAAGGAGGAAATGGAGAATTAGGTTATTACCTAGTGAGTGATGGTGGTAGAGCACCTTATAGACTCCATTTCAGAAGACCAAGTTTTATATATTATCAAGCCTACTCTGAAATGGTACAAGGATTAACCATATCAGACGCAGTAGCCATAATGAGTAGTTTAAATGTAATCGCTGGAGAATTAGATGCCTGAGTTAACAGAAAATATCGTTTTCAGTAAAGAGAGACTTGAGAAAGTTGAAGAAATAATAGCTCGATACCCAGAAGGTAAGCAGAAGTCAGCATTACTGCCTATTCTTCATTTGGCTCAAGAGCAGTTTGGTTGGTTAAGTTCAAAAACCATGGACTATGTAGCCGGACTCTTATCTATCCAGCCTGTTGAAGTATACGAAGTAGCAACTTTTTATACCATGTTTCACCTTAAACCCGTTGGCAAACACGTAATTGAGTATTGCCGAACAGGTCCTTGCTGTGTAATGGGTGGCGAAGAAGTATATGCTCACTTAAGAGATAAACTCAATATAGAAACAGGACAAACCACAGAAGATGGTTTAATAACGCTCAAAGAAGTAGAATGCTTAGCCGCTTGCGGTTGGGGTCCTTGTTTCCAAATAAGAGAAAAATATTTTATGCACCTTGATAATCAAAAAGTTGATGAGATTATCGAAGACCTGAGGAAGACTAACTAATGGCAAACAATATCAAAATATTGACCAAAGATATAGGTACTGATGGTCTTGAAAGCATCAGTGTTTATAAAAAGCTTGGAGGTTATTTAGGCGTAGAAAAAGCCTTAAAGAAAATGTCTCCAGATGAGGTGGTAGAAGAGGTCAAAAAAGCTGGAGTAAGAGGACGTGGTGGTGCTGGATTTCCAATGGGTATGAAATGGGGATTCTTGGCTAAACCTGAAGGTGTGCCTCGTTACTTGGTATGTAACGCTGACGAATCTGAGCCAGGTACTTTCAAAGACCATTACTTAATGATGAAAAACCCTCATCTATTGATAGAGGGAATGATTATATCAAGTTTTGCTCTGGGAGCAAATAAGTCTTTCATCTATGTAAGAGGTGAACTTATGTATGTCATACATATTTTAGAGAAGGCTATAGAAGAAGCTAAACAAGCAGGATACTTAGGAAAAAATATTTTAGGCTCAGGTTTTGACTTAGAACTTATAGTTCAACCTGGTGGTGGAGCATATATTTGTGGTGAAGAAACTGCTCTTTTAGAATCTTTGGAGGGCAAAAGAGGTAACCCAAGAAATAAACCCCCTTTTCCTGCGGTCAAAGGTTTATACCAATGCCCTACTGTAGTAAATAATGTGGAGTCCATTGCAAACACACCTTGGATAATCCAGAACGGAGGAGATTCCTATGCAGCCATTGGAATTGGAAGAAGTACAGGAACAAAACTTATTTCGGCATCTGGAAATGTTAAAAAACCTGGTGTTTACGAATTAGAATTAGGTCTACCAGTAGAAGAATTTATTTATTCGGATGAATATTTAGGCGGAATAAGAGATGGTCATCATTTAAAGGCTGTGGTAGCTGGAGGTTCTTCTGTACCAATTTTGCCAGCAGAGCTTATTCTAAAAACTGCTGAAGGCCAACCTAGGTTAATGACATACGAATCACTTTCAGAAGGTGGTTTTGTTTCAGGAACAATGTTAGGCTCTGGTGGCTTTATTGCTATGGACGAAACAACCTGTATTGTTAGAAATACATGGAATTTTACACGATTCTATCGTCATGAGTCTTGTGGGCAATGTTCGCCTTGTCGTGAAGGTACCGGTTGGATGGAGAAAGTACTTTACAGAATAGAACATGGTACTGGCAACGAGAGAGATATTGACCTCTTGGTAGATGTAGCTAAAAGAATAGAAGGAAACACTATCTGTCCTCTCGGAGATGCAGCTGCATGGCCTGTAGGAAGTGCTATTCGCCATTTTAGAGACGAGTTTGAATGGCATATTAAACACCCTGCTCAAGCCACAGCAAAAGGTGCTATATATTCAAAATCAGTAATAGAAACACTTGCCTAATGAAAAGAGTATTTTACAGTTTGATAATATTCATATTTACGCTTTTGATAGCGGAAGTAATACTGTTATTCTTTGTAAAATTACCTGACCCATATGATCATTTAAGAGTAAAATCATACTCCACAGGGGAAGTAGTAAGACTTCAAAACAGCCGAAACTCTGACTTTGCGTTTCTATTTAGGCCAAATGAACTCTTCCCTATGGATTCTAGTGTTGTGACCGACATTCATATCAATAATTTCGGTTTCAGGCATAATGATGACGTAGATACCACCCGAGATGAATTCAGTATTTATGCTATAGGCGGTAGCACTACCCAAGGTTATGACTACCCCTATAACCAAAGCTGGTGCCAAGTGGTAGAACAGAAACTTGAAAAAGTAACCTCCAAGCCTATAAACGTATATAATGGTGGTACTGCTGGTGCTGCAATGTTTGACCACATAGCACTTCTGCAAAACAGAGTCATCCACCTTAAACCTAATATGGTTATCCTTTTCTCAGGAGTAAACGATTTGAATGTCCTTCTTGGAGACAATAATTTACACCGCTTTGACGACATTCATGAATCTTCGGAACTGGTCAATTGGCCTAAACTCCTTTTAGGTAAGTCTGCAATTTTTCGTTTGGCCCATAATGCCAGAAACAAAATCAATATGAAAGTTTCTGCCCCAGCCAACTTAGAGGAAAGAAAACATAGACCTATACCGGACAGTGTAGACATTCAATTTTCTGATCACTTGCTCCCACCTTTACTTACTAATGAACTCCCTTTAGGAACGAAAGACCATGTGGATTTTGACTACTACAAAAAAATGGTTACTTCTTTTGTTGGCATTTGCAAAGCAAATGAAATTCCTATAATAGTTATGACGCAACCCACCACTTGGACATCAAAAGACACTACGCTTCAAAAGTATCACTGGATGAACAAGAATAAGGAGCACAAGTTTTCAAAAGAATTCATGCAAGGGGCTATGGATAGAATGAATTCGGATGTCGTAGAAATAGCTTCAAAACAGGAAATACCAATTATTACACTAGATAAAGAAATACCAAATAACGGAGAGTATTTTTATGATGATTGTCATTTCACACCTAAAGGCTCTGTCTTTGTAGGAGAAACAGTAGCCAGATATATATCTGAGAATAATTTAATACCCATTAAATAAATGGAGAATAGTATAAAAGTAACAATAGACGGTGTAGAAACGGAGGTTCCGCAAGGTACCACAATTCTGCAAGCCGCAAGGCAAATAGGACCAGAAGTGGCACCTCCTGCCATGTGTTACTATAAGCCACTAGAAAAATCTGGTGGTAAGTGTAGAGCATGTTTAGTAAAGGTAACACAAGGCTCTGAAAAGGATAAAAGGCCAATGCCAAAGTTGGTAGCCTCGTGCATAACCCCTGCTCAAGACGGCATGATAGTAGAAAACTACACCAACGAAGAGGTAGTTGACACTAGAAAAGGAATCGTAGAGTTTTTATTGATAAACCATCCCTTGGATTGCCCAGTATGTGACCAAGCTGGGGAATGTCATCTTCAAGACTTTTCTTTCAAACATGGTACCGAAACCCAACGCTTTGAAGAAGATAGAAGAACTTTTGAAAAAGAAGATATCGGTTCTAATATCCAATTACACATGAACCGCTGTATTTTATGTTACAGATGTGTTCACACTGCAGACCAAATCACAGATGGTAGATGTCATGGTGTAATGAATAGAGGAGACCATGCTGAAATTAGCACTTATATTGGTCAAGCAATTGACAATGATTTCTCCGGAAATATGATAGACGTTTGTCCTGTGGGAGCTCTTACAGATAAAACCTATCGTTTCAAAAACCGCGTTTGGTTCACTAAACCTATGGATGCACACAGAGATTGTGATAAATGCTGTGGCGAGGTTCATTTATGGTATAAAGGGGAAGAAATTATCCGTGTAACTGGACGAAAAAACCAATGGGGTGAAGTGGATGAATTCATATGTAACACCTGTAGATTTGACAAAAAAGAAACAGCAGACTGGACTATTGAAGGCCCTGCGGTTATGACTCGTCACTCGGTTACTTCAGCTAATAAATACCGCAAAGATTTAATAGCCAAACCTTCCTTCGCTGTCGATTATGCAAAACATCATTACAAAAACATTAATGATGACAGGCCGTACGACAAAAATTTGAAAGAGGTCAAAGCTTCGGAAGATTATAAGGCTTTAATGGAACAGAATAAGGACTTTAATTTGCTAGAAGAATAATTTAATGGAAGGAGCAATCATTATAAAAGGTTTAATTATTCTAGGCATATTTGCTATTTCTTTGACTATAGCAGCCTATGAAACCTACTTTGAGCGTGTAATAGCCGCCTATATTCAAGATAGGGTTGGGCCCGACAGAGCTGGCCCTTTTGGTATCTTACAGCCACTGGCAGATGCAGGAAAACTATTCTTCAAAGAGGATTTTGTACCTACACTAGCAGACAAATGGCTGTTTATTTTTGGCCCATCTTTAGCCATGCTAACTGCCATGATGACCAGTGCGGTTATTCCTTTTGGCGATAGCATTTTATACGAAGGAAAAGAGATTTTTGTTCAGGCTATTGAAGTTAACATAGGCATCCTATGGGTTTTTGGTGTGGTATCTTTAGGAGTATACGGTATTTTAATTGGAGGATGGGCTTCCAATAATAAATATTCACTTTACGGAGCCATTAGAGCAGCTTCGCAAAACATCTCTTATGAACTCGCCATGGGCGTTTCTATCATTGCTATTGTGATGATGTCAAGCTCGCTCTCGTTAAGAACTATTGTAGAAAATCAACATGGTGGAAACTGGAATATATTCTATCAACCTTTGGGCTTCTTAATTTTCTTAGTCTGTTCTTTTGCAGAATGTAACAGAACACCTTTTGACCTTCCAGAATCTGAAAACGAATTAGTAGCAGGATATCACACGGAGTATGGTTCTATGAAGTTAGGTTTATATCTCTTTTCAGAATATGTCAATATGTTCATCTCCTCGGCGGTCATTGCTACGCTATTCTTAGGTGGTTTTAATTACCTCGGAATGGACTGGGTTTCTTCACAACTTATAGGTCAATTTGGTGAAACAACTGGTCATAATTTAGCTACGCTATTGGGTACACTAGTATTCTTTGGAAAGATTTTCTTCTTCATCTTTGTCTTTATGTGGGTAAGGTGGACACTTCCAAGATTTAGGTATGACCAATTAATGGATTTAGGCTGGAAAGCCTTAATTCCCTTATCAATTGTAAATTTGGTAATTACAGCAGCAGCAGAACTTTCAGGCCAACCTTTGATAGTTAACTGGCTTGGTCTAGCCATTTTTATTGGCTTAGCCTATGCCTATACATTTTTGTTCACAAAAAATAAAGCAAGTATCTAATATGCAACTTACTAATAGAGCAAAAAAAACAGATAAGAAGCCTTTAACGCTTGCCGAAAGAACATATCTTCCCGGTATCGCAAAAGGAATGGGAATTACACTAAAGCATTTCTTTTCTAAGAAAGCAACTATACGTTACCCTGAACAAAAAAGATATTTAGGTCCTATTTTTAGAGGTCATCACATCTTAAAGCGTGACGAGGAAGGTAGAGAAAGATGTACAGCCTGTGGTTTATGTGCTGTAGCTTGTCCTGCTGAGGCCATTTCTATGGTTGCTGCTGAAAGGGAGCCAGGAGAAGAAAAACTTTATAGAGAAGAGAAATACGCAGCTGCTTATGAAGTAAACATGCTTCGCTGTATTTTCTGTGGATTATGTGAAGAAGCATGTCCTAAAGAGGCCGTTTATCTTAGACACGACAAATTTGTACCTGTGTTTACCAGCCGTGACCAAGTCATTTATGGTAAAGACCAACTAGTGGAAGACATGAATGAAAGGTACGAACGTGACGCATGGACCAAAGAGGAGATGCAGAAGCTTTGGGAGCAACAAAAACCAGTTAATTACTAATTTCGACGTCAAATGGATTTAATAAATAATTTACAAAACATGACTTCGACGCAGTGGCTATTTTATGTCATTTCGGTAGTTACACTTTTTGGTGCCTTAGGGACTATAACCTCAAAAAATGCCATTCACAGCGTCATATATCTTATTTTGACATTCTTCTCGCTTTCGGCTCATTATGTGTTGATGAATGCTCAGTTTATTGCGGTGGTAAATATCATTGTATATGCTGGAGCCATTATGGTTTTATTCCTCTTTGTGGTTATGTTTTTGAATATCAAAGAAGAAAACACGCCTGGTTTAAATAATAACAAACTCATGATAGCCGCTACCATTGTAGCAGGTACCATCAGTTTGATTCTTATATCGGCTATTAGAATGACAGATATTCCTAGAACCAACCCAGCTACATACCAAGTTAAAACAGGGTTTATAGAGACTTTAGGTACCTTGCTTTATAGTAAATACCTACTTCCTTTTGAATTAGTTTCTATTCTTTTTTTAATAGCCATGACCGGAGCTGTAATGCTAGGTAAAAGAGAAAAAGGCGAACGCCATTTCTAATGCTAACCTCGGCGAGGTTAACATATAGACAGATAAACGCTGACGACGAAGCGGAATCATTAGTCATGGCTCAAAGTGAAGAGGTTATGACCTATATTACAGGAGCGGCTTTAAGCCTCAAAGAAGCAAAAGAAAGATTCAAACATCAATTTGCAGTCAATCGGGAGAGCCAATATTTAGGTTTTCTAAGGGCAGAGTCTATAGAAACCAGAGAATTTGTGGGCTATGTTAAAATGACCCCACTCACCTCTAAGGAATTAGAAATTGGCTATGCTATTCTTCCTCCGTTTTGGGGCAAAGGTTTTGCCACAGAAATGCTTAAGGCCATGGAAGTATGTGCAAGTAGCTTACCTGACGTCGACAATTTGATTGGAATAGCCCATTCTTCTAACCAAGCTTCCATAAACGTTCTTCTTAAAAACGGCTTCGGCTTTCAAAAGCAAGGCGAAAAAGAAGACACTCATTACATTAAAAACATCCGATAATATGGCAACTATTCTTCCAATAAAAGGCATAAGCCCTAAAATTCCAACATCAACCTGGCTAGCACCAAACGCCACTGTGGTGGGCGATACTGAAATGGGCGAAGACTGTACCGTTTGGTTTAATGCCGTAGTTAGAGGTGATGTAAACAGCATTAGAATAGGCAACAGAGTCAATATTCAAGACGGTGTGGTGATACACTGTACATATGAGAAAACTAAAACTATAATAGGCGATAATGTGAGTATTGGCCACAACGCCATACTTCATGGTTGCGTAGTAGAAAAAGAAGTTTTGATAGGTATGGGAGCCATTGTGATGGATGGTGCCGTGATTGAAAAGAATGCTATAATAGGTGCAGGTGCTGTGGTTACTTCAAACACTAGAGTTCCCTCTGGTCAGATATGGGTAGGAAACCCTGCAAAATACCTTAAAGATGTATCCGACAAGGCAGGTGAAGTATTTATGCGAACTGCCGATAATTATTTAACCTATGCTAGCTGGTTTGGGAAAGAGTAACTAATTCAGCTTTAATTACTTCCACGCATTATAGCGTCTCTTGAGCCTTCCGTTTTTGGTATGTAATCACCCTTTTTCCAAGCCTTATTAGTAAACGTACCATCTTTTATTGATTTGATAAAACTAGCCCAGGCAAACGGACTGGTAAGAGGATTCGTGGTGATTGTTCCTCTACTTTGAATATGCATCAGCTGCTGATTCATTGCATATCTATAATTGGCGTCAGCACTCATACCTTGCATCGCAAAAGCCCTATCCAGGTTTTCACGACTAAGGTTCTCTTCCATGTTTGCTCTTTCTCTAGCATCTGGAAGTTCCATTTCTATCAAAGCTAATTTGAATTCTTCCTCGGTGCTAAAAGGATAAACTTTAACTTCTTTTAACATGGTAGCATCCTGCCTAAGCTCCACTACAGCCGAATATGACAAACTTACGTCAGAAGGAATGATGTGAAATTGTTTCTTAAAACCTAGGTAGCTAAAAATCAAACTATCGCCTGGAAAAACATTGATTAAGAAGTAGCCTTTGTCATTTGTCAAAGTCCCCCTACCAGCACGGTCATTTACAATATATGCCCCTGGAAGCGGCTCATCGTTATCTCCATCGATAACAAAACCACTAAAGGTAACAAACTTCTTTTCCCCCTGAGCATAGGTTTTCCCTACCACTAAAAAGGTTATTAAAATCAATAATACGAGTGTCTTCTGTTGACGCATTAAGCGAATATTTTGAGAAAAGTAAGAATAAAAGGCATTGAAAGCAACAAGCCATCAAACCTGTCAAGGAAGCCACCATGACCTGGAATAAAACTACCAGAGTCTTTAATCGCTATACTCCTTTTGAAAAGAGATTCAACCAAATCACCTAAAGTACCTGTTACCACTATAATTCCAGCAATAACAATCCATTTCCAAGGGTCTATGACATTGTAATACTTAGAAAAAACTAACGCAGCTATCAAAGAGCTTATTGCTCCGCCAAATAGCCCCTCCCAAGTCTTCTTCGGTGATATCCGTTCAAACAATTTACGCTTGCCCATCATAGTACCTACGAAATAAGCACCGCTATCGTTGACCCAAAGGATAACTAAAATACCCAAAACCAAAAGAGGCTTATAATGATGTGCCTCCATTGCCACCTCATTTACCAAAGCAAAAGGTACCGCCACATAAATAATTCCTAAAAAAGTATAGCCCAGATTTTCAAAGGGTTTTGGGTCTTTCCTTTTATAAAGCTTTATAAAAAAAGTTATAGCCAAAAGAGGGACTATTAAGTAATAAAACTTAAATGGCCAATCTCCTTTTTCTATAAAGAATGTGAGAGCGTTTAAAACAGTTCCACAGATGGTTCCATAAATGGATAATGGCAAATTCCCGTTCAGACCAACTAGTTTGTAAAACTCGTATTGCGTCATTATCGACAGAAATAAAAACACCAACCAAAAAGTATAAGCAGAGAAAAATATGCCTGTTATAATGATGGCGACACCTATTACCGCAGCTATAATTCGCTGTGTTAAGTTAGAATACTTATCCAATCTCTGATTCATTCTTATTCAAAAAAGCTTCAATAATAACCTTAGCTACGTGCTCGTCGCTGGTCTGGGTATATAAAATATTTGCTCCAAAAATAGGGTACATCGTATCCTTCTTATTGACAATGAAACATTTTATCTCATTGTTTTCTAATTCATTTTTGAGCAATTCTGCTTGCATGGCATTTTCTGTCTTATGGACAACCTGCCAATTCTCGGATTCTGTAGATAGTATCATTCAGTCCATTTTAAGGTTTCTAAAAGATGCATACAGTCATCTTTCATATAATTTACTAGCGGTCTTAAAGAGTCGTTTAAAGTAGGCTCTATAAGATAAACCGCCCCACGCAAATAGTGTTGGGAGGTATCTGTCACATAAAACTGAAAATGACTAGGCACCTCTCCTTCTAACTCTATAACTACTGCTCTTTTTCCATTCTCAAGTTCTACCACTTTCTCTACCTGAGAGTCCGCTTTTACATGATGCTTTCCTGCTAATTTGTAAGCGTCGTCAATATGTTTTGACAACTTATTTAAATCACCATTTAAAGGTTTATATGTAAGTTGTATACGTGCCATCATGTCTTTGTAATGTAAGATAATCCAGTGAGGTTCAGCATTACCAAAGGTGTCTGGCTCAACAATGGCATTTACATTATGCTCAAATGTATAAGGATGCTTCTCTTCTAATTGCACGTATTTATGTGCAGGCAAATCTAAGCGATTATAGCCTTTTGGTTTTGGAAAATAATCAGAAGAACCTCCGCAAGAAATCAATAGCGAGGCAAACAGAACAATAAGCACATTTCTTTCTTTAAGGGGCATAGGGCTCACTTTGTAATTGACAAAGATACACAATCAATTTTCATGTACCATACTCTTTAAAATGCGGATTTTGACAAGAATAAAAGAGTATGAGGTTACAAAATCAATATCGACACAGATACTATCAAAACGAAAGCTTATGAATAATTTAAAACAACCTGTGTATTTAGGAGCACGCACCAGCCTACTTCCCGCCCAAGTCACTCACCTTGAAGCAGAAATAAACTATACCACGGTTTACATGGCCTTAGGTCAAAAACAAATTTTATCAAGTACCATAAAAACGGTATATGAATTCCTGAAGCCTCATGGAGACTTTGTAAGAATTAGCAAGAAACATGTGGTAAATATGGAATTTGTCAAATCAACTTCGCCAGATAGCTTAACACTTAAAAATGGCCTAACACTTAATCCATCAAGGCGAAGAAAACGCGACTTGTTTAACGTTTTTACCTAGGAGATTTTTAAGAAATACAGCATTCTGGTCAATTGTGGAATAGATATTTATGCTATATTTAAGAAAAAGCTCAACCTTATGCATTACTCCCCAGGAATAAACAGTCTACTGCCCCTTTTTTATGTTGGCTGGGCAGATTCCGTACTTAGTCCTTCTGAAATGAAAATCATTCGTCAACACGTTGACGCTATGGATTTCTTGACTTTTGCGGACAAAAAACAACTCATGAAATGGACTGACCAGGCAAATCCGCCATCTGAAGAAACTTATAAAGAGTGGTTGGCAGACATTAATGCAGGTGCCATGAAACTGGACCTTGACAGAAAATTGTCTCTGGTGCAGTTAGGAATTAACATTGCCAAAAACACATCAAAATCTGAGGATAATAAAATTTGGGATTCTCCAAAAGTAAAAGCTTCTATAGAAGGACTTGAGGCCGCTCTTGGCGTAGATAACCAACTTTCAAAAGTTGCATTCTATACCACCGTCAAACCTGAGACCGAAACCCAGATTGAAGATATCGATGCATTTGACAGCAGGAAGGTACAAAGCATTTTAGACGGGAAGTTTGCAGAGCATAAAAACAGAACAAAAAAACTCCTCATGGATTCTTACTTTGAGGTGCCTTATGCTTTAAAAGAAAAAGACGCCTTAAGAAATTTAGTTTTAGACCAATGTAAAGAACTAGCAAAACAGGGTTTTGGAGCCTTAGCATTTCCTGAAGAATACGGTGGGGAGAATTCACCGGGAGCCAGCTCTGCGGTTTTTGAAACAATGGCCTTAGGAAATATCAGCTTATTGATAAAGTTTGGCGTACAGTTTGGCCTCTTTGGCGGAGCCGTTTTACAATTAGGCACTAAAAAGCACCATGATAAATATTTGGCAAAAACAGGCTCTTTAGACCTTGCAGGTTGTTTTGCGATGACCGAAACTGGTCATGGTAGTAATGTGAGAGACTTAGAAACCACCGCCACTTATAACCCAGAAGACCAAACTATCACCATTCACTCCCCTACCCACACGGCGGGTAAAGAGTATATTGGTAATGCACTGCATTCTAAAATGGCCGCTGTATTTACCCAGCTAAAAGTAGGTGGGCAAAATCACGGAATTCATGCTGTTTTAGTACCACTGCGTGACGAAAAGCATCAAGAACTACCAGGAATAACCGTCAAAGACAATGGTTATAAAATGGGGCTCAATGGCGTGGATAATGGCAGAATTTGGTTTGACCAAGTCAAAGTTCCTGTAGAAAACCTCTTAGATAAATATGGGGGAATTGATGCCGAAGGAAACTACCAAAGCAGCATAAAGAAAGAATCTAAAAGGTTTTTCACCATGCTGGGAGCCTTAGTGGGCGGAAGAGTTTCTATTGCTCTGGGGTCTAATACCGCTGCTAAGAAAGCTCTAGATATCGCTATAAAATATGCCTTGAGAAGAAGGCAATTTGACTCCTTAAATGAAACTACCGAAACACTCATTTTAGATTACCCAAGTCATCAAAAGCGTTTGTTCCCACTTATTGCTAAGAGTTATGCTCTGAGTTTTGCACTGGAAAGTCTGCGTGATAAATTTATAGAACAATACAAAAACACCGACAAAAGAGAAGTGGAAACGCTAGCTGCCGGATTAAAAAGCTATGCTTCTTGGCATGCCACAGCCACCATTCAAGAGTGCCGTGAAGCCTGCGGCGGAAAAGGCTATTTGGCAGAAAACGAGTTTGCAGATTTAAAAGCCGACACTGACATTTTCACCACTTTTGAGGGCGATAACCATGTGCTGCTTCAGCTCGTGGCAAAAGCACTCCTTACAGACTTTAAACAAGAATTTAATGATGGCGGATTTATGGCCGTGGCTCGTCATGTACTTAAAAGAGTGGGAACTTCTGTTACTGACCTAAATCCCTTAACGGTTAGAAATACCAACTCAGAACATATACTGAGTTATGATTTTCTAGACAGTGCTTTTGAGTTTAGACAGCAGAAATTGCTGTTTACCCTCTCCGACAGAATGCGAAACTTTCTTAGAAAAAAATTACATCCTTCTGAGATATTTCTTCGTGTGCAAAATCACATGATTACGCTCGCTCTAGCTCAAGTAGAACATTATATCTACAAAGAATTTAAAACGAAGGTTTTGGCTATGCCAAAAGATTCCGAAAGGGAGGCATTGGAAATAATGTTAAGAACTTACAGCCTTGACGCTATTTTGAGAGACAGCGGCTGGTTCTTAGAAAATGACTTCTTGACAGGTGAAAAATCAAAAGCCATAAGGCGTGTGCAAAACAGTCTTTTTAGGAAAATAAGACCTCTCGCCGCCAGTTATGTGGATGCATTCGGTATACCGAAAGTTTTAAGAAGAGCAGAAATAGTGAAGGAGGTTTAGCTAAACCTCCTCTTCGTTCTTATCTGCAGAATATCTGGCTAAAAGCTTACCCGAAACCTTATAAGAAGCTGCATAAAGCAATCCTTCTTGACGATGTGTAAAAGTTAAGAAGGCTTTGTTATACCATTTTGGGTCTGTGGCTTTCTTTTTGAACTTCTCATGTTCTGACTCCCCGAAAGCCTCACCATTATGAATGGTATTAATTTTATATACGCCTATACCAAAATACTCTACACGTTCTAATACCTTTTCAAAATCAGCTTGAGAGAAATAATGATTGCCACTCTCATCAACTCCGTTGTTAAGGTTTTCTAAACCCACAAATACATGTTTTTCTAAAAACTCCGCTTGCTCCATATTTTCAATTTTGGCAAAGATTGCTTGTTTTTTTGGGGTTTGGGTAAACCGTTTTGAATACTTTCAAAAAAGTTTAAATCTTCATTCCTGATTTCAGAGACTGAAACTATGCTTAGGTCCAAATTAATGCCTATTTTCAATCTATAAATCAATTAATTAAGAGTCAATTCTATTTCATGAGAAGCTATAAAAACTACGAATATATGGGGTTGCTCTATTACAAACTTTCACACTTGGGAATCCCTGACCCCAGACTTAAGAATCCCATCCAATTAACCTTTGCATTACAAAAAGTTATAGCTTTTTTAAAATCTGAACACGAAAGTTACGTCAATAAAAATTTTACAGATACACATTTAATAGAACGCCTATTTAATCAAAAAACTTTTTTCACAGAAAAGGAGTATCACCAGCATATGAAAGCTCAATTTCATCTTGCCGTCAAATCTTTCAATGAGTTAGTCAAAAAAATGCAAGGAGAAAACACCTCAATAGAATACTCCACGATTATTCTATATAAAAAACACCTAATAAACTACCTCTATGATTTGAAAGAAATAATCGAATATTTCAGGAGACCGAAGGATAAAGAATTCATACTTTTCGACGCTTACCGAAGCCAGGATATTCATTCTTTTGAAATCATGAAAGCCGCAAATAACTCATTTTGGGATCCTATTCCAGAAACATATCCTTCAGGAAGAACCTTTATAATGAATTCTAATAATAGTATCTTTTTATTACGACAAGCTATTGAAATAAAGTTCAAAAGTATATTTGGAATAAAAAATATTAAACTCCAAAATGGCATTAGACTTAAAAATGACTATTTGGCCAATTTCATTTCAGAAAACATGGAAGCATTCGAATTAAATAATGTCGAACTTAGGTCTCTATTGAAAATATATAATTGGACAAATTCTGGAATTCATCTTGCCATAAAACCTCGAATTTGGGAGTTACAATTTGCCCTTAAAATTTGTAGTGCTTTTTTTGAGTTCGAAACCAGCTTTGACGAAAAAGGTAACCCAACAACCATGAGACTATTTGGCAATGTAAAAATCAATGATTTCTCAAAAACCTGTACCCTTTTAGAAGAGAAACTTAAAAGTGAGTATGGTTCAGAAATTCTAATAGACTGGTCTAGGCTGAGGGAAAGTCTAGATAAATAACTCTAAATAAAAACATCAAATACCCCCTCCCACATATAAATACCACCTAACAGGCTGCTAATAATAATAGCTAAGCTAAATTTGCGGCATGAATTACTTATCGGCAGAAAATATAGGAAGAGACCTCGGGGAGAAATGGCTTTTTAAAGGTTTGACCTTTGGCATACTTCAGGGTGAAAAAGTAGCTTTAATTGGCTCTAACGGCTCTGGTAAAACCACTTTACTAAATATGGTGGCAGGCATCACCGAAACCGACGGTGGAGAAATATCTGTCAGAAAAGACATCAGAGTGGGCTATTTACCGCAGGAGCCTGAGATGAAAGGCGAACTTACTGTGATGGAAACCATTTTCTATGCCGAAAATGAGATTACTACAGCCATAAAAAATTACGAACTTTCTATGGTTAATAATGACGTCGATTTAATGTCTTCTGCCATAGAAACATTGGATGCTTTACAGGCTTGGGATTATGAAGCCAAAGTGAAACAGATATTAGGGAAACTAGGAATTCATGATTTTGACAAACTAATTTCTCAGCTTTCTGGTGGTCAGAAAAAACGTGTGGCATTAGCTGCTGTATTAATTGACAACCCTGATTTTTTAATCTTAGATGAGCCTACCAACCACCTAGACTTACAGAGTATTGAGTGGCTTGAAGGTTTCTTATCTACGTCTAATACTACTTTATTTCTGGTAACGCATGATAGGTATTTCTTAGACAAAGTGGCCAACAGAATCATGGAATTGAACAATAATCAAATTCATAAATTCACGGGCAACTATGCCTATTTCTTAGAGAAAAAAGCCGCTCGCGAAGCTAATGATGCTGTGGTGCATGAGAAAAACCAACAGCTCCTAAAGAAGGAGTTGGAATGGATGCGTAGACAGCCTAAAGCCAGAACCACCAAAGCACAATATAGGATAGATGCCTTTAATGACTTAAAGGAGAAGACAGCTGCAGGATTTAAAAAAGATGATAAGGTAGAACTGAATGTCCGTACGGAAAGAATGGGCAAGAAAATCATTGAGATACATGATATCAGCAAGGCTTATAATGGCACCACTTTTATAGACCACTTCAATTATGTCTTTAAGCGTGGTGACAAAATCGGGATTGTAGGGAAAAACGGGATGGGTAAAACCACCATGCTGGACATCATCATGGGCATTACCAAACCTGACAGCGGTTCGGTGATAAAAGGTGAAACCATAAAAATTGGTTATTACTCGCAGGGTGGTTTAGATTTTAGCGAAGACCAAAAGGTGATTGACGCCATTAGAGAATATGCAGAGTTTGTTAAACTTGGCGATGGTAGAGAATTATCTATCTCGGCGTTTTTGACCATGTTTTTATTTCCACCAAAGGTGCAATACAATCCTATTTACAAGCTTTCTGGAGGTGAGAAAAGGCGTTTACAGCTAATGAAAGTATTGGTGCAAAGCCCAAACTTCTTGATTCTGGATGAGCCTACAAATGATTTGGATATTGACACGCTTAATGTTTTAGAAGAATTTTTAGAAGGTTTTGGCGGCTGCCTACTAGTGGTGTCTCACGATAGGTACTTCATGGATAAAATCATTGACCACGTTTTTGCTTTTGAGGGAAAAGGCTATATCAAAGATTTCCCTGGGAACTACACAGAATACAGAAACTGGAAAGACGAGGAAGAAAAAGAAGCTCTTTCTGAGAAAAAAGACAAAGCTCCTGAAGTAGTGGTAGAAGCCCCAAAGGCTCCATCTCCCAACAAAAAGAAAATGAGCTTTAAGGAGAAAAAGGAGTTTGAGGACATTGAAAAAGCCATGCAAAAATTGGAAAAACGAAAAACGGAGGTGTTTGACCTTATGAACGGCGGCGAAACTGATTTTGAAAAGTTAGGTGCTCTAGGCCAAGAACTAGAAGAAATCAAAAATGAATTAGAAGAAAAAGAACTCAGATGGTTAGAGCTTTCTGAAATTGAAAGCTAAGGAAATGTGAAGTTTTTATAAAAAGATATTTAAAATGACCAAAAGCATTTTCATTTATTCTCATAAGCTTTAATTTTACGGTATACCCCTTAGAAATGGAGCAAATCGCTGACTTTTTCCAATACCTCACTAATTCTGAAGAAATCATTCAGACAGGGGGATTGATAGCGGTTGTCTTGATAGTTTATATAGAAAATGGACTGTTTTTTGGCTTCTTTTTACCTGGCGACTACCTCCTATTTTTATCAGGCGTGTTCTGTGGTTTAGTCATTTTAAAGGTAAATATCTTCTTATTGCTTATTTCTGTTTTTGCAGCAGCCGTTCTTGGCTCCTTTACGGGCTATATTTCTGGCTATTATTTTGGCGAAGCCCTAGAAAATAAAAAAGAGAACCTGTTTTTTAAGAAAAAACACATCAAAAAGACCAAACGTTATTTTGAAAAGTATGGCAGCCGTACGCTCATTATTGCGAGGTTTTTGCCTATCGTCCGCACCTTTGCTCCTATTATGGCTGGTTTGGTTAAAATGAAAATTATTCGTTTCTGGATTTATAATATTTTAGGCGGAGCCATCTGGGTGGTGGTTTTAGTGGGTGGTGGTTATTATTTCGGTGTTCATTTCCCATGGATAATAGACTATGTGCATTACATTATTCTCTTCTTTTTGGTGATTACTTCTTTCACTGTGGTTAAAGGTTATTTTTCTGCCAAAGAAGAAATAGAGCAGAGTTAAAACTAAAAACCTCACCACGGCAGGCACCATGATGAGGTCAAATCTCAAAACTCCGATGTTATTTTTTAGCTAAATCAGGATTCAGTAAATCATAAAACTGATCTAATTTTGGCATAAGAATGATGCGTGTTCTTCTGTTTAAAGCCATATTCTCAGAAGTGTTATTAGGCACTAAAGTATTGTATTCGCCCCTTCCGGCAGCTATTAGCCTGTTTGGGTCTATGTTATGCTTCCCTTGCAATACACGAATTACCGCCGTGGAACGCTTAGTACTTAGCTCCCAGTTATCTTCAATGCTACCAGAGATAGGCTTATTGTCCGTATAACCCTCCACCATAACCTCTAGGTCTGGTCTGGCTTTAATCACTTTCGCTATTTTACCTAAAACCTCGTTTGCTCTTGGTGTAAGTTTATAGCTTCCTGAGCTGTACATCATGGCATCAGAAAGGTTAATCATAACCACCGTTTTATCTACTTTGATATCAATATCTTTATCATTTAGGTCTAAGCCAATGCTGCTTTTTAGATTTACGGCTAAAGCCAAGTTTATGGAGTCTGTTTTGGTTCTAGCTGCATACAGTAATCTGATATACTTATCTTTATCACTCATTTGGTTTAGCGTTTTTTCAATGTTGCTATTCGCCGCTCTTGAAAGCACCGTCAAACCTTCTACTTGCATTACCTGCTGGTCTCTATTTTTCTGTAAGTCAGATATTTGATTTCTTAAATCTTTTAACTGGTCATCTCTAAGTTTTGATGTATTTGAAACCGTCATATTAGCGGCATCTAGGTCGCTCCTCAGCTTCTGATTATCTTGCTTTGCGGTCAATAAATCATCACTACATTTTATCAAACTAGCGTCTGAGGTTTTGTATTTTGACTGCATGTCTGCATACTTTTTCTTACTAACACATGAAACAAAAGTTCCGGCAAATAAGATCGAAACCAATATCCATTTTAAGCTTTTCATTTTCTTTTTTTGATTTTGATTGTTTATGAAAATCAAAAGGGAAACGCTTTACTTTCCCTTTGACGAAACAAAATAACTGCGGAATTCTTTATTAAAACTTAAGTGGGGCTTAAAAGAAACTTAAATTTTGAAACCGATTCTGAAACGGTTCAAAAGAGATGATGGCGATTCATAGGCGAGGTCGGCCTCATGAAATTGAAGAATACGTTTTGTAATTCTCAAGCCTAAACCATAGCCATTCACTTTGGCGGCATTGCTCCCTCTCATAAATGAGCTAAAAAGCCTCATTTGCTCTCCTTTAGAGATGGTTTGTCCATTATTTTCAATCAAAACTTTAAGGGTAGCATCACCTGAAATAATCTTAACCTGAATGGCATTATCTGAGGCATATAAGAAAGCATTTTTCACAAGGTTATTAACAGCTATTTGAAGCAGCGGCTTTATTCCCATAACTTCCATGTGGTACTCCCCTCCTTCGGTTTCTACTATTTCAAACTTCATATCATAAAGTGGGTCTAGCTTTTTCATTTCTTCATAAGCCGCAAAAATCAACTCATCTACCCTTACTTTTTCAAAATCCTTTCCTTTTTCCTGTTTCTCTAAACGAGATAGCAACAAAAGCGTATTAATCAAATCTGACATTTGATGTACTTCGTTTTTGATGTTTTTTAGGTAGGTAAATACTTCTGGCGGATGCTGGTAATTTTGCATCATGCCTTCTAACTGAAATGCTATGCGAGTCAGAGGTGTTTTAAGCTCATGAGATGCATTCGCAGTAAATTCCTTTTGCGACTCAAAAGCACCATCTATTCGCTCTATCATGCTGTTGAAAGAGTTTGCAAGGGTTTCTATTTCGTCATTTCTTTTATTGCCAGTAATACGATGATTAAGTTTATTGGCAGAAATATTGACTATTTGAGCCTTAAAATTCTCTAAGGGAAGGAGTAAATTTTTGATAAGAAAAAGTGTGGAAATCCAAACTAAAATACTTCCTGCAAAG
Organism: uncultured Arcticibacterium sp.; assembly: GCF_964021845.1. Taxonomy (NCBI): domain Bacteria; kingdom Pseudomonadati; phylum Bacteroidota; class Cytophagia; order Cytophagales; family Leadbetterellaceae; genus Arcticibacterium; species uncultured Arcticibacterium sp. Next base: position 45,467 of record NZ_CAXHZC010000004.1, on the reverse strand, counting down.
AACGTCACCAGCAAAATATAGAGCAAATAAGAGAGCTTGCGACGACCATATTTATCGCTCGCTGATGTTATCACAAAGTAGTCTCGCTGCTCAAAATTATAAAACATACCCACCACCTCTTTATCATTATCATTTCTGTAGAAAAAGCCCTTCTCTTTTAATAAGTCAAGGTCGTTTTGATTCCACTGAATTTTGGCATCGTCTAGGCTGCTGTAAATAAGATTTGAGGTGTCGTCAAAGACTATCGTCTTTTCATCCAAAAGTTTATAAATAGTGTTTTGGTCTATAAGTTTTAGGAGTTGCTTATCAACCTCTTTTACCTCTATTAAGAGCTTTGCAGTAGTTAGAGCTTTGTCTTGAAGCCTATCAATAAATTCGGTTTTACGGTATTGAGCTGATGTACTATAAATAAGAATACAAGCCAAAGCCAAAAATGCTGAAAAAACAGAAGCCACGCCTACTGAAATCCTTCTTCTTAGCGTCATGACTCTTCTGCGGTTAGGTAATATCCAAAACCAGGTTTGGTGTGAATCAGCTTTTGAGAAAAACCTTTGTCAATTTTGTTCCGAAGGAAGTTTATATAAACCTCAATGGTATTAAGACTAGTCTCAAAATGTATGTCCCAGATTTGCTCTGCAATAGTCTGCTTGGAAACCACGCGGCCTTTTGCCTTGGTTAAAAATACGAGCAACTGATATTCCTTTTTAGTGAGTTCTATGGTGACACTCCCTCTTTTCACTACCATATCCGTTTGGTTTATTTCTAAATCTCCCACGGTGAGTAATTCTACTTGGGCTTTTTCAGGATTCCCTCTTCTCAGAATAGAATTGATGCGGAGCAATAGCTCCTCGAAATGAAAAGGTTTTACTAGGTAATCATCTGCACCAACATTGAATGCATCCTTTTTATCTTGGATATCGCCATAGGCTGTCAACATAATCACCGGAGTGGTTACACCTTCTTTTCTTAACCTTTTACAAACCTCCAAACCGTTTAATAAAGGCACATTAATATCCAGCAGCAGCACGTCATAAGAGTTCTGACGAATCTGTCTGAAAAGGACTTCTCCGTCAAAAACCACATCACATTTTATATTCCTAGAGTTCAAAAAACTTTTTACCTCCTTTACCAGTGTTTTGTCATCTTCCAATAAAAGGGTAGTAATTTCATTCATATCTCATTGGTTTAAGCATCAAACTAACTCCAAATTTGATACAATATTGCGATACAAATCTCTACAATATTTTTGAGTTTAAAACTGTAAATGATTCGCCTTCCAAATTCTGCAAAAAACACTTATAATTAATAAGTTAACATAAAAAAAACCGCATCATGATTACTCATAATGCGGTTTAAAAAAAATTCAAGCTATTACTTAGAAACCATGTCTGGGTTTAATAAGTCATAGAATTGATTAAGTTTCGGCATTAATATAATTCTTGTTCGTCTGTTCATGGCCATATTGGCAGTGCTGTTATTAGGTACCATGGTGTTATACTCACCTCTACCAGCTGCTATTAATCTGTTAGGGTCTACGCCATAAGTATCTTGAAGCACTCTAATTACAGAGGTTGATCTTTTCACACTCAGCTCCCAGTTATCTTGAGCTACTGCATTATTTATTGGTTGATTATCAGTATAACCCTCCACCATCACTTCTAACTCAGGTCTTGATTTAATAATTTTAGATATCTTACCTAAAACTTCTTTAGCTCTTGGCGTTAAGTTAAAGCTACCAGAATTATACATCATGGCATCTGATAGGTTAATCATGACCACTGTTTTGTCTACTTTAATGTCAACATCTTTATCATCCAAATCTAGGCCTATGCTGCTTTTCAAATTAACCGCCAAAGCTAGATTTATAGAATCTACTTTATTTCTAGCTGCTTGTAATAAGTTAATGTATCTATCTTTTTCCCCTAACTGGGTTAGCGTTTTGTCTACATTATTACTGGCCGCTTGGGAAAGCACCGTAAGACCTTCTACTTGCATTACTTGCTGGTCTCTGTTTTTCTGTAAATCTGTAATTTGCTCTTTTAAATTTTGAATTTGTTCCTGCCTGTATTTTGTAACATTACCTACCTCCATTTCTGCCGCAGCTAAATCAGCTTTTAATTTCGCTATATCTTGACTAGCAGAAATCAAATCATCGTTACACTCTAGTAAGTTTTCACTGGCGGTTTTCCACTTTGATTGGCTATCCACATATTTCTTTTTACTTACACATGAGGTAAATACACCCGCCATCAATAGGGGTACAATTAGTAATTTTAACTTTTTCATTTTCTTTTTCACATTAAGTTTGTCCAAATAATCATTTCTACCTTGAGGGTTTAAATAAGTATTCCAAACTTCTAAAAGAAAATAAATAGCTATTAGTCAGCAAACTACCAGCACACACAAAAAAGGCAACCAAAAACTGTAGAATAAAATCAACACTTTATGTAGAATATTACGACTTATTAAATCGCTTTAGCTCTAGGTTTACACCATCAAAAACTCCGTAAGAATCAAAACGTATCCAGTCACCCAAATTAACATATTTAGTTTGCTCGTTAAGCTGCTGGTCTAATGCAATGTGCCTGTGACCAAAAATATAGAAATCATGATGGTTTCCAGATTTTTCCATCTCCATGATATATTGATAAAGAAATTCTTTTTCAAGGTCAATTTCTTCAAAAACAACATCCTCCGCTCTGTTCTTTTTCCAGGAATTAAGCGACCAAAGGTTTCCTAGAGTCATACCCAAATTTGGATGCATGATTCTACCAAATAAAAAGATAAAAAGAGGATTATTAAAAAGGGAGGCTTTAAGGAATTTATAGGCCTTATCTCCTGGTCCTAGGCCATCTCCATGACCTACATAGAAGGTCTTTTCATGGCAGGTAAAGTCAATAGGAGCATGAATTACCTCCGTGCCTATCTCCTTTTCAAAATAGTCTGCCATCCAGAGGTCATGATTTCCTGTAAATATCTTTACAGTTATTCCAGCATCTACTAGTTCGGCCAGCTTACCCAAAAACCTTACATAGCCCTTTGGCACTACCTCTTTATATTCAAACCAGAAGTCAAATAAATCGCCCACCAGAAATATCTCTTGAGCATCTGTTTTAATATGGTCGAGCCATGTTATAATACGCTTTTCACGCACCAAACTGTCTGCATGGTTAGGTGCTCCTAAATGAAAATCAGAAGCGAAATACAACTTTTTGCTAGGTGCTAGTGCGATGTGAGGAATGTCTTTTTTCATGCGTGCACAAAGGTAGGTCTTAAAATTAAAATCTTAAGTCTTTTAGCACTAAGTACGAATACTATTTCAATCTACTTTCGTATCTTAAATCGATTCAAAAACACTCACAGACTCAACATTATTCTAAAACCGATATTAAAGCATGAAAAAAATATTAACATTTCTGGTTTGTCTTGCTATTCCGCTGGCTGTAGGTGGTATTTCAGGTTTTGCTACGGTTACAGGTATTGAATCTTGGTACAGTACCATAAACAAACCTTTCTTTAATCCGCCAAACTGGATTTTCGCACCTGTATGGACCACTTTATATGCCATTATGGGTGTAGGTCTTTATCTGATTTGGCAAAGCCCAAAAAGTGAAAGCAGAAAAAATGCATTAAATATTTTTGGAATACAGCTTGCTCTTAATTTCTTATGGAGTTTCCTGTTTTTCTATTTTGAAAGCCCAGGAATAGCTTTAATCGAAATATCTATTCTCTGGATAGCCATAGTAATGATGATAGCCTTTTTTAGAAAGGTCAATAAAACAGCAGGAAATCTTCAAATCCCATACCTCCTTTGGGTTTCTTTTGCCAGCTGCCTAAATGCTGCCATTTGGTGGCTAAATTGATTAGTATTTCGGAGGCATATTTACCAATCTTAGATTAATTCACTAAGCTTGCTCTATGAAAATGCAGCCATACAAATTCAGAGATATAGATGAGATGTTAGATTCTTTACCAAAAGAAGAACGCAAAATCACCGAATTTTTAAGGGCATTAGTTTTAGACACTTTACCACAGGTCAAAGAAAAACTATCTTTCAATGTCCCTTTTTATTTTCTCCGAAAAAATGTGTGTCATATTTGGCCAGGCTCCGTGTCTTGGGGAAAGAAAACGTATGAAGGTGTTAGCTTTGGTTTTGCTTACGGCAGTTTACTTTTAGATGAGACTGACTATTTAGACAAAGGCACTAGAAAACAAATTTATACCAAGAAATTCCTAAGCCTTTCAGAAATAGACGCCCCACTTCTGAAATCTTACCTCTTTGAGTCTGCTTTGATTGATGAAGAAGCTTATCAAAATAAGAAGCTGAAAAATATAGTTTGCTAAGAACTCCTTCTTCAACTTTTTAGTTACCTACATCCACCTATATTAGTTCTAAAAACACCACCACTTTCAACATTAAACCCAGGATTTAACCTAATACTCCGACCTGCCGAGTATTCAACAATTCCATTGGCACCAATTTCATTTGGCAAACCAGATTCTAGAAATAATGACGCCTGCCTGTAAGCATCGATATTTAAATTTTCGTTAACACTAATAGCGAAAGAACAAGGATTTTCAATAAACTGGCAGTTATTAATATTATAGAGTGATGATACTTCGTCATTTGAAAGAGCTCTATTAAAGAAAAGCACATCATCTACATCGCCTTTAAAGTAATGATTTGCTCCCCCCGTCCTTGAACCTACTTTGGCAACATTACTCCCATACGTGGCGGCTTTCCCTGAAAAAATCTGAGAAATTAACTGCCCATCAATATAAGTTTTCAATGAATCAGTTGATCTAACACCCGCATAATGATACCATCGTTCTAGTCTTATATCATACTCAGGCCTATCTATTGAAGGTTCAACCCCAGTTTGAAAATATGAACTAAAAAATGGGTCAACTGGGTTTGGCGTATCGTATATATAATAATTATTATTAAGAGCTAAAATTTGGTCAGGGGCCCAATTACCACCTACTGAAATAAGTGTAGAAAGAGAATTATAGGTGGGTAATTCATTCATTTTAAACCAACAAGAAAACGTGTAACTTGTATTTAAAAGCCTTTCTGTATTCAATGAAACTGCACTGTTTCCATTTAATCTCAGAGAAGAATTCTGTTGACCAAAACGATCATTAGTAAAGCTAAGGCTACCAATTTCTACTCCATCAGTTTGACTTATGCTATCGCGATAGCTGTTATTGAAAGAATAACAGCCTACTAATGGAGAGCCTTGCGGAACCACGTTAACTGGCTCAATGGGTTGAATCTCTTTATAAATAATACTTCCCCCTTGAGGTTGATTTAAAGAAAAAGAGAGTGCCGAGTTAGAAAAATTAGCCACAAGTAATAAAAACTTCTGTCCAACAAGTGTATTTGCTAAAGCCATAGAAACTGTACTTGAAGCAGAATAATCACAAGCAACTGGATTATTACTTAAAAGTGAACAGACATTTGAGTAATCGCTATTTAAGCCACCCCATATCGCACCATCAATATCACGACTTGTTGAAGAACTTATTGAAAAGTCTAAATTCCCACCAGATGTTATTTCTAAAATAAACCATGACTGATTTTCAGAAGAGCCCAAACACCCATAATTAGTGTACACACTTCCATCCAAGCAAACCGAATTATTAACAATAGCCTCAAACGAACTACTTGAAAAAGCATCGCCAAGATTTGCGTTATTCGTAACTAAATTACAAACATACTCTGTCTGGCTACACTCACTTGCAATGCTCAGTTTAGACTTTTCTATTTTTTGGCCAAATAAATTTATAGTGCTAAGAAAGCATAAAATTAAAAACGTATTCCGCATAGGGGTGAATCTAAGTTGTATAAATTAGTAGTCTATTCTTTTCAAAAATAATTACTTTTCTTAGAATAAGTAACACATGGAACCATATTAATCAGACCACAACTATCTCATAGTTTTGCTCTATATTCCAATTGAATAATTTGCTTAACTATTTAGACAAAGGCACTAGAAAACAAATTTATACCAAGAAATTCTTAAGCCTTTCAGAAATAGACGCCCCACTTCTAAAATCTTACCTCTTTGAGTCTGCCTTGATTGATGAAGAAGCTTATATAGCTAAATCGATTAACTAAGTTCTCAAAGTCGAAATATAGTCTTGTGTCTGTCACAAAAGTTATAATTGTCTATTTGACAAGTATTATCTTAAATCATAGCATGCTGATTCTTTATGAATTGTTTAAATTGTAAAGGAATTCAAAGAACCCTATATGAAAAAAATAAACTATTTGGCATTCCTATGCCTTGGAGCCATTATGCTCTGCCCTAAAATTGGGCTATCTCAGCAAATCTCGGAAGACTATATGCTTCTCCTCACCAGAGAATGGAAAGGAGAACGATTTGACGACGGCCGTCCCAAAGTTTCGGATGACATATTGAACCGAATGAAACTGGTAACATTAGAAGAGGCTTGGGCTGTACTGCGTAATCATAATTATAAACAACAGTTTGAAGGTAATTGGCAGTTAATAAACCCAGATTCTGTCATGGTAGGTCGAGCCTTAACGGCCACTTTTATGCCCGGAAGACCAGACATCCAAAAAGCGATAGATGACAAAGGCCACAATAAAGATGGGCGTGTACAGTCGCAAAATTCATGGCCGATTGACTTATTACAAAAAGGTGACGTTTACGTAGCAGACCAGTTTGGTGCCTATAAAGATGGCCCTACCATTGGAGATAACCTTGGCAACTCCATTTATGCCAAAAGCGGAAACGGAATAGTTTATGACGGTGCTATAAGAGACATCGGTGGTTTGAAAGAAATAGGTGGCTTCACATCTTTCTTTAGAAGTTATCATCCCTCTCATCATTTAAATAATGCAGAAAAAGCCCTAAACACCACTTTAGTAGGAATAAATCATCCAACTAGAATAGGCAATACCACCTGTATGCCCGGCGATATAGTTTTAGGAAGAGATGGCGGCGTGGTGTTTATCCCCCCTCACCTAGCCGAAGAAGTGGTTAAGGTTTCTGAAGTAGTTCGTTTGAGAGATATGTTTGGACATGAGAAACTGCGTGAACAAAAATATACACCAGGTGAAATAGATATGCGATGGTCTGATGTCATTGAAAAAGATTTTTCTGGCTGGCTAAATGAGCATATTGATAATTTACCCGTGTCCAGAGAACAAATTCAAGAAATTTTAAACAAAAGGACTTGGTGATTTTTCATCATATCTTATACAGTTAATTGGACTCCTTTTGAAAAAAGAGAGCCATTAAACTACACTCTACCTTCTCAAATAGAATAATTCAACCCTAAACTATAATAAAATGAAACGGAGATCATTTTTAAACAAAGCCGCCATAACATCGGCACTTACAGCAGCACCACTTTTAAATTTCGCAAGAGAATATGAAACGGCCATAGACCGAACACCCAAAAGTTCAATGCCTTCTGACCTGAAAATCACTGATATAAAATGTGGTTATATAAGAGGTGGGCATAGCCTATTTGTCAAAATATATAGTAACCAAGATATTGTAGGTCATGGAGAAGGTGTAGATGCCACTCCTGGTACCTACCATTTGGTAAAAATAATGGGTGAGAGAATTAAAGGACAAAACCCATTAAATGTCAACAAGCTTTTTGAAACTATAAGAAAATCAGGATTCTTTGAGGGAGCACAGGCTGGAATGTATGTAGCTGTTTTAACGGCCGTAGAAACTGCCTTATGGGATTTAGCTGGTAAAGCTCTTGGTCTACCGGTCTATCAACTTTTAGGAGGAAAGTTTAGAGACTCTGTAAGAGTTTACATGGATACCGCTCTTTACCAAAACAGACTACCAAAGCCTGAAGACTTTGCAGAAGCTGCCAAAGAGGCTGTGGACATGGGATTTACGGCAGTCAAATTTGACCTAGACCAAGCGAACGACCCTAATAAATACGACAAGTTCAATTGGACGGCTAGTCCTGCCGAACTTCAAAGAATGTATGACCAAATGGCTGCCACAAGAGCCGCTGTCGGCCCTAATATCGACATCTGTGCTGATATGCACGGAAGATATGATGCCATAACAGGTGAGCGAGTAGCTAAAATGTTAGAGCCATTGAACCTAATGTGGTTAGAAGAGCCAATAGCGGCAGAAAACTCAGATGCCTATAAAAAAATAACGGCGTCTACCTCCACGCCTATTTGTGCGGGGGAAAATCACTATTTAGCTCATGGTTTCCGCCCATTATTAGAAGATGGTGCAGTAGATATTATTATGCCAGACCTACAGAAATGCGGCGGACTGGGTGAGGCTCAGCGTATTGCCAACTTGGCAAACCTTTATTATGTTCCTTTTGCTCCGCACATGGTAGCATCCTATTTAGGAGCTATGGCATCTGCTCATGTATGTGCCTCGGTACCTAATTTTATGATAATGGAGTGGCAGATCTATTTCCATAAAAACCCCATGTATCGAGAGATAGTGACATTTGAAGGCGAAGCCGTTGAAAACGGATTTATTCGTGTTAGAGATGTTCCGGGTATAGGCGTAGAGATAAATCAGGAAGCTATGAGAAAATATGCTCCCAAAGATGTCCCATTTTTTGAGTGATAAACGTTTTGGTATTGAAGGCATGTCGAACTGCGACATTAAAACTACTGTTACTAAGATTGACAGGCCTTTATAATCTATAACCAAAATTCTAAAACAATGAAAAAAATATTGACACCCCTAAACATCTTGCTAACGCTTTTCATAGCGTCATTTTCTAGTGCCATGGCATTAGATACTCCTAGTACCTCAAAATCTGATATGATAGCCGACTTTGAAAGAGCCAAGGCTTTTTCTCTTGAGTATATGGAAGCTATGCCAGCAGATGCTTACGCCTTCAAACCAACGGAAGATATACGTTCATTCGCAGAGCAATTTTTACATATGGCTGACGCCAATTTTGGATTGACGGCCATGATAGCTGGTGTGGACAACCCGATGGGTGAGAAAAAGTTAGAAAAAGATGAGGCTTCGCAGTCAAAAGCTGCAGCTATAAAAGCAGTTTCTGACAGCTATGACTTCGTTTTAAGTACACTAAAAAATATGAGTGAAGAGCAATTAAGTGAAGAAATCAAACTCTTCAATGCCTTTGAACTTACGAAGGGACAGGGAATGGCAAAGATTTTTGAACATGCGACACACCATAGAGGTCAAACCACCATATACATAAGACTTAAAGGTATTAAGCCACCAGACGAGAAGTTATTTTAACCAATAGATTTCTCCGTAAAAATCTCAATCCAAACGGTTTGAGATTTTTTTTATCTAATCTGAACATTTTTAGACTCTTTTTGCGTTAATCTCCTGCCTTCTTAAAATATAGGTAATCAGTGAGACAATTTTTCTTCGTTATTTTATTATTATCATTTACCGCTAATGCAGCTTTACCGCTTACCATTGGCGATAAATTAGGCGATAATCCTCCGCCAAGAATCATCAGAACATGCTGCTCTTTTGGCTCAGAAGTTAAGGTAACTGGTATTCCTTTTCTGAAAGTTTCTGATGTAACAAGTGTTGAAAAATTGGGTGAACACACATATTTAGGCAGTGACTTAGAAAACAATGGCATCATTTATACCAATAAAGGCGGCTTTATTGACATAGGGCATTTAAGAGATCAAGCCGACTGGACGGCCTATTTATACCAACAAATTTTAAATGCCGACAATGAGGATTTTAGTATTGAACTTGGCAGAGAAGGTGGTCAAAAGAGATTAGACATTTACCCAAGTCAACTAAAAACTAATGCTGACAAAATAGCTCTGGCCGGGAAAATAGCTTATAACCTATCTGTATGGCATGAAATAGCTACTTTTTTTGGTGCTTCATATATTCCGATGGTGCCTGAAAGGTACTCGGCTTTTAGTATGGAAGATGCTTATTCTAATCTTTTGGGTGTTCAGTTAGGTATGAGAGCCTTGCAAAGCAAACTGCCTTTTGAAGAAGCTATGACCAAACTTTTGTCAGAAAAATTGACAGAGCTTGACGCCGTCTCGGATATGGAAGGCACACTAGACGCCATGGAAACCGTTAGAGATATATGGTGGACCAGAGAGGCAAAACTCCCTAGCAAAAAGGTTTTACTTCAAAGAGAGTTTGAAATAGAAAACTGCCTAAGTCCGTGGCTGATAGAAGACATAGATAATATTGCGAGTAACAAACTTGAAATATGCCCACCAACTATTACACAAGACGGCACAGATTTAGAAAACTACTATCTCTTAAGTATTCAGCTTAATAGCAAGTTTCCGGTAAGGCGAGTGCTGCCTAAGGAGTTTAACAGGGTAATTACCCAGAAAGACTTCAACCTACTCATAGCAGAAGCTGAACGCAAAACAGAGCTTAGAGACAGCAGAACCAAGCTCTAAATAGCTCTTTAAAGGCTTAAAACAGCCCTTTACCAATCTTCAAGGAAAAACTACCATTCTTCATTTTAGAATACCACTCATGTACTATGCATTGCAAAGTACCTTGTCTTGGTGTATGTTTGTATCATCAAGTCAGCGATAGTGTTGGCGATTAATTGAAAACTTATAAAAACAAGAATATTATGAAAAGGTTATTTAGAATAAAAGGTTCGGAGAAGATGTTAGGTGGTGTAGCAGCAGGTTTAGCTAACTATCTTGATTTAGACCCCACTATAGTTAGGGTTTTACTTGCTATCGGGTTTTTCTCTCCAGTACCGGTAGTGCTTATCTATATTATATTATGGATAGTAATGCCAGCCGAAGAAACATATCAACTTCCTGCAGCAACAGAAGTCGCGGCATAGTTATAAAACATTCAGTTTAGATTAGGGTTTGCCCGAGAGGGCATCAAAAAATAAACCCGTCCGGTTTTGCCAGACGGGTTTTTACTTTGAATAATATTCAAGAATCAAGCACCTTCTTTAGGAATAATAAAGGCCATAATGGCATAAATAAGAATAGGTGAGCCTATTCCTAAGAAAGTCACCACTACCCATAAAACTCTTATCAAAGAGGCATCCAAACTAAAAAACTTTGACATGCCACCGCATATCCCAAAAAGCATTGCCTCTTTACCTGAAGTTCTTCTAAGTTTTTTACTTGCCATGATTCTTTATTTTTTTACACAGAAAAACTCTCCCCACAGCCACAAGTTCTTGAGGCGTTCGGGTTCTTAAATTGAAAACCTTTTCCGTTTAATCCGTCTGAAAAGTCTAATTGTGTACCTATTAGGTACAATAAACTCTTTTTGTCTACAAAAACCTTTACCCCATTGTCTACAAAAACTTGGTCATTATCTCGCTCTTCTGTGTCAAACTCTAAGTCATACATCAGACCTGAGCAGCCACCACCTTCTACAGACACTCTTATGCCGTCTAACTCGGTTTTGCCTTCTTTTTGCTTTAGCTCAGCAATTTTATTCTTTGCTTGCTCTGTTACTGTCACCATAAAAAACTAATTTGCTCTAAATTCTAATGTACCCCAATAACCCCTCCAATCGTTCAAAAGTTTCATGGCCATTCCCTTATATAATAAACAAAAGCTAGAAAAACTCTTCAAAAGAGAAGACCGTGAAACTAATATACAAAATTACAATAAGATTAGGGGAGAATTGAAATCTGGCGACCTACTATTTTTTTCGGGAGACCACTGGTTATCAAGCCTTATTAGAGGAAGGTCACGCTCTGCATGGAGCCACATGGGTATAGTGGTGCGTTTAGAAGAGATGAACAGGGTTTTTCTGGTAGAAAGTGTACTGGGCAATGGCGTAAGAATGGTGCCCATGTCAAATGTATTTAACGACTATGAAGGAAACCAGAAACCTTATGTAGGCCGTGTGGCCTGGGCAAGACATCAATCTCTCAGCTCTAACAGCATCAAAACTAGAATTATAAAAGAGTTTTGTCTGGACAACCTTACCAAACAATATGACAACTGGGAATACTTTAGAATAGCCTGGCGGACACTTTTAGGCAGTAAAGAGCTCTTTCATGATGATAAATTCACCTGCTCTGAGTTTGTTTATGAGGCCTTCAAATTTGCAGGAATCACCTTACCAAAAGAGCGTGGTTATTTCATAAGCCCAGGTGCTTTTTGGAGATTGGATGAGGTGGAAATGAAGGGGGTTATGATTTAAGGGGCTTGGGCTTTCCAAGTGCTGCCATACTCCCTATTTTTAAGAAATCCCGACATGAATCGTTTTGTTGAGTTATGAGATTCATGGTTTCTAATTTTGATTTGATATAAGGATTTGCAGCCATAAGAAGTTGGCGATTTAATAGCACTAAACTATCCGCCGCCACAAAACTTGCTACGAAGTACAAAGCTTCATTTAACCACTAAACCGCTATCTTTTTTGCAGGTGGCGTATGGGCTGCCTTTCTCGTCATCCGTGTTAATTTACTTTAAATATAACTTCATAGTCGTGAGCGGTTACAAACATTGGAATATTGTCCCAGTTTCCTTTGTTTGTCCTGTATGCTTCTCTGAATAATTCGTGAAGTCTTAGAATTACTAAAAGTTCACATACTTCATAGGCTTTTTCAATATTCGGTTCCTCAAATCTGGCGTTTTCGTGAACGTCTTCAAAAACTTTTTGAATATCTTCGAAGCCCGTAATTGTTAAGTCGTTTGCTGTTGAGTCATAAAAATCAGATAACCATTCCCAATCTTTCAAACTATAATTCTCAAATGAAAATAGGTCGATAAACCACCGGTCATAATTGATGGCAAAACCATTCATTTCACAATAATATGCTGATGGATTTATGTCTTTCCCAGAGCCAAACAGATTTTTTATAAACCCTTGTTTTTTCTTTAAAACAACTTTTGTTGACTTGTCAAATTCTTCTATGCGATTAGCTAAGTCGGAAGCCAAGTGCAAAATATTCTTACCAAGAATTTCATGAAAGTCAGTTGCCGGTATTTCTCGAAGGTTCTTTTCTGCAAAATCAATTGCTTCGTCCAGTTTATTACTTTCTAGAAGTTCGGATAATCTGTCTGCTAATACAAAGTTCATATTTGAGTTGTCTGTTCTTTAAGGTCGCCCATAACGATTCTGGTTCTACACCATATCCGTTACTAACCGTTACCAAACAAATAATAAAAATAAGAAAACCCCACCAAGTAATTCCCAAAATCTATAAGATTCTCTCTCTAAAAAACAACCACCCGCCTAATCCAACTATTCTCTTTGGAACTAAGTTTTAAGAAATAAACACCTTGGGTTATGCCTTCTTTTAATTTGATGGTATAGGTATCTAGTGTCTTGTCAGCTTGTATCAACGCACCACTAAGATTATAAAGTTTGTATGACTCCAGTTTTTCTTTTGTCTCTATTTTTATAAAGCCTGAACTAGGATTTGGGTACACTTTTATGTTGATATTGGCAGGCTCAGTAGCCAAAACAGTTTCTTCTTCAATTACCTCCTCCTCTTCTATCACTTCTTCAATTTTCACATCTTGCAAAAAAATAGTCGCCAAGTCCCCACCCATATCAAAAACAAATCTGGCTTGTGGGTCAGTTTCGGCGTTCATTTGAAAACTGAATAGATATTCCTCCTCATCCAAACCTATTGTAAAACTACTGAACCCTGAATATGAATTCCACGGCGATGCAGATTGCCCTAAATATGATGATATGGAAATATCCTGATCAGCACTAGCTTTAAAACTCACCAGATACCTTTTCCCTTTTTCTAGGTTGACATTATTAAGCACAAGCTGTACTCGCCAAGCCTCCTCATCTATAGCAGTGACCTCTACCTTGGCCTTATCATCCTCCAAAGAAAAATCAGCTGAAGCTACACCACTGGTTTGTAAATTCCATTCAGCATTAGCATTCCCAAAGTCTGAAGTATAAATCACCTTGGTCTCCGTAACCGTAGGTTCTGGCAAAGGATTATTTAATAAAGCATCTAAAAGCTTTGGATTGTATTGGTTGGTATTTGGGTCGAAAAAACCAAAGCCAGCACTAAACTCCCAATACGCCCAACTATATCCTTGCTGTTCAAACCACCTTGCTAAAAAAGTAGTCCAAACACCCCTACTTACTAAATCAGCCTTAGAATAAGCCCCAAACTCACCGATATTAATCGGAACATTGTTTTCTTTCGCGAAATCATCTGCAAACTCAAATTGCTTTTTAACCGCCTCCTGTTCTAAATCTGTGTTTTCCCATTTTGTTCCTAGCCATGGAGAAGAGTTCTCTACCCATTCGGCTCCTTGATGTGTAAACTGGAAAGGCTCATAATAATGAATGCTTAATATAATATTCTCATCGCTCTCGGGAATAACTATTTGCGGCACGGCGGATAATCCACCATAAGCAGCTATACCCATTATTACCGCCCTATCAGGATTCTCCTTTCTAATCACGTCCAAAGCATCGGCAAAGAATTCTTTCCACAGTTCTGGGCTTAAATTTCCATGCGGCTCATTCAGTACTTCAAAAAGTAAGTTTTCATCATAGTCTTTAAACGCTTCTGAAATTTGCTCCCATTGACTTAAAAATTCTGGTTTTGCAGCTTCTGGATTCACAAACAAATCTTCATGATGATGCATATTAATTATCGCCATCAATCCCACTTCCTGAGCTTTGTCTACCACATATTTAATCCGCTCCATGAAAGAACTCTCAATAGTATAAGGTGCAGTTTGCTGAGCTCTGGCTTCTAAATCCCAGTTAATTGGAATTCTGACATGGTCAAATCCTAAATCAGCAATCCTTTCGAAATAGTCATCTCTAAACGGATTACCCCATTCTTCTTCTGAAGGGGCTTCAAACATGTTTCCCATGTTAACACCTCTGCCTAATTTTTCATTGACCGTGAAAATATCTTGTCCGGTCAAACTAAGAGGAAGCACAAAGAATAATAATATGATGCCGTAATTTCTCATGTTTAACATTGAAAAAACTAGACTAAAAAATGGTTATCACTTAAAATATACACCCAAAAGGCTTAAAGCTCTTTGATTTTGATATTCTTGAAGGAAACTCCTTTGGCCCAATCTTGTAATGCTAGATGTCCTTCTGTGTTTTTGCCGTAGGCCTCAAAAGTTTTGAAACCGCTGTCCGCTATCATCTCCTTCCATTCTTCTCCTTTCAGGTCTTGCTCGGCAGTTTTGACATCATTTAACCAAAAACTCACTACGCCATTCTCCTGCTTAATTCTAGAATGATTCCATTCTCCTGAAGCATTTGGCGTTACAGCGTTTAAGTTCGGTTTAAAACCATATAAACATGCCGCCCAGTGCGTAGTATTTTCAAGATACTCTTTATGAATTCCCAAATTATCTAGCAACTGATACTCCGGACCTGTAGTCCATGCTGTAGGGTATTCTTCTTTTTCTTGAACATTAAAAAAGACGCCTGAATTACCTGCTTCTGAAATTTTCCAGTCAAATTTTAAATCAAAATTACTGTAAACCTTGTCGGTCAATAAATCGCCGTGCTCTACCTCAAAAGTATCAGGCTTGCAGTATAACTCACCATCAATCACTATCCAGGCAGAAGGTACATCTCCCCTATTATAAAGATGCCAGCCATTTGTGGTTTCACCATCAAAAAGAAGATTCCAGCCTTCTTCCACTTCGGTTTCGCTGAGCGTATTTTCTTTATGTTCCGCTTCTTTACAAGATATAAAGGCAATGCTTAATAAGAATAGGAGAATAGTTTTGTTCATTATTGGGTTGTTTTTTGATTGCAAGATAGGATATATTTTTACTCTCATCCTGTCAAATTTGGAATTGCCTTAAAAACAGCCCTCTCTCCACAGGAAACAGCTGTTGTCCTAAATTCCTAATAGGCCTCCCCCCTTTTTACCAGGCTCGCTTTCCAGCGTGGAGTTCATTTTTTTTCGAAAAAATATGAACGGCAGCGGCCGACCGTCAAAAAAACAGCACTCTTTAAACTCACACAGTCAAAATTCTTATTAAGGTCCGTTAAAATTAAAACTCTAGAGCTAGAATTTAGACCGTGTTCAAACAGTACAGAGCGATATAAGGAATTCATACTGTTTATGTTTTCAAATGACAATATTTTCCTTCTCTTCTAAAGCATTGCTCACTTTAATCATTGTCTTGTTTACTTCTAAAAAACAATTCATAAAAAAAGTTAATTACGAAAATAATCGTAGATAGATTTGTTAGTACGAATTCTTTCGTAGTATATTTGTTACGAAATTAATCGTAGATGAATTATGGCATTGGCTAAACCGACAGAATCAGAATTAGAAATACTACAACTTCTTTGGAAAAAGGGACCGTCGTCTGTTAGAGAAATAAATGACGAAATAAACAAAAACAAAGAAGTAGGCTACACTACTACCTTAAAGATAATGCAGCTCATGCTTGGCAAAGAACTGGTCACCAGAACAGAGCAAGGCAGATTTCACATATACAAGTCGGCAGTATCACAAAAAAGCATGCAAGAACAGTTGCTAAATAAATTTGTGGATGCAGCATTCGGAGGACAAGCCATGGACATGGTGATGCAGGCTTTGGGGAATCATAAGGCCTCTAAAGATGAGCTCAGCCAAATAAAGAAACTTATAGAAGGACTAGAAAGCTAATACTATTACAAATACAAATTATGAAAAACAGAAGATTGGTTGATGCTTCGGCATCAATCACCTTCGAAAAACTAAAACTATGAAAAACCTAACATCACTGTTTGAAACTCCTCTGGCCGGCACCTTTGGTCAGACCATGCTCCATTCCCTTTGGCAAGGGGTTCTCATTGTAGGAGTCTACCTCATTGCCGTAAGATTTATCAAATCGGCTAATAACAAGACTTGGGCTGGGCTCGCTGCCTTTGGTTTACAGTTCTTAGTTTCTGCCTTTACATTTTCCATTTTAATGCCTACAGAAACTGCAACAATAGCAGAAAGCACTAGTCAAACACTAACTTTCAATGTTGTTTTAAACGAGCTGGTGGGTTCACAAGCATCTCAGTCTTACCTTGATATTATTGAGGTCAACGCTCATTGGCTATTTGCTGGCTGGGTCATTGGTTTCGCCTTTCTCTTTGTAAGACAAATGGGCGGTCTTTTCTATGTACAATTTTTGAAAAGCACTGGCATTTCTCAGCTATCGCAAAAATCAGAAAAAGCCATTGACAATGTTTTGAAAAAAATTGAAGGTAAACTGCCCACTTTCCAAGCTTTCCACTCTAACAAAGTAGATACAGCCATGGTACTTGGAGCATTAAAACCGGTTATTTTGATTCCTACGTCTTTGGTAAGCGGTTTAAGTGCCGAGCAGCTAGAGCTTATCATTGCCCATGAAATAGCTCACATTAAAAGAAATGACTTCCTTATAAACTTAGGACAAACTCTTCTTGAAAACCTTTTCTTCTACCATCCTATATTTTGGCTAGTTAGCCATCAAATAAGAGAAAACCGCGAACATGCCTGTGACGACTGGGCGGCAGAATTAACAGGAAACAAAGTACTATTGGCTAAAACTTTGGCTCAAATTCAGTTGTCAACTCACCAACCGAGTTTAGCCATGGCCTTTGGCAAAAAGCGAATGCCTATGCTAAGTAGAATTCAGCGATTACTTGGCGTTACGCCCGAGACTCAAAAAGTAAAGTTCACTGCACTTTTACTAATGCTTCTTTCGGTATGTACCCTAGGCTTTGTACAAAATGAGCAAATTCCAGAAAGCGAAATGGAGGAATTCACCCTAATTTCTGATTTGAATATTGAAGCAGAAGCGGTAGACATCGACAAGACGCCAATTGGAACTCCAGAGACCATCATAAAAAAAGATACTAGCGATTTAGGTATTGGTTATAATTATGATGTTGACCAAGAGGAGGAACAACACTACCATTATGACCTGGGAGACCGTAACCTTAATATTACCACGAATGACTATAGCGTTAGAATAGACCCAAACAAAATAGTTATTAATGGCAAAGAACAGCCTTTAACGGTGGCCGAAAAAAAGAAATTGAAAATGCACTTTGATGAGATGCAAGAGGCAAATAAAAAAATAGAAAGCGTATCTAAGGAAATTAATATTGAGGTGAAGAAAATAACTGATTTACAGGTTAATGCTATGGCAGACGTAGATTTCAACCCTCAAAACGACCCATCTTTTAAAAAGTCAATGGAACAGATTCAGAAAGAATCTCAAGTAATAGCCAAATATGCTGTAGCGTTTCAAAGTGACATTGCCAAATTAGACCCAAATGCTAGCAACTACGAAGCAGAGATAAATAAGCTAGAAAAAGCGTTTGAAGCCAAGGTTAAAGTACATGAAGAAAAGATGGAGAACTTCGAAATTGACATGTCGGATTTTGAAGAAAAAATGAAAAAATTTGAAGTCAAAATGGAAAAGGAGTTTGAAATTCCTGCGAAAGAAATTGAAATAGTCTTAGACAAAAAAGAAGCTATCATTGACAAACATGCCAATGACATGGAAAAACATCATGAGGCCATTTTAAAAATGTTACCGAAGGAAGTACAAAACAATATTGGAATGGACCGTCCTGAAAGACCTGAAAGACCCGATAGACCTGAACGTCCTGAGAGACCTGAAAAGCTTGAAAAACCAGAAAAACCTGAGAAATCAGAAAAGCCCGAGAAGCCTGCAAAACCGGCAAAAGCACCTAAAGCGGAATAAACGTCAAACACCTCTCTTAGCAACTAAGGGAGGTGTTTTTTTTTTAAAATGGATGAGCTATAGCCAAATTGAAAATGAGATTATTTTGTCTCCACACCTTTTGGTCAAAACTAATCTTATCAAACACCCAAGGGTCGTCAAGCCAAGGCTTTCTTACTGGAATGGCAAAATCACCACGTAGTACCAAATAGGTAAAGTCTAAACGTAAGCCCACACCCACATCCACCGCTAGGTCTTTTACAAAATCTGCAGTGAACTTAGCTTTCTCACCATAAAAAGTATCGTCTCTGTATGTCCAGATATTTCCAGCATCTATAAAGGCCGCTAGCTCTATATAACTAGAAGCCTTAAACCTTAATTCCGAATTCAATTCTAACTTAATATCACCTTGAGAGTTAGCACCAAAAAGCTCTTGGCTAATATCTTCTGGGGCTGTTGTCCCTGGTCCCAAACTCCTACCCCTAAAACCTCTTAAACCGTTACTTCCTCCAGAAAAGTACTGCTTAGTTTGAGGTAACATAATGGAGTTTTTATAAGGAATACCAAAACCTGTAAAGAGCCTATTGGCCCAGGTGGTTTTGCCTATAGTTTTAAAGTACTTACCTTCAAAATCAAACTTAGCAAACTGCTCATAGGGCACGCCAAAAATCTGTCGATAACCACCATCTCCTTCTTCAGGTTTTTTAGCAATCAAAGAAGCTACATTACCAGAAACATCAAAACCAAAATTAAAAGAAACCCTATCTCTACTACTTTGAAGTACTTTTGGGGTATAAATAAGATTATACTCTAATCCCAATAATAGCTTATTTTCCAAAATCTGAAAATACCTTTCCAAATCACTCAGGTTTTCGCTAAACAGTATTTGGTTAACAAAATTCTCAGAAAAATTACTCGCCTTAATTAGACTAAAATAAACGGGCGTTAAGGTATGCTCATACTCCGTATTTTTTCTCCAGAAATAGGAGAATGCAGCATTAGAACTGGCTAGGGTATAAAAATCTTTTCGTCTAAGAATCTCATAAGAGATATTAATATTGGTCTTAGGCACGCCAGATGAAACCTTAGTCCTTTGTTTAATAAAAGGAATTAAAAAACGAGGAAAAGTAAGGTCGCCTGCTACGCTTAGTCTTCTATAATTATTGCCGTATTCTATCTGACCAAACTGTAGGTCTATACCTCCATTTACCTCAAATTTGAGAATTTCAGCTCCATGAAATACATTCCTATTTTGCCATGAGACGTTCGCCTCCGACCCATAAAGTCCATTACTTTTTGTAAGGCCACTTAACTGCCCTTTTAAAGACTTTTTCTTTAAAGGCGTTAAGAAATAATTGACATCTAAATACGTAGAATCAGCTGTTCTGTGAGGTTCGTACCTGTTTCTTATGTATTGGAAATTTTTAAGGTTAGACAGTCTGTTAAGGCTAGCCTCTTGTTTTGACCTACTATAAAGCTCCCCCTGTCTAAAAATTATAGATTCCGTAAATACCTTTGGCTTATAAGACTTATCATTTTCAGCTATTGAAAGTCCGCTTCTTTCTAGGTTTTTAAATGACGTTTTAACTTCCTTATCTCCCTGTTTGGCAGAGCTAAGCACATTAATTTCTCTGATATAATATTTATCTACAGCCGCACTACTATAATCTGGAGAGAGCTTAGTTTTAATAGTAAGTAGGTTTGAATTCAGGTTGGTATCTACCTCTAAAACAAACTGACTAGGACTCATATAGAAGTAGCCCTTTTCTTGTAAAACATTGCTTAGTCGCTGCCTTTCTGCTATTAGCTCGTCTAAATTATACGGCTTACCTTCTTTTAGCACCGTTCCTTCGCTTATGGCTTTAGCATCTTTTCCAAAAACTTGCAAACCTAAAGTGTCTATACTTACTTCTTTAATAAAGTATTGTGGAGCTAAATTTACTTCATATTCTACCTTAGTTTTATACTTTTTTGTTACGGACTCAGAGCTAGCTGTACTTTTGAAGTATCCGTTATTTTCTGCTACGTTAACCAAGTTTGCTCGGTTAATCTTAGGATATCCCACCTCATAGAAAACCGGTTTTTGACCCACTTTATTACGAAGGAAATTCCTTAATCCTTTTGGCTTTTTAGGTTCGCCAATATTATAATAAAGCCACACCTTATAGGGGAAACCTAGCACCATGCTATTAGTTCTAGGAGCAAGCACTGCCTCCATATCTACCTCTAGGTTATCCTTATCTTTTTTAGATGCTTCACCCACCACCTTCACGCTACCACCACTATATATAGTTTTTCCTTCTGGAAGTTTTTTAGACAAACTGCATCCAGTTAAGACAAGTAATAGGGTAATATATAATCCTAAATTTTTCATTTACTCTTTTACCCCCTTTTTAAACAAATCCTTCACTTTTTCATATTCAGCTTGCAGCACAAAACTAACTCCAGTCTCTAGCACAAAACCCTCTAAAACTGTTTGAAACTGACTAGTTCTATACACTTTTACGGCATAACGTCCGTCGGCGGTTATGTTGTAACCAATTTCAATATTGTCTAAAATCTCCGCAGAGTTTTGGTCAATACCAGACCCATTCTCTAATTCAAAGTTCTTTCCTACCGAGATTTTCACCCTATCATTTAAGAAGCTTTTCTTAAGACCAATATTTAGGTCGGTTCTATAAGCACTGTTTCCTCCGGTACCAATTTGCTCAGAGTTTAAACCAAAATTTAAACCCACTGAACCTATTACATCTCCCGCTAAGGCATTGAGTTGCTCGGTCAATAACTTGCTTACGCTTTGCCTAGCTGATTGGTTTCCTAACACTTCACCTAAGCGAAAATCATCTGTGTTAAATAAAAACTGGTTTAATGTCAACAGCACAAAAACCTGCTGATTCATAATATTGGCATCTTTGCTTAAAAATGATAAAACGTCATTACTCTCTAGTAGGGTCTTGGTGGTGCTAGATGCTTTGTCAGAAACCTCCATATCAAAACTTATAAGTGGATTCTCAATGGTTCCGTCAATCTTCAAAATCACATCAAGTGGCACTTTAGCCAAGTCCGTCAAGAGAATTCCTGCTTCCTCAAGTAATGGATTAATATCCGGGTTTACTTGATAAACCGCTTTTAACTGTAATGAAGCCCTCATAGGGTCGCCAGACCAAATTATTACACTACCAGGCTCTATCAAAAAGTTCTTTTTTAAGACCTCTACCAGTGTGGTATTATAAGAACCCGAAGTGATTTCATAAATACCAATGCAGAATATCTCACCTGTTGGGTAAATACCTACAGTCAAATTTGCTGTGCCTTTAACGCTTAGTTTATCGCCGGTAAGCTCATCTAATATGATACTTAACTCGGCCTTAGGGTCTGTTTCTATATCTAAAATAACCTCCGAATCTAAGCCTGTTCCATTCGCTAGTTTGGTGGTAGGTATTTCCAAGGTTTCAATTTCCTTATCGCTTGGCGGTGGCACAAAAGTCACTACACCGTTTGACTCCGCGGTTTCTACCTCCGTAGGCATAATAACGGTTACATTACTTTGCTCATTCACCCTTATTTTACCACTCACGTTTGGACTTGCTCCCGTACCTGCCACCATCAGATTAGCATTAACATTTGCTTTTCCATAAAAGAGCTCATTACTTCCTCGTTCCGTATTTATTAAAAGGAAATTCTTGGTATCTAGTTTTAAATCATAAGAAACCTCGTCTAGATTCGACCAATTCACCTTCCCATTAACAGCCATTTTTTGATTCAATGAATCTTTGACCACAAAATTCTCAAAACTGACGTCATTTCCTTTAAAATAGACTTGCTGGTCCTCAATTTTTAAAGGAATTCCCAAATAATACGGTGTAACATTATAATCTACAAAAGATAAATTCCCATCTGCTAAAGGTTTATCAGCATTACCAGATAATTTAACTTTCCCAGTTACAAATCCTTTTGACTTTGTCAACTGACCTCCACTTAGGCTTTCAATTAACCTGGCATCCACTTTTGTGATATTAGCTGTAAAATTCACAGGAACATCACCTGTCAAACCTACATTTCCTTTAAAATCAAGCTTGCTATCTTTTCCATCCAAACCGCCACTAATGGAAGCATGAACAGCATTTACCTCTTCTATATTTAGTGTCAAACCACCTCCTGCTATGCCACCTACTTCAAAACCCTTTACCGCTAAATCGCCTTTGATATTATAGTCTTCCATGTAATCTACCACCACCAAATCGCCATTTAGCTTGCCTTTTACCCCTTCTGATTTATACCCTGCAAAGTTGGCAAACGGGTTTATTGCAATATCCACCACATTAGCATTAAGCTGTTTTTTAGTAGCGTTTATGGTGAGCATTTCATTGTTTTTAGAAATGGTCAAGCCTTTAATCAGAATACCATCATCACCGTAATAAATTGGAGTTTTACTGATTTTGAATTCCTTTTTATCTACCGTAAGGTCGTTTAAAGCTATTTTGTACAGCGGCCCTTCTGTTTCCATTCTTAAAGCTAGGCCATGCCTTTTATCTTCAGAAAGGCTATCTTTTGATATAAAACTGGCTTCCAAAATGCTGTTAGAAAGGTTAAGGTCAAATTCGTTTTTGGCCAAAACAAAACTACCAGAACGCAGACTTTTCAATTTGGCATTTCCCGTCAATTCTTTACCATTTCCTGTTAGGTCTAATTGGAAATCTTTAAAGAGCATATCTCCATAAGTAAGATTCCCGAAATTCATTTCTCCTTTTAACTTGTCTTCATTAAGTGTAGCGTTTAGCCTTATACTTCTGTCAAAAGCCAACTCAGGAACAAACACCTGCCAAATAGGATGCTCTAACACCTCGGCTTTTAATTCAAAATCTCGTTTTCCTGAAACCTCTTTATACTCCACAGAGTCTTGCTTGAAATAACCATTAACCTCCGCCGTAAGAATATCAGGCAGTGCATAATAATCAAACTCTCCTTCTAAATTGACCTTCAAAAAGGGCGACTCTATTTTAGCAATATGCCTATTTTTCTCATTTATAAAATCTCCCGAAAGTTCACCCACATTCAGAGTTCCTAGAGCTAGCTGCTTAACCTTAAAAGTACCAGCCAACTCCTCAGGCTTTAGCGATGTCATATTTAAATCAAAAACACCCTTTATGTCTTCTTCAAAATCTGAAAGACCTAAAGCTTCCAAATTAAGTTTAGTGATAGAAACATTGCCATTTACTGGATACTCTTCTTTTCCTAAATCAACAGTAAGCTCTGTAGTTAAACGAGCGTTTGGGTCTTCCGACGAACCATTTAAAACTAAGAGACTGTCTGCCATGGTAGCGTCAACCTCTAAACCCTGATAGGTATAGCCACTATAAACAATCTTTTGAATTTCGCCTTTAGCCTCAATAGACTGAAAGCTTGCGTCAGATTTTAGGTAAATATCTGTAGAAAGTAAACCGAGGTCTTGCTTCTCTTTGAAGAACTTATCAACCGCCAAATCTTCTGTATGCAAGTTTCCTTCGTAAGACATTAGTGTAGAATCTCCTAAGTTTCTAACTACACCATTTAGCTTCAAATCTCCCAAAGTACTAGTCACATCAGTGTCTATATTTAAAACACCAGCATCTCCCTTAATTTTCCCTTTAAGGCTTAACCTTTCAGGAATATTATAATTTGCTAGCATCTCCGTATCTGATACCAATAGATTTACCAAACCTGAATTAACAGTAAACTCCTGAATATTTAAATCAGCTTTCAGGTAATCCAAATTATCTAAACGAGCAACACTTCCAGAAATACTCACTTTAGAGTTCTGCAAGCCTTCCATTTTTAGCTCATTTATCTGCAAGGCACTCATGCCACCTTTAAGGGCAGCTTTTATTCTAATTTTCTGGTTTCTTTCACTTGCAACTATTTGATTAGAATCCAAACTAGGGCTGAGCAAAAGCATATCACTAACAGCCAGAAAGCTGTTACTAATATTTAAATCAAGATTTACGGCAGGAAGGTTTTCTGTTAAATCATCAATACTATTATAAGTGACCTTTGTAGCTGTTCTAATCTCGGAGTAAGGAGTTCTTAAATCAATATTTTCAAGCGTGATTCCAGTATCAGAATACGTAACTTTTCCGGACAATCGCTCTAAAGTGAGTTTTGACTTATCTCTAAATTGTACATCGTTTAAGTTCACCTCAATTCCGGATTCGGTATAAGAAATGTCAGCTAAATCAATCTTGGTACCTCTAAAGTTTAAGTGATTATAATCAAAGCCTCTGGCCAAACGTGGAGCGTTTTCATCATCGTAAACCACATTGGTATTGTCAATCAAAAGCTCGCCTAATGAGACATTCCAAGGAATTAATGACTCTTCAGTTTCTATTGATGTTGATGGTGTTGAAAATGAACCTGCTCTAAAAGCTACTTGAATTTTAGAATCTATTAGGTTGACAAAATCAATTTTGACCAAGTTTTGGTTTAAATCTAATTCGTCCAGTTCTAATTCAAAGTTCTTAAAGATGATTTTATTATCAATACCGAGGTCATCTCCTATTAACTTCCAAGCTACATTATTTACTCTTACCCCATTTAAATCTAGCTCAAGAGCACTGGAAGCTTCCTCTACGGTGCTGAGGGTTTTGCCATTAAAAGTTCTCAAAACGGCATAGCCGTCGTTAACATCAATATTGTTTATGTGGTATTTATTAGTGTTTAGGTCTATCTCACTAAAACTAACTCTAACATCGTCTAGTTTTCCTTTAAAATTGACCCCTCCATATTCGTCTTTATAAGCCAAGGATAATTTATTAGCCTTAACCTGATTTAGTGAGAAAAATGGCCCGGTAGTTGGCTCCTCCACCACTTGATTTTCAATAGCTGTAGTGTCTGATGCAAAAGCATCAATCAAAAATTGATAATTAAAGTTTTCGTTAGGGGCATTTCTGTAAACATTGACATTGGCGTCTTCTATTAAAATTTGGTCTATGTCTATAATGCCTCTTACCAGAGCCCACATAGAAATATCTACCCTAAACCTCTTTGAGCTAAGCAATTCATTCTGTTCTGTATCTTCCACATAAACATCTGCCACGCTTATATAATCTGGAATTTCGTATCGTATGGCTCCGATACTAAAAGGTGTGTCAATTTTTGATTTCAGAAATTTATTCACCTCTGTGGTTACTAGTTTTTGACCACTCTCTGTACCCACATACCAAAACACGAAAAGCATCAGCGAAACGCTGATGCCTATTATCCAAGCCAATACTTTTAAAGCTTTAGTCATAAAACTATTTTACTTCAAACTCGTCGTCTGGTACGTTATTAATCTTAATATCTGTTTTCACAGTTCTGGTTTTTCCTTGCTCAGTCATTACACTTTCAGAAGGATATCTAAGCCCGTTTTCTAATTTATCATAAGCTGTATGCTTATAAGAAATTTTATCCCCATTAGAGTACGTCAATTCTTCCTGAACTATCAAGTTGGTTTTGGTAGAAAAATAATAGTTTCTAGTTACGTCAGTATTTGACAACTCTACTTGTATGGTATTTTCTCCGCCAATGTTTTTTGGCCCAACCACTTTTGCTCTATATCCTTTGGCTTTATAGTTCATAAATGGTAAATACTTGTCATTCAATTCTACTTGTAATTTTGATTTCTCAAAATCACTCAATTTTTGTGTTTGGAAAGAGTTACCTCTGTTTAAACCACCTGTAGGTACATGAAGGTTGGCATTATTACCATTTAACTCATACAGGAAATTTCTTGACAGAACCGTTCTAGAGCGAAGTACTTTGTTGTTTTTGACCGATACGGCCAAATTAGACTCGTAAGGCACTTTTGAGTCCTCATCTGCTTGATGAATGGAAAAAACCTCTATGCCATTGTAAACGTCCTCGCCACCTGTGGCTTTTACGTAATTCTCAAAAATGGTTTCGGGTGTTTGGGCAAAAGCCCCAAATGACATTGTTATAAAACCTAAAATTATTAACGCTTGCTTTTTCATTGATTATGTTGATTTATTCTTTTCTAAACGAAATCTATTTTTACTTATTCCAGACCTGCAAAGTATTTTAGAATAACACTATTGACAAACCTATACTATGATAACGTTGATTTTAGTCAAAAAGATCCTAAGAAACTGTTAATAGATCATATATATTTAGGCATGCAAAAACTTCTCCAAGAGATTTCCAATTGCCGTATTTGTGAAAGTTTTTTATTAACGGGTTGTAGACCCGTAATTCAAGCAAGCAAAAAGAGTAAAATAGCCATTATAGGCCAAGCACCGGGCCGAAAGGTGCATGAAAGCGGTATCCCATGGGACGACAAAAGCGGCGATAACCTTAGAACATGGCTTGGGGTTTCTAAAGAATCTTTTTACGACCCAGCTATTTTTGCTCTTATTCCTATGGGGTTTTGTTATCCCGGAACTGGTAAAAGTGGGGATTTGCCTCCACGCCCTGAATGTGCTCCCCTGTGGCATCAAAAGCTTTGGGACTTCATGCCTGATATTCAATTAACCTTGCTCTTTGGGCAGTATGCTCAAAAACACTATTTAGGGAATTATACAAAGAAAACATTAACCGAAACGGTCAAAAACTATAAAGCTTACTTACCTGAATACCTTCCTCTACCGCACCCCTCTCCACGAAACAATATCTGGATGAAGAAAAATGAATGGTTTAGCCAAGAAATAATTCCTGAACTACGGAAGGTAGTAATCGCTATACTCTAAGTTTCTCTGTGATTGGTAATGTTTAACTGTTAAGCTAAAGCCTCTGTATACTTCTTAAAGTTATCTAAAATAGCTTGCCAGCCAGCCTTTTGCATTTCAAAAGGATTTTCAGATTCAGGCTCGAAAAGCTCTACTACTTTAGTTTCATTACCTAACTGCATAAACTCAATCCTAACTTTTCTGCCGTCTTCTAAAGTATAGGCTATCAATTCGTTTTCTACCAAAGCGGTATAAACACCCCCAAAATCAAAACTAAAACTGCCATCTTTTGCGGCCATGGTATAAATAAATTTCCCTGAAACCTTAAGGTCATTAGTAGCTGCCGGTGTATGCCAGTCGTCCGAGGCATTATTCCACTTCATGATGTGCGAAGGCGTAGTCCAACTTTCCCAAACCTTGTTTAAAGAGGCACTTACTGTACTTTCAACCAAAATGGTATTTTTATTCATCTTTTAATAGTTAATTAACCTTCTAATTTAATTATTTTCTTTCATTTGAAAATCAAAAAGTAGTCTACATTAGCTTGCCAATCCTGACAGCTCATCCGTACTCATAGGCAGTTTATCCTTTAACTCTACCCTAGTTCTTGGTAAACTTTCTGGATAATTATTTTGAATAAATCCTATCATTTTTTCACGAATAAGCACTCTTAAATCCCATGCAGTTGGCGAGTTTTTAGCACTTACCAAAATCCTAATTTCTACTGAAAACTCTTTTGAGTCGGTAACCTGTAACACATTCACTTTTTTATCCCAAAGGTTAGTTCCTTCTAAAAGCTTGGTTAGTTCTGCCCGCAGGGCATCAAAAGGTACATTATAATCAGTATAAAGAAAGACGGTTCCGATAATATCTGCGGAGTTTCTGGTCCAATTTTGAAAAGGTTTATCTAAAAAATAAGCGACGGTAAAACAAGTCGCCTTTTATCCCAAATTCTAACCACCACGTAGGTCAGGTTTATTTCTTCTATCCAGCCCCACTCCCCTTCTACCACCACAGCATCCTCAATTCTAAAAGGTTGGGTAATGGCTATTTGGATTCCAGCCAATAGCGTCCCCATTATTTTTTGAGCGGACAAACCTAGAATAATACCCGCCACACCTGCAGAGGCAAATAGGCCTATTCCCAGTTGTCTAATTTTGTCAAAAGAGAGCAAGATGAGACCAATCCCGAAAAGTATGACTATAAAATTTGCTATCTTTTCAAGTAGATTTATCTGGGTATAAACCTTTCTTGATTCTAAATTATTCTCTTGCTCGATGTCATATTGGCGAAGCAATAAAACCTTTAGTCTAGCTATAAGTTCAATCACAAACCAAGTTCCCCCCATAATTATGAGTATGTAACTATAGCTTTTTATAAAAGAGACAAACTCCCCTCCAGCATCCACATATTTGTTTAATAAGGGTTTAATAAAAATAGCGACCAAAGTGAACGCAATACTTACGTAAAAACTCTTCCTGTTTTTTCTCATATCTTCTTAAATGGCTTTTTATACTTGTATTACGACTATCCCTAAAAGCTAGTTTCCAAATATATTCTAATCCAGAAAATCCCTTCTAAAAACACAATATCCTCTTTAATATCTTATCTCACAGCACTCTTATCTATAGATGAAAGACTTAACTTGTTTGCTAAAGCCCTTTTTAACAACTTTGACACTTTACTGACTCAACCATTATCAAATGAAATTCAAAAAACTAGCTCTTGCTGTATTGGCCTTTGCAGCATTCTCTTGTCAACAAGAAGAGCAAAAAAAGCCCAACATTCTGTTTATCATGTCAGACGATCACGCCTATCAGGCTATTTCGGCTTATGATAATACGCTGATAGAGACCCCGAATATTGATAGGATAGCAAACGAAGGCATGTTATTTACCAATGCATGCGTCACTAACTCTATATGTGCTCCTTCAAGAGCAGTGATTTTGACAGGAAAACACAGTCATTTGAACGGAAAAATTGACAACAATTTCCCCTTTGACACCACCCAAATGACCTTTCCGCAATTGCTTCAGCAAAATGGCTATCAAACTGCCATGTTCGGGAAACTCCACTTTGGAAATAGTCCTAAGGGTTTTGACGAATTTCAAATATTGCCCGGTCAGGGAAGGTATTACAACCCTGAGTTTATCACAAAAAAAGAAGGTAAAAAAACTATCACAGGTTATGTAACTGACATCATTACAGACTTGACTATAAATTGGTTAAAAGATGAAAGAGACCAAGAAAAGCCATTCTTCATGGCTTACCTTCATAAAGCTCCGCATAGAGAGTGGCTACCTGCAGAAAGGCACTACAAGGAGTTCACAACGAAAACTTTTAAAGAGCCTGCTACACTTTTTGATGATTACGAAGGAAGAGGCTCTGCCGCCAAAGAGGCAGAAATGAATCTACTAACGCATATGAACTGGGCGGGAGATTCTAAAATTTATCCTGACGTAATGGACGAATTAGGAATAGATGAAACCTCAACTTGGGACAAAGGTGCTTTCAAAAGAGAAGTGGGTGCTATGAACGCAGAACAAAGAGCTGCTTGGGATAAAGTATACGGGCCAATGAATGAAGAATTCAAAAAGCTTTACCCTAACATGACACAGACAGACAAAATGAAATGGCGTTACCAGCGATACATGCAGGATTATCTTGGTAGCATAGCTTCTGTAGATGAAGGGGTAGGTAAAGTTTTAGACTATCTGGAAGAAAGCGGATTGGCAGAAAACACGATTGTGATTTATACTTCTGACCAAGGCTTTTACTTAGGCGAGCATGGCTGGTTTGACAAGCGTTTTATATACAATGAATCTTTCAAAACGCCGCTTTTAGTTAAATGGCCAAACGTTATCAAGCCTGGAACTACTAATACGCAGATGGTTCAAAATTTAGATTTTGCCCAGACTATTTTAGCTGCCGCTCAAATAGAAGCTCCTTCCGATATGCAAGGCGAAAACTTAATCCCGTTATTTAAAGGTGAGACTGAAAACTTTAGAGAGGCCGTTTATTACCACTATTATGAATACCCAGCGGTACACATGGTAAAAAGGCATTATGGTATAGTGACAGAAGATTATAAGTTAATCCATTTCTACGATGATGTGGACGAATGGGAACTATACGATCGTAAGAAAGACCCACAAGAAATGAAAAGCGTCTACGATGACCCAGCTTATGCAGAAACATTAGCAAAGCTAAAATCTGACCTAGCCGACCTAAGAGTAAAATATAAAGATTCTGAAGACCTAGACAAAAAGTATATGGAGATGTATAAGAATAAGGACTTTAGGCCGAGTGGCGGTGGGAAGTAGAATATAGAATTAGGAGAGTAGAATTTATAACAGGAGGCTGTATCAAAAATGCGAGACAGCCTCCTGTTATTTTGACACCTTCTGAGAAAGTTTAGAATAAACAATTCTCTGAGCCTACTTTTTACTTTTGGAACGCCCTCTTGTTGCTTTTAGGAACAAGAGAAAAGTGTTTCCCATTAATACAAACCGCCTGACGGATATCAAGATAAAAATAGTCCAACAATTTTTTATCCCGTATCTTCATGGCACAATTCTGGCATTTCTAATAAGCACGTGCAAACTGATTAATAATTTCGATGTTTTACTCTTTCATAATTCCGGTTTTTAATAGGCCAGACGAGACACAAGAGCTTTTACAAAGTTTTGAAGCTTTGGAGACTGACATCTCTTTTGAAATTGTAATTATTGAAGATGGCTCCACTATTCCCTCAAAATCAGTAGTAGATACCTTTAAAGATAAGTTAGATATCACATACTATTCTAAGGAAAATTCTGGCCCAGGAGATTCACGAAACTTTGGGATGCGTCACGCAAAAGGCGATTATTTTATCATTTTAGACAGTGACTGCATTTTACCAAAAGAGTACTTAAACAAAGTTGATAAAAGCTTAAAGAAAGAATACGTCGACTGTTTTGGAGGGCCAGATGCCGCTAGCGAGTCTTTCACAAACCTGCAAAAGGCCATTAATTTCTCCATGACTTCTTTTATCACCACTGGAGGTATCAGAGGTAACAAGAAAAGCGTTGGGAAATTTCAACCCAGAAGTTTTAACATGGGGATATCAAAAGAAGCTTTTGAGGCTTCAAAAGGTTTTGGTACTATTCACCCTGGCGAAGATCCTGATTTATCTATCCGCCTTTGGGATTTGGGTTTTAAAACGAAGTTAATTCCCGAGGCATGGATATATCACAAACGTCGCATATCCTGGAAGAAGTTTTATACGCAAGTGAATAAATTTGGATTGGTACGTCCTATCTTAAATAAATGGCATCCGAGTACAGCAAAGGTCACTTACTGGTTTCCTACCTTATTCATGCTAGGTTTCATCACATCACTTATTCTTCTACTTCTTAACTTTAAGTGGCTCCTTATTTGCTATGCAGTGTACTTTCTGATTGCATTTATGGCGGCATTAACCTCTTCAAAGAGCCTTTCAGTCAGCATACTTTCTATAATGGCTATTGCAGTACAGTTTTCTGGCTATGGCTATGGCTTTTTAAAATCTACTATTTCGGTTGGACTATTAAACAAGGATCCAGAAAAAGAGTTTCCGAGTTTATTTTTCAAATCAAAATAATACTACTAGCCTGTAGACTTGATATTAAAGTGCCGCTTTAAACTTTTCTAATTCTGTAAATAGAGCATCTTTTAATTCAGAGTTTACTAGTCCTTCTCCTTCTTTAAAATTCTGAGAGAAAGATGGCAAAGAAAACTTTGTCACCAAATTCTTATTAGCAAAACTATAAGCATTAAAGGCAATATCTAACACCCGAGCACCACCTCTAGCTCCGGGAGATGTAGCCAACAAACAAAGTGGTTTATCATAGAAAAAGCTCTTCTCTATTCTAGAAGCCCAATCATATATATTTTTGTAAGCGGCTGAATAGGCAGCATTATGTTCTGCAAAAGAAATTAGAATACCGTCTGCAGCTTTTATATGCTCTTTAAACTTATACGCCAATGGATGAATACCATTTTCATTTTCCCTGTCAACACTAAAAATGGGCATTTCAAAGTCGTTCAAATCCAATATTTCAACTTCCACATTTTCAATCGCGTTGGCGGCATAAATGGCGAATTTCCTGTTGATAGAGGCTTTGCTACTACTTGCTCCAAAAGCTAAAACTCTTTTCATATAATTAATTATCTGAAGGTTCGCCAGCTTTTACTCCATCATAAACCGACTTTATAGAAGACATTTCCTTTATTAAAAAGCTTTGAAGTGCCTCATTAAAAGCTGGCTTTTCTTCCTCCGGAAGCTGGGCATAATATTCTTTTAACTCTTTATTAATAGCTGCCTTTTCTTCATGAGTAGATGCATTCATAGCTCTAACGTGATATTTTTTAAAGTCAAATGCCATTTTATTTTTTAATTTCTAGTTCTAATGATTGATTAATTATAGCCTCTAACCTAATACCAAAATCTACCAAAGCCTTTATTTCTGCCACTCCACTGTGCCTTTCTTTGTCCATAATTAAAAGGCCACCCTCTCCATTTGATTCTATATGGTAATAACTATTACTTTCAAAAAACAATATGAGCTCGTCGGTAAAGAACCTTCTTATACCTAATAGGTTTTCACCACGAAGCGTAAATCTTCTTGCAAAGTCTCGGAAGGTTTTAAATTTGATTTCTTTATATCCTCCTAAATAATGCATACGCTCATAAAAATCACCTTTATCGAGGGTAAATGCAGGGATAGTATTTCTGGTATTTATGCATAACATTGTAGCATGAAGTTCCTCTTCTAGAATAAATGCACCTTCTGAATACTCTACATCAAACAGCTTGAATACCTTATTTTTATCACTCGCCTTATTATAAAGATGATCTACCTGTCTTGTTCTAAAATAATTAAAATGCCTTAAAAAGAACATATGATAATCATTCTCGGTACTAAAATACCAACCCAAGCTCTCCATAAAGCTACCTATCTCTTTTTGACGTTTAGTCTGAACATCCGGAGCATTCACAAAGGGAACATATTTCAAAGCTCTTCTCAAAGCAAAAGGGTGATTAGATTCCGCACTATGTAAGTCAAGCCCTATCACCTCAAATTCTCCTCCGTTTTTATCAAATGTTTGTTCATAATCCCATAAATTCTCCATTACTGTATGATCTACAAAATTACATTCTAGTAAATCAACAACTACACGTTCGCTTGGCTTGATTCCGTCAAGTACATTTTTAAGTCTGAAAAAATTAAGGAATGTGCTAAAGTACTTTACCGTAATGTGCTGTTTACCGTCTTCTTCTAAATATTTAGAAACGTTATTATTTTTAATATTAGAAAAGAATAGTGACACACTTCTGGTCAAAATCATATGAACAACGAAAGTGGTCAAAATACCTACAGCAATACCAATTATTAAGCTAGTCAAGAGCGTAACAATCAGTGTAACAAAAAATATCAGAACCTGCTCTTTCCCTATATCTCTTATTTTCTGAATAATAGCTGGAGAAGCTAATTTATACCCTGTAAAAACTAATATGGCGGCCAATGCAGGGAACGGAATGTTCTCTAATTGGTCCTTAAAAAGCCAAATAAACAGCACCAAGAAAATAGCATGAAAGAAATTGGCACTTCTGTTAGTTGCATTATTATTAACATTAACGGAGCTTCTAGCGATTACCGTAACCACATTCAAACCTCCTAAAAAACCAGAAATAATGGTAGCCAAACCTAAAGCTCTCAAGTCTTTATTTACTTTAGACTGCCTACGCTGTGGGTCCAGTTTATCTACAGCCTTAATAGACAGCAAAGACTCTATACTTGCAATTAAAGTGATACTAATAACCGCCATTATGAAGTCCCCAGATAGCACTTTTGAGAAGTTAGGCGTAGGGAAATTTGAAAAAACATTGTCAGGAATTCTGACCAAATATTCATCGGAAATAGGATTATCCATGCCTAACTTATTGGCGTAAAAGTAGGCCACGCCCACAGAAAGAAATACAATCCACATAGGTGCAGGAATCAGCTGAAAATATCTATTCCTGATTCTGGGATAAAATACCATAATCATTAATGATAAAACTCCTGCAATAGCTGCTGGGTGTCTTGATGGGGTTTTTATCGCCTCCATTATAGACTTTGGAATAGCTGCTACAAGCTCCAAAGGTGAACCAGACGCATCTAAATTTCCAACCATAATATGAAACTGCTTAGCTAAAATAATAATACCAATGGCTGCTAACATTCCCTGAATAGCCGAAGAAGGAAAGAAATTTGACAATTTCCCTAAGTTAACAAAAGCTAAAAGTAAAATTAACGCTCCAGAAATAATGATTGCAGCTAAGGTGTACAAATAGCCTTGGTACATGTCTCCCTCACCTAAAACGGTAATGGCAGCTAAAACTGCTACCACTAAGCCATTGCCAGGTCCGGTAATAGTTACATTAGAGCCTCCCAAGATAGAGACCACTATCCCTCCTACTACAGCAGCAATTACGCCTGAAATAGGTGGGGCACCCGAAGCTAGTGCTAAACCCAAACCTAGAGGTAGAGCGATAAGCGACACTACAAGGCCTGAAAAAATATTATTGGCCAAACCTTCGCCAAAAACGTTCTTTAATGTCATAAAATCTGTTTAAAAGTTTAGGGTTTCAATGGAGTCAGAAATTTCTACCTCGCCATAACCATTTTCCATTCGCACTGGTTTCCTTTTTCCCCAAGAATCCTCAAAATATAAATGCCATGGCTTAAATCCGAATTTAATTTCAATTTTTGAGTCAATCCTTTTTCTTTAAAAAGTGTATTTGGCACTATTTGACCTTGAGAATTTATAATTTCTACCTTTTCAAAGCTTAAATTTTCGGTATATAAATCAATAGCCTGACTTGGATTGAAAGGATTCGGATAAGTCAGACAAACAGGCTCTTCATTCACATTCTCTGTCACCAAGTTATCTCCTTTATTCTCTTCAAGTGGACTGTCTGCTTCGCAACTTTCTACTTTCACCAAAATCTCTTTCAAAGGACTAATACAACCATTCTCAAAAACTGTTTCAAAAAAGTATGTCTCTTGATTCGCCACATTCTGGGCTATTGCTAACGTGTCTCCTATCTTAGTTTTCAAACTATCATTATTAAACCAAGTATAATTGTCAATCCCCTCGATATTTAAAACCGTGGATGTATCCTCTGTACAAAAGGCAAATTCATTACTCATGAGAAAAACAGAATCTGCCGGCAATACTTCCAATAAGAAAGTGTCCTTTTCACTAAAACAGCCTGAAACAGTGTCCTGATATGCATAATAATACGTAAATAAACCTGCACTGTCGGAAGGAAAATCCCCTATAAAAGAAGTATCAGCCATGTTTCCAAACCATTTATAAGACAAAGTGTCCAGAGCTGGTAAATCCAGTTTCATGTTTTGACAAAGCTCAATACTAAGTTTTTCAGGTTTGCTTGGCCGTTCCTCCTGTCTAAAGTTAAATTCGTCCGTACTTCTAGAGCAGGTTCCGCCATTTTCCGCCTCAAAAACCAACCTAATTCGGTAGTCAGAATTTGTAAAGACTGTATCTTTCAAATCATAGAAACTCATGATTCCTGTAGAGTCAAGCGTCAAAACGGTGTCTAGAGTTACCCATGACCGTTCTGGTTGTACTTGAAGTTGATATTCATTAACCTGACCTTGAATATCTAAATCATTCAAATTGAATCGCCAGTTATCATCCGTACAATAATACTGGGTATTAATGCTTCCTTTGATTTCATTAACCAGTAGATAAGCTGCATTGGAAGTTTCTACTCCGGTGGTGTCGCTCACCTTTACCCTAAACTGAGTTTTGTGCGGATTCTCAATTGAACCAATTTTTGAAACTAAGAGTGTATTTCCCGCCTCTCCTTCTATTTCCCTAAACAAAGTATCTCCTGGAATTTTCCTTTCCCATAAATACTCTAAATTTCCTAATCCTTTGCCATTAGATACAAACCTCACACTGTTCCCTTCGCAGTCCGCCTTATCTTCCAATTCCTTTTTGAAGCCCAAGGTTCCTTGGATAAAAGAGATAATTAAGGTTCTATCACTTTCACAGCCAAATTCACTGGTTTGGGAAACGTAGTGTTTGTATTCATCAATCTCGGCGTAAAAAGGATTCTCTGTTTGAAACTTTCTTCCTGTTCTGGATGTAAACCAATGTAAATTTTCGCCTTTGGCGTCAAAAAGCAACGTATCGCCTTCATTTACAAACTGCGGAGTAATGCTAGTAGGTGCTTCTGGTTTAGGATGAATAATTACCGTGTATTTAGCCTTTGGGCTTTCACATTCTTCATCCGTAATTTCTGTAAACCACCAAGTAAATTCGCCTGATTCATCAGAACTTGGCCTTGGAGCTTTTTTGAAACCTATAGCTTCCTTATTTTCATGTGTATACCATAGCTCATCATTTGGTTTCCCATTGAAAGAGAGTGTTTTTGTAGTTTTTCCTTGACAATACTCCGCTGATAAGTCTGGCGGCCTGTTTGGGTAATCACTAATTTTGAGAATCGTTTGGTCGGTATTTTCAGTACACTGAAATCCACCAGTATTAAATATTAAGCTACATCTATACTTTCTATTATCATATAATTGAATGTTTCTAATCGTCATATTGGCAGACTGTGCCCCAGAGGTTCTAAAATCATCTTGAATATCTTCCCATTTATCTGTGACCTCATTTCTAATTTGCCATTGAAACGACATAATATCCCCCGTGGTTCTTACAAAATCATATAACCTGAACTCAAAATCGGTTCCTACACAAGCATCCATATTAGGAAGCGTTCCGTCAATAACA
Source organism: uncultured Arcticibacterium sp. (assembly GCF_964021845.1). Classification (NCBI taxonomy): domain Bacteria; kingdom Pseudomonadati; phylum Bacteroidota; class Cytophagia; order Cytophagales; family Leadbetterellaceae; genus Arcticibacterium; species uncultured Arcticibacterium sp. The sequence continues at coordinate 8,330 of NZ_CAXHZC010000004.1, read as the reverse complement.
TTTGCATAAAGTACACGCTCGTAAGTTTGAATATAACTTAATGAATCGCTCATTCTACATCTGTATTCAGATAAAACAGGATTATCATTATCGCCGACTGCCGACACTCTCAAATTAGCTCTATGAGGAAATTTTATTCCCTCATCATCATCTTTTAAGTCTGTAAACACAGTTTCTCCGGGACGTCTTCGTTGCCATTGGTAATAGATATCTCCTGCTCCTATTGCCTCAACAGAGAAATAGACAGAATTCCCCTCACAGTCATATTGATCAATAGGCTGAGTTACTATTCTAAGTGGGCTATAAACGTTAGCGGTTATCGCTATCCTAGGGCTTTCACAAGTGCTATTTGACTGGCTAACAAAGTAGGTATAAGTTCCTATTTCGGTTTCCGTTGGAGCTGCATTTAAACTAGTATCAACAGTGGCAGAGGCGTACCATTTCAAATTAGTCCCAGCCGCCGAAAACGTTAACACATCTGGCTGAATGGCACTTATAGGCGTGGTATTGACCGCAGGTTCGTAACCAGGAATGGCATTAAGGTTTGCGGTAGCTGTAAATGTTCCGCAAGCACTTGTGCAGGTAGCCGTGTATGATGTAGAGGCCATAACCTCAATAGTTCTTGATAAACCCTCTCCCCCATCAGACCAAGTCAAAATACCTCCACAACTGGATGCTGTAAGCACAACAGAATTCCCTATGCAAACGGTAGAATCTGTCATATTCAAAACTACTTCCGAAGAAGGTAATACCTGCATTTCAAAAGCGTCAGAAGTAGCTTTATTGCAGTTGGTCAAATCACAATCATAAATTGCCCTGTAATAGACTGAAATAGTACTGGCTTCAGTATTTTCTAAATCTGAAATAGTATTAGTCAAAGCAGTTCCGGGTATGTCTTCCCAAAATGAAGAACCGGATGCAGAAGACTTCAAGTTTCGCTGCCAAATGGTATTACATACACCAGTTCCTCCTGAAACCGTTGCGGTAAGCATGAAACTTTGATTAGAACAAATACTGGACTCTGAGGACGTAACTATTACTGATGGGTCATCAACAATCTGAATAGTAGAAATATTGGAATAGAGTTCTGCTCCGCATTCATCTACTACTTTTCTTCTGTAACAGGTCGTTTTTTGAATGGTAGATGGATTGAAAGTCAAACCCGTTTCGTCTGGAATTAGGCTCCAAGTAGGGCTATCCGCAGAACAATTTTCTGACATTTCCCATGAGATGGTCAACACTCCCTTCCCTCCGAGTGCATCACTTTCGTTACTTATCGTGGCTGGGTTAAAACCTGCACAATTCACATCGGCATAAATACCAATACTTCCTGGATTTAACTCAGGGTACCCTTGAACATCAATGGTATTTGAAATAGGGCTGGTACACGAATTTGCGGAGCAAGTGGCTGAATAAGGAACTAAATTTGTAGGTTTCACCACTATATCAGCAGCAGTTTCGGCATTACTCCATAATATATCACCCGTACAACCCTCAACACTTAGTTTTACAGAATCTCCAAAACATATTTCCGTTTTAGTTGCCGTTATAGTTGGAGCAGCAATACCTGGCCTTACCGTAATTTCAACAGAATCCTTCGCTATCGTCCCGCAGCCAGAGATAGAGCAAGTCGCCACCAAATAACCAGAGGAAGTCGGACTTAAAACGCGTAGAGAATCTGAACTAGCATCAAACCAAGTTAAGGTTCCATGGCAGCCTTTGGCAGAAACATTGATACGCTCTCCTTCACAAATGTCATTCTTATCTGTGCTTACATTTACCACTATTAGAGGGGCAACCTGAATTTCAATAGCATCAGAAGTAGCTTTATTGCAGTTTGTCAACTCACAATCATAAATAGCTCTGTAATAGACTGAAATAGTACTGGTTTCTGTGTTTTCTAAATCTGTAATAGTATTAGTCAAAGCAGTTCCGGGTATGTCTTCCCAAAATGAAGAACCGGAAGCGGAAGATTTCAAATTTCGCTGCCAAATGGTATTACAAACACCAGTACCGCCGGATACAGCCGCGGTAAGTGTAAAACTTTGATTGGAACAAATGCTGGACTCTGAAGATGTAACTACTACCGAAGGGTCATCAACAATTTGAACAGTTGAAATATTGGTATAAAGCTCTATACCGCATTCGTCCACTACTTTTCTTCTGTAACATGTTGTTTTACTTAAAGCAGTAGGATTAAAAGTTTCACCGGAAGCACTTGGTACTATCGTCCATATAGGACTTACATCAGAGCAGTTCTCAGATGACTCCCATGAAATTGTAATTATACCTTTTCCACCTGAGGGACTTGCCTCGTTTGATATGGTAGAAGGATTAAATCCTGCACAATTCACATCAGTAGAAACTGAAATACTTCCAGGTATTAATTCTGGATAGGCCGTGATATCAATCGTATTTGAAACAGGACTAGTGCAGCCACTATCAGTACAGGTGGCTGAGTAGTTTACAGTCCCAACAGTCTTAGCTATAATTTCAGAAGTGCTTTCTCCCGAACTCCATAAAATAACTCCATTACACCCTGAGATTGATAAAGTAGCAGAATCACCAAAGCAAACCTCTGTCTTATTAGCCATAATAGTGGGAGCAGTAATTCCTGGTTTTACCGTAACAGTAAGGCTATTTGATGCAGAAACCGTGCAGTTATCTAAAGTGCAGTTTGCCGTATAAACTGTAGTTTCGGTAGGTGAAACAGAGATGCTCGCACCTTCTTGACTATCTGACCAAGTCAATGTTCCATTACAGCCGGTGGCTGTCAAAGTGGTAGTTTCACCTGAACATATTTCAGCACTTCCTGACAATGTGGTTTCTGTCACTTCCGTAACATTCAAAGTACCGCCATCTGAAGTTTCTAAGCAGGTGCCTCCTGTTTTTTCAAAAGTGATTTTGACGCGATATTCGTCATCATTCTCTGAAGAGGTCACATCATTGATAACATAGCTTGGAGAACTTCCTGTCTGCACTTGAACGAAGCTACCGCCAGAAATCCTTTTTTGCCATTCATAATTTTCGATAACACCGACCGTAGCTGGCGGATTCCATGTTACTATATCACCAACACATACATCTTGACTTGCCAAGTTCTCGGTAAAGTCATTGACATTTAAAACCACTTCATCAGACACCTTAGAACAAGTTGAAGAAGCTGCTGTCACTCTATAAGAAGTACCATGAGGATTAGTGACATTTCCTACATTGGTTAGCCTTAAATCAACATCAGACTCCCCTGCAATTATAGCCCAATTACCATCTGGTAGTTTCTTTTCCCAAGACATGGTGTAGGCTGCATCCGTTGCTGTTTTAAATGTTACCGTATTTCCATCACAATTAGTTTGACTAAGCGGCTGTGTTGTAAAAACTGGTGCAGCACCCGAGGTCACGGTTAGCGAGGTAGTGGCAGAACAACCTTTGTTATCTTGAAGTGTAATTTGATAAGCCTTAGCAGTTAAATCACTAAATACATTGGCTGTTTGAAAAGAACCTGCATCTAATTTAAACTGATAAGGCAAATTACTTGTTTGCGGAGCTAAAGAAACACTTCCGTTTCCGTCTCCAGGACAGCTTTCTGGCGTTATGGTTTCTACTATGGCAGGAGTATCATAAACCGCAATACTAACCGCTGTCCTTTCGGTTTCACATGTGGTAAGTCCGTCTGTTTGCTGTACAGCGGCATAATAAGTTTTAGCAGACAACACATTTGAAATATTAAAAATGGCAGAACTATTCAGACTTGCATTTCCAGTAGGTGAGGCGTACCATTTATAATCTGTTCCTGCGGTATTTGTGGCAGCACTAAAAGTTACACTTCCACCAGAACAGACCGTATAAGGCAAAGTCAAACCAGAGCCTGACACCGTAGGACCCTGACTTGCACCAGGTAATACTGCGGTAATTGTACTTGTTTTTGTGACTCTACAATAACCCGAAGTTACTTTGACATAATAATCTCCTGCACCAGAACCCGTGTATGTTTCACCGATTTCTCCATTAACATCAACATTGTCTTTACCCCATTGATAAGTGTAATTCCCATCTCCATTTTGACCAGCTATGGTAAAAAGCACTGTTTTATTTATTTCTCCATGAGCACAAACCGCCGAAGTACTTGATGATAAATTGGCTGTTACGGCTTCGGTAACTTTTACTTTAATGAGGGCTCTCTCACTTTCGCAGGAATTAGCATCCGTCTGTGATACATAGTAATTAATAGTGCCAGCTGTGGTGGTACTTGGCGTTGATGCTGTTGAGGATGAAATACCTCCCGTTGAACTATTTCCATACCAATTTAATTGATTACTTGCCGTTGCTGTAGCGGTCAAAGCCCCTGCAGTACTATTTAAACAATAACCCGTATCTATCACGGTGGGTGCCATTGGTAAAGCATAAACCGTTAAAGTGGCTTCAGCCGAAAGACTATCACCACAGTCCCCTTGTACTAGGCAAGTTATTTTGGCTCCACTATCGGAGGCCGAGACATCTTCCAGGGTCAAAGAGCTTGAATTTGTACCAATATTGTTTCCGTCTTTTTTCCATTGATATGTTAAAGTTCCTGAACCCGTAGCAGCTACAGAGAAGCTTACATCTGAGCCTTCACAAACAGCATCACTTATTGGCTGCGTGCTTATTTTAGTTTTGGGTTTCACCGTCAAAACTACTGCCGATGAATTTACAAAACCGCAGGTGGCCGTCACTTTACAATAATAGGTCCCTCCATTTGAAAGCGTAGCCTTGTCAATTTGGTAAGTGGCACTTTCTGCCCCTGAAATCAAATTAGAATCAAAATACCATTGGTATGAAATTGTTCCTTCCCCATCAGCCACTACAGAAAATGTATGAGATGTTCCTTCACAAATCTCTGCTGTAAGAGGCTCGGTGGTGATGCTGGTAGCTTTTTGAATGTAAAGATTGACTGGAATAATCTCTGAAAGGCATTCGGTAGTTGAGTTTTCTAAAACAAGGTTAAATGTATAGTTTCCGTTAGTAGCATTTGTGGGCAAGGCTATGGTTAAAGCAGTAGCTGAAATGGCAGCATTACTAATTGGTACAAAATCAGGCATTGAACCTGAAGACAAAGTCAAGGAATATTTATCTGCTCCTGCCGAGAGATTACTAAAAGGAATTTCAAAAGAACTAAGTCCTGGGCAGACGGGGGCAATAGTGCCTAAAGTTAAACTCGGTAAAGGGTTGACCGTAGCCAAAACCGAGTCTGGTCCTGATTTACAATTATTGGCATCTGTGATGCTTACATAATAGAATGCACTAGAGCTTAAACTCGGTGTGGCGAAAGTTTTACCTGTCCCAAGTACGGTTCCGTCTGGGGTAGCAGACCAATTCCAATCTGTTCGTGCATCTGTTACTTCTAAATTTACAACGCCACTTCCGCATACGGAGTCCGCGGCAATTCTACTTGGGCTTGCTGGTTTTGGGTTCGTTGTATAGTAGCTGCTCCTATCTCTTGAATAAGCACAAGTTCCTGCTACCAAAGAACCATTGGGCTGCATTAGGCTATTGATAAATTGAAGAGTTACTTCTACTCCTGATAAATTAGAAGGTACTTTATTGACATTGAAACTTAAGGCAGATACTTCTTCGAACTCACTTCCAGAGAAAGTATTGGTGCCATCATTGGCTGACCATTGATAAGAGTCTACTGTGCCATCGACATCACTTGTTTTCAAAAAAAAGTTAGCAAAACCATCTTCACAGAATTCTGTGGAACTGGTGGGCTGAATAGTGCCAGTACTATTAATAAAGATTGTTCCAGCCTCCGAAGTATTTTCACAGCCATTGGAATCGGTAACCTTACACCTAAATGAGTCATTCTGTTCTGCGGAATTAGCTCCATCTATCCAAAGTGCAGAGGTGTTCTCGTTTTTTATTTTTGCTGCAAAACCTGCACTAGAAAATGCTCCTCCATTATTGGACCGCTCCCATTCATAAGTATTCCCCGCCACCTCATCCACATAAAAATAAATATCTTCCCCTAAACACTGAACTTGATTCTGCGGTTGAACAGTAAAAGTGGGTCTTTGGGCAAATACTTGAAAATCATCAGAATTAGTGGTGCCGCTAGCATTTGTAAAGGTTACCCGCAGTGTTAACTCCTGGGTTACATTTACTAAATTAATGGTTATGGCTCCGCCAGATGCATTCCCTGAATAACCTCCAAAGTCTTTATAGGTATTAGACACAGTATTCTTGGTTTGAAGTTGATAGCCAGAGGCATCATTGACAATAGCTTTAATTTCGGCAGTAGAGCCGTAACAAACAAAACCTCCGTTTAAATATGGTTGGGTAGTGATTGTGGGATTTTGAGCAATTAAAAATAAAGAATTGAAGACAAACAAAACTGACAAATAGAGTTCTTTCATATATAGATAAAGGTTCGCTTATCTACAATATAAGGCTTTTCATCGAAACAATTAAGCCATAAGAGGTTTCAAAAAAAATCCAGCCGAAAAATACGACTGGATTTTAAATTAACCCTGAACTCAATTCTAATAACTATTGTCTTTTGTAATAATTTAAATTGCTCTTTTTCCCTTTAAAAAGGAGCGTTTTCCCTAAATAACCTAGTAAGGCTGGAATGATGAAAATTAGCAGCATGCGAACTAAGGTGAAAATCAACTCTGATGCACTCATGTCTTATATAGTTTAGATTCAAAAACTAAATTTCATAACTATAACGAAACAAGGCTAGGGTATTATTACCCTATTTATTACCGAATAATAAAAAACATGGTAACTCTTGCATTTCAAACATAAATTAGTGAACTTTAGACAAGTACAGTTTATAAAGTTGGTGAGTATTTAATACTCACAATTAATGGTTTGAAAGAATAACCCGATTCTATAGAGTCGGGTTATCTTTTTTATACCCAAGCTTCCATTTTTTCCTAGGTAAATACATCAACTCTTTCTGGACCCTTCCAAATTAATTTGTAATAAATGTGACTTTTTTAAAAATCACACTCTTAATAGGGAAGGCAAAACTTCTTCATAAGAAACTTATTCATAAGTATTAACCTAAATACTCAAAACTAGAAAACATGGAAAACCAACTACAAGACTTTATGAATTCGAACTTCGGTTCGCAACTATCAGGAATGATAGGCCCTGGACTTTTAAGAGCATTATCAGCCTTACTTATCTTTTTGATAACCTGGATGGTAGCCAAATTTGTATCAGGACTTATTACTAAACTTGTCAAAAAAGCTCCTTTCGATGAAAGAATGGGTGAAAAGGGAAATACCAAACCGTCAAAGCTCATTGGAAAACTGGTTCATTACCTTCTTTTAATAATGGGGTCTTTAATTGCACTGGAAATACTTGGTGTAAGCAATGTTTTGGAGCCTTTGAAAGACATGCTTTCCAAATTCATGCAATCAGTCCCTAATATTATTGGTGCTGGTGTAATTGGTATAATTGGTTATTATTTAGCTCAGTTTGTATCAGAATTAGTTTCTATGGCTGGCGACTTTATAAACAAATACTCTGAAAAGTTAAACTTGGGCAACCTAGACTTAGGTAACATCCTAAAAAAGATTGTATTCGTTATTGTATTCGTGCCTATCCTTATGGTGGCATTAGATTATCTTCAAATGACTGTAATCACCGACCCCGCTAAAGTCCTTTTCACTAACCTACTTAGTGCTATACCTAAGATTATACTAGCAGTGATCATCATGGCCGTTTTTTATATAGTCGGAAAATATGTGGTACAGCTTCTAGAAGGGATTCTTGAAAACATTGGAATTAATGAATATGCCGTAAAATACAATATGACCTCAATAACTGGTGAAAGAAAACTTAGCTCAGTTATAGGAAGCGTGGCCACTTTCATGATTCTATTGATTGGTGCTACTACTGCAGTAGGCGAATTAGAATTTGCAGCACTTACAAATATCCTAAACGAGGTTTTAGCACTAGCTTCAAAAGTCCTTTTTGGACTTCTTATTCTACTTTTAGGAAACTTTTTGGCTAATACTGCCTATAAGTTCATCAACAAATCAGACGATAACGTTTTGGTTGCCAACATAGCTAAGTATGTCATTTTAGCTTTATTTATTGCCATTTCTTTACGTCAAATGGGCATTGCTAACGAAATAATTGAATTAGCTTTTGGACTTACACTTGGAGCCATTGCCGTAGCATTTGCACTTATGTTTGGGCTTGGCGGTAGAGAAGCTGCAGGTGAGCAGGTTCGCGAATTTTTTAAGAAATTCAAGAAATAAGCAGACTTAAGTCTACAAAAAAGGAGGCTGTCTCAAAAGGGCAGTCTCTTTTTTTATGTTTAAATTTTTGTAACTTCT